>JADGEM010000019.1 GCA_016744375.1 Gammaproteobacteria bacterium
GTCGATGGATGACATTGATGGCGTCATCTGGTTTGATGGTAAAATGGTTCCCTGGCGTGATGCCAAAGTTCATGTCTTAACACACACATTGCATTATGGTATGGGTGTTTTTGAAGGTGAGCGTGCCTATCAAACTGAAAAAGGAGCGGCAATTTTCCGCTTGCAGGAACATACGGACCGTCTGTTTCGCTCTGCACATATTCTCAATATGAAAATGCCCTTTGATAAAGAAACGATTAATGAAGCAACCAAAGCGGTAGTGGACCAGAATAATCTTGATTCTGCCTATATTCGGCCAATGGCCTTTTATGGCAGTGAAGGCATGGGCCTGCGCGCTGATAACCTGAAAGTTCATATCATGGTTGCCGCCTGGGAGTGGGGAGCTTATCTGGGGGCAGAAAATCTGGAAAAAGGCATCCGTATCCGGACGTCTTCTTTTACTCGCCATCATGTTAATATTACCATGTGCAAAGCAAAAGCCAATGGTAACTATATGAACTCCATGCTTGCTCTGCAAGAAGCTTTAACTGATGGTTATGATGAAGCTCTGTTACTGGATGTTGAAGGTTTTGTGGCAGAAGGCAGTGGTGAAAATATCTTTATTGTTCGAAATGATACCATCTATACACCGGATCTGACCTCAGCTCTGGAGGGTATTACTCGTGATACAATTTTCACATTAGCCGCTGAACTTGGCTATGAAGTTAAAGAAAAACGAATCACTCGTGATGAAGTTTATTGTGCTGATGAAGCCTTTTTTACCGGCTCTGCAGCAGAGGTGACTCCGATTCGTGAACTGGATAACCGTCAGATCGGCAATGGTGGACGAGGACCCATTACTGAGAAATTACAATCCATGTATTTTGATCAGGTTCATGGCCGCCGTGAATTGTATCCGCAATGGCAAACGCTGGTTAAATAAAGAATGGTAATATTAAAGAACAGCCATTCAGTTAATATCACTTAGAGGAACCATCTATGGCACAAGCAAATATGGCTCAAACAAAGAATGAAGAACTAATGACACCCAATACCAGTAATCGGTATGAGTTGAGAGAATCTGAGTTGCCTGCACATTGTCCAATGCCTGGTACCAGCCTCTGGAATTCTCACCCTAAAGTCTACCTGCCTGTGGTGGAAAATGGGGGTATGGCAAAATGTCCATACTGCGGTGCTGAGTATTTACTCAAAGAGTGAAATTGAATACTGCTTCAGAGCAGGACAGGATCCTGATTATCGGCCCATCCTGGGTGGGCGATATGGTAATGGCACAGAGTCTGTTTATTGCACTTAAACAGCAAAATCCGGTGGCGCAGATTGACGTTATGGCCCCTCCCTGGAGTAATGCGCTTCTAGAACGTATGCCTGAAGTGACTGATGTTATTGATATGCCTCTCGGGCATGGTCAGTTACAACTTAAACTGCGTTATCAACTGGGTAAATCCTTGCGTGGCAAAGGTTATACCCAGGCCATTTTATTACCCAATTCTCTAAAATCCGCTTTAGTGCCTTTCTGGGCAAACATTCCTCGAAGAACAGGTTATGTGGGAGAATTCCGCTATGGTTTGCTCAATGACTGGTATCCGTTAGACAAATCAAAATTAACCATGACCGTACAGCGTTTTGTTGCTCTGGCAAAGCCTGTCAATGAAAACCCGCCTGATATCACTTCCATTCCTGTACCGGCATTAACGGTTCAGGCTGAAAAAGTTCAGTCGGCCCTGAATGACTTTGGATTATCTGATGACAAGCCTGTACTTGCACTGTGCCCAGGAGCAGAATATGGTCCTGCCAAGCAGTGGCCAGCCAGACACTATGGAGCACTGGCGCAGGAAAAAATAAAACAGGGGTGGCAGGTGTGGATCTTTGGCTCACAAAAAGATCATGGTATTGCGCAGCAGATCAATCAGCTCATTGATCAGAAAGCGGTGAATTTATGCGGTAAAACCCAACTGGCACAAGCTATTGACCTGATGTCTTTGAGCCAGGCTGTGGTTAGTAATGATTCCGGACTGATGCACATGGGGGCCGCACTGGGGGTGCCGGTTGTGGGAGTCTATGGTTCCAGTGATCCAAATTTTACTCCGCCATTAGGAAAAAACTGTGCAACTGAAACACTAAACCTGGACTGTAGCCCCTGTTTTAAACGCACCTGTCCTCTAGGTCATACACAATGCCTGGAGAAACTGGAACCCAAAAGAGTTTTGCGGGCTCTTGAGTCTCTTTCAATGATCGGGGAGTCTTAGATTGAAGACTGTCCTTATCATTAAAACATCCTCTCTGGGTGATGTGATACATACACTGCCTGCATTGACTGATGCTAAAAAATCTCTGGGTGATATTCAATTTGACTGGGTTGTTGAAGAAAGTTTTGCTGAAATTCCTCATTGGCATCCTGATGTCAGGACGGTGATTCCTGTTGCGATCAGACGCTGGCGTAAACAACTTTTTAAAGCCCTGTTTACTGGTGAGTGGAAACAATTTAAACAACAATTACAGCAACAAGAATATGATTATGTCATTGATGCACAAGGTTTGTTTAAAAGTGCGATGCTTACTCGCATGGCAAGAGGCCCAAGTTATGGCCTGGATAAAAAATCTGCCAGAGAGCCGGTTGCATCCTATTTTTACCAGTACCCTCAGGCTGTTCAAAAAAAACAGCATGCTGTTGAGAGAGTCCGGAAACTATTTGCCAAAGTCCTTGGCTACAAGCTCCCCCCTGTCATCGATTACGGCATAAAAGAAAATATTGACAGTCTTGATACTAGTGCTTTTCCCTTCTTGAGAAGTGGGGTAGAGGGGAAGGCACTTCACACCCCGCAAATACTCTTTCTACATGGCACAACATGGACAACAAAACACTGGCCGGAAAATTACTGGCTTGAGCTGGCAGATATAATGACAGAACAGGCTTATACGGTTTTGCTGCCATGGGGCAATGAGACTGAACATCAAAGAGCCCTAAAAATCAAACAACATAACAAACAATCTGATCAGGTTTTAGTGCTAGATAAAATGAATCTCAATGAACTGCTCAAGCAGCTAAGAAAAGTTGATGCAGTGGTTGCAGTTGATACCGGATTGGCGCATCTGTCTGCAGCGTTAGGAAAACCAACGGTTGCACTCTATGGGCCGACCAGTCCAGGACTGACTGGGACGTATGGTCATAATCAGTTGCACCTGCAAGCAGATATTGATTGTGCTCCTTGTTTTAAAAAAGAGTGTTTTAAAAAAGAACGATCTAACAGAGCAGATAGCATTACGCCTGAATGTTTCATTTCGCTGACTCCAAACCAGGTTTCAGAATCGTTGAATAAAATGTTAGCTTCTGATGATGAATCATCAACAACCTGATTGAATGGGATAAAAAATGAAATTAGCTTTTGCACTGTTTAAATATTTCCCTTATGGTGGACTGGAGCGTGATTTTTTACGAATTGCAAAAGAGTGCCAGAAACGAGGGCATGAAATCTCAGTTTATACTTTTATCTGGGAAGGTGAAGTACCTGATGGCTTTAATCTCACAAAAATTTCAGTTAAAGGTTTTACTAATCACCAGCGGATAAGTGATTTTTCAGATAAATTGTCTCAACTATTGCTTCAGGAAAGTTTTGACTTGGTTGTTGGTTTTAACAAAATGAAGGATCTGGATCTCTATTATGCAGCCGATCCCTGCTATGAAGCGAAAGTCAGTGATCAGCACGGTAAACTCTATCGCTTAGGTAATCGCTATAAAGTCTTTCAGTCAATGGAAGAAGCTGTTTTTTCTGTTGATACAAATGTTGAACTGCTCTTTATCTCTGAAATTCAAATGGAGAATTTTAAAAAAATCTACCATACGCCTGCAGAGCGTTTTCACTCATTACCACCCGGTGTTGATCGATCACGTATCAGGCCAGATAATGCTGATGAAATACGCAGCAGAGTTCGTAAGACTCTGGCGTTCAATCACCATGTATTGAATGATGGTGACAAGTTATTGCTGATGATAGGCACTGGTTATAAACGCAAGGGGGTTGATCGGGCCATGGAAGCTTTGGCCAGTTTACCTGAACCGTTACGCAGTAAAACTTTTCTTATCGTGGCTGGTGAAGACAAGCTCAAAAAATACAGAGCACTTGCCAAGAAATTGGGCATTGAGAATCAAGTCCATCTTCCTGGGGCAAGAGATGATGTGCCGGAATTGCTATTGGCAACTGATCTTTTTATGCATCCTGCACGACATGAAAATACTGGAACAGTACTTTTAGAAGCAATAGCGGCAGGAATTCCACAGCTGATTAGCGGTGTTTGTGGTTATGCCTTTCATATTGAAAAGGCAAAAGCTGGTCGAGTTCTGTCAGAGCCTTTTCAACAAGCTGAATACAATTTGCAGCTGTTAGATATGCTGACTTCAGATGAGTGGCCGCAATGGCAGGAAAATGCCTTAAACTATATGCGAAACAGCGATATTTTCAGTATGCCAGACAGAGTTTCTGATATTATTGAAGAAACGGGCAAAAAGAGATCGCGAGCTAATGTTTATGAAAATCATAAAACAGAGATAAAGTAATTACTTATGTCGATCGAAGCAATGACATTGAAGAAGCTTCAGGATACAAAGTATCAGGTGGCTTCTCCTTTTCAGTTAAGCATTGATGATCAAGCGATTCAGTGTGATCAATTACTTCGTATTGTGCCGGGAAAACGAATGGTTTTTCTCGGAAGTTATGCAAATAATAAAGCCATTATAAAATTATTTCTACATTCTTCTCGAGCTGAAAAACACTGGTTAAGAGAAACATCCGGAGCCGAACTGCTTGGCAAATATCATATCCTAACGCCTGAATTAATAACTCGTGGTCTCTCAGATGAAGGTGTTTATTTTCTGGTTTTTAGATATATTGAAGGACAAAACCTGGCTGAGTTCTGGGCGAATAATGATCACCAAAAACGAGAACAGCAACTTAAATCTATGATGTCAGTATTAGAACAGCATCACTGTTCAGGTTTAGCACACCAGGATTTACATTATGCCAACTTCTTCCTTGAAATTGTTCCAAATGAAGATGAGAGAAAAATCTATACACTTGATGGTGAAGAACTCAAAGCCAGTGCTGTGCCTTTAAAGAAAAAAAATCGACTCAATAATCTGGCCTTATTTCTTGCCCAAACGTTTGATATTACAAAAAACAGCAGCATGGTTTTACTGAAAGAGTACAGCTCTCTGGCTAATATGAACCTGACCAAAACTGATTTAACTCAATTCTGGCATTCAATACAATTTTTTCAGATGGGACGTATTGAACATTATTTAAAAAAAATACTCAGAGAGTGTACTGAAGTCATTTATGAAAAAAAACAGCAGGCTTATACCCTATGTCGTCGGGAATATCATACATCGGCTATACAGGAATTACTGGATCAACCGGAACTTTTTTTTCAAAATGAGCAATCAGCTTTTTTAAAGCAGGGGAATACCTGTACTGTAAAATCTGTATTGGTTGGCGATGAGAAATATGTTGTTAAACGTTATAACCCTAAGGGCATTGCTTATGAATTACTGCATAAGGGGCAGAATTCAAGAGCCAGGAAATCATGGATCAATGCGCATCTTCTGCGTTTTATGGGGATTTTGACACCAGAACCTGTGGCATTAATTGAATTATCACCTTCGCTGGGCAAACGCTGTAGTTACTTTATTTGTAAATACCAGCAGGGGCAGAGTAGCTGGGACTTCTTTTGTGATGACAAGAAGTGTGATGAGAACTTAAGGCGTGATAAACAAATTGTTGCAGACAAATTAATTACCACATTAAACCAACTCAGCAACTATAATATTTCTCATGGAGATCTTAAAGGCAGTAACTTTCTGATTGATGAAAGTAATGTTTGGATACTGGATCTGGATGCCATGGTTCAGCATAAAATGAGCTGGCGTTCTAAAAAAAGCTGGCAACGAGATAGACTTCGATTTTTGAAAAATTGGAATAACAAAGACTGTTATAAATACTGGAAAGATTATTTTAATCGGGCGTTTTAACCATTATGCAGCTAGAATTGAGTGAACCATTTGCACAGCAATGGCAAAATAAAGATCCTTTCATCGAAGCTGAAGAGCTTCAGGGAGATATTTTTCGTGCCCTGGAAGCACGAAAAACTTTACGTTTTTCTCTGCTTGAACAGAGTTACTTTATCAAGATACACCGAGGTGTCGGCTGGTTTGAAATTATTGAAAACTTGATACGTTTGCGTTTACCTGTGCTGGGAGCCGCCAATGAATACCTTGCCATAAAAAAATTGGAACAACTTAATATCGAGACAATGAAAATTGCCGGTTATGGGAATAAAGGCAGCAATCCGGCTACACAGCAGTCATTTATTATTACTGAAGATTTGATCAACACCATTAGCCTGGAAGATTTTTGTGCTGACTGGAAACAAAAAACACCAGAATTTTCTATGAAACGGGCTCTTATTACTAAAGTTTCTCATATTAGTCGTACTTTACATCAAAATGGTGTGAATCATAGAGATTTTTATATCTGCCATTTTTTATTAGCAGAAGCATCATTGTCAAAAGTTAATCAAGTTGGGCAAGACTTAAAAATTTCTTTGATTGACTTGCACCGAGCCCAACTGCGAAAGCAAACACCTGAACGCTGGATTGTTAAAGATATCGCCAGCCTGTATTATTCTTCAATGGATATTGGCTTGACTCAACGAGATTTTTTTCGTTTTATGAAATTATATCATCAGTGTAGTCTACAAGATTGTTTGACTAAGCACGGCGTCTTCTGGCAAAAAGTTGAAAAGCAGGGGCAGAAATTATGGCAGCGAAAGCAACGAAAAGGGGATGCAATATCATAGTCTACTAGCTCTCAATAGGCTCTGATACTCATTATAAAAAATGATTTTTGACTCTCTGATAAATTACTTTCACCATAAAAAAATTGAGTGGCATATTATCCCACAATACCAGGGGAGCCCTCTGAGTAAACTGTTTAATAATTTTGACACTGCCTATGACTATAAAGGTGAGTTTATTACCAAAAGTCCTCTGAGCCAGGTTTACAAAATACACATTGACGGTAAAAATTATTATCTAAAAAAATATAATATTTCCAGAAAAAAAATTCAGCGATATCTGGGACAAAGTAAAATTAAAACGGAATGGCAAAATTTACGCTGGTTTGAAGAGCTGAATCTTCCTGTTGCCAAAGTGGTTGCCTATGGTCAGGAAACAAAAGGCTGGATCACAACACGAGGTATTTTAATCACCGAAGAACTTGTGAATACTTGTGATCTTGCCGATATTGCTGATAACTATCAGACGTATCTGCAGCAGCCTGAATGGGTCGCCCAGGTTAGTCAACAGGTTGCTTCTGCAGCTCGAATCTTACACCAGCATAACTTTGCGCATAATGATTTTAAGTGGCGTAATATCATGGTGGACATTAAATCGGATTTTCCGAAAATTTACTTAATTGACTGTCCATCCGGTATGAAATGGTATAAACCTTTTTTAGAATACCGAATCATTAAAGATCTGGCTTGTTTGGATAAACGAGCAAAATATGAACTATCAAAATCTCAAAGACTTGCCTTTTACAAAGACTATGCGCAATGCCAGAAATTAAGTCTGAAAGACAAAAAACGCATCCGAAAAATTATAAAATTTTTTCATAATAGGGAATGAAATTTATGGTTTTGCTCTCGGCATTTGTTCCAGGAAATGAAATGTAAATTTTTAGTCTGATATTCGTAGTAGCATGGGCGGTTTGCCCATATCAGATGTTTAAAATACAGGCTTGATTGTGGAGAGCTAAAATGATTAATTATTCTGCATCTGCATGCTTTTAGCTCTATCAACATAGTCCTGATAAGCAGGAATAGCAATTGCAGCAAGAATACCGCCCAGCACAAAAAGGATGGGGATAAATAAGGCGACTATTTTGACACCTTTGGAATTCTCAACGGGAGCAGCACCAAAGTTGTTAGCCCCTTCTGAACCAGAGAAAAAAAGGATATATATAGCGATAATAATGTTAGCAATCGGCACAAAAAATAATAAAAACCACCAGCCGCTTTTATCCAGGTCATTTAGGCGACGTTTACCAAACATAACGGCAAAAGCAATTGATAGTATATAGTAGATGCCTGATATCACTATAATCATGACTGGTGTACCTTCCTGTGGCATTTCGTTTCCGGAACCCAGTGCCGCCGCCAGCCCCATCATTACGGCCATTGCCACCATTAATATAATGCTGATACCAAAACTATAGGCCAGATATCTTAAACGCCCAATGCGGCCGCTGAAACTAAAGATATCAGGCTGATATTTTTGCTCCTGTTCTATCTCCAGAGAGGCTTCAGGTGTTGAGTACGGGTTTTGTTCTGACATGCTACTTCCTTGTTTAAAAAATGTTGTTTCATTTTTGAGAATTTCAGGCAAATTCATGAATAACTTGAATTAGTGTATCATAAAGTACGGTGAAAAATGATAAAAATAATAAGTGGTCGGGCAGTCATACTAAGCATTTGTATGAAGCCTATTACTTCCTAATCAAATAATTGCTAAAATAGTCAATTCTTATACGATACTAGACAAGGAATTTCAGTGCCATTGATCACTCTGGGGCTTTCAGGCTCCCTTAATCATGATCCCTCTGCTGCGCTTTTTATTGATGGCAAACTGGTTGCTGCTGCTGAAGAGGAGCGCTTTCTTCGGGATAAACACGCTAAAGGTAAAATGCCTCTTGAGGCGACAAAATTTTGTCTGGATTATGCTGGCATTAAGCCAGAACAAATTGACATTGTTGCAGTACCCTATGCTGAAATAAATCTTTCTACTCCGGCTCGTTGGCATTATGCCAAACGATACTGGTATGCCCCGGATCGGGCTCTGGATGCTTTGTTTAATGGAAATCGCCGCTATCGTCGCTATGTCGGTTATATCAAAGCAATGTGTGAACAGATTGGTATTAACTGGGATGAGATTCAGTTTGAATCCGTTGAACACCATCTGGCGCATGCCAGCAGTGCCTATCATCTATCTGGTTTTAAAGAAAAAACTGCGATTATGGGTATTGATGGCAAAGGTGAGTATGCCACAACATTCTTTGGTTATGGTGAAAATGGAATAATTCATAAAATAAAAGAATTTTATGATCCTGATTCTTTGGGTGGTGTGTATGGTGCCATAACTGAATTTTTGGGCTTTGAAATGCTTGATGGCGAATTTAAAGTCATGGGTATGGCGCCGTATGGTGATCCGGATAAATACGATTTTTCCCGCCTGATCACGCTTAAAGAAAAAGCGGATGGCCTGGATTTCAGAGTGAATACGGATTTGATCAATGTGATTGGCACTCGTCGCTACAAAGAAAATGGCCAGGGCTATTATTTTTCACCCAAATTAATTGACTGGCTCGGTCCTAAGCGGCAGGGTGATGAAATTGATGATCCCTATATAGATTATGCTGCTGCCATTCAAAAGTTGTTTGAAGAGGTGTCCTTAAAACTTATGGATTATTATCTGGGAGATATCATTAAGGAAACAGGCAAAATAGCTTTTGCCGGTGGTTCGGCTCTTAATGTTAAATTAAACCAGAAAATTGTTGCCCGTGATGAGGTTAAAGAACTCTTTGTTCAGCCTGCCGCTTCTGATGCTGGTACAGCTATCGGTGCAGCATCATTTGCTATTGCCAAACGCGGTATTGAGCTGGAAAAAATGGAACATGTTTTTCTGGGGCCTGAATTTACCAATGAAGAATGTATTACGGCCTGTAAAAGTTATAAACCGGAAAGTGGGCAGAGTGTTCAGTTTGAACAAATTAATGATGTCCCGAAAATAATCGCTCAGATTTTAGCCGATGGTAATCCCGTGTCCTGGTTTCAGGGGCGCATGGAGTTTGGCCCAAGAGCTTTGGGTGGACGCAGTATTTTAGGCTGTCCAAGTATTGAAGGCGTTGCCGATAGAATTAATGAACAAATAAAATTTCGTGAACGCTGGCGTCCTTTTTGCCCCAGTATGCTGGATACCGTTGCACCTCTCATGTTGAAAACTGATCACCCTGCACCTTTTATGACCTTCACCTTTGAAGTGAATGATGGCTGGGCTGAACGTGTCCCGGAGGTGGTGCATGAAGATGGTACCGCAAGGGCACATTCGGTTAAAGAGCATATAAACCCTCGCTATTATGCTTTAATTAAAGAGGTTGAAGTGTTAACCGGCAATGGTGTGGTTTTAAATACATCACTTAATCGTCGTGGTGAACCGGTCGTCTGTACACCGGAAGATGCATTGAACATGTTTTATGGTTCGGATTTGCAATACCTGATTATGCAGGACATTCTGGTGACAAAATAACAGGCTATTAACTACCCCCTTTTTTAAATTAAGAGCAAGGGGGATTGAGGGGGTTCATGATTGATCAAAAATTCGTTTTACAACTATGCCATGACTACACTTTCCCCTTTCTTGATGTGGCTCGACAATATTCCAGTTTGTTTAAAGGAACTGACTATAAAATCATAACTGTCTATCTGGTTGGCGATAGGAATGATGATGTGATTCAACAGACGGATTCTGATGATGTCATTTTCCTTGAATACCCTCAAAAAAGCTTACGAGGATTGAAGCGCGATCCCATTAAACAGCTAAAAAAAATATGTTCTCAATATGACTTTGAGTTTGCCATTGGACACCGTTATCAGGCGACTTATATCCTTCGAAATATTAAAAACCTGCCCGTTATCGGCATCAACCATTCTTTTGGGAAGTTCAAACGTTTTACTCGCCGCTGGTTTGTTAATCATCACAAAAAAAATCTTTATCTGCTTGGGGTTTCTAATGCCATTCGCGATGAGATGAGGGCGTCTCTGCCGGGATTTCCGCAGAACCAGATACAAACCCTGTATAATCGTATTAATGTCAAACAGGTGGTTGCCAGACAGGTTAATAGTGCAGAAGCAAGAAAACACCTGGGTATTGCAGCAGACAAATATGTGTTTGCGAATGTCGGGCGACTGCATCCGGATAAAGATCAAAAAACATTGATTAATGCTTTTGCCAAAGTAGCATCCGAACTCACTGATACTATTTTAGTTATTCTCGGTCAGGGAAGGCTTGAGGATGAATTAAAAGCACAGGTAGAACAGCTGCAGCTGGAGGAACGTGTTTTCTTTCTTGGTGTTGTGCCTCATGCGATTAATTATTATCGGGCTTTTAATAGTTTTGTTTTAAGCTCTGATAAAGAGCCTTTTGGTATGGTATTACTTGAAGCGATTATTGCTGAAGTACCCGTGATTGCCACTAATGCGGGTGGAGCAAAAGAAGTTATTAGCAATTCACAGTATCTGTTTAATGTTGGCGATGAGAAAAAATTGATGGAACTCATGCGGAACGTATATTTGCAAGACAAGCCATCTTTGAAACTGATACAACAACAAAATTTACAATGGTTAGAGCAAAATTTTACTGATAATGCGGTACAACGAGCCTTTTGGTCATTGCCTTTTTTTAAGCATATTCACAGCGGTCAATGAGTAATTAATTTACCAATGAATGATGTCACTTAATCTGAACCAGAAATTTCTCCATACATTTATTCCACGAATGTTTCTTTAAAAAAGACTCATACCCTTTTATAGCAATTTTATTTCTTTTGTCTTCATTTTTTAAGTAGTAACTAACCTTATCAACGAGTTCTTCTGAGCTGGAATAGCTTTCAATTTCTTCGCCAATTTTAAATAGATCAGCCAGTTCCGGCGTGTGATCGGTTAGTAAAAAGCTCTGTGCTGCAAGTGTTTCAAATATCCTTAAATTGATACCGGTTTCAACGCCAAAAAAAGTAGAACGGGTAATATTGAGAATAATTTTACTTTTAAATAACTGCTGATGAAGTGGCTCTCCCCAAATGGATTCCGGGGATATGGCTGTATTAAGTTCCGGAGAAATAACGGAATGATTTCTTTGCCATTTGCTGCCGTATACCTTTAGTTTAAATTGAGTAAGTTGCTCTAATAAATATACGCGTCTCATATCTGCACTGCCGACAAATAAAATGTCATTGACTTTGTCCGGGGTATGCAAGGGAATACTTTTGGCACCAAAAGGCAGGTGGCTGGCATCTAATTGATTAAGCTTATTAATAAATTGAGTGGTTGTTTTTGAAAAAGAAAAAATATGATCATAAATAGGCAGTTCATTATTAAAAAAATAAACCAGCTCTCTTTTATTGGTAAAAAGGTTGCAGCTATCTGTGTCATAAAGATAGAGCTCAAAACCAAATTCTTTTTTAATTTTCTGCACTTGGTTTAAATCAAAAAAGCGATATAAGAAACCAATAACAAATACAATGTCAGGCTTTGTTTCTTTAATCAGCTTAACCAGGCTATCATCTGTAAGTTTGGGGTAACGATAGTATGTTTCATTGTAAATATGTTTATGAATGGCCTTATTTATCGCGGATAGGGGTTTATAAAAAGATCTATGATTTAAATTGACTGCTGCAACATAGTGACTGGGAATATTTAAATTATGAAAGGCCTCATCAATTTCTAAACCCATCGGCACGCCGCTGATACCATCTATAATTAATATTTTTTTATTCATTGGTTTTTATTGTTTTCTCTTGAACCAGCTTAAGATATTTTTCACGGTATAATTTAATATCAAAATATTTCAGCAAATGTTGAAATAAGCGATTACCTGATTGTACTCTTTCTTGTTCAGACATTTTACAATATTTGTTCATTATATATGACAGATGCTGGATGTCTTTAGGATGTACGATTTCATCTTTATTCGTGATAATTGCAGGTACAATGCCGACCTGGGTGGCAACAACAGGAATTTTAGCGGCCATTGCCTCAAGTACAACCAAGGAAAAACCTTCAGTGAGTGATGACAGGACAAACACATCAAATGCTGGCATCAATAACTTTGCATCAATTATTTCTCCCGGAAAGAGAACAGCATCCTGAAGTTTCCTTTCGTTGACATACTGCAGCAACTCAGGTTTTAATTTACCATCACCAATGAGTACTAATTTAATCTTTTTATTAGACTGATAGAGTTCTTCAAATGCCTTAATGAGATAGATATAACCTTTTACCGTGACCATGCGGCCAATGGAGCCAAAAACAAAGCTGTCAGGTTCCAGGCCAAGCTGTTTTCTTGCCTTTTCTTTAGAATAAATCCGTTGTAATAATTTGTCAGTATCAATGGCATTGTTAATGGTGATGACATTGTCCTGATTAAATCCATAGCCAATTTTTGTTAAAGAATCATTCACTATTTGTGAGACAGTGACAATTGTCCAGCGTTTATCTAAAAATAAAAGTGCATTGAGCTTGCGATAAAAACGATTAAAATCACCCAGATTATGTATTACACCAATACAATGGGGTATTTTGAGGCGTTTATTCAGCTTCATCATAATATCCAAAGCCTTAAAGCGATGTGTAATGATGACATCAAATTTTTCATTGCGGCAAAATTCTAATAATTGCTGCATTAAGGGCAGTCGCAGCCCCTTCATATCATTTTTTTTTAAATTAAAATGTTTAACACGCTCACTCTGTGACTGGATACCACTGGTTCGTTCTTCTGGAGCATTGGTCAAGTATGCCGTCACTACTTCAAATTTATCCGTGGGTAATGCGGCAATGATCTCTTCTTGCAGGTCAGAAACACGAATATTACAGATGGGTTGAAGGTGTAATACTTTAATTCGTTTTGTCATGATTGTTTATATGCGAGGAAAAAGAGATGAAACGATTGATATCATTGCTCTGCAGGTATTTTAAGCCTTCTTTTATTTGAGTTTCAGGCCAGTTCCACCAGCAAATAGAAAGCAGTTGCTTTATTATTTCAGGTGAAAAACGATACTTGATAATTTTTGCAGGATTGCCACCGACAATACTATAGGGTTTGACATCCTGGGTAACGATGGCACCATTGGCAATGACAGCACCATCACCAATGGTGACTCCAGATAAAATAATCACATTTGCACAGATCCAGACGTCATTGCCAATAATTACATCGCCCTTACTAAGACCATAATCTTTAATGCTGTTATCTTCAAACATATAGCTGAGGGGTGAAGTTGTTATCCAGTCTAAACGATGTTCGCCACCGAGAAAAATCTGCACATAAGCAGAGATCGAACAAAAAGAGCCGATTTTTAGTGTCGAGCCTTCCTTCCAGTCATGAACCTCCGGCACACCATAGGAACCTCTTCCGATGATATAGTTCGGGTATTTCTTTTTAAAACGACGTGTCCGGCGTTCAAATTTGGACTGTTTTGGTTCAGATTTGAATTGCTTAAAAAAATGTTTGATCATATTCATTTGATTTAATTCTTTAGAACTACTTTTATTGGTGGTGTGGTAATAATAAGTAAAAAAAGCCTCTCAAAAATTTTAAATTATAATATTGTGGTGAAATTTGTTTGAGGATTTTCCAGGCGTAAACACGGTCTTTTTTTGAAACCTTCAAAAACATTCGTAACAGTACCTGGTTTTTGACATCGAGATACTCAGGTTCATTGGTATAATTTGAATAGGTTGTCATAAGACTTTCAGTCATGAACTGATAATTTTTGTAAGAATTAGTACTATGCTCGCGGTAATAAGCCAACACATCATTTAGTACTGTTATTTTATGACCGGCATGTGTAATGCGTAACCATAAATCCAGATCTTCAAGGTTACTTTCAGTATTAAAACCCTTCACTTCGGAGAGTATTGTGGCGCGGATCATGACAGTTGGAGCGGCAGGTATTTGCTTTGGTGTCAGAAACACAGTTTTAAAATCAAGCTCATGATATGGCTTTAATCGTTGCTTTGCCTTGATTTTCCCATGATCATCAATGCACAGGATATTACCCCCGACGACGGCAATATTTTCATGGGTTTCAAGATACTGCACCTGCTTTTCTGTCTTATCCAGCATTAGATAATCATCAGAACCCAGAGGTGCAATATATTTACCCTTTGCTTTGCTCATGGCTTTATTTAAGGTTTTTGTCAGTCCTATATTGGCCTGGCGCTCAAAAGAAAAATGATATTTTTGGCTTAACTGCTCTAAAATATCGGCACTCTTATCGGATGAACCATCATCAATTACAATGAGTTCGATGTTTTTATATGTCTGCTGCACAATGCTTTCAATGCACTGAGAAATATAATCCTGGTGGTTATAGCAAGAGATAATAATGCTGACAAGCGGCTGAGTTGAGTTCATTGAGACAGGCTATCCAGTTTCTCGGTTAATTGCCTTGAGATCACGGCTGGTTTGTAAAAATTTTTTCTTAAAATACTGTTGTGTGAAAAAAAGAGTTCTAACATGGCTGTGATTGAGATAGCCATTTTCTATGGCCTGACTCTGCTGGATAAATCGAATGTCTTCCGGTAGACGAAAAATATGTTTTAAGTTTCTTAAGCGTTTAAAAATGCTTAGCGGGAAAGGACTAATATTCATATCTGAAATATCAATCAGTCCAAACTGTTTATCTGGTGTGTAAATTATGTTGCCAAAGTGCACAGAACGGAAAAAAATACCTTTCGAATGTAAGAGAGCAAGGAATTCACCTAGTTTTTCTAAAAATTGATCATTTCCAGAATGACTGTTCAGGTATTCCCTGACCATTATACCTTCCAGCTGATGATAATGCACAGCTGTACGCCGAATCCCTTTGATATTATAAAGATCAATTAAAGTGATAGTGGGAATGTTCAACTGCTTTAGCTTTTTTGCATTTTTTGCAAAGCGACGAGCCGGTGAATAAATAGTGGCCTGTGACAGCAGACGTTTAACGCGAAAAAGTTTGATAATAGAATGATCAGTGAGTTCCAGCACTTTTTTACCATGCTCATCATCAGCTAGAACTGCAGAATTTTGAGTGAGACGATCAAATGCCTCAAGTGTCAATTGTTTCATTTAACTATTTTTTTTGGCTGACAGCTCTTATTTAACCTAAGCACTGATATGAAAGTATCTCTGATTATCCCATAAACACTGTAAAATATGCCAGTAAATGCTGAATTTGTGTTAAATATGATATGATTTATCCTTTCAAAAATAATGAGATATCAGTGAATACAAAAAGTAAGCAATCAGGTCTCACCGTATACATCCGCTTATTACAATATGTAAAGCCGCACTGGAAAATATTTGTACTGAGTGTTTTTGGTTATTTGCTTTATTCCGGCTCTCAGCCATTACTTGCCAAGGTAACAGGTTGGTTGACTGATGCAGTTTACAGTAAGGATACTGAGGCTGTTTATCTGATCCCTATCAGCTTGTTGGTCATTTATTTCTTTAGAGGTTTGGGCGGTTTTATTGGTACTTACTTTTTAGCAAAAGTCTCTTTTTCTATCGTACATACCTTGCGCACAGAGATGTTTGACAAGCTGGTACTCTTACCCAATAGTTACTACGAGCAAAATAACTCTGGCCAACTGATCTCAATGATTACCTTTAATGTCGCTCAGGTGACTGGTGCAGCGACAGATGCGGTGAAAGTTATTGTCAGAGAAGGCATCACGGTTATTGCTCTGTTGGGTTTTCTCTTTTATTCTAACTGGCAACTCTCTCTAACCTTTTTAGCCATTACACCTTTGATTGGTTTTGTTGTCGCCTTTGCAAGCAAACGATTCAAAAAACTGAGCAAAAAAATTCAGGTTACCATGGGTGATATTACCCATATCTCTTCTGAAGCGATAAATGGTTATAAAGAAGTCAAAAGCTTTGGCGGGGAGACCTATGAACAGGCTCGTTTCCTGGGTGCCAGCCAGAAGAACTATCGGCAGAACATGAAAATGGTAATGACTTCTGCTATTAATACCCCCGTTCTACAAATGATAGTTGCCTTTGCATTATCCATGCTGGTATTTCTAGCCCTAAGTTTTCTCGATCAGATGGAGCCTGATGCTTTTATTGCCTACATTGTTGCCGCCGGTCTGCTACCTAAACCCATCCGTCAACTCAGTGAAGTCAACTCAACTATACAAAAAGGCATTGCCGCAGCTGAGAGTGTTTTTTTGATACTGGATGAAGAGCCAGAGAAGGATATGGGTACTCTTGAGGTACAATCCATAAAAGGCCATCTGGAGTTTAAAAATATCAATTTTCAGTACCCTGATACTGAAAAAACAGTCATCAAAGATTTCAATCTAAGTATTAAGCCTGGCCAGACAGTTGCCTTTGTGGGGCGTTCCGGGAGTGGCAAGTCGACCCTTGTGAGCCTGATCTCTCGTTTTTATGATGTTAGACAGGGTGAAATCCTGCTTGATGGGGAAAATCTGGCTGATTATTCCCTGAAATCACTCAGAGAGCAAATCTCTTTAGTGACACAGGATGTGACCTTATTTAATGACACCATAGAAAAAAATATTGCCTATGGCTCACTGAGTCACCATAACCGAGATGAAGTTACCAGTGCTGCTGAATCAGCCTATGCGATGGAATTTATTGCAGAGCAATCCGATGGACTGGATACTTTGATTGGTGAAGATGGTGTGCTTCTGTCCGGTGGACAAAGGCAGCGCCTGGCCATTGCCCGAGCCTTGCTGAAAAATTCTCCCATTCTCATCCTGGATGAAGCGACTTCAGCATTGGATACCGAGTCAGAGCGTAAAATTCAGGCAGCGTTAGAAAATGTGATGAGAGGGCGGACCACTCTGGTCATTGCTCATCGCTTATCAACGATTGAAAATGCTGACTTGATTGTGGTTATGGACAAAGGTTCTATTATTGAAATGGGTAGCCATGATGAACTGATTGTTCATGAAGGCTTCTATAATAAGCTGCATAAGAAGCAATTTGATGATAATGAATAATCTTACAGTCAGATGCTGAAATATCTGACAGATTCTGCACCAATGTGCTGATAGTTCCCACATTATATCTTCCGTAAAATACTTAATCAGCTGCTCAGGAAGGTCCTGACAGTTTACTTTAAAGAAAATTATTTTAAGGAAAGAATATGAAAACAATTAATTACGGACTGAATGTACTTTTACTGGCTATGATGCTGACGTTTACTTCCATTTCTATGGCTCAGGAAGTGAATGTGAATACCGCTGATGCACAAAGCATTGCCGGCAGTTTAAATGGTATCGGCTTAAAAAAAGCCGAAGCCATTGTTGCCTGGCGGGCAGAACATGGCGACTTTACGGATTTAAGCAGTCTGGAAAGTGTCAAAGGTGTGGGCCCAAAAACCATCGAAAAAAATAAGGCAAATATCCAGTTTTAAACTCACCCCACATTCCCACTTCCTCATGTGGGAATGTACATGCCCATTTATTTACAAATAGATTATTAAGGATGATAATATGATATTTTTTGAAGGATTTGAACAACTTTATAGAGTAGAAGAACTATCAGCTCAAAAGGCAAAAAAAATTTTGATACAGCAGGAAATGGATGAACCTGTGATTGAAGAGACTATTGAGCAATTATTTAATCAGACCTATTCATTTCGAGCTAATTGTAAGCCAACCCGATTCGTCTTATAATCCCCATATCTAACATAGTAATTGCTCTTAAAGACTGATTCAGGAGATCATATTGAATATTATTGTAACAGGAGGAGCTGGATTTATAGGTTCAGCTGTGATACGTCAATACATCAAGGAGACTGAACACACTATCATTAATGTCGATGTCCTGACCTATGCGGGTAATTTAGAGTCATTGTCCGAAGTTGAAAAAAATTCCCGATATCATTTCGAACAGGTTGATATCTGTGATAATGAAGCAATGACCCATGTTTTTGAACAATACCAGCCCGATGCCATAATGCACCTGGCGGCAGAGTCTCATGTTGATCGTTCCATTGATGGACCTGCTGATTTTATACAAACTAATATTGTCGGCACCTGCAATCTGCTTGAAGTCGCTCGCCAATACTGGAATCAACTGGATGATAGCAAAAAATCCACCTTCCGCTTTCACCATGTTTCGACAGATGAAGTTTATGGTGATTTAGATGAAACCGGCTTTTTTACTGAAAAAACAGCCTATGAGCCCAGCTCACCCTATTCAGCCAGTAAGGCATCGTCTGATCACCTGGTGAGAGCATGGCATCGTACCTATGGTTTTCCAGTCGTGATCACCAATTGCTCTAATAACTACGGCAGCCATCAATTTCCGGAAAAACTCATCCCCCTGGTGACGCTCAATGCTCTGGAAGGAAAGCCATTACCCATCTATGGTAATGGCCAGCAAATCAGAGACTGGCTGCATGTCGATGATCATGCTCGTGCTTTAAGACTGGTTCTGGAAACAGGCAAGGATGCTGAGACCTATAATATTGGTGGTCATAATGAAAAAACCAATCTTGAAGTGGTTAAAACCATTTGCACCTTACTGGACAAGCTTGTTCCTGAGTCGGCCTATAAGCCTCATGAACAATTAATTACCTATGTGACTGATCGTCCAGGTCATGACCTGCGTTATGCGATTGATGCTGACAAAATTGACAATGAACTGGGCTGGCTCCCTCAGGAAACCTTTGAATCAGGCATAGAAAAAACCATCAACTGGTATTTGAACAATAAGGCGTGGTGTCAGCATGTACAGGATGGCAGCTATCAGCGTGAACGCCTGGGGGCTGATATATGAAGGGTATTATCCTTGCTGGTGGTTCTGGCACTCGTCTTTATCCCATCACTAAAGGGGTTAGCAAACAACTTACTCCGATTTATGATAAACCCATGGTGTACTATCCGCTCTCAGTACTGATGTTGGCAGGAATAACCGAAGTGTTGATTATTTCGACCCCCCATGATTTGCCTCAATTTGAATCTTTACTGGGTGACGGTCATGATATTGGGATGAAATTTTCTTATAAAGTTCAGCCATCACCTGATGGGCTGGCTCAGGCTTTTATTATTGGTGAAGAATTTATTGGAGATGATGATGTCTGCCTGGTTTTAGGGGATAATATTTTTTATGGGCACGGTTTCAAAAGAATGCTCAGACATTCAGTTAATAATATCACTGAACAGGCTAAAGCTACGGTCTTTGGTTATTATGTCCGTGATCCTGAACGCTATGGTGTCGCAGAGTTTGATTCTTCAGGAAACGTTTTAAGTATTGAAGAAAAACCAGAACATCCCAAAAGCAATCATGCTGTTGTCGGCCTCTATTTTTATCCCAATAATGTCATTGAGATTGCCAAAGCCGTTAAACCTTCCCACCGTGGTGAACTGGAAATCACCTCGGTGAATCAGGCTTATCTTAAACAGAAGAACCTCAAAGTTGAACTCATGGGACGAGGTTTTGCCTGGCTGGACACAGGTACCCACGAAAGCTTGATGGAAGCATCAAACTATATTCAGACTATAGAAAAACGTCAGGGTTTAAAAGTAGCCTGTATTGAAGAAATTGCCTATGAAATGGGCTATATCAATAAAGAACAGTTAATTGAACTTGCTCAGCCACTCAAGAAAAACCAATACGGTCAGTATTTGTTACGCAGAACCAAAGAGGACATTGCTTAAGCTCTTGCTTCCCCTTTTTCAAAAGGGGACTGAGGGAGGCTGTATGCATACAAGATATGAAATATACCAAAACAAACATACCTGAGGTCATCCTGATCGAGCCCAAAGTGTTCGGCGATGATCGAGGCTATTTCATCGAAACTTTCAGATGTGATATCTTTGAACAGAATACCGGGATACAGACGACCTTCGTGCAGGATAATGAATCCCGTTCTAGTCATGGTGTGTTAAGAGGTCTGCATTATCAGCTTCCTCCTTATGCTCAAAGCAAGTTGGTTCGGGTTATTGAAGGTAAAGTCCTGGATATTGCCGTTGATATCAGAAAAGGTTCGCCAACATTTGGCCAGCATGTCACTGTAGAACTTTCAGCAGAAAATAAACATCAGCTCTTTATTCCCAGGGGTTTTGCCCATGGCTTTGTCGTGCTCTCAGAAAACGCCATTTTTGCTTATAAGGTTGACAATTATTATTCACCGGAATGTGACAGGGGCATTCAGTTCGATGACCCACAGCTTAATATCAACTGGAAAGTGGAGCACCAACACCTCCAGCTTTCAGAAAAAGACAAAACCCAAGCACAACTAAAAGATGCCCCCGATCTGTTCGACTATGAAATAAATTTATATGCATAAAACATTCTCCTGTTTCCCTATCCTATAAGGGGGAATTGAGAGGGTTGCAACTAACAACAACATAAAAAACTGATTATCTATGAAAATACTTATTACTGGAGCCAAAGGACAGGTCGGTACAGAGCTCGTCACAGAAGCCAAACAACGAGGCCATGATGTTTATGGCTTTGGCTCCCGGGAACTGGATATCTCAAATTTAGAGCAAGTCAATACAATAGTTCGAAATATAAAACCGAATGTTATTATCAATGCCGCTGCTTATACCGCCGTTGATAACGCAGAAACAGAACATGAACAGGCCTATGCTGTCAACTCTCTGGGCAGTAAAAATCTGGCTATAAGCTGTAAAGAACTTGATATACCTCTCATGCATATTTCGACCGATTATATCTATGATGGTGAGAAACCAAGTCCTTATCTTGAATCCGATCCCCCAAACCCAACAGGTATCTATGGTGCATCCAAGCTGGAAGGTGATCAAAAAATTGAACAGATCTGGCCTAAACATATTATACTTCGAGTCAGCTGGGTTTTTGGGAATCACGGTAATAACTTTGTTAAAACCATGCTCAGGCTGGCAGAACAAAGAGATGAACTGAGTATTGTCGATGATCAATTTGGTGCACCCACGTCAGCAAAAGCAATCAGTACCTGTCTGCTGGATATTCTGGAAGCAAAACAGTTTAATCAGCCGCAATACCCCTGGGGCGTCTACAATTTTCAAAGTGATCCTGGTGTCAGCTGGTATAACTTCGCACAGGAAATATTCCAGCAGGCAAAAGAATCTGGTTTGATCAACAAAACAATGCAACTCAACCCCATCCCATCATCCGAATTTCCAACACCGGTCAAACGTCCTGCAAATTCAAAACTTGACGGTCATAAACTGTTGAAGTCTTTGCATCTTAAGCCAGCAGACTGGAAATCTGACCTGAATAATATGTTGACCAATATTAAATAAAATATGTTTTATCACTCAATGCATATCAAGTTATAATTATTAAACAGTTGCATTATCAGTGAAGTTTATTATTTGATTATCGACCTAAGGCTTTATTAAAAAAACGAGATGACTATGGATGTAAAAGTTGCGTTAATTACAGGTGTTACTGGGCAAGATGGTGCCTATCTTGCTGAATTTTTATTGGGTAAAGGCTATGAAGTCCATGGTTTAAAGCGTCGTGCATCTTCTTTTAACACGGATCGAATTGATCATCTTTATCAAGATCCCCATGAAACGAATCGAAAATTTGTTCTGCATTATGGTGATTTATCGGATTCAATGAATTTAGTGCGCATTATTCAGGAAATTCAACCCGATGAGATTTATAATCTGGGTGCTCAGAGTCATGTGGCGGTATCTTTTGAAAGTCCTGAATATACGGCTGATACAGTAGGCTTAGGTGCTTTGCGTATTCTGGATGCAATTCGTATTTCTGGACTGGAGAAAAAGACACGCTATTATCAGGCTTCAACATCTGAGTTGTATGGTGATGTGAGAGAAACGCCTCAGAAGGAAACAACACCATTTTATCCTCGTTCGCCTTATGCGGCCGCTAAGTTATATGCTTACTGGATCACTGTGAATTATCGTGAAGCCTATGGTATGTACGCTTGTAATGGAATTTTATTTAATCATGAATCACCGATCCGGGGTGAGACATTTGTCACTCGTAAAATCACTCGTGCAATGGCACGTATTCATCTGGGGCTTCAAGATACGGTGTTTCTGGGAAATATGAATGCATTACGTGACTGGGGGCATGCCAAAGATTATGTTGAAATGCAGTGGTTGATGCTTCAGCAGGATGAGCCAGATGATTTTTGTATTGCTACGGGAGTCCAGTATTCGGTTCGTGATTTTGTTAATTTTGCCTGGGGACATTTGAATAAGAGCATTCGCTGGGAAGGTGAGGGCATGGATGAGAAAGGCTATGATGAAGAATCTGGCAAGGTGATTGTTGCGGTTGATCCACGTTACTTTCGTCCAACTGAAGTTGAGACATTATTAGGTGATCCCAGTAAGGCTAAAGAGAAATTGGGCTGGGAACCAAAAATTACCTTTGAAGAGATGGTTCATGAAATGATGGAGCATGATATTACTCTGGCCAAACGTGACTCTTTAGTTAAAAAACATGGCTACCGGGCATTTGATTACCATGAATAAATTGAAACAGGGTAAAATTTATGTGGCTGGCCATCGTGGTTTGGTAGGATCGGCGATAGTGCGCCAACTAAAGACTTTAGGGTGTACGAATATTATAACTCGCACTCATACTGAACTGGATCTGGTTGATCAGGCTCAGGTTCAGGCTTTTTTTAAGAAAGAGAAACCTGAATATGTATTTTTGGCTGCAGCCAAGGTGGGTGGAATTCATGCGAATAATACCTATCCAGCGGAATTTATTTATCAAAATATGATGATTGAGGCCAATATTATTGATGCGGCCTATCATAGTGGGGTGGAAAAATTATTGTTTTTGGGTAGTTCCTGTATTTACCCTCGGGCGGTTGAGCAACCGATGCAAGAAGAAGCTTTGTTAACGGGGATTCTGGAGCCGACCAATGAGCCTTATGCTCTGGCCAAAATTGCTGGAATCAAGTTATGTGAATCGTATAATCGTCAATATGGCACAGATTTTCGTTCGGTGATGCCGACCAATCTTTATGGTGAGGGTGATAACTTTCACCCGGAGAATTCTCATGTTATTCCAGCGGTCATGCGTCGTTTTCATGAAGCAAAAGAGCGAGGGAGTTCTGAAGTCGTCGTCTGGGGCAGTGGCAAACCCATGCGTGAATTCTTGCATGTGGATGACATGGCTTCAGCCTGTCTTTATGTCATACAGCTTGATAAAGAAACCTATGAAATTAACACCAAACCCATGTTGTCACATATCAATGTCGGTACCGGGGTTGACTGTACCATTCGGGAAATGGCTGAAACGATTAAAAAGGTAGTTGGTTTTGAAGGTGATCTGGTTTTTGATACAAGCAAACCTGATGGTGCCATGCGAAAACTAATGGATATTTCACGGCTCAAAGCGATGGGGTGGGAAGCTTCTATTGACTTTGAAGAGGGGCTGGCATCGACCTATGAATGGTTTTTAACAAGAGTGAATGAGTAAAAAATTAGATAATTTTTCAAAATATTGTATTTCTTATTTTTATAATAATCCTTCAACATAACCAAAATCTCTGGTTCTAAGATATTAAAGATATCAGATAAGATAAATTACAGAAGAAATAACCAAGGCAAACATAATGTTATGGAACTCAAGAATTATTAAAATTCTCAAACGAAAATTAATAGACTCAGGCTTAATAAGAAAGAAAACCTTTATTCTTAATAATAGAACAATCAAGCTAACAAATTTAGGCGAATCAAATCTGCTAAAAGATATTGCTATCAATGGCTTTGAATCTTATGAAAATGAAGTTGTTACTTTAATTAAAAATTATCCATGGGATATATCCGCATTTTTTGATATAGGGGCAAATGTTGGTTATTATTCAATCTTAACTGAAATTTATCATCCCAAAATAAAAGTGGTTTCTGTTGAGCCTTTCCCCAAGAATGTCGAATATATAAAAAAAATAAAAACGACAAATCAATTAAAATTTGAGCTCATTGAAAAGGTTGTTGATAAAAACTCTAATGAGAAAAAAACATTTTATTTTCCTACGGGTAAAAATAATTCAAAATTATCCACATCATCATCTTTAATAAATTCATTTAAGGGAACTGATGGTATTTTTAAAGATTCACCCTTTGAAACAGTTGAAGTAACTACAAGCACTTTAAATTCAATTGTCTCTTCATATAGTGATTCTTGTTTAATCAAACTAGATTGTGAAGGCAATGAGTTGAATATACTTGAGTCATCAACGTCTATTCTGAAGCGAGCTAATGTGGACTTTATTATTGAAATAATGATAAATGACACCGATAAGCATAAAGTGTTTTCTATTATGCAAGATTATGGGTATAAAGGTTTTTTAATTACTAATGCTGGACTTGTTTATGAAGAGCGTCCGTTAACTTTCCCATATCCCGAAATTAAAAACAGGACAGTTTGGAAAAATCACTTTTTTACCAAAAAAGATATTTCAGAAATAAAAAAAGTGTCAGAAAAGTATTATGGATATTGGATTTAGGGCGGTTATGTTATAATCTTCTTAAACTTAATGATTGAGCTAACACTTCAAAACTCATGAGATACTTGCATGAGGTGTGATAATCTCATAAATGCTTTGGCTTTATAACTATCGAACAACTATGGTAAAAATTCTATAAATGAACATTTCCTTATCCGCTGATATGGCGTGGAACTTTGTTGCACTGAACGATCTTCAGATCCATTATCGTGGTAATCTCCAGGTAATAGAAACAATTGCTGATGCTGCTGCAGAAAATAATATGCCTTTATTAACAAGTACATTAAGAGAAAGTTATGGCCATTTTGCATGTTTAATTGAAAGTGAAGCATTTGTTTTTGCATGTGTTGATAACTGTCGTTCAACACCGATATTTTATTCAGACACTCTCGTGTCAAATTCAGCTGAACTTATAAGGCACTCCCAGAAACTTACACAAACAGATGGACATGCTTTACTTGATGTTGCTATGGCAGGCTATACCACTGGCGCTGATACTATTTTCAGTGGATTAAAACAACTTCAATCAGGTGAGTTTTTGTTTTGGGATAAAAATAAGTCTGCTTTAACCACAGGTTTTTATTATGAGTTTGTACCTGATGAGTTAGTAGATAGTGATGATGAAGAGCTTATTTCTCAAATTGCATCATCATTTGACAATGTTATGCAAAGAGTTATAAAACAGGCAGATGGTCGTTTCATATGGGTACCTCTTAGCGGGGGATTAGACTCACGGTTAATCTTATCAAAGCTGGTTGAATTTGGCTGCCCAAATGTGAAGGCTTTTTCATATGGCCCTGCTGGTAATGATGAGGCTCGTTCTGCAAAAAATGTGGCTGAAGTATTGGGTGTGCCATGGTACTTTGTTCCGAGTACCAAGAAAGCTATGCGCAAGCTTTTTGCGTCGCCAAAGCGCCAGGCTCTTTGGAAGCATGCAAATGGGCTTAACGGAGTACCGAACTTCCAGGATTTCTTGCCATTGAATGAGTTAATGGAGCAGGGAATCATAAAAAAAGGCGATATCATTATTAATGGGCAATCAGGTGATTTTATTACTGGAGGGCATATTCCTGCACAGCTTTTAAAGCCAGAAGCAACAATTGATGATTTGTTTTCAGCTATTTTGAAAAAGCATTTTTCATTATGGCATGCACTTAAGACTCCTGAAAATATAGCAATTATTAAGTCACGAGTTTTTGCAAATTTATCATTACAGGATAATGATAAAATTTCACCTCAAGAATTAGCATCAGCCTATGAACTCTCAGAATATCAAGAACGACAATCAAAATTTGTTGTGAATGGTCAGAGAGTCTATGATTTTTTGGGACTTGATTGGTTTTTGCCCCTTTGGGACCCAGAATTTGTTGAAGTGTGGAGAAATATCCCTGCAGAGAGAAAAATTGGACAGAAGCTGTTTAAAGAGTATTTGCAGATTTACAATTACCAAAATTTATTTGCTAACTTCAAACCATGTCTAGATGGCTGGCCTGGACTTTCTAAACTAGTATTACCTTTTGCCCGTTTAATTCGTTGGACTTTCGGGATTGAATGGCGAGATAAATACTTAAAAACGATGACAGTTTTTGGTATGTATAGTTACTTGTATGCTCCTTATCCATTATGGAAAAATCTTTTAGAGTCACAAAATTATCGAAATCCTATTTCTTTATTTACGCGGACCTGGTTAATTGAAAATAATCTTTCAATACCTGATGGGTTAAAATAAAAAATAAATCAATTATATTATGTCTAACTTATTTCCTCTTATATCGGTGTACCTGGTTAATTACAATTACGGACGATTTGTCGAACAGGCAATTGAAAGTGTATTGCAACAAACATTTCAGGACTTTGAATTAATCATCATAGATGATGGTTCGAGTGATAACTCTCGTGAAATTATTGAACCCTATGCCAGAAATGAAAAGATCATGACGATCTTTCAGGAAAACAAAGGGCTCAATGCAACAAATAATATAGGTTTAAGAGCGGCAACAGGTAAATATATAATGCGTCTTGATGCAGATGATTATCTTGATGCACATGCACTTGAATTATTATCAGGTGTGCTTGAAAAAAATGAAGATGTTGGCCTTGTCTTTCCTGACTACTATATGGTTGATATTGATGGTCAGGTACTAGAAGTTATCCAGCGCCACAATTTTGATGAAGTCACTATGATGGACCAGCCGGCACATGGAGCCTGTACAATGATCCGGCGTGAATTGCTGGAATCCATGGAAGGTTATGATGAGAGTTTTCGTTGCCAGGATGGTTGGGATTTGTGGTTGCGCTTTATTCAACACCACCAGGTAAAAAATGTCAGCTTGCCGCTGTTTTATTATCGACAGCATGGTAACAATCTGACTGCTAATGAAGAACGATTACTTTCAACTCGCTCGGAAATAATGCGTAAAGTGGTTCAGTCAAAAAATGAGCAACTCAAATGCATTGCAGTGATACCTGTGAGAGGAAAAACAGCGGATCCTCATTCTCTGGCATTACGAGAATTAAATGAAAAACCCATACTGGATTGGAGCATAGAGGCAGCATTGAACGCTGATTGTGTCACCGATGTTGTTGTAACCAGCCCAGATGAAAAAATTCTTGAGCATATAAAGAACACATATGGTGATAAGGTTATGCCCATTGCCCGTGACTGGAAATTTGCTTTACCAAATACCTCAATTGACGATGCAGTGACTGATGTCTTTAATCAACTCCCCGAAGACAGGCGAAACTTTGATGCAGTAACAATCTTATTCGTTGAATCCCCCTTTCGTTCATCAAAATACATTGATATGGCTGCTGATGTGATGCAGCTTTTTTCAGCGGATCGGGTTATTGGTGTGCGGCCAGAAAACAGTAACATGTATCAGCATGATGGTAGTGGTATGCTGCCACTAAAGCATGACAAGCGATTGCGCTATGAGCGGGATGAGATGTTCAGAGAGGTTGGAAATATGGTGCTGGTTCGCCGGAGACATTTCTTAAGGACAGCAATGGAGCCTGGAGAAAGAGTCGGCCATGTGGTTTTAAGCAAAAAAGCAGCGCTTTCTCTGGATTCACAATGGGAATGGGATATCGCTGAACTAATGAGTGCAGAAAAAAAATAATGTGTGGAATAGCAGGCTATGTGACAGATAATTTACTTGATGAAAATATTCTGGAGCAAATGGTTAACTCGCTCTGGCATCGAGGCCCAGACAGTATGGGGACATATCGTAATGACCCCTATGCTGGAGGCATGCGACGCCTGAGTATTAATGGTATTGAAACAGGTGACCAGCCTCTTTTTAACCATGATCGTTCCATTGTTGTTTTCTATAATGGCGAAATTTACAATTCACCACAACTGAGGCGTGAGCTGAAAGCAAAAGGCTATCAGTTTCGAACTGAATCAGATGGCGAAGTTATCGGCCATCTCTATGAAGAGTATGGAACTAAAGTCTTTGGGCGATTGGATGGCATGTTTGCCATTGCAATCTGGTCTGTCAAAGAGAAAAAATTAATTCTGGCACGGGATATACCTGGAGAGAAACCACTTTATTATAGTCAGTTACCCAATAACGGTCTGGTGTTTGGCTCAGAATTGCGAGTCTTCAAACAGTTTCCAAAACTTAACCTTTCTCTTGATTATCAGTCACTTTGGGATTTTCCCACATTTCTATGGATACCTGAGCCTTCGACAGTTTATAAAGAAGTCAAAGCAGTGCCCCGTGGTCACTATTTAACGCTTGATCACACTGGAATAGCCTTGCACCCATTTCCTAATCGTTTTGCTGGGCAGATAGCCGAAGCATCAAGCTGGCAGGATCTGGTTGATCTCACTCGTCAGACAGTTACTGATTCTGTAAAGAGCAGGCTCTTGTCACAAGTACCGGTTGGAAGTTTTTTAAGTAGCGGCCTGGACAGCTCAATTGTTGCCACTATTGCCCAGCAAGAATTGGGTAACTTGACAACATTCTCTATTGGTTTTGAAGATGTCGATGATCCCTATCACGGCAATGCCGATGAATCGAGTGCCGCACGGGCTTATGCAAAACAACTTGGAACTAAACATCATGAAATTCATGTGAACGGTGATGATTTTTATCAGGCTTTACCCGAATTCTGTGATTATGGCGATCAACCTTTTGCTGTTTCATCAGGTCTTGGTATTTTATTTGTTGCTAAGGCTGCCCGGGAACAAGGCATAAAAATTCTTCTTTCCGGTGATGGCGCCGATGAATCCTTCGGCGGCTATTCCTGGTATTCACACCTTAATAGTCCTTATCTATCAGATAGTACTGGCAATGATGAATTACTCGGGGTGACTTCTTTTCAGAATTTTGGTCTGGATACTGAAATGCGGCTAAGAGCCATGAGTCGATATAAAGCACCGCAGCGAGCCTGGGCATGGCATTATTATGCTGCTGAAGAAGAGAAAGCCGCTCTTTTCTCAAGAGAGCCCTTTAGTGACATTATGGGGTCACACCGATATTTTAGTGACTATAATTCGGCTTCCCAATGGAGTCCTGAGACATATGTTAATCAGGACAAGAATTTTTATCTGCCTAATGAGATGATGCGTAAACTGGATAAAATGACCATGGCCCATTCTGTTGAAGGGCGGGCACCCTTTGTCGCACCTTCAGTCTTAGCTTTAGCGGAACAATTACGCTATAAACATATGGTCAAAGGTGAAGTTCTCAAACCGGTATTGAGAGAAGCATTTGCTGGTCTGTTACCAGAAGATATATCTAAACGGCCAAAACATGGTTTTAATGTGCCGATTGATCATTGGCTTAAAGGTAGTTGGTCCGGGCTTATGGAAGAGACATTTTCCATGGATTCAGCATTATCAAAAATGGGCCTTGTTTCAAAAAATGCAGGGTCCTTAGCTTCCCAAATGCTTGCTGATCCGCAACGTTTAAATGGTCATACCCTATTTTGTTATGTCATGCTTAATATGTGGCTTGAACGTAACTGGATCCGATAAATTTATATACAGAGTAAAAATTAAAGAGACGAATGATGGAAATAATAGCTGAAATTGGACAAAACCATAATGGCGATATGGGACTTGCAAAGGAATTGATCCAGGTATCTGCGGAGAATGGCGCTGATGTGGCTAAATTTCAGGTTTATGATGCCAGGGCCTTATTTCCAAAAGAAGGCAATCCCTGGTATGAATACAATTGTAAAACGGAACTGAGCCGTGAACAACTGGCAGAACTGTCAGAGGAATGTGATCGGGTTGGTATTGAATTTATGGCCTCAGTCTTTGATGTAGAACGCATACAATGGCTTGAAGCGCTGAATGTTCATCGCTATAAAATTGCATCACGTTCGATCAATGATCAGCCACTGATTCAAGCATTAGTGAGTACTGGAAAACCAATTATTGCATCACTGGGAATGTGGGAAGGCGAAGATTTTCCTGTAATTGATTTACAACGTGACATTGAATTCTTATATTGTGTATCAAAATATCCGACAGAACTGGAAGACCTTCATTTTTCAGAGGTTTCATTTGATCGTTATGTGGGGTTTAGTGATCACTCCATTGGCACTGTGGCTGCAATAACTGCTTGCGCGCGTGGTGCAAAAATTTTAGAAAAACATTTTACTCTGGATAAAAAAATGACTGGTCCTGATCATGAGGGCAGTATGACACCAGATGAATTAGCTGAAATCTCTCATTTCAAAAATCAATTTAAACTGTGTTTGTAGATTATGAAAATTATTGCCACCATTGAAGCCCGAATGGGTTCAACTCGCTTACCAGGAAAAGTTATGCTGCCCCTTGGTGGCCAACCCATGATTGTACAGCTGGTTGAGCGTATTAAGAGAAGCAAGTTAGTTAATGAGGTGGTTGTAGCAACGACTGTCAACCCAACGGATAGTATCATTATTGAGACTTGTGTTCGCAATGACATTAAAGTTGTCGCTGGGAGTGAAATGGATATCACCCAGCGCTTGCTTGATGCTGCAGGCTCTGAAAATGCAGATTATGTGGTTCAATTAACTGGGGATAACCCATTACTTGATGGTCAATTAATTGATTCTGCAGTACAGACTCTAATTGATGGTGATTATGATTATGTGACAAACTATCGAGATAATAAATTAACCATTGGTTTTAATGTACGCTGTTTTAAATATGAAGCATTAGAACGAGCCGCTGAGCTTTCAGATGCACCCGGTGATCGGATTCACGGCAGTTATTTCATTCATCGCAGCCCAGACTTATTTAATATAGGTCAGGCAGAAGTCCCGGATTCTCTTCAACGAGATGACATTCGACTTACCGTTGATGAGCCAATGGATTTTGAAATCGTACGGAGAGTATTTGAAAGTCTCTATCCTCTCAAAAAACACTTTTCAGCGGATGATGTCATAACAATAATTGATCGCTTTCCTGAGTGGCGAGAAATTAATGTCAATGTAGAACAAAAAGTACCTGGAGAAGGTTAACTGCCAAGTATTTTTGTAAGATTAGTCTGTGAATAGAAACTATACAAGTTCTTAAGCTTGATGATATAATTCTCTAATTACTATCTGAATTGATGAATATTTTGACTAGAAAACCAATAAATAATAATCAGTATTTCACTGCTCTTACAGAAAAAAAATTCTTTCAGATAAGACTATTATCAGAGATTACGAGGCCGGAAATAAGCTAATGTGTGGAATAGCCGGCTTCATCACCAGTGAACAGTCCTTATTCACTGAAGGTTCGATTAGAAATATGCTTGATGTACTCCAGCCTAGAGGGCCAGATGGTACCTCATGGCTTGGAGTCGATACCCGAGGGAAAAAATTCTGGAAGCAAATCAATCAGACAAATGAAGCACATATGCCGCTTTCTCTGGCAATGGGATGTTGTCGACTGGCAATTAATGATCGTTCCGATCATGGCCTGCAGCCAATATCGAATGAAGAAAATAATGTCTGGGTTGTACAAAATGGTGAAATCTTCAACTTTATCGAATTACGTGCTGAATTAGAGTCTGCGGGGCACGTCTTCAAAACAGCCACCGATACAGAAGTGATTGTTCATGGTTATGAACAGTGGGGGTTGGATTGTTTTAATCATTTTAATGGTCAATTTGCCATTGCTATCTATGATGAAAAAACTAAGCAAACAATTTTAGCACGAGACAGACTGGGAATTACTCCCTTTTTTTATCATGTATCAAGGACTGCGATCAGTTTCGCTTCAGAAATAAAAGCAATTCTAACACTCCCGGAGATTAAAGTAGAAATAAACCATGAAAGACTGGCAACAATTATAGGCTTGCCCTATAAGCTCCATGGCAAACCAGGTTCAAGTCTTTTTAAACAAATAGAGGCTGTACGGCCAGGTGAAAGACTGGTTATTGATGCTGATAATAAAATCACTCGTAGTATGTACTGGACATTCAATCAGTTTCAAGAGCCTTTTGTTGGTAGTTTCAGACAAGCGCGAGGGCAGTTAAAAGAGCTTCTATCGGATGCGGTCAAGATTAGATTAAGAACAGACAGAAAGCTGTCATTTCTTGTGAGTGGCGGGATTGATTCACCGGCATCAATTGGTATTGCCTCACAGATATACGGCGTGGAGCCTGAAACATTTAGTCTTGATCTTCCGGATGCACGTTTTAATGAAAATGATTCCATACAGGAAGTTATTCAATATAATAATGTGACCAGCCACTTTATTCCAGTCACTGCTGAGCGTGTTAAAGAAATGATACCTCAGGTGCTGGCAGCTTCAGATGAACCTTTGCCAACAGCAAATGGTGTTCTGCATGGCATTATGGCCAGAGAAATTGTTGACCGTGGTTTCAGAGTGGTTTTGAATGGGGTTGGTGGCGATGAAGGTTTCTTTGGTTACCATGATCACTTCCTCTATTATTTGAGAGATCTGGAATTATCAGGTGCACCTAATTTTCAGGATGAGTTGGATGCCTGGCAGCGGACACAACAACGCCCACTTGAGACTTATGAAAAATTCAGGGCATTTCTAGAGAGTGGTGATGCAAAATACAGTCCTGATTTTCTGGCAAGAAGTGGTGGCTTTGATTATCGTCAATGTTTGAGGGGTGATTATGCCGAGCAATATTTGAAGCCGGCGGCATTATTCGATAGTACAGACTACTCCCCTCGAAATAAACAAATTGTTGACATGGGGCGTCTGACATTACCCTATTCATTAAAAATGGATGATGGCTGCTATATGTCACAGGCATTGGAAACACGACAGCCATTTCTGGATCATCGACTGATAGAGTTTGGGCTGACCATACCTTCACGTTATAGAATACATAAAGGTATCTCCAAGTTTTTGCTGCGCAGTGCCGTAAGAAATTGGGTGCCGGACACACGCCGCCGCGATATGCGTAAAGTTGGCTTGAATTTACCCATTGATGAATGGATGAAAGTTGAGTTAAGGAGCTGGGTCGAACAATTCCTGTGTTCTGCAAACAGGCCCATATTCCAATATGTGGATTTCAACCAGGTGCAAAAAATTGTTGCCAGCCATATGGATGGCAAAGCAAATCATAGTATGAAATTGTGGGATCTGATCAATGTTGATAATTGGTTAGATAAATTTTACCCATCTTGATGAATTTAGAGGAAAAAAAGTGACTGAAGAACATCGCTGGAACACAAAAGAGTATGAAGAACGCACTCGTCAGCTTTACAGAACAGACTTATATAAACTCTATCCGAGTGAAGCATGGGCCTTGTATCGTATACTTCCTGAATGTGAGTCAGTGATTGATTTAGGATGTGGCAATGGTGCTATGGCGGCTATATCAAAGAAAATTGCCCCCAATGCAATGTATCATGGTATGGATCATCAGGAAAATCTCATGGAAGAAGCTCGACAAGCCTTCCCTTATGCTTCTTTTGACTCAGGTGATCTTATTCCTTACATCAAAGCCAGTGAAATGGCTGATTGTGTTATGAGCTGGTCTGTTATCAAGTCCTTTGAAAACTGGCGTGAAGTGATTGCTGAAATGCTGGCAAAAGCTAATAAGTACGTTATTTGTGATATTCGTGTTGCCAATACTGATATTGAAGCATTTGACGCTGATATCTGCTGGGCAGATTATGGTGGCAGAAAAGGTCCGATTACTTATTTAGGTTATGCTGCATTCAGAGATGCTTTACTTGAATTTAAGGATGAGTTGGCAAGAATTGAAATAGCAGCTTATCAAAGCGAGTGGGGAAAGTTTGTAAACATCAAAGAGGGCATCAATCCAGAAACCTTTCTGACCGTTTGTGTTTTAGTAAAAAAAGGTGCTGATGGAACAAGCCCTGATGCAGACTTCGAACTATTTGAAAGATTACCAGGTAATTTGCAACGTTAAAAGTCTGTCTAAAAACAGGCATTGATTTGAAACTTCTGAGACAGGAATATGGAAAATAAACTTGAGAAAATAGGTGGTGTGGATCAGTTTTTTGCAAATGAAATGTCAGCAAAAGATTTTTCATTTGATGAAAAAGTGGCAAGCGTATTTGATGATATGGTTTCCAGAAGTGTGCCCATGTATGGTGAAACCATGTCGGCAGCACTTGATCTGGCTTCAAACTTTGTTGAATCGGGCAGTAATATTTATGATATCGGTACAGCAACTGGCACATTATTAATTGAGTTTGATAAGATTCTTGGAAAAACGGATGTGAATCTAATCGGTATTGATAACTCTGAGGCAATGGTTAAACAGGCACAAGACAAAATTGATCAAAAAGAATTGAACAATAATATTGAATTAATTGTGGGTGACATGGAAGAAAGCCTGGGATTAAACAATGCTTCCGTTGTTTTTATGAATTACACATTGCAGTTTATACGACCACTTCACCGTGAATCAGTGATTCGTCAAATATATGAAAGTTTAAATGACAATGGCTGCTTGATCCTTGTTGAAAAAGTTCTGGGTAATGACTCTTTGTTTAACCGTCTATACATTGATCTTTATTACAAATATAAACATCAGGTTGGATATAGCGATAAAGAAATTAAACAAAAAAGAGAAGCGCTGGAAAATGTATTAATACCTTATCGTATTGATGAAAATTTAGAGCTGTTAAAGCGTTGTGGCTTTTCTTCTTCAGATATTTTTTTCAAATGGTATAATTTTGCTGGTTTTATTGCTGTAAAAAATTAAAATAAATTCTTTCATATTGATGATGTTTAAATGAGTAGACAAGGTAAAATTAGTGCCATCATTGAAGCACGAATGACATCAACCAGATTGCCCGGAAAAGTGTTGTTGGAAGCAGTTGGAAAACCCATGTTGCAATTGATGATTGAACGTATATCTCGTGCAGCAGCTATTGATAATATTATTATTGCAACAACGACCAATGATAGTGATGACCCCATTGTTGAACTAGCAAAAACTCTCTCAATAGATTATTTTCGTGGAAGTGAGCATGATGTTTTGGGGCGAGTTGTTGGTTCTGCACAGGCTCATAATGTCGATGTCATCGTCGAAATCCCAGGGGATTGTCCGCTTATTGATCCTGCCTATGTCGACTTATGTGTAAATGAATTTATTGAAGGTGATGCTGACTATGTTTCTAGTGCTTTAAGTAATAGTTTCCCTCATGGTTCAGAAGCTCAGGTTTTCTTGACCAAAACATTGGAAGATGTTGCTTCAAGAACTGATGATCCGACTGATCATGAACATGTCAGTCTATTTATGTATAACAATCCGAAATTATATAAAATACAAGCAATAAATGCACCGATAGATATTGCTCGACCTGATGTCCATCTCACTTTAGATGAACAAAAAGATTATGAATTTATTTCACATATTTTTGAACATTTTTATTTAGACAATCCAAACTTTACATTACAAGAAATATTAGACTTGCTAAATAGCAATGATTGCCTGGCTAGATTGAATAAAGATATCCAACGGACAATAATTTGATTGAAGATATAAATAAAAAAGAAATATCCATGCCTCTTAAAACGCTTGTTATTGGTTTTGGAATGATCGCAGCTGGTAATGATCACGATCCCGTGATGGGTAAAACATATAAGTATCCGAGTCATATGGCAGTGCTTAAAGCACATAAAGGTTTTTTAGTTGAAGCTGTTGTTGATCCCTCTGAAGAAGCAAGAAATAGGGCAAGTGAAAAATGGGGGATACTTAAGACTTTTTCTTCTGTAGAAGAAGCCTGTAAAAAAACAGTATTTGATGTTGCTGTTATCTGTACGCCGCCACAACAAAGAGAACAAGTAATTGTTGCACTCCCTCCTTTACTTGCTGTAATTATTGAAAAACCACTTGGAACGACATCGAATAATAATAGTGATGAGATATACCAACTTTATCAAAATTTAGCACCAGTTGTACAAGTAAATTATTGGCGGCGTGCTGATAAAACTTTTCGTGGGTTAGCGAATGGTGTATTGCACTCATTAATCGGTGTAGTACAAGGTGGTGTTCTTTTATATGGTAATGGATTGCATAATAATGGAATTCATTTAGTGGATTTTATTAGAATGTTAGTGACGGATATATCAGCTGTTCAGGCTGTAGGAAAGTCTAATGTGCTGGAAGCTGGGCCTTTTTCTGGTGATATTCAATTTTCTTTTAATCTGATTTTAAATACAGGAGTTGTTATACATGCAATTCCTCTTGATTTTTCTTATTATCGTGAGAATGGTATTGATTTGTGGGGTTCAAAAGGAAGGCTTTCAATTTTGCAGGATAGCAGAACCATATTATTTCATGAAAAACAAGCGCATGGTGGTCTTTCTGAAAATTATGAATTAGCGAGTGATAAGCCACAAAAATTGGATGCAACATTTGGGGAAGCATTATATGAATTATATGATAATACCTACCATTGTGTTAAGGATAATGCATTACCCTATTCACCACTGAGTAGTGCCATTCAGACTGAAAAAATCTTTGAATTAATAAAACAATCCTATGACAAAGATGGAAAAATAATTGATGTCTAAAATTTAAATGAATCCCTACAGATGAATAAACCAGATATTGTAATTGTTGTAGAGGATCCAGGTGCGGCTAATTTTATTCAGTACTTTCCTGAAATTTTTTCTAATTTGAATATTAATACCATTATCTTTTCTCTTAATTTAGCTTCTAAATTTCTTAAAGAACGTAATATAGATTGTATCCCAGTCAATGATTTTGATCTTCTCGATAGAGTTGTAAAACTGCATCCTGATGTGTTGATTATTGGGACTTCAGATAATCGAGACTCTCAGGTTTTAGCTCTTATAGACGTTGCAGATAATCATAGTATTCCAACTCTTGGAGTCATAGATTCAATTATGAGTTACCAGTTTAGATTTAGTGGTCGGACTGATAATGCTTTAGAATATGCTCCAGACTGGTTGTTTGTACCAAATGAAGAAACACACAGGTGTTATGCTAAATTAGGTTTTCCAGAAGACAAAATATTCATGGTAGGTCATCCAAGGTACATGGATGTTGTGAAAAAAAAAGCAGATTTTGATTCAAGGGGATGTGCCTTTTATCGGAATAAGTTATTACCCAAAAAATGTTCAAATCGATTTGTAATCTTTTTCGTCGCTGAACCCGAAGTACCCATTGAGAATCAATCAAACATAGTTGGTCAATTTGACTTATTTAATAGTGATGAAAGATGTTATGTTGCATTAAATTCATTAGTTAGGGCTTGCCAGAATAAATTTCCAGATGCTTTTATCATCTTAAGGCTTCACCCTAAAAACAGGCCTTCTGAATTTGAAGAATTTAAATCTTCTATTGGTATTATCAGTAGTGAAAAAGACCCCTTACCATTAGTTTATGCTTCTGATCTGGTGGTTGGTATGACATCAAGTTTAATGGTAGAATCCTTGATATTAAATAAGCCTGTAATATCGATCATTTCAAGAGAAAATGATCGAAATGAATTACCAGTCTGGACTAATTCACTTATTTTTCAGGCAATGAATCAAGCAGAACTTGAGAATCTTTTAAATAGAGAAATCCATACTTTTTCTTCAAACAGAGTGAGTAAACTTGACCATATTGTTAATTCAACGTCTATGATTTCTACTGCAATAAAAGAAATTTTATATTCATATGGAGTCGGTATTGAGAATGAATGAGCTTGCTTTACTTGGAGGGACCCCAGTGTTGGATAAGTGTCTGGAACCATACAATTCACTTGGTCTTGATGAGGAAAAAGCGGTAGTTGAAGTCGTTAAATCAGGCTGTTTGTCTGGTTTCTATGGAAGCTGGAGAGATGGTTTTCTTGGTGGGCCGAAAGTACAAGAATTTGAAAATGCATGGAAGCATTACTTTTGTGTGGAAAATGTTATTTCTGTAAACTCTGCCACATCAGGTTTGTATGCTGCTATGGGCGCAATTGGCCTAAGTCCTGGAGATGAAGTCATTGTGCCTCCAACCACCATGTCTGCCACAGCTATGGCACCCTTAATTTATGGTGGAATACCAGTATTTGCAGATATTGATGAAGATACATTTTGTCTGGGTCTGGAATCAGTTCGTCAGAATATTACTGAGAAAACAAAGGCTATTATTGTCGTAAATTTATTCGGACAGGCTGGACCTCTTAAGGAATTGCGAGAGCTTTGTGATACGAAAAATATTTACTTAATTGAAGATAATGCTCAAGCGCCGTTGGCAAAAGAATATGATGTTTTTTGTGGAACAATAGGTCACATTGGTGTGTTCAGCTTAAATTATCATAAGCATATTCATACTGGTGAAGGAGGAATGTGCTGCACAAATGATGATAATCTGGCAAGACGATTACGGTTTATCAGAAATCATGCTGAGGCTGTTGTTGAGAGTGCAGATGAAAAAGATCTGACAAATATGGTTGGTTTTAACTATAGAATGACGGAATTAAGTGCAGCAATTGGTTTAGTGCAGTTAGGAGCAATTGAGCTGCATGTTAAAAGACGACAACATTTAGCACAACAATTGTCATCAGCGATAACTGATTTGGATGGATTAACTGCGCCATTTGTTAGAGATAATTGTGAGCATGCATATTATGATTGGATTATTCGTTATGATGCTGCTCAAGTAGGAGTCAGTAGAAAGTTATTTGTTGATGCACTTAATGCAGAAGGTTTTCCATGTTTTGAAGGTTATGTAAAACCATTATATCAACTGCCAATCTTTTCTAATAACGTCGCAATAGGCAATAAGGGTTACCCTTTTTCTCTTTCGCAACGAAGCTATCATAAAGGATTGTGCCCTGTAGCTGAAAGACTCTATGAAGAAGAAATTATAGGATTTGAAACATGTGCATATGATATTAATTCAGGTGATTTGGGGTTATTATCTACGGCTCTTAATAAAGTATTTTCTAACCGTTTTGCTTTAATTAACAAGGAAAAATAATATTAAAACTGCATTATTATTCTCGAAACACAATTCTGAGGGAATAAAGTACTACCAATAATTAACGTGGATTTATTTTTGACAATGAAGATTGTATATTTAGACAATAATAATTTCTTTTGAAAATGTACCTGGAATTTAGAGATGTCAGAATAATTACATCCTCAGAATATATTTTAAAGCACTGGTTTAAAATTAATAAATAAAATTCATGCTCAAGAGTAAAAATTATGAAAACATATACAAAAGCTGATTTAATCTTTGCATTGAGGAAACTTGGCATTTGTGAAGGGGATGTTATTTATGTCAGTTGTAGCCTTTTTCAGTTAGGTAGGGTGGATGGTATTGCAAATAAGGAACAGCTTTGCCAGATGGTATATGATGCATTGATATCGGTTATTGGTAATGGTGGAACTATTGTTGTTCCAACCTTTACTACTTTTTTAGGTAGAAGTGGTGAGGCTTTTTTTTTAGAAACTACCCCAACTGATACGGGTATATTTTCTGAATATATCCGGCAGAGAGAAGATAGTATAAGGAGTTTGCATCCACTTCACTCTGTTGCAGCAACAGGTGCCAAAAGTAGGGAAATTTGTGAAAAAATTTCTCCAAATAGTTATTCTATTGCTTCACCATCATACCGTCTTTATCAGATTGGAGCAAAGGCGATAACTCTTGGAGCTAAGCGTGCGTATAGTGGTTGGGTTCATCTTTTAGAAGCAATGCATGGTCTTCCATATATATACAATAAATTATTGGATATAGATGTTTATGCAAAAGATCAGAAAGTAAAGTGTGATTTTTTTGCACCAGTGAGATATCTTGATTTTAATATTGAGTATGACATTATACGAGCTGAAAATATTATAAGTGATAGTGGTATTGTCACTTATGAAGGTGTTGGTAGTGGTCAGATTTCATGCATTTTAAGTAAGGATTACTTTGAACTTGGTAATAGGCTCTTGATAGAAAACCCTAATTTTTTTCTAAAACAAAAACCAGATTTTCGACATGGAGAAATACCCTTTGATGGTATTACCGGACTGCGAGAACCAGATAAATAATTAAATTGAATTTTAAGTTATTATGATTGAGAGGTTATAATGTCAAAGTTAAGAGTGTTGCTTGTAACTGCATATGCGCATCGTGATATGGGAACATGCTATGTTTTAGCATCCTTGTTAAAGCAAAAAGGTTATGACTGCATGATCGTTAGCAATGGAGGAGCTCATAGTCTTCATGTGCGAAAATGGCGACCATCTGCTGTTTTTTGGATGAGAATGACTAATTTGAAAAAAGGATTAAAATTATATACAAATTCATATCATTATTATTGCCCTGGTGAAGGTGGAGAGCAGTATCAGTTTGCAGAAGAGAAAAATTTGGCAGTAGATAAAGATTTATTTTCTAATATTAAAAGAGTATTTCTCTGGGGCAATAATTCTGTAGATAATATTTTAAAAAAGGTTGAGGAACTAGGAAAAGAAAGTCATTTATATAATAAAAAGCAATGGATGGAGAATAAAGTGCATATTGTTGGGCATCCTAGAATGGATATTGCCCGCTTTGTTAATAATGCTGAAAATACAGTCGATAAAATTCGTATTGGATTTGTTGGATCATTCTCAGTTATTAATCAAGCCTCTAAACAAAGCCTTTTATCTAAGGTCTTAAATAGTTCTAATGGTTATACTCATGGGATATTTCAACTAAATCTTGCTAATACCTATTCTCGTTTAATGAGCGAACTAGATCAATCAAAATACAGGTTTAGCTTGCGGCCTTATCCTGGTGAGTCACGAAGTGAATATGATTCTATGAAAAAGGTAAAAGATGGCATTTTATCAATTGATAAGCACTTTGATTTTGCGACATGGATTTCTGAGCAAGATTTACTTATAGCCCCAACTTCAAGTACTATTCCACAAATTGTCATGGGGCGTAAGCCATTCATTTTAGTTGATTTTATTGATAATGAACCTGAGCAGAGTGTTTATCGAATTAGTTTAAGTAAAATGTTTCATCATCATATGCCAAAGAATGTTCCTAAATCGTTTGGTGAATTAAAACAATTAATTAATAAATATAATGAACTGCCTTTTACAACTGACGGAATGAATAAATTGTTAGAATATGTCTATCTGATGAGTCCAGATAATTCTGCAAGAAGCAATTTACCATCAACTCTTATGCTTATGGCAAGTTGTATTGATTCCGATTTGAAAATGTGTGCGAATAGAAAGTTTTCTATTTTTGTGTGGCCTGGATGGTTGATACGGGTTATAGATCGTTTTAAAAAAGTGGATGCAAATTCATACAATGATTTCAGAATGTCTGATTTTAACAATAATCTTAGCGATGAGTTTGAGCAAGTAGTAATGAATATGTTAGCTGTAAACAAATGATTGATACAGTGGTGCTCTGGTGATGAATAATTTATGGAGAAGGCTTTGACTGACAACGGTCGATTTATTAATACATGGAAAACTTCCAAAAACATAATGGTAAATAAATATAAAAATTTACTTGCTAAACATGGTGATGATTTAAAATCTATACAAATGAGTCAAGATGGACAATTATTCCGTTTTAAAAAACTGTTAGAAATTGGTGATCTTAATGGTAAAAGTATCTTAGATATCGGTTGTGGCCGAGCTGATTTGTATGATTATTTAAGACATGAAATTAAAGATTTTAAATATACAGGAATTGATATAGTTCCAGAATTAACTAAGGTGGCACAATCTAAATACCCTGATGCTAACATTCATTGTAGAGATATATTGGAAGATCCAATTGATGATACATTTGATTACATCTTTATTAGTATGGTTATAAATAATAACATTCCAAATATGGAAGTTTTTGCAAAACAGCTCCTTAACGTTGCTTTTAAAATGGCAAATGTTGGATTAGGTTTTAATTTTGTTTCATCATATGTTAATCATAAAAATCCGAATGGGATTAACCATGATCCAGTCGAAATGTTTGATTTTTGCTTGAATGAACTATCTAAACAGGTCACTATCTCTCATCACTATCAAAGGTGTGATGTCTCAGTGTTTGTTTATAAATAGTTTTTTAAAAAAAGTGGATTTCTATATTGTTATGTCAGGTAGGAGATTGTTTAATGAAAAATGACATTTGTCAGAAGATTATAAATTATTTTGTAACGTCAGGATTAGGTGAGCCAGGTTGTGACGATGAATTATTTGTTAATGGTTTTTTAGATTCATTTGGTATGTATGATTTTATTGAGTTTATTGAAAGAGAGTTTAAAATTGTAATGTCACCAGATGCTATTTCTGTGAAAAATTTTAAAACTATTACAATTGTATGTGAATTAATTGAAACCATTATTAAAGAAGGGAAGTAATATTGGTTATTTTTTGAGGTTGTATAAATGAGTAATGTTGCTAAATTGTTTTTATCAGCTGTTAAAGAAGTTCCGGAAAAAAAAGCATTAATAATCAATGCTGATCTAAGTTTAAGTTGGTTTGAATTGTATTGTTATGCACAGAATCTTGTTAATAAGTTGAATGTGGTTGGTGTTAACAGGAATGATCGTATAGGGATTTATATTCCACACTGTTCAGAGCAAGTTGTTGCTATATTAGCTGTATTTTTGGCTGATTCTGTTTTTACTATTATTTCATCTACATTAAAAATTGATCAAATTAAACACCAGATTTGTGATTCAGACATTAGGGGCTTGCTTGTTGATGGCGATATTTCAAATGAATTAAGCTCACTTTTATCTTATAGACAAATAGATATCATCACAGTTGAAAAAATTACAGGACCACCAACTGTTTTAACCAATGTTATAAATGATGTTACAAAAAGTATTCCTACGGATGTGGCTTGCATTATTTATACATCTGGTTCGACTGGTAACCCCAAGGGTATCGTGGTTCCACATCGAACTTTGCTGGATGGAGCAAGGATTGTGAGTGGCTATTTAGGAATTACTGAAGATGATATCTTACTCAGTATTTTGCCATTAGGCTTTGACTATGGGTTAAATCAGTTACTTTCTGTTATTTATAAAAAAGCAAAAATCAAAATTTCTGACTCTAATTTGCCAAATGATATATTTTCACAGATACATGAATATGGCATTACAGGATTTGCAGCTGTTCCTTCAATGTGGGTACATTTCTTTAATAAAAAATACTTTGATAGTAAAAATACTAATTTACTCGATAGTTTGAGATATGTTACCACTGCAGGTGGAAAACATTCGGAAGATCTACTTATAAATTTACAGGAGCTTTTTCCACAAACTGAAATAATTATTATGTATGGCCTTACTGAATCATTTAGATCTGCATATTTACCTGCTTCTGAGGTATTTAAGCGTATTGGTTCGATTGGTAAAGCTGTCCCTGAAGTTGAATTACTTGTTCTTAATGAAAATGGTCAAGAGTGTAAACCTGGAGAGAAAGGCGAACTATATCACCGTGGTGCTTTTGTAAATTATGGCTATCTTAATAATGAAGAACTAACTAAAAGACGGTTTATAAAATTAAGAACTGGTGGTGTAGGTTGTCGTGATGAATATATTGTTCGCTCAGGTGATCTTGTTTCAAAAGATGAAGAAGGTTATATATATTTTCATGAAAGAATCGATACTCAAATAAAATGTAGTGGATATCGAATAAGTCCAAACCAGGTAGAAGAAATTGCACTGATGATTCCTGATATTAAATCAGTTGCTGTGGTTGGTGTGGAAGATTATGAACTTGGTCAGGTAGTTGGTTTAGTTTATTCAACTTATTCGGGTGAGGAGACAATGAAACAAGAGATGAATCGAGTTTTTAACAAGAATCTACCTTCTTATGCTGTTCCTCGTCATGTTCATTTCCTCAATGATCTACCTGTTACAGGTCATGGAAAGCTCGATTATCAGAAAATTAAGTCACATGTTTTAGGTCTCAGTTGAATTCTTATCTTATTAAAAATATTATGGTTGATTTATGAATGAGTTTCGCAAAATTCTTTTAGGTAGTATTGGCGGTGATTCTCATTCTGTAGGTCTTATCATTATTCGAGAAGCGCTCCGTGCAAGTGGTTGGAATGTTCACTTTCTAGGTGTTCAAAATTCACTTGATGATTTTTTCGAAAATGCTGCTGGGACTGACTTGGTCATGATTTCTAGTTTAGATGGTCATGCCTGGCATTACTTAAAGGAGTTTCCTGACTATTGTCAAAAATTTAATTTGGGTGATAAATCACCTCTGTGGTTTTTAGGCGGGAATTTAACCATCGGTGATTCTGTGAGGCATGAAGAACAATTTCGTCAAATGGGTTTTGACGAGGTATTTGTGAAGCCTGTTGATATTGAAGTTGTTTTAGATTTAGTTAAACGTCGAATGGCTTCACGTAATAATAATTACAGCTCTTCAGATAAAAAAAATCATGAATCACCTTTGCTAAACGTGGATGCAGTACCTGCTGGTGAGGTATTGGAAAAATCATTCATACTCAAGGAGAGAAAGATAGTTTTAGAGCATTGGAGTACGGGGTTTGGAGCTCGCTCACTAGAAGATAATGCGAAGTTTCTTCTTAATAGTCCATCTTTTGTTACTAAGCAAAAAGATGTTTTACTGGGGAATGAGAATGTACTTACACAACCACGTTCTGGAGTGGAACTTGTTGATGCTCAAATAGCCTTGTTTAAGTCTTTTGCTCATATAGGCGCGAAAGTTTTATCATTTCAAATTGATTCTCTTACCAGAAACAATAGTTATGCTCTTGCGAGTGAGGCAATTAACCATGCAAAATCATATGGTGATTGTTCTTTGAATGGTTTTCCGTTAATAAACCACGGAGTTACAGAAGTTAGAAGAATTGTAAGAAATGTTGGCGTCCCTATTCAAGTGAGGCATAGTACTCGTGATCCCCGGCTGTTGGCAGAAATATCTTTAGCTGGCGGGTGTACTGGTTTTGAGGGTGGTTCAATTTGCTATAATATTCCATATTATAAGGACTATAAGCTAACAGATTCTATTCATAATTGGCAGTATGTTGACAGATTGGTTGGAATTTACTTTAAAGAATACGGTGTTAGGATTGACAGAGAGTTTTTTGGAGTTTTGACAGGAACGTTAATTCCTCCTTGTTTGGCTATTGTCACTTGTGTGTTGGAGTCTGTTTTAGCTGTCCAACAGGGAGTTAAATCTGTTAGCGTTGGCTATGCGGAACAAGGAAATAGAGTACAAGATATTGCCGCAATAAGGGCACTTGAAACAATTACGCATGATGTTTTGGCCAATCTTGGATACGGTGATGTTCAGGTCAATACAGTCTTTCATCAGTATATGGCTGCTTTTCCTACAATACCAAGCAAAGCTGAAAGTTTAATTTTGAATTCAGCAATTACGGGTAAAATGTCAGGTGCTACTCGTATTATGGTAAAAACACCCGTGGAATCATACAAAATACCTTCAGTCAAAGATAATCTTGAGGGATTGGCTTTAGTTCAAAAGGGTGTAAATAAAGCTATAATAGATGATATAAAAGAAGTTTATAATAAAAAGGAATTTGATTTGATATGTGATGAAGTCTATTGCATTCTTGATAAGATAGTCCTTTGTGGCAATGGCAGTATGACAGAGGGTATTGTTAAGGGATTTCACCAAGGATATATAGATATTCCTTTTGCTCCAAGTCAATATAATAAAGGTCAGGTGCTTTGTGCTAGAGATACTAAAGGTGCTATACGATTTATTAACACTGGTAACATACCATTTGATAAAAATATTAAAGAATTTCACAGACATAAAATGTCTGAGCGGAGAAAAAAAGAGGGATTACTTGCTGAAAGACTAAACTACCGGTTAATTGAGAAGGATGTTTTACAAATATCTAGGGGACAATATAGTAGTTGGCCTCTTGATTTGCATAATGATTATGCTTGATAATTAATTAGGAACGCAACGAGTGACCACAATAGTAATTATTCCAGCCAGGGGAGGCTCTAAGGGCGTTCCAGATAAAAATATACGCAATATTGCCGGCCAGCCATTGATAGCCTGGAGTATTCAGCAAGCTCTGGCTACATCGGGTGTTGATCAGGTTATTGTATCGACTGACAGTGCTGATATTGCACAAATTGCCAAAGACTATGGTGCTTCTGTGCCATCATTAAGACCTGCATATCTTGCCGAGGATAATACACCAACAGAGCCTGTGCTGGAGTATATTGTTAATGAATTGAAAGCTGACGATATTCAGATAGATACGGTTATTTTGCTGCAGCCAACCTCACCATTAAGATTAGCTCACTCAATCCAGAATGCTTTGAACTTATTTCATCAATCAGACGCTGATTCTCTCTTGAGTGTTGTTGAATCCCATGCTTTTTTCTGGGAATTACCCGGTGAGGCAGATGGTCTTCCAGTGGCAGATTATGACTATCAAAATCGACCCAGGAGGCAAGATATTAAGCAAGCTGATAAACGCTATAGAGAAAATGGCTCGATCTATATAACACGCTCAGAAATACTGGTAAAAAATCATAACCGTCTCGGTGGAACTATGAAAGCTTATATTATGGATGATATTGAAGGTTATGAAATTGATACTCTGACGGATTTTAAGGTAGTAGAAACACTCATGCATTCTGTAGGGATGGCTAAATGATAATTGAGCGTAATATTGATAAATTTTGCATTTTTGCTGAAGACAGTATTCTGAGTGCATTGAGAAAGATCAGTGATAATAAATCACGGGTTGTTTTTTCGGTCACGGAGCATAGACGTCTTGAAGGTATTGTCACTGATGGCGATATCAGACGCTGGTTACTTGATTCATCTGATTTTGATTTAAATCAGCCTGTGAAGACGATTTCCAATAGTCATTTTACCTGGGCATCCATTAAAAAAAGTGCTGAAGAAATATCAGCACTCTTTTCTTCTCGGATTGAGTATGTACCACTGCTGGATGAACAACAGCATTTAATTGGCTTTGCACGTTTTGCATTGTCTGAAGTGGTTATTGATGAACATATGATAGGTAAAAATCATCCAACGTTTGTGATTGCAGAAATTGGGAATAATCACAATGGCAGTGTTGAGCAGGCTAAAAAATTAGTGGATGAAGCGGTAAAAAGTGGAGCTGATTGTGCTAAATTTCAAATGCGTGATATGGAAAGCCTTTATGCCAATTCAGGCGAGGCCAATGATGCCTCAGAAGATTTGGGGTCTCAATATACTTTAGATTTACTTTCACGCTTTAATCTTGATATTCAATCATTGTACGATGTCTTTGATTATTGCAAGCAACATGGAATTACACCGCTGTGTACCCCATGGGATATGCCCAGCTTATCAGCTTTAGAACAATATGGTATGCCTGCCTATAAAATTGCATCGGCTGATTTAACAAATTTTGAAATGCTCGAAGCTCTGGCCAGGACGGGTAAGCCACTTATTTTATCGACAGGAATGTCTAGTGAAGAAGAGATCCTTCATGCTGTCGAGTTGCTTCGTCGGTATGGTGCAAGCTTTGTGCTTCTACACTGTAATTCAACTTATCCAGCCCCTTTTAAAGATGTTAATCTGAGTTATATTTCCAGACTAAATGAAATTCATGATGGTCTGATTGGGTATTCCGGGCATGAGCGAGGCTATAATATTGCTGTCTCTGCAGTTTCACTGGGGGCCTGTGTCATTGAAAAGCATTTTACCTTAGATCGTGAAATGGAAGGTAATGATCACAAGGTCAGTTTACTGCCGGATGAATTTACTTTAATGGTTCAGGCCATTAGAGAAGTGGAAGAGGCCATGGGAACCTCTGCCAGCAGAATACTGAGCCAGGGTGAATTGATGAATCGGGAGATTCTGGCAAAAAGTCTGGTCGCATCGGAAACAATTACCGAAGGCAGTGTTATTGGTTATGACAATATTGTCATAAAGAGTCCGGGGCGTGGTTTACAGCCCAATAGACGAGAAGAGCTGGTTGGAAAAATTGCCCGTAGAGATATAAAGAGTGGTGACTTTTTTTATCCCAGTGATCTGGGTGAAGGGATTGTTGAGCCAAGACCTTATCAATTTAAGCGCCCTTGGGGAATACCGGTGCGTTTCCATGATTTCTCATCACTCTGCTCCATCAGTAGTCCTGATTTGCTGGAATTTCATTTGAGTTATAAAGATCTTGAACTTGAACCAGCTGATTTTTTTACTGATGAAATGAATTGTGAGTTGGTGGTACATGCTCCGGAATTATTCACGGGCGATCATATTCTTGATCTGGTGTCGGATGATGATAACTATGTTGATGAGTCAGTCAGGAATTTGCAAAAGACCATTGATGCTACCCGAGCACTAAAAAAATGGTTTCCAAAAACACAGCGACCGGTATTAATTGTGAACGTGGGTGGTTTTAGTAACAATAGCTTTCTGCCTAAAGAACAACGCCAGAACTTGTATCAAAAACTGATCGAGACATTAACTCGACTGGATCAGACTGGGATTGAAATTATTCCACAAACGATGCCGCCGTATCCATGGCATTTTGGTGGGCAGCAATATCATAACCTATTTGTTGATCCTGATGAAATTGATCAATTTTGTCATAAAACAGGCTATCGGGTTTGTTTTGATGTGTCACACTCAGCATTAGCATGCAATCATACGGGGATTGATTTAGGTGAATGTATTCGTCTGGTAGGACCTCATACTGCTCATCTTCATATAGTGGATGCTAAAGGTGTTGATGGTGAAGGGCTACAGATTGGTGATGGTGATATTGATTTTGCCAGTATGGCTAAAGCTTTATCTCAGTATTCTCCTAACTCGGGATTTATTCCTGAAATCTGGCAGGGGCACAAAGATAGTGGAAGTGGTTTTTGGTGGGCGCTTGAGCGGCTTGAGACGTGGTTTTAGGACAATTTATATATGGCATGTACTAGTATTCACTATCTAAATGATTTTTTGTAGTAATTTATGATCAAACCAAAGACTAAGCATGTTATTCCTGATGTTTTCCATATTGGGTATCAAAGGACAGGTACAACATGGATTCAAAAAGGTGTATTTCCTCAGTTAGGAAATGAATTATTTATACCTTTGAGTCGTGTTTCCGCATATTATCATGCGACAAAAAGTCATGACCTGGTTGGAATTTATGAAGATATTTCATTCGATGAAGTGAATGGGCGAATTGTCCTGGAAAGTGAAGAGGTTTTTTCTGGTGGCGTCTTTCATGATGAAATTAAAATGCCGGAGCGAATTGCATGGGTTAATCCTAATGCAAAAATTATTATAACTATACGTTCTCAGTTGACATTAATTCCTTCTCTATATCCTCTTTATATTCGTAAAGGTGGTACTTATTCGTTTAATGAATTTGTAGAGCAGATTTTAGAGAATAATAAACTGGATTATTATAAATTGATTTCATATTATAGGGAGCAATTTGGTTATGAGAATGTCTCAATTTTATTTTTTGAAGACTTGGTGAGTTCCAAAAGTGAATTTATTAAAATGTTTTTAAATACATTTAATATAAAAAAAACAATTACTCTTCCTGATGATAAGTTGAAAAATATTAGTCCTGTTTGTGCATTTGTTAAGCTTCAGCGTTTATATAATTTAAGCTTTGGGTTAAAGGCATTTGAACGGTCCTGGCCTGAATCTGACACTAAGAAGCATAGAAAAAAATTGACTGTGAGAGCAAATATTCTAAGGCCAATTATGATTATCCTCCAGTTGATCCAGAGAAACTATAAATTAAAAAGAAAATTTGTACTTTCTAATAAACAAATTGAGCGCATCCAGGCACAGTATACAGATTCAAATACAAAACTTTTTATGAGCTTAAAAAAAACAATTATTAATTCAGGTTATCCAGGTGATAACTTTGATATAACAGACTAGTGGATAATACCGTGTTACAGCATGCAGAAAATGATATTTCGACAATTCCTTTCACTTCAAGGCTTCAGAGTTTTCATACTGATTTATCTACTGTTGATTGGTCGTTAATTCCTGGTAGTTTATTTATTCGTGATTATGAGAAATTACCTAAATACTCACCAAATGACATTGATATCATGGCACCAGAAAAATCATGGGATTTATTAACTAATACACTGGACTTGCATTCAAAAAAACATGAATTAGTGTGTCTGCATAGACAGTCAAAAGGCGGTCTTTTTATTTTAATTTTTGATCCTTATTTTGAAGATGGCTATCGTAGCTGGTCATACTTTGAAGTTCGTAAAGAAATTGTTATTAAGCAGGGAGAAACAATTACCTCTGAAGATATTGATATTGTTATTGATAAAGGGCTACCTGTTCCAGATAAAAAATGGCTTTTTTTATTATTATTGCACCAAGGATTAAGAAAAGGGAAAATTGAAAAATATGACTCTTTGTTAGATGGAATGCTTAAAGAAGATAACAATTGTTTAACTCTTGTTAGAGATCGTTTTTCTCTTACAGATAATGATGTTTTATCAATTATTAATAATCCTCATGAAGCAGGTGTTTGGCGAAAAAAGGTAGGCATAAATCATGCTGGTATTAAAAGTGCACCTTTCCAGTCGAAATTGTCTATTATTAAACAAAAACTTGCTCGAAAATTTTACCCTTTTCATACAAAGGGCCCAGTATTTTTTACACTCCATGGCCCAGATGGTGTTGGTAAAACAACAATTACTAATGAAATTTCATCAATCTTATGCTCATATCCGTTTGACCATGAAGTTTTTCACCATATTACAGGTTGGAAAAGAAAGCATAAAGAAGAAAATTTGACAAAAGAAAAAGAGCGTAAGAACTCTGTAAAAGTCAAACAGAAAGTCTCAATGTTGCACAAAATACTTCGCATTATATACAAATATCTACCTTCTGCCTTACGTAGCATTTGGGTGCATACTAGTAACTATATAAAATATTCTACTAATCTGAACCGACATATTCTTGATAGATTTTATGATAGTAAAGTCATGATTTGTGACCGATATATTTACGATCTGTGGGCAAAAGAACAAGTTTCTTCTAATTATTCTTACCTGTTGCATCCACTTCACTTTATTCACAGCAAGTTATTAAGACGCCCTAATATCGCATTTGTTATTACTGATGACCCAAATGAAATTTATAAAAGAAAACAGGAGTTAACTCCCTCGCAAATTAAAAAATATCAAATAGTAATGAAAAATATTATTAAGAAAATTGGTGTGCCAATGATTGAGATACCTGTTTCAGAAAGAAAACCTGATGAGATTGCACGTGAAATTGTAATTGAAATTCTTAAGAATATTAATCCTGATGTTTTTTTTATTATAAGGGACAATGCGTGGAAAAGAAGAAAAATGGCGTATAAATGAAGCCATCAGGGATTCTAATTGCGGGACCTGCACGTTGTGGCAAGAGTACCGTATCAGGAATCATGAGTGAAGGGGATGTTGATTATGCAGTGCTGACTGTTGATGCTCTTTTTCCTGCTTTTATAAAAAAACACTTAAATTCACGGGAAGAATCAGTAAAGTTTCTTCGTGAATACTTGTTGCGTCCACGCTATATGAATCCTGAAAAAACAAGTGTTCGATCGCCTGCGGATGATATGGGGATTTTTTTTGAACCGATTATTGCCGCTCTTTCTGAAAAAATAGCCTCCTCTAACTCTGCTACAGGTTTAATTTCCAGTAGTTTTGAGCAATGGGCTGCTGAGTCTGGAAAAGAAGCCTGGCTTGCTCCTGATCTCCATGCTGAACTTTATTTTCAGCAGTTGATTTCTGATACTCCTGATTTGCAAATAATTGTTTTATTGCGTGATCCATGTGAAGCAATTGCTGCTTCTCTATACTGGCGTACTTATCCAGAACGAATGGCCGGTGGTTGGAGGACATTTGCCTTTAAATTGTTTCTCTGGTGTTTATCTGCTGAGACAGGTCGTCGATTAGTTATGCATTATCCTGAGAATGCCAGGGTAGTATTTATTGATGACTTTTCAAATAAATCTCATTCTGATTCGCTGTCAAATTTATTAAGTTCTGGTCTTGCCTCTTTTAATAATAAAGAGATGTATTTTAGTTATGACTCTGAGTACGGCTGGTTGGGGCCTGATGGCCAAAGAAGCAAGCTGTTAAGTCATAATGAAAAGGTAATGATTGAGAGCATCTGTTATCCCTGGTTTAATCAGCAAGCTGAAACGAGTAAGCCTGTTAATACGGCGAGTATCATTGCTGGACGTCTATTTCTTATGGTAATATTACTGGTTGCCAGGCTGAGTCCTGGAAAAGCTAAAACCATTATGGAATGGTTGTTGTTTCCAGAGGTGCATTTACGACGAACATTTATGAATATGGCTCGCCGAGTAACAGGGTTGAAGTAATTAATTTTGGTTGGAGTAAGCAGGGGAACTATGCTAGAAAAAGGGTCGGGGAAAAAGATTAATATTGGTGCAGGGGCTTTTTGGTTTGCTGAAGGTTGGGAGTCACTTGATAATGCGCCTGCTGAGTATAACAAGCCCTGGAAACACGAAGGTAAGTGTTGGGATTCCAGGTTACCAGATGATGCTTATGATATTGTATTTTCCAGTCATATGCTGGAGCATGTGCCTCACTTTCGTATGGAAAAAACAATTGCTGAATTTAATCGGATAATGACAACGGGTGGAACCATAAGAATTCTTGTGCCCAGTTTGAGGAAATATGCTGAGGCTTATGTGAATAATGATGTCAGCTACTTTAGTGGTGCAAAGCACTATAGTAATCATATGGGAATTGGTGCCAGCTTTTTAAGGATGCTTATTTCTCCAGGTGGTCAAACCCTGGCAATTAGTCGTGAAATGGATGAGATTTTTGGCGGTTATGCTCATTTATATTCCTATGATTATGAAATGCTCAGTACGGTTCTGGAAAAGTGGGGCTTTGGAGACATTAGAGAGTGTGAGCCTGGACAGTCACAAATAGAAGAATTGCGAGATTTTCAGCATGCGGAAAGTAATGGTAAGCGCTATGATATGAAAGATCCTTTTGTTAAAGATAAAAGTTTTTTAGCAGAGGGCAGTGATGGACACTTTACTGGTTTTGATAAAACGTCAACAACTCAATTAGTTGTTGAAGCAAAAAAAATCTCATCGGTTGCATATGCTTTTGAGAAAGAATATAAATTTAATAAAATGTCACGGTTTGATAATCCTATTGATAAACTCAAATTAAAACTGATCCGCTTTGTCTGCCATGCCGTCGACATTACTTATGCATTTGCTAAAAAAACGGGCATGACTTCATTGCTGAAGTTATTACTTGGTAAAGGCAAATAAAGCATGTTTATTATCAAAAAAATTAAACAACTGATTGAGAACGCCTGAAGTGAAACAATCTTCTCTTCAAGCATTATTATTAGTTGCCTGGCAGCGTGCTGGTAGTCGCTTGCTGGTATTAATCTTTGTTGCTTTACTGGCTTCAGTAGTTGAGATGTTTGGTATTGGAATGATACTGCCCTTGTTTAGTATTGCCAGTAATGGTGTTGTGGGTGATGATAAGTTTTCTCAATTTATTGTTCAGCTTCTGGATTCGGCTGGATTGGAGGCGACACTTCAGATCATGTTATTGATTATGGTTGTTGCTTTTACAACGAAAGCTATTTTTTTATTGGCTTCTACTATTATTGAGCTATGGATCACAACAAAAATAAGAAGGGATATCCAGTTGACTCTGGCCCAGCTGATTGAAAGTGCTCGTTTTACATACCATCATACCGAAAAGGCTGGAACCAATACTAATTTGCTTTCTCGCGAATGTGAACGGTTTACTTCAACGATTAGAAATCTTGCCAGGGGAATAGTTGCTGCGATAAGCAGTCTTGTCTTCGTTGTTACAATGGGGGTTCTCAATCCTGGTTTAACAACCATGATTATTTTGCTTTGTCTGGTGGTTATCTTTTTATTGAGACCAGTGATACGATGGACTCGTCAATATTCTGTCAATACAACGGATTATTATGCCTCGGCTCAAAGTTCTTTATTGGAGCTGGTACAAAACATTGCTTATCTTAAGGCAACTCAGGGGACAACACGATTACAGAAAAATATTGAGACCCGGATTAATCAGTTGACTCATGTTCAGCGGCGAATTGGTCTTATAAGCAGTGGCCTTAATGCGATTAAGGAACCGATTGGTATTATTGTACTTGCAGGTATCATATTCTATGATGTGGTACTTAATGGCAATGCAATTGCTGAGGTAATTGTTGTTGGTCTGGTTTTTTATAAAATAGTCCATCGTCTTCTTGATATACAAAATAACTGGCAAAGAATGAACACCAGTATTGGTGGTGTTTTTGCTGTTGAAGATGGGATTAAGCGTCTCTTGGCTGCGCAGGAAGAATTGACTGGTGAGCAGGAAGCTGATTTTTCCCTACCTTTGGTTTTTCAAAATGTCAGTGCAAAATATGGTGATGTTTGTGTATTAAATGATCTGAATATTACGATTCAGCCACATGAAACCATTGGTCTGGTTGGCCCGTCTGGCGCAGGAAAATCCACTTTTTTTCACCTGATCACCGGGCTTCTAAAGCCCTCTTCAGGAAGCATTAAACTGGGACTGGTTAATTACTCAAATATTGATAAGACATCGTTGCGGAGTCAGGTCGGCTATGTGACACAAGATCCTGCAATGTTTCATGCAACACTGGCTGAAAATATTGCTTTCTGGCGTTGCGATCCTGCAGATAAACTTTGTTGGCAAGCGATTGAGTCAGCAGCTGAGGATGCTGGTTGCAGCGATTTGCTTGAGCGGGCTCATGAGTTAGTGGGTGAGCAGGGCAAACAATTTTCCGGAGGGCAAAGGCAACGTATAGCAATTGCTCGTGAGCTATTTAAAACTCCCCCCCTATTGATTTTTGATGAGGCGACCAGTGCCCTGGATAGTCAGTCAGAGTCAGCCATTCAGGAAAGTATTCATGCCTTACATGGACAGCGTACTATTTTAATTATTGCCCATCGTTTATCTTCTGTTAAAGGCTGTGATCGTATTATTGTTCTTGATGCGGGTAAGATTGTACAACAAGGCAAGTTCGATGAACTATGGCATGATAAAGACAGCTTATTTCGTTCATTATGTGATAGTCAGGGTATCAGTACGGTCAGCCTATGAAACAATTGCCTCTTGATATAAGCCGAGCCGCTGCAATGAGAGAAGATGTTGTTGGTTCTGCGTGGGCGACGCCCTATCATGAATATCACTTTATGGATAAGGCACTTTTTAAAGCGGCTATTTCAAGCATTCGTCAGTTAAGCTCTGAGCAACGTTTATCAATTATTGCAACAGCAAGGCTATCAGATATACTGTTAGATGTTGGCAGAGTCTATAGGCTGGCTGTGGATCTTTTGGCAACTCAGGAGAAAGGTCTTGTACCTATTTTTGATTCTTCTGCAAGCCCTGTCCTTAATTTTCTTTATTCCGGGTATGAAACGAATACCATTGCGCGAGCTCGCCTCACAGGGCATCGCCGTGAAGGTTATCTTGTTTTGCCATGGAAGATAAAGCATTATTCGCAACGCATAATTTCTACTCTGAAATATGGATTCAACCATCCTGATATTATGCAACAAAATCTTTTATGTAATGAGTATCTTAATGTTCAGCATAAAACGGTATTACCTATTATGCCCTGGCAGGAAATGGTACCAGATGTTAAGCCGCTATTGAGTAATGAATTAGCAGTAATTGATGAAATCTGCCATTCATTATTAGCCGTTTTACCTTCATCGTTTCATGAGCATGCAACTCTTAATTCTCGGGTTAGTCATGCAATAAATGAGATAGTAAGGGCTCATATTGCACAGGGTGTAGCAGACTTTAAATATATTCACAATTCTTTTTTACATAAAAAAATGGGGGCAGCATTAATTAGCGGCACACCCAGAAGTCATGGGCGCTTATTTTCTGCGTTATATCAAAATGAAGGAAAACCAGTCATTCGTTTTTCTCATGGTGGTGAGCGAGGTTTGATAGAGGATTATGGTTGGGGAATTGCAGAACTGGAGTTTTGTGATACATATTATACTCACGGTTCGAGTGAGGCTGATTTTCTTGGACAACGTTTAAATGAAAAACGTATTGGGAAAATAACAAAAAACCAAGTTAAGTTTAAATCCATTGGCAGCAAAAAACATCAACAAATATATGCCGGAACGTGCGATTTTTTCAATAAAGGGATCAAGAAAAAAGGTCCAATTATCTATGTCACATCTTTATTTACATCAGAATTTCGAGATCTGATGCCTGGTCATAAAGCCCCTGATCCGTTAGTGCTTGAGTGGCAGCTCTGGTTACTAAAAACTCTGAGAGATCAGGGCTATGAAGTGATTATCAAAGAGCATCCAAAAGGTTATCAGTTTAATCGTCCGACAACAGGTCCAATGGCGTGGGGACCAGTATTAAAAGGGCATTTTAATCCACTTGAAACGGATGCTCAATGCATCATTTTTGATTACCCAGGAACTGCTTTTATGGACAGTCTAGCATCACAACATGCCATCATTTATTTAGATATGGGTATTCGTACAGTGGACAGACAAGCGGTGCCTTTACTTGATAAACGAGTGTCAAGGATCCGTTGTTTTTTTAATGAACAAAACCTTTTTCGTTTAGCTCCAGAGAATTTAAAAAATGCTTTGGAAGAGGCAGAGGATAAGGCAAACAATGAAAATATCTGTCAGTTTGTTGATTATTATTTTGGTGTGGCCGTTTAAACTTAAGTAGATAAATATGCGAATTCTTGTTGTTGCTAGTAAATATCCACCTGAATATGCTGGGGCAGGCTATCGTATTCATAATACTTATAAGCGTCTGAAAAAAATATACCCTGAGCTTGAGTGGTCTGTGCTATGCAGTTCAGTTGAATTTAAGAATACAGAACACTATCAATATGAAGGTATTAATGTCACTCGAATTGGTGCAGGAAACTGGCGAGTTAATGGAAACTCCTGGAATAAACGTTTTGTTGATGCACTGGTTGCCTACCGAGAAGCATTTGTTGGATGGAATTTCTTTAATACTGAAGTTGATATTGTGCATGTATTTGGTTCTAGCGGATTGACTGCGGCCGCAATTATGTGGGCACAATTTAATAAAATTCCTCTATTAACTGAGTTAGTGACGAACAAAGCTTCACCGCAGCAAACTTTACCTGGACTGGCACGTTTCTGGAAGCCATCGGTAACAGGGCGGATTGCTATCATTGCAATTTCTGAAACCCTGGCAAATGTGAGCGAACAGTTGGGGTTTAAAGGGAAAGTATGGTCTCGACCAAACCCCATTGATGAAAATCGTTTTTTTCCAGCATTTGAACAACGAAAAGTGTTACGTAACGAGATAACACCTTTTGATGTGAATGATATTGTCTTAGTTGCTGTTGCCAAGTTTATGCCGCAGAAAAATCAATTGTTTCTTATCGATGTCCTTGCTCGGTTACCAGAACACTTCAAGTTGGTACTTGTTGGCCCTATGGTAGAAACGGGGCCTTTATTTTCTCGTGATCAAGCCTATATGAATGATATTCATCAACGCATTGCACATCTTAACTTAGAAAAAAGAGTTTATATAAAAACAGGATTTGCAGACATGGCTGATCATGTAAAGTTATCTGATGTTTATTTGTTACCTAATACCAATGAAGGCCTGGGAACTCCTATGTTGGAAAGTCTGGCTTGTGGTGTTCCAGTAATTGCTAATCAAGATGAGGCTGCATTTCGTCAATGGATACGTCAGGATAAAGATGGTCTATTGGTTAATTTAGATGCCCCCTTATGGGCTGATGCCATAAAAGAGGTGCTCACTTATAAGCAGTCTCAATTAGAGGAAGCATCAAAACGAGTACTTGCATTGGCTGGAACTAAGATGATTGATGATGTTTTTTATAAAATACTTCTTGGACTCCTGAAAACACGGGCTGGGAAAAATTTCCAAATGCCTAATAAAGGATAAAATAAGTACTGGGGGATGATCATTGACAATGTGAGCGATTTTAATATACGCTATCTCACTGTTTTAATTGGGGCCTCAGAACATTGATGAGTTTGTAGATAGTTATTTTGCATAAAATTAAAGAAAAAAAATCGCTTACCATTGCATTGCCCATTTCTTCTTTTCTTCCAAATCTTGGGGGGATGGAAGTCGGTCTGCATAATATTGCTTCAAGATTGATTAAACTTGGCCATCGTCCCATTGTCATCGCACCGTATTCTCATGTGCAGCAACTCAAGGAACAAGAGTTTGATTTACCCTATGAGGTAATCGCCTTTCCACCCAAACTCTTATCGTTTCTAGAGAAGTTCCCTTCTTCAGGTTTTTTTGCTTTTGACTGTTTTTTTTCATGGACACAATGGCGCTATCATTTTGATGTCTGGCATATCACTATGGGCTATCCTCTTGGTGTGGCTATGGTTCACTATGGCAAACAATGCTCTACTATTAATTATCTTACCAGATGCGCTGGTGATGATATTCAGGTTTCACAAGACATTGGTTATGGTATGAGACTGAATCCGGTTATTGATAGACTGGTGAGAGAGTATTTGCCGCAAAGTCAAATGCTCATTGCTATTAGTGATAGTGTTAAATCTGAATATCTTGAGCTGGGTACTTCAGAGAAAGTGATTCGCTCGGTACCCAATGGTGTCGCTCTTGAGCGTTTTAAAATCGAGATTGATACAGATAAAGTCAGAAGGATATTTGGATTGGAGCCACAGTCATTTGTTTTTCTGAGTGTGGGTCGTAATCATCCCAAAAAAAATTATAGTACCTTGATTAAAGCCGCTGGATTGCTTCAGTCTATGACTGATCAAGTGTTTGAGCTTGTGATTGTTGGGCGTGGTGTTGAAGCTCTTGAGCAGAATATTGCTGAGTGTGGAAACCCACCCGTTCATCTCATTAATGAGATTGGTGACAGCCAGAATTCTGCTAAAGTTCCCAATATTCCGGGGCAGAATCTGATTGAGCTTTATCGCACTGCAGATGTGTTTGTTTTTCCATCATTAATGGAAACATTTGGCATTGCTATTGTTGAAGCAATGGCAGCTGGTTTACCTGTTATTGTGGGTGATTCGGCAGGTTGTCGTGATATTGTCAGACATGGTCAGGATGGTTTAATGGTGCCTCCTGATGATGCCATGCGATGTGCTGAAGCAATGTGTCAATTGATGGCTGATTCCAGTATGAAAAATGAGTATGCTAAGCGCTCTGAAAAAAGAGCCAAGGACTTCTCTTGGGATGTTGTTGTTGATGATTACTGCAATTTGTATCATGAATTGATTGGTTATTAGTGCTGATGTATTATGGTGCTGATTTTTATAAGTGCTTCACCCACTAGGACAGGCTCCTGGCGTTAATGAGAAATAATGTGAAACAAATACATTTTCTGGCAAATCGTGACCAAATTATTAATTATACATTAGCACCGATTAGAGCAAATCGCGCGAGATTACGTGACCGCGGGTTTGAGATCAAGATTTTTTATAAACCATCTGATGCTTGCCTTGATTGTGATATTTTATGCTTGATTTCAAAGCCTACCTATAAATTAACGGGTGATAAGTCGCCCATCTTTCAGGATGGAGGGCCTATTATTGAGCTATTAAAAAAGGCCCGCTCTACTGCTGATACTATTATTTGGATGGATGACTCAGATAGTTCATCGGTGACTCATTTTGAACTTCTTCCTTATATTGATTTATATTTAAAAAAACAATTATTAGTAAATAATGATCTGTATCGCAAGCCATTTTATGGCGGGCGGATTTTTACTGACTATTATTCTAATGAGTTTGGAATAGAAGATGATGAGCCTTTTATTCAATTTTATCCATTACAGGAAGAGGCAGAGCATAAGCTTAGAGTTTCCTGGAATATCGGTCTTGGTGACATGTTTTCTGCCTTTTCTCTCAAGAATTATGCACAGCGATTTGTGCCTGATATTGTTCCTGTTAATTATTCTGTTAATACCACTAATCCAGAGAATGAGCGAACAATTGATGCCTTTCTAAGAACATCAGCCAATCTTTCCCGCAAGACGATTGCATTTCATCGTCAGGAGATCATTCGTCGTTTGAATCTCTATTTTGAGAAGCATGTGAATCGTACCGGTATGGTTGGCGATGCGATTTATAAATCTGCCAGTAATAATTTGTCTTGCTTGCCTGAAAAAGGTGGCCATTTAGCAATGAAGACTTATCGTGATATTATGGCTCATACTAGAATTGTGCCGAGTCCCTTCGGTTGGGGTGAGCTGGGTGTCCGTGATTATGAAGCATTTATTTTTGGTGGTTTGTTATTAAAGCCGGATATGAGCCATATGAAGACATGGCCAGATATTTTTATACCCGATGAGACATATAAGTCGATACAATGGGGCTTTGATGATCTGGAATTTGTGGTAGAGGAAATGCTTGAAAATTCTACTGAACGTTTAAGAATTGCTAAGAATGGACAGGAAGCCTACATGGACTCCATTTCGCAAGCGGGGATGGAAAAATTTTGCGACTGGTTTACTTCTCAGATTGATACACCTTCATGAATACTAAAAAAAATAGGCTTGAATCTCAGTTTGATGAAATGTTTGCCAGGAATACCCTAAAGTATGAATATGATATTGATAAAATGGGGAGAAAAGATCGTGCCATAGCTCATTCCCTGCTATCACAAGGAGTTGATGGCAAGGTTTGTCTTGATATTGGACCAGGGACAGGACGTTGGTTGGGATTTTTACAACATCATGGTGCTGACTGTTTAAATGCTGTTGATATTTCCAGTAAATCATTAGAGCGATGTGAATCAATGTGTGAGAAAACACAAAAAGTTGATCTGGAAACTGATAAGTTGGATTTTGTAGATAATAGCTTTGATCAAATTATTTCTATTGAAGTGCTAGAACACATACGAACACCTGACAATTTTTTTCATGAAATTGTACGTGTTGCAAAAAATGGGGCAATGGTTTTGATTAGCCTGCCAAATATTTCATCTTTAATTTCAAGGTTACGTCTACTGGTCGGTATGCTGCCTGTCGCTATTTCTTCTGATCCGACTCATGTGGGATTTTACCGTCAAAAGGATATCTCTCGCATGCTCAATTTGTATGGGCAAAAGCCACACTTTATTCCAACTTCGATCTCTTTAAATCCGTTTAATGCTAAAAGCCGTTTCTTTATACCCAGTAATAATGCACTATCATCATTTGATGACAGCATTGTTTTTTCATTTATAGTTAAAAAATAATGGTTGCTCAAGTTCTTTTTGTGGTTGCAAATCTGGATGTTGGTGGTGCCGAACGGCATATCACTCAAGTTGTCACTCAACTTGATCAATCAGTTGTTTCTCCGACTATTTTTGCTCTTTTGAATAAGGGTAGACTCTCTACTCAGGTTGAAGCGCATGGTGTTAATGTTGTTTCTAATAAGAATAAGTCAGAGTGGTTAGGCTTAAGTAAAATACAGCGACTTTTTCGTGTTCTATCAGGTGCCTGGCAGCTTTATCAGTATTTGCGCAAAAACAAGCCTGATATCGTGCATTTTTTTTTACCAATGCCTTATATCGTTGGTGGTTTTGTTTCGATTGGGGCAAGGGTTCCAATACGAATAATGAGCCGACGCAGCCTCAACCACTATCAGAAGGGGCATGTGGGTAGTGCTGCGATTGAGCATTGGTTGCACCAGAAAATGTCAAAGGTGCTGGGTAATTCTCAGGCTGTTATTGATGAACTGCATAATGATGAAGGTGTTGCTCTAGAGAATTTAAAGTTGATATATAATGGCGTTCATGTCCCTGAGATGATGTCAAAAGAGGAATATTGCTTAAAACGAGAGGCTTTAAACTGCTCTGAGAATGAATTAATTCTTGTCATTGTGGCGAATTTAATTCCCTATAAAGGACATTCTGATCTATTAAAAGGCTTATCTGAAGTCAATGACCAATTACCGAAGCATTGGAGTTTATTGTGTGTTGGCAATGATAATCACAGAATTCGTGCTAGTTTGGAATCACAGGCTGAAGCATTAAACCTTAAATCGCATATACGATTTCTTGGTGGTCGTGACGATGTCAGTGAAATTCTCCAAATATCCAATATTTCAATCTTACCTTCCCACGAGGAAGGATTTTCAAATGCCATATTAGAGGGAATGGCTGCAGGTTTGCCTTCGGTGGTTACTCACGTTGGGGGGAATGCTGAAGCAGTGAGAAATGAAATTGATGGCTATGTTGTTGAAGCAAAATCTCCTGATTTATTGGGTGATGCGATTTTAGCCTTATCAATGGATGAAGCCTTACGTAAAACAATGGGCGCATCTGCCAGAAAAAGAGTACAGGAAATGTTTTCGATTAAACAATGCCTGAAAGGTTATGAGACACTCTATCAAGAGGTCGCTGCAAAATAATGTGTGGCTTAGCTGGTTTTTGGGATACAAAAATAATAACCTCTGCTGATCAATTTACTGATGTGCTTAATAAAATGGGGAAGAGCATTCAATCCAGAGGTCCTGATAGTGAAGGAATCTGGTTTGAAACCTCTATTGGCCTGGGTTTATCACATCGGCGTTTATCGATTGTGGATTTGTCTCCTCTGGGGCATCAGCCCATGCTCTCGTCAACAAAAAAAAGTGTGCTTGTTTATAATGGTGAAATTTATAATGCTGATGAACTCAGGATTGAGTTACAAAAATCAGGCATAAAATTTTATGGTCATTCTGATACCGAGGTGTTGTTAGAAGGCTGTGAATTCTGGGGCGTTGAGCAAACAGTTTCACGTTGTATTGGTATGTTTGCCTTTGCTTTTTTTGATATTAAACGTCAGCGTCTGAGTCTGGTTCGTGATCGTATTGGTATTAAACCCTTGTATTGGGGGCAGCAAAATGGCACCTGGTTTTTTGCCTCACAACCCAAAGCCATTATGGCAAATCCTGATTTTAAGGCCGCTATTGACCGTCAGGTCATGGAGCGATTTGTCCATTTTGCCTATGTACCGGCAAGTGATTCTATCCTGAAGGGGATTGAGCAATTACGACCGGGGCATTTGCTTCATATTGATGCAGATGGCCACACTGAAGTAAGGCGCTATTGGGATCTGCCTGCCATTGCTCGCCAATTATCATCACCACCGGGTATTGATACTCAACAGGGGTATGCCCGTTCTGTTGATGAGCTGGAATCTTTATTGCTTGATGCCGTGGGACGACGCATGCATGCTGATGTGCCCTTAGGGGCATTTCTGTCTGGTGGCGTTGATAGCTCACTGGTTGTTGCTCTGATGCAGGCTCAATCGGATAAACCCGTGAGAAGTTTTTCTATTGGCTTTAATGAAAAAGGCTTCAATGAGGCGGTTTATGCTGCAGAAGTGGCAAAGCACTTGGGGACTGATCATACTGAGCTCTATGTTGATCATCAGCAGGTGCTTGATTTAGTACCCCGTATTGCTGATATTTATGATGAACCCTTCGCCGATGCTTCTCAACTGCCAACTCAGCTTCTTTGTGCCATGACCCGCAAAGAGGTCACTATTGCGTTATCCGGTGATGGCGGTGATGAGTTATTTGCAGGTTATAATCGTTATTTAATGGCGGAGCGAATTCGAAAAATATATCAGAGAGTGCCTTATCAGGCGCGACAGATAATCTCGTCTCTGCTGGCTTATCCCAGGCCTTCAACATGGGATCGACTTAGCTCGCCAATACCCGGACGGTTTAAACCAAACATGCTAGGGGATAAACTTCATAAACTGGCCAATATATTAAATCGCCGTCAATTTAATGAAGTCTATCCCTTATTATTACGCTACTGGCCAGAGCAAGAACAATTAGTCAATCATTCTTCTATAGCTGTTTCGCCTATGGGGTGGGAAGAGGGGCCCCGGGCTTTAAAGGAACCGATTTCTCAAATGCAATTAATGGATATGCTGAGTTATTTGCCAGATGATATACTAACAAAAGTGGATAGGGCTAGTATGGATGTCAGCCTGGAGGCCAGAGTACCCTTACTGGATCATCGGGTGGTTGAATTTTCATGGCAGCTGTCTCTTGAAAGTAAGTTAAAAAATAATCAGGGTAAACGGATCTTAAGAGATGTTTTGTATCGTTATGTGCCCCGTGAAATGATTGAGCGCCCTAAAATGGGCTTTGGTGTGCCTCTTGATAGCTGGTTGCGAGGGCCTTTGAAAGAATGGGCTGAAGAATTGCTTGCTCCAGAATTTTTGGCAAAGGATGATTTGTTTAATTCAGCCCCTATTCGCCAACGTTGGGATGAACATCTTTCTGGCAGAAGAAACTGGCAATATTCTTTATGGAATATATTAATGGCTCAGTCATGGCGTCATAAATGGAATATGTAA
>JADGEM010000082.1 GCA_016744375.1 Gammaproteobacteria bacterium
ATCAGTTTTTTGAAACTTAAAAAGACTGATGACAATCCTGTATAGAATTTTTTAGGCTGAATCACAAAAAAATGCTATTTACGGATGGGCACTAGTTAGGCAACACTTTTGATGGTGGGTTCAACTGATCGACACAACACATGCATTGAATTTTCTACCTTTCATCTTTTATTGAAATCAAAATCTGAAAAGCACATAAATGCTATTTTTCTGCTCGAAACCAGGCGGCATAAAGTGCTGGTAAAAATATAAGCGTTAGTAAGGTAGCAACCATTAATCCACCCATAATTGCTATTGCCATGGGACCCCAAAAAGTACTAAAAGTCAGAGGGATCATTGCCAGAATTGCTGCTGCAGCCGTTAGCACAATGGGTCTTAAGCGCCTGACTGTTGCACCAATAATGGCTTCTTTTAGATTGACTCCTGAGTTACGGTCTTTTTCAATTTGATCGACCAAAATGACAGAATTTCGCATAATCATACCAGATAAAGCAATGACACCAAGATTGGCTACAAAGCCAAAAGGGGCATTAAAAATAATGAGTGCAGCCGTCACTCCAATAAGTCCTAAGGGTGCAGTTAAAATCACCAGAATTGTGCGCTGAAAGCTCTGCAATTGAATCATTAGTAAAGTAAAGATGATTATTACGACAATTGGCATAACTGCAGCAATAGACTTCTCACCTTTTGCACTCTCTTCAACGGATCCTCCAGTTTCTATTTGATAACCTGGGGGTAATCCACTACGTAACTCATCCAGCAATGGCTCAATCTGTTGAGTTAAATCGGGAGCCTGAATATCACCACGGATATCTGCACGTACGGTAATAGTTGGCAATAAATCCCTGCGCCAGATAAGCCCTTCTTCTTGTTCAAAATGTAATGTAACCACCTGGCTTAATGGCACAAACGTACCATTCTGAGTGGTCACAAGGATATCCTTAAGATTTTTCAGTCCCAGTCGCTCATCTTTTTCTGAACGGGCTAAAACTTCAATCAATCGATTATTATCTCTGAATGAAGTGACTTTATAGCCACTCAATATGGAATTAATGACACCTGCAAGTTCTTGTGAACTTATCCCTAACACTCTGGCTTTGTCTTGATCGATTTGTAATTTAATGACCTTTGATAATTCATTCCAATTATAATGTACATTATCCACATAAGGATTTGAACGCATAGTCTTTGCTACTTCTGCAGCAATTTCTTTTAGCTTACTATGATCTTTTCCTGATACTCTAAACTGGATTGGATATCCAATCGGAGGACCATTTTCAAGGCGTTGAACCCGGCCACGTACACCCGTAAAATCCTCCTGAAATATCTTAAGTAAGCGATTACGCACAACTTCTCTTGCCTCATTATCACGTGTCATAACAATAATTTGAGCTAGGTTGTTATGTCTGAGTTCCTGAGCGATTGAAAGATAAAAACGTGGTGAACCACCGCCAATATAAGAGGCATAATTAATAATATTAGTATCTTCAGAAAGTAGTTTTTCCAGCTTTAGGGCTTGTTTTTCTGTCGCTTTATAGGAACTTCCCTGGGGCAGCCAGAGATCAACTATCAGTTCATTGCGATTGGAGCTTGGAAAAAACTGATTCTCAACAAAACGAAAAGAATACATTGAGCCTAAAAAAACAGCGAGAGTAATGACAATAATAGTTTTACGCCAGTTAACACACCAGGTCAGTAATCGGCGAAACTGAATATAAAAGGTTTTTTGGTAAACATCTTCTTCCTGCTCTTTCTTATCTGTTTTATCTGTTTTATGAACGGGCAATAAACTGTAACCTATAAAGGGTACAAAAAGGACGGCAACCAACCATGAAACCAATAAGGCAAGTCCAACAACAATGAAAATTGAACCGGTGTATTCACTCGCGGATGACTTTGCTAAAAACACGGGTAAGAATCCAGCGATGGTGATCAAAGTGCCTGTTAACATAGGAAATGCCGTGTTGGTATAAGCAAATCCAGCCGCTTTAAAACGATCCCAGCCCTGTTCCATTTTAATGGACATCATTTCTACTGATATCATTGCATCATCAACTAATAATCCTAGTGCGATAATGAGTGCCCCCAACGATATCCGCTGCAGATCAATACCAAGCAGCTTCATTCCCAAAAAGGTCACTACCAGAACTAATGGAATTGATAATGCAACAACTAATCCAGTACGCATTCCCAAACTGATGAAGCTGACCAGAAGTACAATGATAACTGCTTCAGCTAAAACTTTGAGAAATTCATTCACTGAACTCTTAACAACGTCTGGTTGATCAGCAACCTGATTAATTTCAATACCAATGGGTAAATTACGTTTGATGTTAGTCATTTCATGCTTCAGGGCTTCACCCAATGCAATGACATTACCACCTTTTGCCATACTGAGCGCCAGACCAATCACTTCTTCACCCATAAAATGCATTTTGAACTCAGGTGGATCAACATAATCTCTGTAGACTTTGGCAATATCTCCCAATCGAAACAGGCGATTATTTGTACGAATACCCACTTTACGGATCTCTTCTACTGATTCCAATCTGCTGACACGAATATAGATCCGATCACTCTCAGTACTGACATCACCTGCAGGTGATAAGAAGTTTTGTTGTGTCAAGGTATCAAAAATAACTGTGGGATCGAGACCCAGTTTGGATAGTTTAATATTAGATAATTCAATAAATATCTTTTCCTCCTGTACACCAATCAAATCCACTTTGGCAACATCAGGTACTCTTAATAATTGTAAGCGGACCTCATCAACATAATTTCTCAGTTTCGCATAACTAAAGCCATCACTTGTGAACGCATAAATAATTCCAAAGGTATCGCCAAATTCATCATTAGGGAATGGCCCTAAAATATTTTCTGGTAATGTATGTTTTATATCGCTGATTTTCTTTCTAACTTGATACCAGGTATTTTGAATCTCATCTGGTGGCGTATAATCTTTAAGATTAATAAAAATCATAGATTCACCGGGTTTTGAGTAACTACTGAGATAGTCCAGCCAAGGTGTTTCTTGTAATTTTTTTTCAATTTTATCGGTAATTTGCTGTTCTACTTCTGCAGCAGTCGCTCCAGGCCAGTTAGTACGAACCGCCATGGTTTTAATGCTGAATTCCGGATCCTCTGCCTGCCCCAAATTCTGATACGCCAGCGAGCCGGCCAAAAAAAATGCCAGCATGATATAAATGGTCAGTGAACGGTGTTCAAGCGCCCATTCAGAAAGATTCAGCTTATTCACAAAGACTCTCCCTGCAGCAAGCGTACTTTCTGTCCAGTGTGCAATTTATGCACACCAGCAACCACTACAATCTGCCCTTCTTTTAGCCCTGTATTAATTAAAACATCATCATATTGATATTCTGCAACTTGAATGCTTTGCAGTTGTACGGTAGAAGAGTCCGGTGAATAAATCCAAACGGCTGCTTGTTCATTTTTATGAAAAATTGCCGAAGAAGGTAAACGAACAATTTTGCCTTGTTTTTTTTGTATTAAAATCACCGTTGCAGTCATACCCAATTGTACCCTTGTATCAGCATCTACAAGACTAATTTTGACGGTATAAGTACGTGTAGCCGGATCAGAGGTAGGAGAAATTTCTCTTATTTTTCCTTTATAACTTGAATCTTGATTGGCCCAAAGGGTAATTTTTATTTCATCAGTATGGCGTAATTGATCAAGGTGATTTTCCGGAACAGCAATAACAACTTCTTTTTCCTTTGGCGTAGATAAATTAATCACCGTTTGGCCTGTTACTATCACCTGACCTATCTCCATATCTAATGAAGTAATTACCCCGCCTTTGTCTGTATGAAGCTGGGTATATTCAGTTTGATTTTTTGCCACTTCTAATCGTGCCTGTGCCTGTTTATAACGAGCATCCGCTACATTAAAGATATTTGAATAGTCATTGTATTCAGTTGCACTGACGAGTTTATCCTTGTGAAGTTTGGCATATCGTTTTAAATCAGATGCCGCTTTTTTTTTCTCAGCAGCGGCTGCTAAAAATCCACCTTCAGCATCCATCACTTGTAATTGATAATCTTCTGGATCCAGGCTGGCTAATAAGGTTCCAGGTTCAACAACCTGTCCCACCTCAACAAAACGTTCAATAATTTTACCATTGATACGAAAGCCTAAAGCCGTTTCATAGCGTGCTTTTATTTCACCAGAATAAGTCGATTCATCCCACTTAGATGTGAGTTGGACTTGCTGTGTTAAAACAGGTCTGATTAACGGTTCAGGTGGGACTTTCTTGTTACAGGCACTGAGCACTAATCCCGCAAATATAATAAAAACTGAAATCAGTACCTGACCAGTGCGTTGGGAAGCTATTTCGATATTGGATTGACTCATACATTCACCTGTTAATTGCCATCATGTTTAGTTGACTACTATTTATTGCTACTATCAATTTGCTTGCTTAGGGCTTTTTAGCTAATACCTGCACAACTGCTCCCGTTCCTTTGTGAAATTCACCTTCGTGTATTTTGCGTACATGCTCTTGTAGATGAATAAATTTAAGATCAGCAAATTCATCACTTAATGATTGCACGTCCATCATCAAATCTGCAGATGATGGACCACCGCTATTATAGCTGAGTTGTATTGGTGTATAGGCTTCAAGTAAAATCATTCCTCCTGTACGCAGATCGCTCACACATTGACTATGTACAATTTGCCGCAATTTAGAGGGTATATGACAAAAAATTGAAACAATGAGGAAAGTGAAATTTTTTGATGGTATGTCATAAATTGTGATTAAACAGAAAAATGCATGTTTAAGCCACTATCCATAATTTAATGATTTACATATTAGCCAAACCGGACGTTCAATAAAAGCAGTTAATGATGGATAAGATGCTGAACGAATCAACATTTTGTCCACCAGGTGAGCTATTACCAACCCATATGGTAATAAGCCCAAATCCGCTCAATATTCATTGGCAGCCATTCTTTGTAGTATTGCCAGTTTTCGTACTTAGGAAGTTTCACGGTTTTTCTTAGTACATCAGGGTTGTGACTACCAGAATCCATTGCTTTTTTTACTGCCGCCATCAAGTCTTCCAGGTAGACACGTTGCTCTTCAACTACCGATGCAGGGTCGATTGCCGGTTGAGTTTCAGGTCCGTGCCCTGAGATAACATAGTCAAAATCCATCTGTTCAATTTCTTTCAGCGATCTGATCCATTCATCTGGCCAGAAATCTGGCATGGTTCTGAATGCTACTCTTCGTGGTGTAACGATATCCACAATAAACAGTATCTTCTCTTTTGGCAGTCGCATAACAACCAGACTTTCACCATGGTTCGGGCCGAAGTATTTCAGTTCGAGTGTCCTGCCACCTAACTGCACTGTATATTCATCCTCAAATGTGATGTCAGGTAGAGGTGTAACAGGACTGGGGTGATCACCTAATTCCTTCAGCACATTTTTGTGAGCGATGAATGTCGCTCCCTGATCCTTGAACACCTTACCGCCAGAAATATGGTCATGATGATTGTGGCTATAGACAACATACTTAACTGGTTTGTCAGTGATCTTGCGAATTTCACTGAGCAACTGATTAGCGACTTTCGGATTTATCGGGTCGGTAACAATAACTCCTTCATCGGTGACAAGGAAAATATTGCGGTAAACCCACCAGCGGAATACGTACAAACCGTCACCAATATTTGTTGTACTATAACCGAATGGTTCTCCTCCCACCGGTTCCTCTGTTGGAAAGTTTGAGGCCGTTGCTATTGACGAAAGCAATAAGCCAACGACAAATGCCGATAGTATAAATAATCGTTTCATTTTTTATCCTCTAAGTTGATTAAATGTTCAACTTTGGTGATCACGCACCAGAAGTCATTTGCTTCAATACGTTGTCTTTCTTAATAAAATGGTGGTGCAATGCAGCACCTGCGTGACCGATCACTGAAATTACAAGTAATATCCACACGGTGCCATGCACGCTGAGAAATGTTTTCGCCAGCTCTGGATCCTTATCCAGGAAAACAGGGAATTCAAATAAGCCAAAGAAGCTCACTGGAATACCAGCAGACTGGCTCATCATGATTCCAGCCAGTGGCTGTGCAAACATCAGTACGTAAAGTCCCCAGTGCATCGCTTTAGCCGCAAAAGCTTCACCTGCTGTTGTTCCATCCGGAAGTCGGGGTGTCTTATTGATTAACCGCCACACGAGGCGAAGCATGATCAGCATCAATATAATGGCACCAAAGGATTTATGCATACCCGCGGCCTGCATTTTCTCAGCCCCTTTGGGCATAGAGGCAAGAAAGTTTCCTGCGACTATTGAGAAGGTAAGCATCAGGAATAGCAGCCAGTGGAAGCTTTTAGCGACTACCCCGTATGTATTGTCAGTATTTTTAATCATGATATTATCCTAAATTAAGTTCTTTGTTTGTACACAGTGATTCGAGAAGTTCTCAGGGTATGAATTACAATGCAAAGCAGACGGTTATTAGCCGTCTGCTGGAGTACTTTGTTTAGTATCCAATATATTATTCTTTTCTATATTTTGTTATTTTGAGATTGTTTTAGCCACAAATAACCAGCAGGAGAGAGTGTGTAATTTAAAACATCGTGTTTTACGAATGGAAGTTCCTTAAGCGTTTTATTAGCATCATCTTTGTTTTTCGCCTTAATAAAGAAAACTATACTCGCGTATTGTTCGCTTTTGGCTTTTGGCTGATTTGATTCAAGGTTAAAATAAATATTTTCAATTACGCCCTTCTCCCACAAACCTGTTAATACTTCGGCTTGTTTTTTTATATGTTTCTTGTACATAGGATTTTCCTGCGAAATACTATCCCATACGACCACATATTTATTTACCGTCTGTTCATCTGCCCATAAAGCCTGGGAGGCTAACAACATCATTACTGCAATCAGATTTTTTATTCTCATGTTTTTTTCCTAAAAAGTTATTTTCTTGTTTATACCCGGTGATTTGAGTATAACTTATGGTTCTTATTACGTTAATAAGCAAGTCTATATGATTGCAATTCAGGGATATATACGGTAAAAAGAAACTTATTGTTTCTAAATGTTAACTAATATGAATATTCTTCCTTATATCGAGACATTTTCTGCTGTTGTTGAGAATGGCAGTTTTACAACTGCAGCCGAAGCACTGGGCATATCCAGGCCCGTAGTGAGTAAGCAAGTCTCTCTCCTTGAACGACATCTTGGGGTTCAACTTCTTCACCGCACCACCCGGCGTCTACACCTCACTCATGCAGGGGAGGTATTTGCGAGTTATTCGCATCGGATCATGTCAGACGTGCGAGAGGCTGAGCAATCAGTCTTACCCTTACAAAGTGAACCACAAGGCCGGTTACGGATTTTGACCAACGAAAGCCTTGCAATATCTTTACTTCCTGAGGTACTACTGAGCTTTCAACAGCAATTTCCCAGGATTGAACTGGATATGCATGTCTCCGGACGGTTGGTGAATCTTGTAGAAGAAGGTATCGATGTAGCGCTTAGGGTTGGGAAACAAGAAGATTCGAGCTTGATCGAGCGACTGCTTATGCCATGTGGCTTACACGCCTGCGCATCACCCGAATACCTAAAGAAGCATGGTAAGCCCGAACATCCCAGTGAACTCGAAACACATAACTGCCTGATCTATTCACAGTTGCCTAATCCGGATAACTGGCTGTTCAGAGATGACCAGGGGAAAGACATCAGTATTAAAGTGAATGGCAACCTTCGTTCAGATATGGGGATCATACTGATGAACGCTGCGCTGAACGGTAACGGCATATTCATAGGGCCGACATTTATGATAGCCAGTGCCTTAAAAGAAGGGCGATTGGAAACCGTCCTGGACCAATACACGCCAATGACTACAGGGCTATATGTTGTATATCCATACAGTAAACTCGTTTCTACAAAAGTACGCACTTTTGTAGACTATCTTGTCGATGCATGGAGTGATAAATTTCCACATTAGCAGGAGTGAAACATTTAAATTATGAACTGCTGCTTTTTTAATTAATTATGGTTTAAATCAAATGAGTTATGTCACCTGAAGACATAAATCCCAATAAGGTATTCCTTCAAATCGTTTAACTAAAAAATCAACAAAAGCTCGAACTCGTTGCGACAGGTGACGTGTTTGAGGATAAATCGCATAAGCATCTATTCGTGAGTGATTGTATTCGTTTAGTAAAGGAGTTAATGTCGCATTTTCAATTTCCTTGTAAACGATAAAAGTGGGTAAATAAACAATTCCCTGGCTATTAACTGCTGCATCACGGAGAAATTCACCAGCACTGGCTTTCATATGAGGGTTTATTGTTATTGTGTTTTGTTGATTGCTTTTATCTGTAAATGACCAGCTTTGATAATCATGCAAAAGACTATAAACCAAACATTGGTGCTTGGGTAAATCATCTGGTGATTGAGGTGTGCCATGTTTATCAAGATAATCCGGGCTTGCACAAAGCACATGTTGAATCGGTGCTAAGCGTCGGGCAATTAAACTGGAATCGGGAAGCCTGGCAATACGAATGGCCAGATCAAAACCCTCTTGCATTAAATCCACTTCTCTATCATTAAAATCCAAATCAAATTCAATTTGCGGATGTATTTGCAAGAATTCGTTAATTGCAGGACCCATGTGCATCAGCCCAAAACTCGAAGGCAAAGCCACCTTTAAGATGCCTTTTAGTGTGCTATGCGCTTGTGATGTCGCAAGCTCCGCTTCAAGAACATCATCCAGGATACGTACTGCTTGATGATAAAACGCACGTCCAGTGTCCGTTAGGTTCATCCGTCGGGTCGTTCGGTGAAAAAGTTCTACTCCCAGATGTTCTTCCAGCTCTTTCAAACGTCGACTAACCGCTGATTTAGCGACTCCCAGTCGTTCTGCAGCACCGCTGATACTGCCAGCTTCCACCACACGCGTGAACGTGTGCATATTCTCAAGTCGGTCCATACTTACCCTCCATATTTACTCTTAATTGTTGCGTATTAAAGAACAATCATTTCTTATAATATGTGTTTATTCTTTTTATCGCAAACACCATAATTAATCTATACAACAACGCAGATAGTCGTATCAGTAAACCTGGTGATCGTTCTAAGCGAATTCCAGAACACAGATGATCTGAATAGGGAGGACATAATGAACGCACAAGTTGCTCAATCAAGAATTATCCCAGCCATGGAAACTATGGAAGGCGCTGGTGTTACGGTACATCGCACAATTGGCACACCCGCATTGCGTCACTATGATCCGTTCATTCTGCTCGATCACATGAGCAGTGATAAGCCTGAAGATTATATTGCAGGCTTCCCCTCGCATCCCCATCGTGGCTTTAATACCTTTACTTATATGATTGATGGCGATATGGAGCATAAGGACAGCATGGGTAATACTGGCAACCTGGGTCCCGGTGGTGCGCAATGGATGAAGGCTGCCAGCGGTGTCATTCATTCAGAAATGCCAAAACAGGAAGACGGTTTATTGCGTGGTTTCCAGTTATGGATCAATCTGCCTGCGGACAACAAGTTGGATGTTCCTGAATATCAGGAATACAAATCAGCGACCTTTCCTGTCGTTAAAGATAGAGATTATAGCGTCAAAGTAATCATCGGTAACTTTGGTGATGTTTTGTCGCCGATTGTGGATAACACCAGCAATGTGTCTTATTTCGATGTGCAGGTAAAGCCGGGTAAGCATTTTCAGTTAACGTTGCCTGAAGAACACAATAGTTTCCTATATGTATTCGAGGGTAGTGGTCAGGTCAATGAACAAACTGTGGCTACACAGTCACTTTTAACATTGGCAGGTTATAACACTTTACCCACCTTTGTTGCCGGTGATCAGGGTGCTCGGTTTTTGCTGGTGAGTGGAAAACCTGTTAATGAGTCCATTGTTCAGTATGGTCCATTTGTAATGAATACCAAAGAAGAAATTGAAGAAGCGATGCGTGATTACCAATCAAATAATTTTGTTCGGGATCGTGCATGGATAAATCGAAAGAAAAAAGCAGAGGTTTAGAGTAATGACTGGTCAATGGAAAGTTGAAAAAGGTGATTTTGTTCGGGCTGTATCAAGTTTCAGGAACTGGATCACCAGGGATGGCAGTCCAGGCTCCAGCGGAGAAGGTGGTTTTCCTGCTGAACCGGATAGATATCATCTTTATGTCTCTTACGCCTGTCCCTGGGCACATCGCACGCTCATTTTTCGTGCGTTAAAAGGCCTCGAAGACGTGATTTCAGTTTCAGTGGTTCACCCCTTAATGCCAGCTAAAAGTTGGGTGTTTGCAGAATATCCTGGAGCCACAAAAGACCATGTAAACAATGCAAGTCATTTGTATGAGAATTACCTAAAAGTGAATCCTGATTTTGATGGGCTGGTTACCGTACCTGTATTGTGGGATAAAAAACGCGAGACGATTGTAAATAACGAATCTTCTGAAATTATTCGTATGTTGAACTCCGCGTTTGATGAATTTGCCAGACATAAAGAGCTTGATTTTTATCCTGAAGCTTTACAAGAACAAATTGACGCAATCAATAAACCGATTTATGACACTATTAATAACGGAGTTTATCGTGCAGGGTTTGCGACTAAACAAGAGGCTTATGAACGGGCATTTGATGATTTGTTTAATACTCTGGATGAACTTGAAGAACGATTATCAAAACAACGTTATTTGGTCGGTAGTCAAATCACCGAAGCCGACTGGCGTTTGTTCACGACCTTAGTACGTTTTGACCCTGTTTACTACAATCATTTCAAGACGAATAAAAAACGTTTGATCGATTACCCGAACTTGTGGGCCTATACACGAGAACTCTATCAGGTTCCTGGTGTGTCTCAGACGGTGAATATGGATCATATCAAGTATCACTATTTCGCCAGTCATCGATCCATTAATCCCACTGGAATTATACCTAAAGGGCCGGATATTGACTTTATGATGCCTCATGAACGGACACATCTTTCGTAATAAATTATTTAACCAAATGGATGAAAACATGTTTTAATCTAACAATCAACAAACACCCTTTATTTCTTCGAAGTTGAGTGGGTATAAAGGATCAGAAAGTAACCTTTTTAATAACAATTTTATTCTGAGAGTAAAGTAAGCATGAATAATGAAGTAAAAGTTGCCCGGAAAGCACCTTATGCTGTCGAAGTTGAAGCAGAAAAGACTTACTACTGGTGTGTCTGTGGCCGAAGCAAAACTCAACCTTTCTGTGATGGTTCCCATCAAGGAACTGGATTTGAGCCGTTTGCCTTTACAGCTGAGAAATCGGAAACCGTGTATCTCTGTGGATGTAAACGAACTGCGAACAAGCCATTTTGCGATGGTACGCATAACTCAATAACTTGAGCCAGTGACTTAAATAGCTATACTTATAGCCATCTAAGCATAACAAATAAGAGTAAATATTAAACAAAGCAATTCATGAGGAGTCACTCATATGTCTAATCCTGTCATCGCAGATAACAAACCCGTAAAAGTCAGTCTTTCAAAAGGTGAAGAATATCACTTTTGTACTTGTGGTCGTTCCAAAAGCCAGCCATTTTGCGATGGCTCACATGTGGGAACAGCATTTACCCCAAAAGTAATTGTTGCCGAAGAAGATGGCGAAGCGTATTTATGTGCATGCAAACATAGTGGTAATCGACCTTATTGTGATGGAACACATCAGAAATTTACGGATGCTCAAATTGGTAAAGAAGGACCTGGACTGGGAGCACAATCTTCAGAAGTTCCCGTTGCAGTCGCGACAAAGGAAGAACCCACCGTTGAGTTTATTCATCAGCTAGCCAAAGAAGGGCTAGCAACGATGGGGCATCATGGACCGATGACCTCGATGGGTGTACCCCGTCATGAACTCCCACATTGGGATGAGCTACAGCTCATGGTCGCTCAAATGGCGACTAAACCTTTGATGGAAGAGCATCCTGTCACAACAGAACTCGTTATAGGGCCAGAAGCTAAAAAACCTTTAATCCTGAAAATTCCATTATTCGTATCAGACATGAGTTTTGGTGCATTATCTGAAGAAGCAAAAATTGCCTTAGCAAGAGGTGCAGAGCTATCAGGTACAGGCATTTGTTCAGGCGAAGGCGGTATGTTGCCTGATGAACAAGCAGAAAATTCACGTTATTTTTACGAATTAGCTAGCGCGAAATTTGGTTACAAAGAAGAACTGTTGAATAAGGTTCAGGCTTTTCATTTTAAGGGCGGCCAGGGAGCAAAAACGGGTACGGGAGGACATCTTCCAGGCAATAAAAATATGGGGAAAATTTCCACAGTGAGAGGGATACCCGAAGGTCAACCTGCTATTTCACCACCAACATTCAAGGATCTTTCTACGGTGCAAGACTATAAACGTTTTGCTGATCGGGTTAGAGAAATATCAGGCGGCATTCCCATTGGATTCAAACTCAGCGCAAACCATATTGAAAAAGATATACAGTTCGCACTTGATGCCAGTGCGGATTACATCATATTAGATGGCCGAGGTGGGGGTACTGGCGCAGCACCTGAAATGTTTAGAGATCATATCAGTGTACCCACCATTCCAGCATTAGCAAGGGCACGTCGGTATCTTGATGAACAAGGAGCAAGTGGTCGTGTTACGCTTATTATTACGGGCGGGCTACGCGTTCCTGTTGATTTTGTAAAGGCTTTGGCGTTAGGTGCCGATGGAATCGCCATCTCTAATAGCGCAATGCAAGCTATTGGTTGTGTTGGTGCAAGAATGTGTCATACAAATAATTGTCCTGCGGGCATAGCCACCCAAAAAGAAGAACTGAGAAAAAAACTAGATATAGAAAAGTCTGCATTGCAGTTGAATAATTTTTTTACAGCTTCAGCAGAACTTATGCAAGTTATGTCACGAGCCTGTGGGCATGATTCATTAAGTAAATTTAACAAGGATGATTTAGCCACATGGCATCGTGAGTTAACTTCTTTGTCAGGTGTTAAGTATTCTGGTTTTGATAAACATTAAATATACAACATATCATCACATACAAGCATTTTACAATGAAGCCAAAAACACTGAGACTTGGATTCAATTCATGTTCATGAACTACCGCTTTATTGTCTAAATTTTATAATGGATAATTTTATGTAATAACTATATTGGGTCGAATCCAGTAATTAAGACTATTAAGTAAATGAGAATGGCTGCAGTAGCTGGTTAGCAGTCATTTTGTAAAAAAGAATTAATTGTCGGCTGTATGCTGTTTGCTGACATTATGGGATATAGATTCATTTATTCTGGAGTAACAAAGCCATCTTCTCCATCAATATAATGGATGCATTATTATTAAATTGCTGACCCTCTTCGATATATTCCCAGACCGTGGCATCACTCTTCCAACCACCTTGCTTTTTTATCAACTCGAAATCGACACGTTCTCTTGCTGCAGAAGTAGATAAACCTCGACGGAAACTGTGACTACTCAGCTCAGGAACAAAATCAAAGTCACAAGCAGTTCCCAGTAATTTTAATTGATCATTAATTGCATTAGGATGGAGTTCTCGGGGTTGTATCTGATCCCAACGATTAACTGGGCGAAACAATGGACCTTGAGTGATTTCAGCGATATTGAGCCATCTTTTGATAGCAGAAGCTGGGCATACATTTTTAGCCCCAAAAGGTAAAGCCCGACTCAGGCCTTTACCATCCTGGTCGGTTTTTGAACGTGGTAATTGAATGATCAATCCTTCGGGTTCCCATCTTAAATCTTCAATTTGTATTGAAACCAGTTCACTGCGACGAAAGGCACCAAAGAAACCAGTTAACACCAGAGCTATATCTCGAAATTTCTTTTTATTGTCAGGTAATTGTTGTAAATGTTCGATCATGACAGCAATATGCTCAAGGCGTAAAGCCTTGGCTTTTTGTTTTGGTTTACCATGGATTCGGCGTATACCTTCCATTGTTTTACGGATCAAGGGGTCCTGAACAGGATCGGTAAACCCTTGAACTTGGTGCCACTGTTTAATTGCGGTGAGGTGCAAATCTAGGGTGCGGGGATTCAGTATTTTTGAACGTTCAAGCAGGTATTTAACCAAATTCTCTCGGTTAGTTGGTAAACGGCCACCCCATTTTTCAAATTGTCGAATGGCAGAACGATAGGCTTTACGGGGTAAGCGATCAATCGGCGATTCTATTTCCCCAATCTAGCCAAATCTGATAAAAGAGGATTAGCCTCAAACTTATCTTTCCAGCATCGGGGCGTTAATTC
>JADGEM010000131.1 GCA_016744375.1 Gammaproteobacteria bacterium
GGGTTAAAGGAAGAATACCGCCATCATGAGCAAAAGAAACGGATGATTGAATGGCTTTAGTTTTCAGTGTTTTTTTATAACGTTCTCCTAATTCTTTGTTATTAATTGCTTTAAGATTGGCATAAACTGTCAGCAGATAATCTTCTTCAGGTTCAATGTTCTTAAAAAACAACTCTTTGCCATTATCAGACAATATCCAGGCACCATCCACCCGACCACCATCTTTTCGTTCCACCACAAAAAATTGCTGAAAATCTGAACCAGCATCCAAAGGAACAGACAAAACAATAGCCAGACTTTTAACCCCTTTAAAATCCCGCTCAGCAAAATCTAGAATCTTAAAATGTGTTTGCGCATAATCATATTCAGGATTTGAAGAACCATCAACAGGTTTTGCTATAGAGCCATCAGCGGATTTTGCAATAGAGCCTTCAGCAGATTTTGCAATAGAGCCTTCAGTTGTTTCTTGCAAAGAATCCTGACTATTATTTATAGAATCATTATCCTCACAGGCCAACACCACAAAAAACATAAGTATAATTAATATGCTGTATGTTAACCTTTTTAGCACCCTGTGAGATTTACTGGAAATTAGTGCCATATCATCACCTGCCTCATATAAGTGAAATTAGAGATACCGAGCTTATAGTTCCTATAATATCGATAATATATGAATAGTTCCTGAATTTTATATGATGAATTGTGGCGAATTATGGCATCATAGAATACATTATGGTTTTAATGATGTATGAATGTTTTACACGTGAGAATATTGAAGCTGACAGTGCTTAACTGCATAAGCGGTGATTAAGGTTTTTGTTGAAAATACAATAGACTAACTGATCTTTTTGTCTGAGAATTTAAAGACTTCGTAATCCCAGTCATCATTATCAATAGTCAAAACAATGCAGGACGGCCCACCTTTATTTCTTGTGTAGCCAGCAGCACCGGGGTTGAGAACGTATTGATCAGGCTTATCCTTATCAATAACTTCGATATGTGTATGACCATAAATAATTAATCTGGCCTGAGGGTGGGCATTTCTTAGATCCTGATGGGCAGGTTTATACATATCATGTTCATGACCATGCTCGATTATAATTTTGCCACCCGAAACAAGTAGTTCCTGGATCTGAGGAAGGTTTTTAACCAATTGCCAATCTTTAAAATCCCAGAGATAAGGTTTATCATTATTGCCGGCAACCGCAATGACATGACCTGTTTTTGGCTGCAAAGATTCAAGAACACTACTCGTGCCAATATCTCCGGCATGAATGGCAATATCACAATGGCTTATCACATCAGCAACTTGCCCATCTAATTCTTCATGAGTATCAGAAAGGATACCAATTTTCATCCGTGAAGACATTGAAAAATCATTTTTCTGATTTAGTAACATAAGCCTACGTCTTGTTATTTTTCTTAATCTTTTTTCTGAGCAGCCTCTTCCTGCTCTTTCAGCATGTCATCACGCATTACTTCATCACCCATCACATCAGGATCATAGCGAGGATCATTCAGGTTAGCGTATTCCATTTCAGCATCATGACGCGCTTTCCAGAAGCCTTTACGCTCCTCAGCTCTTTTTTCTACCGCTTCCTGTTTGGTGTCAATTGTCTTCTCACCAAACAATACCTGACGTAAAAAGCGATAGCCAAATTCTAATAATGTGACATCATCATTTTGTATTTCATCAAACAATTTTGCATCAAGATCGTATACAGCCTGAAAATTAGGACTTGCAATAAAACGTTTAAAACGATCCAGATCATAAGTAGCCATAAAAAGAACCTGCAAACTTTCAACGGATGGTGTTCCAACTGAAGGCCCTGCAGATTTTTTCTTTAGCATTAAACGAATCCAGTCAAGATTATACTTGTCATAGTCTTCAACACCCTGGGTTGTCCGGTATTCACCCAGTGAAATTTCTTTAGTTTCAGGTAGAAAGTTTTCTGCCTCATGGCCTTTACAATGCGATTCTTCAATACGAAAGTAATTTTGCTCATCAGTTTTAGCTTCTGTATGCTTTACTCCCATTAAACCAAATGGGTAATAACGACAGGCAGCAGGACGATCATTATAGACAGTGCAGCCTTTATCCGTCATTAGTAAACAGTGCTTGTCTTCATTCGTCTTAAGTTTAACACCAACAATTCCATCACTGTCCATTTCCCAGGGTACAGTATATTCCTTGAGAAACTGATCAGAAGTCAATTTTAAATGATTTTTCAGACGGATGACATCATAGGGTGCAAGCATAACATCAGCCTGTTTGCAACAAGCATTAAAACAGGAAACACCTGGATGACATGCAAATTTGATCTTGTGATCCTCTGTCAGAATCTCTGGAACAAATGAACTTTCGTAAGGAAGATGAGAGACGCCTGATTTACCCATAATAATTACCTGATTTATTAATTTTCATATAACATAAATTTGAAACCAAACCTAAGATAATAACTCTTAAATCCGGATGACGAATTCTACTACATTTCAATGAGCTTGTCAGTATGTCTTTTGGGGGGCTTTATAGTGATTAATAGAGTAAGTTTTTATTTAGAAAGTAGTTATAAGTTACTGAATAACAACAATTTATACTTAAAACACATTCAGATAGATATTTTGACTCGTTTCAAGTGAAATTATCTATCTGAAGTATTAATTAAAAAATAATAAGATAATTATCTATTTTTTAGATTTTTTAGACTTATTTTTTTTCTTTTTCTTGCCATTTTTTTTCTTTTTGGCTTTTTGCTTTTGTTTCTTTATCTTTTTCTTAGCATCTTTCTTTTTTAATGTTTTTTTCTTAAGTTTCTTTTTTGCTTTCTTGAGCTTTAAAAGTGCTTTTTTCTTATTCTCTTTCTTCTTTGCTGCTTTTTTCTTTTTATCATCTTTAGACATAACATTCTCCTTTGAATTCAATGTTGACTTAGTATAGAAAGGAGCTCAGTTAATATCAAGTTAAATATTTCAATTTTATGACAAATATCATCCATCAAAAAAAAAGCCCGGCCACCCTGCTCACCATGAATGGCGAGCAGGATAAACCGGGCTCTTTTTAGTGACGAATTAAGTTATTGCTAACTTATTACTTCATCA
>JADGEM010000020.1 GCA_016744375.1 Gammaproteobacteria bacterium
GTAAATAACACTTCAAATCAGCTTGTTACAAACAAATTGTTAAAGAACATTGAGCAAAATAGTTCACTCTAGGGTGAGCTGTCGCTCTAAACTTTAGTTCAATAATAAATTGACATAATTCATCAAAATCCAAAGCAAGAACTCCCCAAAGCTCAGGAGAATAATCTGAGGAAAACATTTCATCATGTATTTTAATCATACCAGTGTATGAATTTTGATCAGTACTACCCGTAATATTACGGATATAGGTCATCTCACTATTTGTATGAGATGGACTATCTTTATACTTAATTAGTGACTCAATTTCCTTGAAAAAATAATTTTTTTCATTTCTCGCTTGATAGAGTTTTCTTTGATCACCTATAAGACGATTTAAAATTCCCATAATGGTATCTAACGTCACTTCACGCTGTATGAAATTCTCAGCTTTTCTTAAATTGGTCATTGAGCCAATAAATTTTCGGCCATTCTTTGGTAATGGTTTATTATTACTACCATCCAAAAATGAATTCCGCCAAGATGATTCATATTTTATTAAAATTTTCATAAACATCATCCTACTTAGAATAAAAATAAGTGGCATAGCCTGTCTCTGGCTGTTCTGAGATATCACTTTCATCACGTTTAATTCGCATCATTTTATTGCTATCATTATAATCAGCTGTTACTTCATCAACATACATATAAGATTTTGCTTGTCGTATGGATAGTTCTGAAATAAGTACTAAAGTATATTCAACCAGTGCTTTAATGGCATCATCATTCAATAAAATACCCATTTCGCCTTCTTCAAAAATTGTGCCTCTACGCACATAATTGGTATGGAAAGTAGCACCTGGATTTAAATCTTCATTGAGCGACTGAATAAAGTTTTGCACACCATGGGCAACATCTTCTCCCTGCCCTTCTTTAATTTCCATAGCTTCACGATCAAATTTTTTATCCAGTGCAATAAACTGTAGTTGTTCAATACTTATTGAACCATATGAAGTGTACTCCGTATCTCCAAATGTTGTTTTTGAGAAGAAAGAAGAACTATCACGTTCACCTGCCTGACCAAATTGTTCAAAGTTACCATTTCCTAATTGATCAACAAAATCTTCCATCAATAATGGGCTGGTGCGTTTGTTTTGACTGGCAGGAACAACATAACCACGAATTAAACCTGTAATAGAAGCCAATATCTGTTGTAAATTATTCTTCTTTGCATAATGTATATCAAAAGCTTGCTCTCTAAAAAGGTGATGGCGAATACAGTTTTGACTGATATACAATGGTGTTTTTTTAAAATCTATATCAGTCGCTTCTTTTTTATATTGATAACCCGTATCTTCTTTCACTTTTCCTGTAAGATTTGTGTAACCTCGTAATTTTGGCAAAGTATGGTTATCTACGGTTTTACCACCATCTCCGGTTAAAGTTGTTGGTCCATTCCAGTTCACAACACCATGTCCTAGTGCTTTGATTTTGAAGTCAACACTTTTTATTCCTGTTACTTTTTCCATTTTAATCTTCCTCTGGTTTTAGTTTATTAATAGAGATTGCACCAATAGGCTGTTTCTTGCCTATTGCATAATAAATTGCATAAGAATGTGGACTTTCATTCACCTGTTTCAGATCATCAGGTATATAGCTCAAATAGATAGGGGTTTCTAAGTTTCTTGCTTCATTCAATGTAAAGCTATCTTTATAAGATTTTTTCACATCCTTAATATTATGATGCTTTTTAACCATGAAACCCAATAAGTCTTGTTTACTATCTCCATAGCCACAAATAAGCTCTACAGAAGCAGTTAAACTACCTCCCATATTGTTTTCCTCACAGGCATAGTCATTTGGAAAATCAAGTTTACCTTGCCCATTTATGTTGCATAGGGCCATTTGTACAAAGCGATTATCACCGCGTAAAGAACTCTTTGAAATTTTTACTTTACTATCCTTAGGTTTTTTTCTGTTGGGAAATGAGATTGGATCAATTAATTTATTACTAATGACCTGAACACTCTTTTTTAAAGCACTAATCAAATCTTGTTCCACAGCATCACGGCATTTCTGATCCTCATAAAAATCTTGATACCACTGATAAATTTGTGTAAGCGTTACAGTATCTTCTGATAGCTTATCCAATAAAAATTCACGCCATACTTTTGCACTTTGAAAACTCTGAAGCTGGCTTAGAAATCTGGCGCAAGCACCTATTTGCTTCCCTGTATCTGAAATAGTCTCTGGTACAGCAGTGACATATAAGTTTACCTTTTGGTTTTCTCCAAAACGATCCAGACGCCCTAAGCGCTGCAACCAATTTTCTGCATTGGTAAACTCGGTGATCATTTGATCACTTGTGATATTAAGTGATGCCTGAACAATCGGCCCCGCACGCAATACATGATATTTATTGCTTCCATCACGTTTAAAACTATCAAACACTTGATCAAAGAGTTCTTTTCTATCTGAAGTCTTAAATTTTGAATGAATTAGTATGGCATTCTCACTGCTCTGATTCTTGATAAAGCTTTGTTGTGCCGTTATTGCCGTATTACTAATAACAAAAGTATTATCTGACAGAGCTTGATATAGGGGGTTAGTATCATCTTGCTTGCTCTCATCAAAGTCTGTGAATTGAATTTTGTATTGGCTCTGGTTAAAACTATCAGTACCAATGATATTTTCACTATCAATTTCCAATAATTCTTCAACAAAATAATAATTAGGAGTAGCTGATACGAGCAGAGTATTTGCTTTTTCTTTTTGCAGTTTTTTACATTCTACCAATTCGGCAAAAAATAAGTTGAACGCTGGCATGGTGATATATTCATGGTACTCATCAAACACTACATGGGCATTCATATAATGAACCAAGGTAGTTACACTATTATGAGTGATAATGGAATTAGTAATTTGATCTATCGTTGTGATCACAATATCACCTGAAAATTCTTTTCCCTCAGGGGTCTCAGCTGGATCATCCCCATATTGATAAAGCAATTTAAATTCACCTGTATTAATTTCAATTTTAGTATCAGGCAAATAATCAGAATCAGTTAAGTCATTGATTAACCCTTGGCATACTTGCACTCGTGGGCAAATCCAAATGATCTTTTTAGCATTAGTTTTAGCAGCCCATTCCAAGGCAATTTTTGTCTTACCACATCCAGCAGGCCCATTTAAAATTTTAACAGCACTTTGCCCCTCTTCTTTCTCTGCTAAATTTAGCACAGCTTCAGCTTGTTGCTTGTTCCGTTCACTGTCAGGAAAGCGTTGTATAAACCTATCAATGCAGGACTCTAAGTCTCGCTTCAATCCACGTTCTTCTAACAAAGCTGTTTCAAACAAAATATCTAGTGTTGATTCTTCTATATAATCATCTAATGCCTTACTACTCAGAGCTGAAACTAAACGATCTGCAGTCACTACAGCAGTGCGAGCAAGGTTATTTTTTGCATTCTCTTTTATGTATATCAAATATTCGCTAATATCATCATCAGATTCTGAATATCGCTTGTACATTGGTAAATTTGTGTCATCCAATTCATAAATTCTATCTTCATCTGCTTTATTTAGGAAACCTTCGAGTAATAAGGGTTCGTCAGAAAAATATGACTTTGAAATTAAATTTACACTTGCAACAATTTTTTTAAATATCTCCGTAATCGCAGAGAATTCTGAATGCCCAATATTTTTCTTTAAATTTTTATATACTGCATCAAGCTTCCTAAATTCTATTTTCCGAATGGGTTTTGCATGATGCCAATAGAGTACATGCTTTATTCTTTTTTTATTTTCTTTATTGACTATTTGTTTATACTCGCCATCATCCATTAAATGATACAGCAGCATTGAAATCTCATTATGTCTGGGATGCTTTTCAAATGAAAATTTTCCTGTCTTCTTAATGTGCTCACCTTCATCCGGCAGCTCTCCAAGTATTTTCTTTTTTGTTTTTTCAATAATCCAAGTTTGAAAAGCGGGATCAATCTTACCAATATCATGCAGACAACCTGCGATAAATACCGTCATTGCAAGTTTTTCATCATCAATAAAATGTTTAATTATTTGATAAGCAACATAACCCACTGCAAATAAATGCTGATCAAGTGATTGCCTCTTTGTATTTGCATAATATTTTTTAATATCCACACTAATTTCATCCATTTGTAATATATTTTCTTTCTGCGTACTATTCACCGGCACCACACCCTGCCCATCAAACTTATCCTTATTCCCCACCACCCATAAAAACTGCGAACGACTGCGACTTCTGATCCAGTGACAGGAAACCGCTGTATTTTTTGACGCCGTTTGCCTGAGCATTTTTTTAACTGTGTTTAAACCATCATTGGTGATCACCGTCTGCCAGGCATTATCACCAATGCGATTGGCGAAGGCATCCAGTACCCGGCGGGTTTTCTTGAGGGAGTTTTTTTCACATTGGGAAACAAAAGTGACCATCATGAGACAGCTTCCTCTTCAGGTTTCCCTTGCAGGGCAATCGCTTTAACCTGCTCAAACATGTAGTCCAGTGATTTATGATCGGTAAAAGCTTGCAGGCATTGCTGACGGAATTCCTGTTCTGTGGCCTTTTCTTTAGCACACACAAAGGCCCAGGGCAGGATGATGGCATCTTTAATCAGATCAGCTACATCAAAGACTAATGCACCACGCCGTGTTTTACCATGCATCACGGCAAAACCATGAGGTATTCCTAAGACCCATAGCGTGGTTGCTGCCAGACCATAGGCCAGATAATTACCATGGTTTAAAAAGGCATTGGCATTATCTGTGGCTTCTCGCTGGCGGGTAAAATCACCCATTTTGGTTTGGTTAGCAGCAAATTTATAGAGTGTTTTTGTTAATTGTGCTTCAGTTAATAGCAGATCAGATGATTTTTGGGCCAAATCTGTTTTTTCGCTAAAGCGTTTAAATGCGGCTTCAAGACCTGCATCGCCTGTATTAAATCCTTCTTGTTTTAAATCTCTATCTTTAGCCCAGACTTGTTTCAGGTATTCCATACGAGCATGTTGAAATTGTTTCGCCGCTTGCAGTCGCCAGTCATCATCAAACCAGGAAGATAACCAACCTTGCAAATATTGAGTGGGGCGATATTCACTTTGAGAGGTCATCCACTCAATTTCATTACTCATATAAAGCGGTGTGCCGCCACCACCACAAAAACCAATCAGAACACCTGCCTGAGCAAGCATACGTACTGCGGCCTGAGTGATGGAAGTACCTGTTCCCAGTAAAATCACGGTGGTATTAGCAATGGGAATATTCCAATATTGTTTTTCTTTTTTTGCCTCCGTCAGATAAAGTACCCGGCCATCTTTTTGCATGACTCGACAGTGTTCGAGATAATATAAATTAGCTCGCTTGGAATGTAAGATTGTTTTTAAATCTGAAGGTGAGAAATCTTTCATCATATAGTTCTCATTGATATTTCAAAATTACCGCCTTTGCTTTAATACTAAATTTGTTTACATTGACTTTACTTCTGACAATCAGCATACTACCTTACAAAAGACATGTATATAGTGAATACATATACATATCGCTTTTTCAGGCAGGTACTTCACCTCAACAGGATTTTTTATGGCACGCCCTGGCGCAAACAAACAATGGCCTTTTCGTTGGGATTTGTTACTACGTTATCGCTTGATTGAAATTATTGCACTCTGGGAAGGACGGCTGACAACCAATGCATTAATGACTGCCTTTGGCATTGGGCGGCAACAGGCCTCTAAAGATATTAATTATTATATTCGAGATATCGGCATGGGAAATCTGGAGTATGACAAACAATTAAAAGGCTATAAACCAAGCAGCAATTTCAAACCGGTTTTAACTTCAGGGGCTGTCAATGAATATTTACACTTACTCAATAGCCGTCGAGATCTGATCAGCCATTTTGCTTATTTAGACATTCAACAAGCCAATACCGAAGTCATCTATCCACTCAATCGTGAGGTGAAGGCACATTTTATACGCCCCGTTATTCAAGCGTCTCGTGAGCAAACCCGTATTGAGATTGAATATCTATCCATTACCTCCAGTCGATCTGAAAATCGGGTTATCACTCCCCATACTTTGGTTTATTCTGGTTATCGCTGGCATATTCGGGCACATTGTGAAAAGCATAATGACTACCGGGATTTTGTCTTATCTCGATTCGATAATATTCCCGAGCCTGTTTCACCCTCTGAAAATGGCATAACAAATGATATTGCCTGGAATACTCAGTTAACTTTAAGGATAGTGCCTGATCCCAGACTGACCGAATTTCAACAAATAATCATCGAGCGTGATTATGGTATGGTCAATGGTGCACTGGAAATATCCACCCGGGCAGCTCTGGCCACGTATTATTTGCAATATCTTCGCATTGATCATGCCACACCCAGAGAGAACCCCGAGGCTCAACAACTTATCCTTGAAAATATTGAGCAGATTAAACCCTGGCTATTTTAACTCATCCCGTTTCTAAGGTATGATGCTCGCAGATCAGCACCATAAAAAATAAAATATGATAAGTAAAAGTACTGAAATTAAAGTTCTGTCCGTCTCCGATTTCACCCGTAATGTCAAAAGTGTGCTTGAATATAATTTCCCCGGAGTATGGGTTTCCGGGGAAATTTCCAATCTGGCAAGACCTCGTTCCGGACACTGGTATTTTACGCTTAAGGATGATCGGAGCCAGGTACGTTGTGCCATGTTCCGCCAAAACAACCAGCGGCTGACTTTTGCGCCCACAGAGGGCATGCAGGTTTTAGTGAAAGCCCGAGTGAGTCTTTATGAGGCTCGGGGTGACTTTCAGCTGATTGTAGACACCATGGAAGATGCAGGCATCGGTGCCTTGCAGCGTGCTTATGAGCAACTTAAGCAAAAGCTGCAGGAGCAGGGACTATTTGATCCTCAGCACAAAAAAGAGCTGCCTGAAGTACCCCGCTGTGTGGGCATTATCACCTCACCCACCGGAGCAGCACTACACGATATTTTAAATGTTCTCAAACGCCGCTTCCCTGCCCTGCCGGTTATTATTTATCCAACCCAAGTTCAGGGAGCTGATGCCCCTGAGCAATTATGTCAGGCCGTAGAGCTGGCTCAGGAGCATGACCAGTGTGATGTTTTAATCATTGGTCGCGGAGGTGGCTCCCTTGAAGACCTCTGGGCTTTCAATGACGAAAAGCTGGCGGTTACTATTTATAACTGTCCTGTCCCGGTTATCAGCTCTGTGGGCCATGAAGTTGATTTTACGATTTGTGATTTTGTTGCTGATGTTCGAGCCGCAACCCCTTCTGCTGCTGCAGAACTGGTCAGCCCAGACCGGGAAGAGTGGTTCAACTGGCTGACAGCCATCGAAAAGCAGCTCGGGGCTCAAATAAATCGCACTCTTTTGGCACTGCAACAGCAATTACAGTGGCAATATAAACAACTCAAACACCCAGGGCGTTATCTGGATGACGTAACTCAGCGCATTGATGAGTTGTCTGCACGTATGGAACAACACCTGAAACTGCAATTGCAGTCTCGTCAGGAAAAAACACGCACCCTTGAGGCCCGTTTACAACAGCACTCTCCTGAGCACCAACTCAAGTTACAGCAAACCAGGCTGAATTACTTACAACAGCGATTGCAACAAAATCAGCGATCTTATCTCGAACAATTACAGCAAAAAATCGCTTCTCTGGCTTTAGGCATGGATGCATTCAGTCCCCTGGCTACCCTTGGAAGGGGCTATAGCCTGGTGAAAAGTGAACAGAATGAATTAGTTAAGTCGGCCAGGCAATTGACCAGGGGACAGCAGGTTAATGTTCTCTTTTCTGAGTCTCAGGCTCTCATGACAGTTGATAAGGTTGAAACACATCAGCAACACTCTGTAGAAAAAGACTGATTCGATTAATCTGATTAAAATTTGTACTATTTCTCTTTTTTTGGTCAAACACCCCATAATTTACTAATATACTAAATTATTCCAAATCCCTTGCCCTGTTTAGGGTTGCAAAATGTCCACATTATTTGTTATAAAAAAGTGGTTTTTTTTATTATAAAAACACTTGACCTCAGGGTTTTAAAAAACTACGATTTGCACATAAGAACACAATATCTTGTGTTTTGAAATGCAAAAAACACAAGATAACTGCTAATTACTAAAAAAACAAAAGTTTTCAGGATGTTAGCAGGGACTTGTTTTACAACACTTTAGATTTGTTGACGACTGTCTATAAAATCAAATTACTGACACTTACTTTGTCAACCATACAAACTGGGGATTTTAATTAATGACCGCTCAATTACACGCCATACCCAATACTGTGACAGAAATACCATTGCAGGATGCTTCCCTGGATATCTGGGACACAAAATATCGTTTAAAAACCAAGGATGGTGATGCTGTTGATGCGAATATTGATGACACCTACAAGAGAGTGGCTAAAGCCCTCTCTGACGTTGAAAAAGGTAAAAAAAATCAGGAACGCTACTATAACGAATTTTTATGGGCTTTACGTCAGGGCGTTATTCCTGCCGGTCGCATTATCTCCAATGCTGGCGCACAAGCACACAAGCCAGCCACTTCAACAATTAACTGTACTGTATCCGGAGCCATTAAAGATTCAATGGATGATATCCTGGACAAAGTTCATGAAGCCGGTCTGACACTCAAAGCCGGCTGTGGCATCGGTTATGAATTTTCCACACTGCGCCCCAAAAATGCCTATGTTTCCGGTGCTGGTGCCTACACTTCAGGCCCACTTTCCTTTATGGATATCTATGACAAAATGTGTTTTACCGTCTCTTCTGCCGGTGGCCGTCGTGGTGCTCAAATGGCTACATTTGATATTGGTCACCCGGATGTCATCGACTTTATTCGAGCAAAACGGGAAGATGGGCGTTTACGTCAGTTTAATTTATCCCTGCTGATCACCACTGAATTTGTTGAAGCTGTAAAAAACAACAGCCCCTGGAAATTATCCTTTCCAGTCACTGAAAAAGAAGTAAAGCAGGATGGACTGGACTTAAATGATGCGGAGCAAATCATCTGGCGCGACCTGCCTGATAAAGACGGCTATATTATTAATAATGATGGCTTAATTGCCTGCCGTATCACGCGCACGCTTCAGGCTCAACGCCTGTGGGATATTATTATGTCCTCAACCTATGACTATGCTGAACCCGGCTTTATTCTGATCGACAAAGTGAATGAGATGAATAATAACTGGTTCTGTGAGAACATACGTGCAACTAATCCTTGCGGAGAACAACCACTTCCCCCTTACGGCAGTTGTTTATTAGGGTCCATCAACCTGACTCGATTTATTCTAAAGCCCTTTACCAACGACGCTTCTTTTGACTGGGACAACTATCGTAAAACCATCCAGATATTTACCCGCATGCTGGATAATGTGGTTGAAATTAATGGCCTGCCCCTGGAAAAACAGCGTGAAGAAATCACCAGTAAACGTCGCCACGGCATGGGTTATTTAGGTCTGGGCTCCTCCTGTACCATGATGGGCATGAAATATGGCGATGATAATTCTTTAGCATTTACCGAAGAAGTCACCAAAGTGATGGCCATCGAAGGCTGGAAAGCCGGTCTTGAACTGGCCAAAGAAAAAGGTCCGGCAAAGATCATGGAGCAGATGTTTACCGTGACCGGAGAGATGCTGCACAAACGACCTGAAATGCTTACCGATGGCTTTAAAGATGGTGACAAGGTACCTGGAAAGGTTCTGCATGCAAAATACAGTCGCTATATGCAGCTGCTGGCAAAAGAAGAACCTGAGCTGGTGAAAGAGTTAACTGAAACTGGTGCACGTTTTACTCATCACAGTTCAATTGCACCAACTGGCACCATCTCTTTATCACTGGCAAATAATTCCAGTAATGGCATCGAGCCCAGCTTTGCACATCACTACTCTCGTAATGTGATTCGAGAAGGTAAAAAAACCAAAGAGAAAGTGGATGTTTTTTCTTTTGAATTACTGGCTTATCGTGAAATGGTCAATACCAACGCAATGCCTTATTCAGATGATCCTGCTGAAAAATTACCGGATTATTTTATTACAGCTGACAGTATTTCTCCTAAGCAGCATGTGGATGTCCAGGCTGCGGCTCAAAAATGGATTGATTCATCCATATCTAAAACTGCCAATGTGCCGACTGATTATCCCTATGAAGACTTCAAGGATATTTATGAATACGCTTATGATAAAGGCCTTAAAGGCTGTACAACGTTTCGCTTTAACCCGGAAGTTTTCCAGGGTGTTCTGGTTAAGGAAACCGATCTGGAAAACACAACCTATGAGTTCACTCTTGAAAATGGAGAAGTGGTCAACCTCAAAGGTAACGAAGAAGTTGAGTACGATGGTGAAATGCACACCGCTGCAAATTTATTTGATGCACTTAAAGAAGGTTACTATGGCAAGTTTTAACCAAACGGACTTTAACACCAGAATAACTGCAGGAATATAGAGGTTTATGAACATGGCAATAAAAATAGACAGCAAAATTGTCGGCTACAAAGTAGTGACAGAGAATGATAAAAAAGAACCCACAGAATCATGTAATGATGATCACATTAATAATGTTGAAAGCATGCACGAAAAACTTGAGCGTCCTGAAATGCTCCTGGGGTCAACCTATAAAATTAAAACACCCCAATCAGAGCATGCTCTGTACATTACCATTAATGACATGATTCTGAATATGGGGACAGAGCATGAAGAACGCCGTCCTTATGAAGTCTTCATCAATTCTAAAAATATGGAGCATTTTCAATGGGTGCTGGCTCTAACCCGAGTGATCTCTGCTGTCTTCCGTAAAGGTGGTGATGCATGCTTTCTGGTTGAAGAACTCAAAGCCGTTTTTGATCCTAAAGGAGGCTACTTTAAAAAAGGGGGGGTCTTCATGCCTTCTCTGGTGGCCGAAATCGGGTGCGCCATTGAGTCACATATGAAATTCATCGGTATGCTTAAAGAAAGCGAACTGGATGGACATCAAAAAAAGCTCATTGCCCAAAAACGTAAAGAGTTTGACGAAAAAAATAAAGCTCAGCAAAACAGCGAAGCCGATGATAATGATTTTCCAGAAAAAGCCCAACTTTGTAGCAAATGCCAGACCAAAGCACTGGTTCTAATGGATGGTTGTATGACTTGCCTAAGCTGTGGTGATAGTAAGTGTGGCTAGGAGTCTGTGGAGAAAGCCTGCGCTGAGGGCAGGCTTTATTACTTATCAATAATAGAGTTCCATAGCAAACGAGATGACATTTCAAAATGTTCTTCCAGTTCATAGGTCTTAGGCCGTGTCAGCTGTTTGGTTAAGTTGAGTGTTGAGCCTGGAATCTGGTACATTTCTTCAAGTTTTGCCAAACTCGCTTCTTTAAGTTGCTGCTCGGAAACGACCTCACTCACCAGACATAATTCCCTGGCTTTATGGGCAGAAATCGATTTTCCAGCCATTAAAACTTCCATTGTCCGGGTCGAACCCATCTGGCGATTCATGAAAAAAGACACGGCACCAGCGGGGGTTACTCCAAGTTGTAAACCGGGAAATTCAATACTGAGATTTTCAGAAGCAATTCGATAATCGCAAGCCAGAAAATAGCCGAATGAATCAATGGAAACCTTGCCCTGGACAGCGACCACATTGGGTTTAGAAAACTCGTTTATCGCTAAAGTCAGGCGCTTAATCGCATTACCATAACGGGTCACACCCATCTCTTTTTGAACATATCCGGTATTGTCCTGAATTGACTTGATGAAATTCTTCAGCACCTCAATACGCTCATACTCAGCAGTATGTATGGTAAGAATCCCTCTAATGCTCTTATCAATTTCTATCGCATTCAAGCATTCCAGCATTTCATGCATTTTGGAAGTATCCATAGCCATTTTAAATGACTCGGATTTAAGGCTAATAATCGCCGTCTGACCTTCATAAAAACAAGAGAAAACATCACTATCGAAATTACTATAATCATTCATAAATCAGACCTGTTTTGTATTATTATTTGTCATGCATGCATCCTGCATACGACTTACTTAATTATGCTGTTATAAATTTCATTGTAACGACTTATTGTGACCAATGCACGGGGAAATTACCAGGCCATTTTTTCTATTTCCAGGTACATACTATTAATATGTTTACCAAAATTTGTATCAAAACCTTCCCAGGATTTATAGTCATTAAATTGACCAATGACTTTTGCTTTAATTTCAAAATCCTGCAGGTCATCATCAAAACCTGTTTGCACCACTTCTTTTACTTTAATAAGATAATTCAAAAAAGGTTTTACTGCAGTCTCGCTTTTACCCGTAGGCCCATGACCCGGCACATAAGTATTCATATTCAGTCCAATCGCATACTCAAGTGCTTTGATATTACCCAGCATACTGGCACTATTATCAAAACGTCCCATTCGATGGTAAAAGCTGTTATCACCAAGAAAGAGAGTTTTGCTGTTAATATGTTCCACCATAATGTCAGTATTCGTATGTGCTGGGATCATGGAGTGAATACGAAAATGCTGCCCATCGACATCAATCACATCCCCCTGGTTCACAGCAAATTCAGGAGACACAACTTTAGTCCCTTTAGTTTTTCCCTCAGTCAGACGTACCATCATATCCACCCAGATAAGACCCTGCTCACCATTGGCCTGTGTGATCATGTCCGGATGACCATAAATTTTAACATCTGAATATTTTTCTTTAATTGCCTGATTAGCCAGCCAATGATCGCCATGAATATGGGTATTAAATACAGCCAGAACAGGTTTGTCAGAAATTTTTTCAATTTCTTTAAGCACCTCAAGACCCACACTATAAGCAGAACCGGGATCAATAACAATTAACCCATTATCCGAAACAATTAAGCCAGGGTTGTTCATAAAACCATGATTAGCGGCATTAGGCTCAGATAAAGGACCGTGCATGATATAGACATTCTGATTCACCTTCTCAAATTGAAAGTGACCCTCTTCCCCCAGATCCCAGGCATACACTTTAGTTAATGCCACAAAAAATAAGCTTAATACAATAAAAAATCTTCTTACCATGGTTTTAATTACCTATTATTTAAACTATTAACTGTTTAAAGATACACCATTTTCAAAAAAAGACAATTAACATTATCCATGGCATTTATTGTGGAAAACCTGCCTGTGCCAGGCATGATTGAGAATAGGTGTGAGTTGAACGGATGCTCAGTGTGCACTATTTAGGAACAGTTATTCAGAGCATTCAATTCAGAAGCTATTGACTCATCGCAGGTCATTTTGGATAAGTGATTTTTTCAGGAGGTAATCATGACAATTGAGTAAGCAGTAGACAGAATAATCTCACTTATTCTGTGAAAAATCATTCCAGGTTTTCAGGGCTGCTTGTGCCGCCTGTGTGTGTATTTTGACAGCACGTTCCTGAGCAACAATGAAAGCTTTCATGCAACGTTGATATTCATCAACATCTCGAGTATAGCGGCTTTTATAATAGGATGTTGCTAACCATAAGGGCTCGGTTGGCTTGTAACAGTGAGGAGTGGGTTCAAAAGTATCTGCATATGAGACACTGGCCAGCAATAGACTCAATAGTAAAAAAACACCTGATTTCATCATGAACCTTCTATTTGTCATTATGTTACTTCATATATTAGTCTAATAATTCCTAATATTGAAATTTTCCTCAGCAAAGCGCTCTCTGGCCAACCGAGCATTTTTTTCTGCCTCTTCTTTCATGATTGCCATATGTTCCTGCATCTCCAGAAAGCTTTTTCGGCAACGTTGATATTCTTTCATATCTTCAGCATAGCGTTTTTTATATTCCGCAGTAGAAAAAAATAGTAGTTTGGAGGGTTTATAGCAATAATCCATTTTATTATCTACAACAGTGTTTTTCTGGCTACTGCTGGCCTGAGCCGTATTAGTATCATCAATGTCATTTGCCTGAACAAATACAGACATTGCAGTAAAAAAAAGAATTAAAAAGAAAGAAAGCGATGCCTTCATAATAAAGTTCCTTCTATAACAGACACATATTCGTAAATTTATCACTCAGTTACAGTTAAAAATCAGGGAAAAATGGAAACAGGTTCGCATTTACAGGATTTATAAACGACAATTAATGTAAATTGTGAATAAATTATCAGTAATATTTTGTTTTATAAGCTAATTTAAAGATAAAGTAAAACAAATAATAACCAAAAGACAACGAATGGATTCAACGAAACCAACTATAAGAAACCAACTATAAATAGTTCGACTGGTCTATTAACACCATGCTCTTAACACTTATTTCTGAGTAAGTAAGAGTCGAGCTAACTAAATAGGAGTATATGCCATGACATTTGGAAAAGATCCAGTCGTACAACTGACTGTATTTGTACTTATCGGTTTTATTATATCACTGATTGCCTTTTCTGATAATACTAAAACACCCTTAAATAGTGATGATCAACCCCAACACTTTCTAGTGAGCACTGATAGTTTAAAGATGTAAACAAATCTTAATTTGAGTAAAGGCATATACCATAATACCCGCATTTATTTTCAATACTATGGTACTTACCTTGATGGGCAATCAATAAAATAGATCAGCCATAATTAAACCAACTTAACCATTCAATGGCATGTTAAAACAAAATTGTGTTCCCTCTCCCACTTTACTGACCACCTTTAATTCACATCCATGCAAGGCCACTATTTGCTTCACAATTGCTAACCCAAGCCCGGCATGCTTGCCTTTTCGGTGCTTATTTTCAGCCTGATAAAATCGATCAAAGATTTTGGATAGATCATTTTCATTTATTCCACATCCCGTATCCCTGACCTGAACCATAATCTCAGCACCCTGTTTTTGTATGCTGATAGTAATTGCATCTCCTGGTGTCGTATGATTAAAAGCATTGCTCATTAAATTATCCAGCGCACGTTCTATCAGTGCAATATCAGCATTTACCAGCAATGCTTCTTTTGGACAGTCCAGCTGCAGTTTAATTTCATTCAGTTCTGCCCTGTTCTGAAATTTTTGCACCACATCAAAAATAAACTCACTGAAACTAAAAATTTCATTTTTAGGGGTCACTTCTCTAGCATCAAATTTCGCCAGATCAAATAAATCATCTATCAAACGGCTAAGGCGTTTACCATGCTGAGAAACAATTTTTAGGTATTCGTCACGGCTTTGAGCATCCAGTGTGTCCCCCTTCAATGTCAATGTTTCCAGATAACCCAACATACTGGCCAGAGGTGTTCTTAAATCATGAGAAACATTAGCCACCAGTTCCCGCCGTAATTTATCCTGTTCCTCCAACTTACTCAATTGAGCAATTGTATGTTCAGCCATGACATCAAAACTGCGTGCCAGATAACCAATTTCATCATTATATTGTTTATCAACCAGACTGGGAGCCGGGTAAGCACTGAAACCATTTTCAGTAAAATCATGCATAGCAATAGAAAGGTTGCGTACTCGGCGAGTAATAGTATAGAAAAGTAGAAGTCCCAGTAATAAACCAATGGACAGACTGATTAACAATGAAATAAGACTGTATTGAATGACAAAATTATTTTGTAAGGCCTGATTAACCTGATCATATTCTTCACCTCTTAAGACCACATAAAGATAACCTTCAGGTTCATTTTCGGTTGGCACATAGGTCACCGAAAAAGCTTTTTTCATGGTAAAACTTCTGGGATCATCTCCCGGCACCAGTTTACCCTGAAAAAAAGACTCAATGGGTTCCAGAGAGACAGAATCTCGTTTTACTTTGCCGGGATCAGCTGAGTATGACAGTATTTTTCCTGTCAAATCTAAAAGGTAGATTTCAATATTGGGATTAACCGTCATGTAATCATGGAAGGTTTGCTTTAAAGCATTACGATTAATTCGACCATCAACAACAATTTCGCGTTCACCCACCAGTTTTTTGGCCAGCTCACGATTAAACTGCTGAGTGGTTTCCTGTAAATAATCATAGGTCACTGAATAAGTGATAAAACCATAGACAAACCCCATGGTTAAAATGATAAGCACAAGAATACTTGCCATACGGACATAGAGAGAAGCATAAAGAGAGCTGAAAATTGCTCTATTTGACATTATAACTCCTCAACAAATTTATAACCCACGCCCCAGGCGGTTAAAATATAATCGGGTTTAGCTGGATTTTTTTCTACTTTTGCTCTCAAACGGTTAATATGTGAATTAACGGTGTGCTCATAACCATCATGTCCATAACCCCAGACTTTATCCAGCAGTTGTGTTCGAGTAAACACTTGACCGGGATTCTGGGCAAAAAATAGCAGCAGATCAAATTCCTTAGCGGTCAAACTCAGAATTTCATGCTCTTTTTTCACGCTCCGAGATGAGATATTAATACAGATATCACCCACGGTGAGTTGGTTTTGTATTTTACTCTGAAGAGGATCAGATTCTTCAATGGCCTCTCTATGGTTCTCGCTTCTAAGGAAGTCTTCCCTTCTGAAGATTGCCTTTACCCTGGCCACTAATTCCAAAACACTGAAAGGCTTAGTTAAATAATCATCGGCGCCCAGTTCCAGACCAAGAACCCGATCCAGTTCAGTCGATTTTGCCGTGAGCATCATAATTGGCACCGACGAACCGCTGGCGCGAATGGCTTTACAAACATCCAGACCATCCATACTCGGCAGCATGATATCCAGGATCACTAAAGCATATTGCTGTGCCTTAAATAAATTGAAACCTTCCAAACCATCATGTGATATATCAGCATCGCACCCCAAATCAAGTAATTGCAACTCAATCAGATGTGCAATATCTGAGTCATCTTCAACAATTAAGACATTTTTTTTCATAGATGCCGTCAACCAATAAAAAGGAAGAACAGCCTGGTCTTAACCTAAGACTGTTCCTCCTTGTGATTTACATTCTTTTTCTGAGGCTTTTATCCAACCCTGACCTTTACAACTATTTTGTCCTTTGCAAGCATTCGTCGCTGTTTTACAGGCCGATGATCCCTTACATGAGTTAATACCACTACATTTAACCATAGCCTCTGCTGTGGATTCGGATGTTTCATAGGAACTGCATCCAGTTAAAAGTAGAGCTGCGGCAGCCGCAGCCAAAGCTGCACCTGAAAGTTTATTAGCAGTGTTCATAATAATAGCACCTTTTTTATCACAGATTAAAAAATAGTATCAGGAAAGATGTTCCCAATAGCCAATCAAATCCCTACCAAATCAGTTGGATTTTGTTTAGTATAAAAGTTATCCATAAAATTAATAGTTCGGAAACTACCTATAATTTTTTTATGAGTAAACAATTATATTTAAGGCTTTCTAATACAACATACAGACAACATAGCCTGTGGGAGAATAAAAATGAAAGGATTAGCCTTTATATCAGCCGCTTTATTTTCAATCGCTATCATTAGTAATAGCGCTGTTTCAAATCAGGGGAATCGCAAGAGCCCACCTTTAAATTTACCTGAATTCACTCATCAACAGGCCAATAGCTGGATAAACTCCAACCCTTTAAGTGTCAAACAATTGATTGCTGATAATAAAATTCTACTCATTGATATGTGGACTTTTGATTGCTGGAATTGTTACCGCTCCTTCCCATGGCTTAACGCTCTGGAAAAAAAGTATCAAAAACAGGGTCTACAGATTATTGGTGTACATACACCCGAATTTGATCATGAAAAAATACGCGCCAATATTGTAAAGAAGGTCAAAGAGTTTGACTTGCACCACCCAATCATGATCGATAATAATTTCAGCTATTGGCGAGCCCTGAATAATCGTTATTGGCCGGCTTATTATCTAGTCAATCAACAGGGGCAAATTGTTTACCATCATATTGGTGAAACTCATCAGGGCGATCGTAAAGCAAGAAACCTTGAGCAGGCATTACAAAAATTACTTGCAGACAAAAAATAATAATGATTTTTTCACAGAAATACTTATTTTCCAAATGTTAGAAAATGACCTAAGTGAAAATTGGAATGTGGCTGAAAATCAAAAAAATGGAAGCATTTGGACAAAGCTTAAGTCATACAACCACTATTTAAAAATGCATATTAATAGGATGAATCATAAAATATGTTATAGAATTGTGATAATTCAGTGATTAAATTGAGAATTGATTATTTTAGAATAATAAGCAGAATACAAATAATCATAATGAGAAGCAACTATGAAACTACTTAAAACACCACAACTACTACTTGCAACACTGGCAGGTATATCACTCACGATTGCCTTAGCGGTTTCTGCAGGGAATTCAAAAAGTATGGATTCATCAGCGGATCAGTCTGCGAAACAAAATCAGACATATAAAAAAGCATATTTTGCCGGAGGCTGTTTCTGGTGTGTTGAATCAAATTATGAAAAAGCTGATGGTATTATAGAGGTAATTTCAGGCTATAGCGGTGGAAAAATTAAAAACCCGACCTATCGTCAGGTTGCATCTGGTAAAACGGAACATGTTGAAGCTGTGGAGGTCACCTATGACCCGGGAAAAATCAGCTACAATGATCTTTTAATTGAACTTTGGCACGTAATTGACCCAACAGATGCCACCGGCTCTTTTCATGATCGCGGTCAACATTACCGTTCGGTTATTTTTTATACCAACGACGAAGAAAAATCTCTGGCTGAAACATCAATTAAAGAACTCAACCAATCTGGCCGTTACAAAAAAACCATTGCTACAGAGGTCATAAAGTTTAATGCTTTTTATAAAGCAGAAGACTATCATCAGGATTACTATAAAAAGAATCCTATACGTTATAATTATTATCGTTTTCGCTCTGGTCGCGATCAATATCTGGAAAAAATATGGGGTGATGACTTACATAAGAGACCAGAAAAAAAGACGAGTAATAAAAAGTCCATGGTATCTACCGCATCAGCAAAAGGAACTTTTATGAAACCCAGCGATGAAGATCTAAAAAAACAATTAACTGATACACAATATAATGTCACCCAGAAAGAAGGCACTGAACGCCCTTTCCAGAATGAATATTGGGATAACAAAAAAACCGGAATTTATGTTGATGTTGTTTCTGGTGAGCCATTATTCAGCTCAACCGATAAATATGACTCTAAAACAGGCTGGCCCAGCTTTTATCAACCGATTGAAAAAGCGGTACTCACAGAAAAAATAGACAAACATTTATTTTACAGCCGAACGGAAGTTCGAAGTAAGCAAGCTGATTCACATTTAGGTCACGTATTCCCAGACGGCCCAAAACCAACTGGGCTGAGATATTGTATTAATTCAGCTTCATTAAAATTTGTCCCAAGAGCTGAGTTAGTCGAACAGGGTTATGAACAATATGTGAAGCTATTTGAAAAACAGAAAAATTAAAGGAAAACTGTTATCTGGATACAAGTCCTGATAAATTATTCATGTTAGACTGTTGTTTGCAGTAATTCACTGCAAACAACCACTTCATTTATAAGATAGGACTCTTGACCAACATGATGAATCACCCCTTAATTAAGCGCAACCTCATTGGTTTTACTTTTGCTTGTGCATGCACAGCACCCGCAATTCTTATGGCACAACTACAGACAATGGAGCAAAAAGCAGCTTATACCATTGGTTCTAATTTTATCCAATCATTAAAGATGCAAGGTATTGAACTGGATACCGACAGTGTTATTCAGGGCGTTAAAGATGGTTCAAGCGGTAAGTCAGCCTTGTCACAAGGCGAAATGAAACAGGCACTTGATGCCTACAAGGCAAAATTACTCAAAGAGCAAGAACAGGCTCAAAAAACAGTATCCGGTAAAAATCAGGAACTCGGAGAAGCTTTCTTAGCACAAAACAAAAGCAAAGAAGGTGTGGTCACACTAAAAAGTGGTCTGCAATATAAAGTCATCGACTCAGGCACTGGTCCCAGTCCTAAAGCGACGGACAAAGTTACGACCCACTATCGCGGTACACTCATTGACGGTACTGAATTTGACAGCTCCTATTCTCGCAATGAGCCCACTTCTTTTCCCGTCAATGGTGTTATTGCCGGCTGGACTGAAGCACTGCAGTTAATGCATGTCGGTGATAAGTGGCAGTTATTTATCCCGTCCGAACTGGCTTATGGCAATAGAGCCGTAGGTAACAAAATTAAACCAAACTCGACTCTGATCTTTGAAATTGAGCTGTTAAAAATCAATTAATCAGCTATTAGCCTCTCCCTTTTTCAGGGGGGAGAGGGGGTGTTAAGAGGAAGTATTTATTTAAACTGATACGCAGATTCTATTTGTTTTCGTGTTAACACACCGTAGATATGCATAATGCCTGGGGTATTCATGCGCTCAACATACAGCACATTGACATTATGTTTATCCAGTTCTGCAAGTGCTTCTTCCAGAGTTGCCTGCAGATGTATCGGGACAACACTCAGTCTTTTGGCCGGTATCTCTAATAAATTAATCCCTTCTTGTTCTACGCTCTCAGTGCTTTGTGCTTTATCCTGCTGACGTTCCATATAATTGACCAGATCAACAGCCGGCATCAGTTGATCGTATTGATGGTCCTTATCAGCAATAAGCAACCACTCGGGATTCTCTGACAATAGTTGTTTTACATTCTCTGGCTTAATTTCTTGCGCCACCTGAACAAGTGCCTTGTTCATAATACTGCCAACCCCGATCCGCCTTAAGGTCTGGGTGATAGGGCTGGTATAGATATTCATCTCATTTGCTTCCAGCATAGACACAAAAAGTGACTTTTTACGAAAGAATTCACTGGCCGTTAAATTTGCAGTGACGATAGCAATCATTCCAGGCATTATGATTTGCGGGCTATGGGTCAGCTCCATCATGGCGGTTAATGCCGCTAATGGCGCTTGTAAACTCGCCCCCATTACAGCACCCATTCCCAGTAAACTATAAAAGCCACTATCAATTTCAAGCTCTGGAAGAAGCAGACGGATGAGCAGAGCAAACACGCCCCCAAGACAGGCGCCAAGAAATAACGCTGGGCCAATAACACCTCCGGGGATCCCCAAACCGATACTGGCAGCAGTTGCTAATAATTTGCAAATAAGCAGAATTAAGAGGGCATTAAGAACAACTCCGCCAGCCAGCGTTTGACTCACGGTATCATAGCCAATCCCCATAACTCCGGGTTCAATCATTGCAATAAATCCGACGAGAATACCTGAAATAAGCAATTTAGTCGAAAAACCTAACTTCCTGGATCGGTGAGCTACAGATTTTAACAGATCAATAAAAAAGGCCGATAAGACTCCAGCAAGTAGCCCCAAGATTATGACCAGAGGTAACTCTATAAGCGCCCCCTGCTGTATTTCCGGAATAATAAAAGCAGGGTGGTTGCCAAAGGCGAAAATTGAAACAGATGTTGCACTGCCAGCAGCCAGGATAATCGGCATAAAACTGACCAAAGTGTATTCCATCATCACGACTTCTAAAGCAAAAATAACGCCTGCTAACGGTGTGTCAAACGAGGCGGCAATACCACCGGCTGTGCCACAGCCCACAAGGGTACGAATACTATTATTAGGCAGTCCGAGAAATTGCCCCACGAGGCTGCTGGAAGCTGCACCAAGAAAAACATTCGGGCCTTCCCTACCGACAGAATGGCCTGAAATAATTGCTGCCGCTGCACCAAAAAACTGCAGAAAAAAACCTCGGAGGCTTAAGTACCCCTGATGAAAGGCCATGCGCTCAATTACCCTGGCAACGCCCAGAACATGAATGCCTTTGGAAAAAAAATGAAAGATGAGAGCAATGATAACACTGCCGATAACCGGATATAAGAAACGAGCCTCAACTGAAAGTGCCTCATAGTTGCTGCTGCTCCCAGTCAAAAGCCCGGACTGAATTTCTTCAACCAGAATCCTGAATAGAACAATAACCCCACCAGTAATAACACCAGTAAATAAGCCTAAAAATGCCAGTTGTACTAAAGCATCTGGTCTGGAAAGGTGAAGACGCAGAGTATTGAGTTGGCGACTTGACCATGAGTGATCTTGCAAATCCAACTTAATTTTTTTTGTTGAAGGCATAAATGTAATTATTTATTAAAAAAGGACAATATTATCGGTTGATGCGCATATCATATCAAAAAAATTCAACATCATCAGATTCTACTGGTTTCGGTGCTTTTGGTGCTTTCACTGCCACCTGAGCATCCTGTTTCAGCTGTTCACCCGTGTCTTCTATTGAACGAGGCTCTGCTGCTTCATGTACAAACTGTTCAACAATATCTTTTAATTGCTCTGCCATGATTTTAAATTCATTACCTGAATTATAAGCATCCTGAGACGTCTTTGACATAGTTTGTGACATGATTGTTAAGTTAGTCAGAGAAGAACTGACATTTTCATTATCTTTCCGCTGCTGTTCTGTGGCATCCGCATTTTTCTGATTCATTGTTGTCACAGAAGAAATATCTTTAACAATATTATTAAATGCTTCACCAGCCTGAGAAGATAACTGCACTGTCTTTTCAGTATTTTCCTGCATACTATTCATTTTATTAACCACACTCACCGAAGCATTTTGCAATTGTCCAATCTTTTCTTTAATTACAACCGTTTCGCTTTGAATCTTATGTGACAGGTTCCTGACCTCATCGGCAACCACAGCAAACCCCCGCCCTGATTCACCTGCTCTGGCCGCTTCAATCGCAGCATTAAGAGCCAGTAAATTAGTTTGTTCAGAAATTGTTTGAATGACTTGAATAACAGAGCTGATACTTTCCGTATCCTTTGCCAATTCATTGACCTCTTCCGTAGAGCGTTCAACTTCTGAAGCAATAAGCTGCACTGACTGGATTGTCTGTTGAACAATATCACGACCGTTTTCAGCCGATGATTTCGCTTCTTCAACAGATTTTGCCGCTTCACCTGTATTTTGAACAATAACTTCCATTTGTTGAAACATCTTGGTATTGATGGCGGAAACTTCAGAAACTTTATTTTCCTGACTGGTAGAAAACTCCAGTGCACACTCAGTCAAAGCACTCATTTTTGAGGCTTCACTGGCCAGGCTGCTTGATGACATGATCACCATCTCAACTACCCGTTTAATTTTTGCCACAAAAATATTAAAGTCCCTTGCCAGATAGGAGAACTCATCATTGCCTTTTTCATCCAGTGAATGCCCCAGGCCACCGCCTGATGATATTTTATGCATGGCACTCTGAGTTCTGGAAAGCCGCTTTGTCACAAGGTAATTGATAGTTATAATAATAATAACCGCACCAATGAGACTGATCAGGGCAATGAGCAGCGTCATTGTTGAAAAAGACTCAATATCTTTCAGTAAAGAGAAAACCTGCTCATCCGCTCGAGTATTTTCTGTGCTGATAATCTGGCTGATTGACTGGTTGATATTAATTAATAAAGGGGCTAATTCAGTGCGGATTAATTGGGAATCTTTACGCCAGCCGTCACCACTATGAAGTGGTACCAGTTCATTAAGGGCCTGCTCATAAGAAATAAATATATCACTTAGCTCTTCCAACCCATTTGCCTGTTCAAAGGTTAAATTATCTTCTAATTCAGAGAGGTGGGTTATTTTTTTCTTTAATAGACTTAACTGAACCAGATAATTTTCAGCAAATATTTTATTACGATAAGTAAGAAAAACAGTAATATTTCGAGACAGGCTTAACCATTCACTACGAATTTCAAAAATAGTTTTAAGGATATCCTTTCGCTCAATGCTCGGATCATCTTCTTCCTCTTCTGAGGCAATCATAACACTGGTAATTTGCAGCACCTGATTAAACAATGGCCCAATTTTTTCTGCAGCCAGCAATAAGGCTGGTTTATTTTGATTATCATTGGTGCCGATTGTCATCACATTAACAAAGCTTTTATCCAATGAATCCAGCTCTGAACTCACAATATTAAGTGACTGCACCATTTCATCATGGGTATTTTTATGAGATTTAAGCTCATTGATATGTTTTTTTAAGGATTTAAGAGCATTGTTATAGTCTTTCTGATATTTTTCTTCTCGGGTCAGTAGATAGAGACCGCTGGTAGCCGATAGCTCAGAAATACCCTCTCTTACGCTTTGCAGGCTGGCAATAATTGGCATGCTTTCTTGTGTAACAGCAACAATAATATCTTTTTGTTTATAACCGTTATAAACAAAAAAACTACTGCCTAATAAAATAACCGACAGAAAAAAGACATAACTTGCCCGAAGTTTAAATCTGACGGTTGTATTAAAAAAGGTATTAAGAAAAAATTTTGTTGATAAAGCTTTTAACATCTAAGGCATTCTCCAGCCTGTGAGCTCAAATACTATTTTTTTTATATCAGTGCACTTATTATATCTGTGCACTTATTTATATCGGCGCACTAATTATATCGGCGCTCTTAAAATATAGTTTAATTTTTTTGAAACTTACAGCTGGAGAAAGCTTTTTTTTTGAAGGAGTCTTCAGCCAGGTATCATTTTATGTTAATAAAATGAACTTGATTACATATTTTCCAATGCTGCTATTCGTTGTTCCAGAGGAGGATGAGTTAAAAATAAAGCCTTCAAACCTTTTCCTACACCACCTGAGATACCAAAAGCAGCCATCTGATCAGGTAAATCCTCAGGCTCATGAGCTTGCTTTAAACGACGCAGTGAGGCAATCATTTTTTGCCGTCCTGCCAGCTCAGCACCACCACGATCAGCACGAAATTCCCTTTGACGTGAGAACCACATAACAATGATACTGGCCAGAACAGATAAAAACAATTGTGCAATAATGCTGGTAATATAATAAGCAGGACCATGGCCACGCTCAGTTTTAAACACAATTCTGTCCACCAGGTGACCGATCACTGTGGAAAAAAACATGACAAAAGTATTCACAACCCCTTGCAATAACGCCATGGTAATCATATCGCCATTAGCCACATGGCTGATTTCATGCCCCAATACAGCTTCAACTTCATCCTGTGTCATAGCACTGAGCAGGCCTGTACTGACAGCAACTAAAGCGGCATTACGATTAGCACCCGTAGCAAAGGCATTGGGCTGAGGTGAGTCAAAAATCCCAACCTCCGGGCGACCAATACCGGCCTGATCAGCCTGACGATAAACGGTGTCAACTAACCAGCGTTCTGCATTATTAGAAGGCTGTTCAATTGTATGGACTCCCATTGAGCGCTTTGCCATAGATTTTGACATAAATAATGAAATCACTGAGCCACTGAAGCCTACGACCAGAGACATGACCATCACCGCCGTTAAGTTGAGATCAACCCCGTTTGCCGCCAGCATTCCCTGAAGACCCAATAGTTGGAAAACAATCCCAACCAGGGCCATTACAGCCATGTTTGTTGCCAGAAATAAAAATATTCTGCTCATTAAAGCATTCCTTAAAAAAGTTCTTGATATAGTCTTAAATTGGGTAAAGAATACGAAAAATCAAGCGATTGATTTATGATTCAGAGCTTGGACAGTTACAGATGGTATTTGTTCCAGAAAGTTCAGACAGAATTCAATCCCCCCAGTCTTCACCATAATAATGAGTTATTTCATCACCCTGTTTTATTTTTCGAATGGACATCACAGTAAAATCATCATAATAGGCAGCATTGGCTTTGTTATTATGATTAATGTACTTAAAATCATCTAAAACCTGATAACCACGATCTTCTTCAATCCACAAAACATAGGGACCATCCTTTTTTGCCGGCTTACACTTAAACTCACCAATGAGTTCACCTTTTTTTATGTCTCTGGAAGCAAACAGTCCTTTGCCATGAATGGAGCTGTCTCTCACATAAACGGGTGGTCTGTGCTTTTTATGATTTTTTTTCATATTAAAATACCCTGATAGATTTTGCCCAATGATTAATGTGATTCGATACAAAGATGTATTTTAACGCATTTAATAGTTTACCCTATCATAGAAAAAAATAATGCAGTTTTATTCAATTTCCTCATAATCCCACCCTGACCGGTAGGTTCATTACCAATGATAATTATTTGACAAAGTTACAACACAGGTGTATAGACAGTTTAAGGACAATTAAAGATCCACAACAAGCGAGGTAATGCAGCAGAGTATTTTTTAATTATCTAAGGTTTTTGTGCAATAAAGGTTGCACGCTTCGGAGCAGGATAACCTTCAATGGTTTTATTTATATCATCTGGATCCAGGAAATCTTTGAGGGATTCATAGGGCATCCAGGAAGTACTTCGTTGTTCCTGAGTTGAGGTTTGATTGACATCAACTACTTTAATGTCCTTAAAGCCACAACGATTTAACCATTGTGTCATGGTCGCAACTGTTGGTAAAAACCATACATTGCGCATTTTCGCATATCGATTATCGGGGACCAGAGATTCACCTTCATGGCCTTCTATAATCAATGTTTCCAGAACCAGTTCACCATCTTTGCGTAAAGCACTTTTAAGCTGTATTAAATGATCAATTGGTGAACGACGATGATAAAAAACACCCATTGAAAAAACTGTATCAAATGCATTTAAATGCCCGGGCAATTGTTCAATACCAAAAGGAAGCAAGTGGACAGGTTTGCTGCCGATAAAATGCTTAATGGCCTGAAACTGAACCCAAAACAACCAGGAAGGATCAATACCAATAACAAGACGCGCCCCCTCTCCGTGTATTCGCCAACAATGATAGCCATTCCCACAACCGACATCTAAAACCAGTCGGTTTTTTAAAGGTGATATATGGTCTTTAAGCCGATTCCATTTCCAGTCCGAATGCCACTCTGTATCAATGGGCAGGTCATTTATCTGATAAGGACCTTTACGCCAGGGAGAAAGCTGTTTAAGGGCAGCCTCTAATTGAGCGCTGTCAATAGAATTTGATGTTTCTATCGAGAGTGCATCAGCAGTTAAATCTACGGTACAGTTTTCAACAGCGGGTAAATCAGATAAAGCCTGAGTCCAGCGAAGATAGTCACCGTGCTTTTCAGCAGAACATTTTGACAACTGAGCGGGTAATAATTCTGCCCACTTTTCCAGAGGTGAATCCTGCATTGATTGGTAGAGTGATTCGTATGAGATTTGGTAATCAGGCATGGTTTTATTGATAAAAGTTTTATTTAATTGCTAAAGAAGATGCACCTAATGAGCACCCTAAATCATAACCATTAGTATTCGACTGATAAAATTCAGCTGCTAGAGTTCCAGTCATTGCAACAATATTTACATAGCCGGGAACCGAACGATTAATTATATCAGGAAAAACGTGGGCGACTTTCTCATCAAATGCAAAATCGACCAACTGTTCAAGAGATTTTGAATAGAGAATATCCTTGTTTTGGTGCTTTGAATCAACCTTCATTTCAGCTCTGCGAAGAGATCGTGTTCGCTATTATCAATAATTTCAACATCAATAAAATCACCGGAATTCAGACCGGCAGTTTGATCAATTGGTGTCCCTTGTAATTCATCCTCCAGGGCATCAATAAAAACCAGTCCATCTACATCCGGTGCATCTGCAGCACTACGGGCAATAATACCTTTCTCATCTATTGAGTCAATAATTACCCTCATGGACTGTCCAATTTTTGCCTGCAGTTTATTAAAACTGATTTCAGACTGAGCTTCCATTAAACGTGCAAGTCGTTCTTCTTTTATCGTCTCTGGTACCGGATTTGCCAGTTTATTTGCAGCAGCACCATCAACGGGTGAATATTTAAATGCCCCAACCCGATCAAACTGAATTGCCTTTGTGAAATCAAGTAAATCTTCAAAATCCTGCTCACTTTCTCCAGGAAAGCCAACAATAAATGTGCTTCTCAGGGTGATATCCGGGCAAACATCACGCCATGAAGCAATTCGCTTTAGCATATTTTCAGAATTTGCAGGACGTTTCATGGCCTTTAGAATTCTGGGGGAAGAATGTTGTAAAGGGATATCAAGATAGGGCAATATTTTACCCTCAGCCATAAGTGGAATTACATCATCGACATGCGGATAGGGATAAACATAATGCATGCGAACCCAGGCATCCAGCTCACCCAGTGCCGAGGCCAGTTCTTTAAAACGAGTTTTCACAGGTTTACCCTGATGGAAACCCATTTTATATTTGGTGTCTAAACCATAAGCAGAAGTATCTTGTGACACAACCAGTAATTCACGAACACCCGCATGAACCAGGTTTTCTGCTTCTTGCAAAACACCTCCTATTGTTCGGCTGACCAGTTTCCCTCGTAATGAAGGGATAATACAAAAGCTGCAATTATGATTACACCCTTCTGATATTTTCAAATACGCATAGTGCCGGGGTGTCAGTTTAATTCCGCCTTCAGGGATCAGGCTGGTATAAGGATCGTGTTCTGGAGGAATATGCTCATGCACAGCTTCCATTACTTCTTCCAGAGCATGTGGCCCGGTTACAGCAAGCACATCAGGATGTGTCTGCTGTACAATATCACCCTTGCCTCCCAGGCAACCGGTCACAATGACCTTGCCATTTTCAGCTAAAGCTTCACCAATGGCATCCAGAGACTCTTCTACCGCATCATCAATAAAACCGCAGGTATTCACTACAACCATATCAGCATTCTGGTATGAATCACCGATATCATAGCCTTCAGCACGGAGACGGGTCAGTATCTGTTCTGAATCAACTAATGCTTTGGGGCATCCTAAGCTGATAAAACCAATTTTGTGCGCACTCATATATAAGCCTGATAACCTGATGCTTGAAAAATAAAGCCATTATACCAACATTAATTGTTTAACCTAATTAAATCAGTTAAACCCAGAAAAATCATTTGAATAAACTAAAGGATTGAACTAATGAAGAAATTACTCTTATTAACAGCCACTACAACTCTACTTTTGGCTGGTTGCAGTCGGGATTATACACCCGTGGCTGGCGCGAGCGGTGAAGATATTTACAAGGGAGCCTGCATGGAATGTCATGAAGCTATTGAAGGTAAAGACAATATTTTTTATGAACTGGATGCACAAAAGAAAAATACTGACTTCTTTGCTGACAAAATCAGCTCCGGCAGCCTATTGATGCCCAAGTTCCCCAATATTACCGGGGATAACCTTAAAGCAGTCAGTCAATATGCATTGGATCATTCAATTGACAAATGAGCTTTAATCGATAGAGGCAATGTCATCTAGAAGCTATGCCATCCAGTCTGTCGTTCCTTTCTTAACGACAGACTGCAACTAAATATATCATCATCTTATTAAATCTATTAAAAAATAGATCCCCTCGTTATTAGACAAAATACCAGATTATACTGTTAACATAAGCTTTGTAGGATATATATTACAATATTGGTAATTATATCCAGCTAAACCCTATAGAGTTTGAACAATGTCATAAATATGAAAATTTAAGCATGCAGAACTTGCTAATATCCCTATCTCTCTTATTATAAATAAAGGTTCAGTCATTTTTAACTGTTCAAAATATAAGATTTAACTGCCGGATTAGCTATGAATATTAATAAAGATCTTGAGTATCTGATTTCTGAAATTCCTATTTTTAACGAGTTGGATGCAGATGATACTGAAATATTGTCAAAATATCTGTTTCCCAAAGATTTACAGACAGGTGGTCTGGTTTGCAAAGAAGGACAGCATGGTAGTTTTTTGAGCTTTGTTGCCATGGGAGAGCTGGAAATAGTTAAAACACTTGATAAAAAAGAAGTTGTGATATCAACAATCAGTGAGGGCGGTTCTTTAGGTGAGATGGCTTTAATTGACGGTTTAACACGTTCAGCAACCGTGAGAGCCTGCCGGCCTTCAACCATCCTCATTTTACGACGTGATGACTTTAATACTCTGCTAACGCAGCATCCTGCAGTTGGCATCAAAATTCTCAAAGGCATTGCACGCCTCCTGAGCTTAAATCTTAGAAAGGCATCCGCCCAAATTACAACTTATATGACAATGACGCAGTAATAATCTGTAACACCGGGAGTGTGAACGTGTCACCCATGCTCCTATCGATTCGTTCTCTTATTCTTCTTACCGCTGTATTTTTTCACCATATTTTTAGTCTGGCGATGACGTTTAACCATGAGTTGCTTGGATTTGTCATTATTTCTTTTGGTACCACGATATGGATTAGAGCTGTTATTAAACTGTAGCCGAATGGGTGTTGCTTCCAGTTTGAGCCACTTACGAAAGGAACTCATAAGATAACGTTTATAAGATTCAGGGATGTGCTCGGTCTGATTACCATGAATGACGATCAAAGGCGGGTTTTGCCCTCCCTGGTGAGCATAACTCAGTTTAATGCGGCGACCGCGAGCCAGCGGCGGCTGGTGCATTTTTACGGCATCTGACAATAATGCTGTTAGTTTCGCCGATTGGTGTCTTTTCATTGCTGATTCATAAGCTTTATCAACAGAGTCATAGAGTAAACCTACACCGCTGCCATGCAAAGCCGAAATATAATGATATTTAGCATAATCAAGAAATGGCAGACGGCGTTCTAATTGCTCTTTAACAAACTCCCGTGCATCTTTAGTCATGCCATCCCATTTATTAATCGCTATAATCAATGCCCTGCCGGTATCAAGTACATAGCTCAACAGATGCAAATCCTGATCGGTAATGCCTTCATGAGCATCCAGCATCAGGATAACAACATGAGCAGATTCAATGGCCTGCAATGCTTTAATAATGGAAAATTTTTCGATGGTTTCCTTAACACGACTGCGTCTTCTGACACCTGCCGTATCAATGAAAGTATAACGCTGTCCGTCTCGCTCAAAAGGAATGAAAATACTGTCCCGTGTGGTACCGGGCAGATCAAATGCTACGACCCGCTCTTCTCCCATCAGGCGATTAATAAGAGTTGACTTACCAACATTAGGACGCCCGACAATTGCCAGTTTAATGCCGCTTTTTTCAAATGAATCTTCATCTAACTCATCATCTGTCGCTTCAGGTATTTCTGATAATAATTCTTCCATCAATGGTGCAATACCATCACCATGAGATGCAGAAACGGCATAAGGCTGCCCCAGACCCAGAGAATAAAAATCTGACTCGACAACATCTTCATCCATGCCTTCAGCTTTATTAACCAGAACAATGATTTCTTTGCCCAGAGCCCTCAAGTGTTGAGCGATGTTTTGATCATGCCCGGTAAGACCGCCCCGACCATCCACCAGAAACAGAATAATACTGGCTTCCTGCATCGCCAGATAAGCCTGTGACTGCATCAGAGTATCAACGCCTTCATCTTCACCGCTTAAACCGCCGGTATCAATGACAATATAAGGACGATCGCCCACAATACCATCACCATACTGCCTGTCTCTAGTCACTCCCGGCATATCTGCCACGAGCGCATCACGAGTTTTAGTGAGTCGATTAAAGAGTGTTGACTTGCCCACATTGGGGCGCCCGACAAGGGCTATTACCGGTTTCATATCTTATTTATCAGTGAATGTAATTATTAGTTGATTTTCAATGCAGCTAAAGTGCCGCCATTGCCATAAATGAAAATGGTTTCGCCCTGAGCCTGAGGCTGCACATGAAAACCATCACTATCAATCTTTTTACGACCGATAAGTTCACCATCCAGGCGGGAAATTATATGGATATATCCTTCAAAATCACCCACTAACACGTAGTCACCAATGGCAACTGGGGCAGTCAGTTTACGATAGGCCAGTTTATCCTGCTTCCAGAGCATATCACCGGAAACACGATCAACTGCCCACAGGTTACTATCAGAATCCGTTACATAAACATGTCGTTCATCAGCTGAAATTCCCGCATAGGAAGACATTTCCTTGGCCCATAAAACTTCACCTTCCAAGGCATCAATTGCAACAATTCGTCCCTGATAAGACACCACATATAGAACACGACCAACCAGAATCATACTGCCATCAATATCAACCAAACGCTCTAAATCAGTACGCCCCCTGGGAACAGATGCATTAGCCTCCCATAGTAAACGCCCATGTTGTATACCCACAGCGGCGACTTTACCACTGTCAAAACCAGTAAAAACCAGCTCTCGTCCACCAAGTAGCGGACTGCTGTTGCCACGCAGGGTCAGGACAGGTACACCTCGATCATACACCCATAATTGACTGCCGTTTTCAACACTTAAACCATAAATACGGCCGTCACCTGTACGGACAACCAGAATGTTATCCTGTACCAGTGGTGATGACAGCATGACGCTGCTTAATTCTTTTTTCCACTGAATCGCCCCCGTATCAGCATCAACAACAATAACTTCACCCCTGTTATCACCCACAACAAGGATACCTTCACCATGCCCGACACCACCGGTGATCGTCGTTTCAAGTTCTATTTGCCAGTTAATACTGCCAGAACCCTGACTCAAAGAGGTCAATTGGCCTTCACGATCGATAGTAAATATTTCAGAATCAGTGATAGCTGGTTTTAAATCAACAAAAGCTTCATCCAGTCCAACTCCCACATCCTTGCTCCAGACAGAATGAATCTGAACCGTCTCACTGATATCTTCCAGTTCTGTAGGCGGAATGGTATTGTCTTCACCACCAAAAAAGCTGTCAGTCCAACCGCAGCCCAAAAGAGAAAGACTTAACAGGCTGACCACAGAGAACCCAGTCATTCGCCTTAATAGAGAAAGAGAATCATTAAGGAAATATTTTTCTTCTGACATGAGTTTATCTATACATTCAGACATTATGAATTCCCTAAATCATTACGCTTTACTCTTAGTATCTGCGCATTGGCACCAATGGCTGCATAAGCTTCTAGTGCCTGATCATAAGCTGAACGAGCATCACTCACACGTTTTAGTGCAACAAGAATATCACCTTTTACTTCCAGATAGCTGGCCTTAAACGCACCTTGTTCAACATTCAGAAGTTTTAAAGCTTCCTCATTTTTACCCTGTGCAGACATTAATGTCGCCAGACGAATTCTTGAGATATGCTGTAAATTGTGAGCCTGACCATGTTCAATAACCCACTGAAATTTTTCTTCAGCTTCCGATAATTTACCAGATTCAATCAATTGTTTTGCTTCAAGCATTGCAGAGAGATCAGCATAAGGATATTCAGAATAGTCATTCAGCATGGTTTCAACTTGCTGAGCAATAACTTCATTCTTGCCTTCCCTGACAGTCTGCAGAATATGATCATATTCAATTGAGGCCGTTTGCGCCTTAACAACCTGACTTTGCTTCCATTGTTGAACCCCAACAATACTGCCCAACCCCACAACGGCTAGAAGAACAGCCATTTTATAGTTTTCGCTCCACCATTTTTTTATGGCTTCAACCTGTTGTTCTTCTGTTTCGTAATTATCCATTTTTTTATTCCTAAAAACTGACTAACTTATTCATTAATTCTATAATTTGAGATTGTGATAATTGCTCTTGCTGAGGCTTATCAGAATCCCGGCTGGCACGTAAATATTTCACAGTGATGGCATTATTATCCAGCTCATCATCACCCAGTATCAGTGCAATCTTTGCCTGACTTTTATCTGCTCGTTTCATTTGACTCTTAAAACTACCACCGCCGCAAACTGTAAGGACACGAACGCCGGAAACATCATTGCGCAATTGCTCTGCCAGAGCCAGGCCTGAATTTTGTGCGCGCTCCCCCATCATTAACAGAGCTGCATGAGGGTGCTTCAAGTGTTTTTCCAGTTCATCATTGTCAACCAGACTGATGAGGCGCTCTAGTCCCATTGCAAAACCCACTGCGGGAGTATCCCGACCACCTAATTGTTTCACTAGCCCGTCATAACGACCGCCGGCGCAGATAGTACCCTGCGCGCCCAGCTTATCAGTTACCCACTCAAACACAGTTTTGCTATAGTAATCCAGTCCACGAACCAGTCGTGTATTGATCTCATAAGCAATACCTGCACTATCAAGATAAGCACATAAACGCGTAAAGTGTTCTTTAGATTCATCATCAAGATGATCCATGAGACGCGGAGCCTTCCCAATCATATCCTGCATCGCTGGATTTTTACTGTCTAGAATCCGTAAGGGGTTTGACTCTAAACGACGCAGACTGTCTTCATCCAGAAGCGGTTTATTCTCTTGTAGATAATCCGTCAAAATGCTTCGATACACCTCTCTTGATGACGGAGTTCCTAAGGAATTCAACTGTAATGTCACTGAATCAGAGAGACCCAATGCCTTCCACAGGCGGGCAGTCATACAAATTAATTCTGCATCGATATCCGGCCCATCCAGCCCGAAGACTTCTACACCGATTTGATGAAACTGTCGATAGCGCCCTTTTTGCGGCCTCTCATGACGAAACATAGGCCCCAAATACCACAACCTTTGCTGCTGATTGACCAGTATACCATTTTGTACTCCAGCTCGTACACAGGCAGCGGTGCCTTCAGGTCTTAATGTTAAACTGTCACCATTGCGATCATCGAAAGTGTACATTTCTTTTTCAACAATATCGGTTACTTCACCTATTGAGCGTTTAAACAGAGCTGTTTTTTCAACGATTGGGAAGCGTATTTCATCATAATCGTAACTTTGCATGAGTTGGCGCAATTTTTCTTCAACAAATTGCCAGGCGGGTGTTTCATCAGGTAGGATGTCATTCATTCCGCGGATTGATTGGATTTTTTCTGCCAAGGTCGTTCCCATATTCAATGTAAAATTTATAATACTAAGTTTAAAAACGCTATTTTACATTAAATCGAGCAACATTTTTCTCATTTATGTACTTTGCATGGTCAAAGACTTTTCCGCTAAGACTCACTTTAACCACTCTGGCATCCCCAAGAAAAACTTTATATGGCATTTTTCCTTCAAGTTTCAGGATTTTAGGTGCTTTTTTTAGACCCATTGCCAGAATTTTATTGTTGGCATCTTTAATACTCACCCATGAATTACCAGAAAATTCCAATATCAACTGGTTATCCACAACCATTTCAGGTGTTGACTCAGTACTTCCCGGAGATGGATTTCCAGCCGCTAGTGAAGAAATTTCTGAGCTTGATGTTGAGCCTTCAGTAAGTAAAGAGTTTTCAGCAGGCTCAGTTAATAAAGAGCCTTCATCTTGAGAAATAGCGGTGTCTTCTTCAGGTGAATCATAGGAACCATCCAGCTTCGGCAACAATAAAACACTGGCATCAGCGTTCATTTTCTCAATATCGGTTTCTACATCCTGACTTATAGCCTCTAATTCGATACTCTGATCATCCGTATTATTGAGAAAATTACTGGATAAATAACCCCAGAGTTTCCAGCCACCCATTGCCAGAACAAGAATAATCAACAGACTCAATAAAGGCTTCACTATGACCGAAAGAGTAGAACCTATGATAGAACTCCCCGGCACCTCTCTTCCTTTAATGATTTTTAACTCTGGATTCAGGGCATCATCACTACGATTATTTTTATAATATTCTAGCAAAGGCTCAGGCGGTATTTTTAATAATTTTGCGTAATTACGAATATAACCACACACAAAAGCAGCAACTGGCAGCTGAGTATAGTCCTCACTTTCCAGAGCCTGTATTATTTGTTTGCTCAGGTGCAATTTCTGGGAGATATCATCAATGCTCAAATTTTTTTCATCGCGAGCCGTTTTAAACCGGTACCCAAACCCATCTTCCCTGGTGGCAATGATATCCTTTAATTCTTGTTGTTCTGATTGTTTGTCCAAGATTAGTATTCCTGCTTGCCTTGATAAAACCATTTTGTTTCATCAGTATCGGGATATTTGCTTTTTAACTGCAATTCAAAGCTGGAGAGAGTATTCAAATCAGGATCATCAAGCTGATTAAGAATATTAATCCCTAACCATAATGCATCGGCATCTGGAATGGATGATCGGTAATAACGCTCAAAATAATTCCATGAAAAATAGTAATCTCCGCGTTTATAATTCACTTTTGCCATGCCAAGCAATGAACGGGAAGAATTTGGATTCAAAACCAGAGCTTTGCGATACAATGATTCTGACATGTCTAACTTATCATTGCTTAAAGCACACCAGGCGGCGCTTTGGTATGCATTTGCCCGGTTTGCATACACCGGATTATTGAGGACTTTGCTAAATATTTTCCGAGATTCCTCAAACTGCTTCTGTTCACATAGAAAGATTGCATAATTATTTAAAATAGAAGGAGCATGAGGTGCTAGCTTTAATGCTTTGTCAAACTGTTGCTCTGCTTTATTGGGCCGCTCCAGACGGCTGTATAGAACACCTAAATAACTGTGAGCCAATGCATAGTTGGGATCCAGTCTAATGGACTTATTCAGCTTAATAAGTGCCCGCTCATATTCACCTTGAGCAAGATAGCCAGCGCCCAGTTGCGCATTAAGACTGGCGACACGATTGTCAGATTCTTTGGCTTCTGAGTAACGAACTTCCAGACCCGAATCATCCGCGCCATTATCATCAAGTGGTGTACTCTGGCATGCATTGAGTGCATAGACAGAGAGTAATATCACCATTATTTTTTTCATTTAGCCCAATCCCCTTTTACCCTGTTTTACCTGTGTCTTATTATACGCCGACTTTTATCTTTTACTTTTCCTGCAAGCTGACCGCAGGCTGCATCAATGTCTTCGCCCCGAGTTTTCCTTATCACTGCAACATAACCCGCTTTGTATAATATATCTTTAAAACGATTAATTGTTTGCATTTTTGAGCAATCAAATTCGCTATTGGGAAATGGATTAAATGGTATTAAATTGATTTTGCAGGGCAGTTTTTTTAGTAGTGCAGCCAATTCATGAGCATTCTTCTCACTATCATTAATTCCCGCTAACATAACATATTCAACAGTAAACTGCTTCTTTTTCGTATCTCCGCTGAAATAAAACCGACAGGCCTCTAAAAGCTCTTTTATCGGGTATTTTTTATTTAGTGGTACAATTTTATTTCGAATCTGATCATTGGGTGCATGCAGCGAAATAGCCAGGCTGACATCACAGACTTCACGCAAACGTCTTAGTGCAGGAACAACACCTGCCGTACTGATCGTCACTCTGCGTTTTGACAAACCATAGGCATGATCTTCCAGCATCAAGTGAATCGCTTCAACCACATTTTCAAAATTAAGTAAGGGCTCACCCATGCCCATTAACACAACATTGGTAATCACTCTGTTTTTAGAGTCCTGCACTTTTCCGTGTTTTGATTGAGCAATGGAGGCTTGAGCTAGCGGGTTTAAAGCTCGATTGGCTACCCATAATTGCGCTATAATTTCTGCACTGGTTAAATTCCTGTTAAATCCCTGCTTTGCTGTTGAACAAAAACCGCAATCCAGTGCACAACCCACTTGTGAAGAAACACATAGAGTACCTCGATTGTCTTCAGGAATATAAACGGTTTCAATACTATTGCCGCCATCCAGACGCATGAGCCACTTAATAGTACCATCACTTGCTTTTTGTTCCGCAATAATCTCTGGAGCTCTGATCTCAGCAATTTTACTTAATTTTTTTCGTAATGCCTGACTGACATTACTCATTTGAGTAAAATCATCCGCTCCAAATTGATGAATCCATTTGAGGACTTGTACCGCACGAAAAGGTTTCTCACCAATTTCAGTGAAGAAAGCTTTCATATGTGCTAAATCATAGCCCAATAAATTAACTTTTGCTGATGCAATCTGTGACACGCTTGTATCAGAATTCATAATTTTTAATCTGCTTATAAGCCAAAACAAAGAAACCCACTCTCTTAGTTAAAGGCGAGTGGGTTTAAGCTATTTCAATGATAATAGCATGGATATCGACTTGTGTTACTATTTAGTCTTTATTCTTCATCTGAAAAAAGAAAAATTAATAGGAAACATGATAATCATCACATATTTACTCTCTATCGGAAATCCAGGCCATTTGAATGGCTTCCAGAATCTGCTCACCACAATGTTCTTCCACCCCTTCAAAATCTTCCAGAGCCAAAACCCAGGCCATGAGATCAGGGAAATTAACATACCGGGGATCCACATCAGGATGCTGTTCATCCAGTTCAATCACTACTTCATGAGTGTCAGTCCATCTTAAGCCCATAGTTATTCCTTCATTAGTAATTTTCAGAAACCATATTAATGGTACGCTTACTATAGTAAAAACGAGTATACAATTATATTAACCCTATAATTTCATAGGGAACTCAATAACTTTTAAAATATTACCGCGTATTATACTCAAGTATTTATAAATTGACAAAATGTCTAAAACTAAACCTCTCGCATACTCTTATTACTGGATTTTCTACTGCTGGCCAAATACATAGGGACTCCGAGCGAAGACAAACAGAGCTTTCCGAAAAATATTGTGAAAAGAATGGAGCAGTTCATCACTATCTATACCACAGGATAGCCAATGGACTCTCATAAAAAAGGGGATAATTACCTATATCACGTAAGATTGCATAATGTTGCTCAAAGGGTTATAGGGTTTAGCTGTATCCATCCAGAAGAATAGATATATTTATTTAGAATTTCTACGAAAAATTCATTTTCAATCAATAGTTATCAAACTTCCGAATGATGAGATTGAGTGTTCTCGCATAAGCATAGTATTACTGGACAAAGATGGGAATTTAAGATTACAGAAAAAACAGCCTCCGAAGAAGCTGCCTTAATTATTGAGACAAAGACTTAAACTTATGCTTGAAGTTTCCGGCGACGATGGGCGAACCCTAAGCCAGCCAAGCCCGCAACCATAAGGGCAACTATTGAAGGTTCTGGAATAGTGGAAGTGGAATATTCAAATTCAGTGATTGCACCAGAACCGCTAAAGGAAACCTCCATTAGAGCAACACCACTCATATCTCCAAATAAAATCTCTTGATAGCTATTATCGCCTAAATCAGAAAAAGCAAAGTATCCAAGTGATAATGAATCTATATCAAATAGCTCAACACCATTTCCTTCGCCTCTGTCTATATCAAGAATACCAATAGAATGCATGACGACTCCTAAATCAAAATTAAAAGTAATGGTGCCCCCGCCAGCATTGTCATCAGGGTCACTGCTGTCACCATCTTCTGATATAATTAAGATATTACTTAATGGGGAATCATTTGTTGGGTGGTATCCAGCTGTTACAAGGTCTCTATCGCCACCTGTAGGATTAGCACTATCAAAAACCATTGCTTGATTTGAACCACCTGTGGCTGATATGGAAATTCCCAAAGTGTTGAACTGATTAGTAAGTACATCTCCTGCTGACAGTCCTAAGCCATCACCATCAACTTCGAAATCAATTATAATAGCATGGGCATTTGATAGCATCAGGAGAAGTAAAATAGGGGCTATGTATTTCATGTTTCATTCCACATTTAGTTACTGAGATTATTCAAAGACATGCAAAATCTTGGCCACAAATATAATCTATAGAATTATTAAGAACTTATGGAGTTTCAAAATGTAGACTTAACCATGATTGTAAGATTTTTTTACAATCTCCCTAAATGGACTGTAAAAAAAATTGACAGTCCATCAGGGCGCCAAGAATACAGTATACGACTGGGCACTATTGAGCCTGTTTTCGGAAATATTACAATCAATAAAGGTATGAACTGATTTTATTATAATAAAAGAGTATTGCGTCGACCAGTTGAACCCACAGCATTATTCATCCATTTTACTAGCCGTAAAAACATGACTATTTTTGGGTTATCAATGGCTGACTGCTTTTTTAAATGATTTCAAACTTAGAAAAATACCGTGAGCTACTGCAAAGGGACGTGAACGAACAAATAATATTTTTTGCTATTTGAGAATAATTCAAGTAATTTTAAATTAATAAAAAATAACCCCTTTCCTGAAAAATGGGTTATTCACACTGGGCAGTTTTTTTACTTATGTTCACTAACCATATTGATGGTATATTTAGGTATTTCAATCACCAGATCTTCATCGGCAACAACTGCCTGGCAGCTGAGTCGAGAATCCGGTTCAACTCCCCAGGCCTTATCTAAATAATCTTCTTCAAGCTCAGTAGCTTCTTCTAATGAATCAAAGCCCTCTCGAACAATCACATGACAAGTTGTGCAAGCGCAAGATTTTTCACAGGCATGCTCAATCTCAATATTATTTTCCTGAGCAGCATCACAGATTGTAGTACCCGGTTGTACTTCAATTATTGCACCCTCAGGGCATATTTCTTCATGTGGTAAAAAAATTAACTTTGTCATTGTCCGGCCCTTTGGCTTACTTAATATCTTTAACACTTTGTCCGGATAGGGCCAGATTAATACTGGCATCCATTCGACGCTGTGCAAACTCTGCAGTCACTTTATCAACTGCTTCAATTTTTAGTTTAATGGCCCGTTGATTATCTTCCTGGGCAATCTTAGTGAGTTCATCAATCGCCTGACGGATGACATCTCTTTCATCAGATGAGAGTAATTTCTCACCGTCTTCATCAAGCGCAGCATTTAATGCTTCAACAACCCGGCTGGCTTCAACTTGTTCTTCTCTTAGTTTTCTGGCATCAACATCATCCTGAGCATAGCTGAAAGAATCTTTAAGCATGGTTTCAATTTCACCATCACTTAGACCATAAGAGGGTTTAACCTGAATACTGCTTTCAACACCTGAAGTTTCTTCTCTGGCAGAAACTGCGAGCAGACCATCGGCATCAATCTGAAAAGTCACTCGGATCCTGGCCGCACCAGCAACCATTGGTGGAATACCTCTTAACTCAAACCGTGCTAAAGAACGACAGTCACTGATCAACTCTCGCTCACCCTGCACAACATGAATCGCCATCGCAGTCTGACCATCTTTAAAAGTAGTAAAGTCCTGCGCACGAGCGACAGGGATCGTCGTATTTCTATGAATAACTTTTTCAGCCAGCCCGCCCATAGTTTCCAGACCAAGAGACAGGGGAGTCACATCCAGTAGAAGCATATCCTCATCAGACTTGTTACCCACCAGGACATCAGCCTGACGTGCAGCACCAATGGCAACCACTTTATCCGGATCAAGATCCACCAGAGGCTCCGTAGAAAAGAATTCACCCACCATTTGACGTACTAAAGGCACTCGAGTGGAACCGCCCACCATAACAACATCCTGAATGTCATCACTGTCGATATTTGCATCACGCAATGCTCTACGACAGGGAACTAGTGTCTTTCTTATCAGAGGTTTAATTAATTTTTCAAAATGCTCACGGGATAATTCAGCCTCCCATATTGTGCTTTCGCCAATATCAAGAGAAAAAACAAAGAGGTCTTGCTGACTTAAAGCCTCTTTTGCCTCTCGGGCTCTATCAAGGATCTGACGTAATAAAGCCGGTTCAGGCTCATTAATCTGAGCTTCTTCAAGAATCCAGTCCACAATAATATGATCTAAATCGTCACCACCCAGGGCAGAATCACCGGCAGTGGATAACACCTCAAAAATACCCTGGGTTAATTTTAATATAGAAATATCAAAAGTGCCGCCGCCCAGATCATAGATCACATGAATACCTTCGCTGCCTGTATCCAACCCATAAGCAACTGCGGCGGCAGTTGGTTCATTGATTAAGCGCAAAACGTTGAGTCCTGCCAGCTTTGCCGCATCTTTTGTCGCTTGACGCTGAGCATCATCAAAATAGGCTGGGACAGTAATAACTGCCCCCGTGAGATCACCACCCAGAGCATCGACGGCACGTTGTTTCAGGGTCTTTAATATTTCTGCAGAGACTTCTACAGCACTGACATTGCCGGCAATAGTGCGAATTCTGGGCACCACAGAATCCCCTTCCGTGACAAAATCATAGATAGAATACTTTTTTATATCATCCAGTCCACGCCCCATATAACGTTTAGCAGAGGCAACCGTGTTTTGCGGATCTTTAGAAGCATTTTTCTGTGCTATAAAACCCACCTGCGTTTGAAAGCCTTGATCATCTTTACCTTGAAACTGGACAACTGAGGGTAATAAATGCTGATTATTTTCATCGGCAATAGTCTGTGCCAGGCCACTTTTAACAGTAGCCACCAGCGAATTTGTCGTCCCAAGATCGATACCAACTGCTAATTTGTGTTGGTGGGGCGCTGTGGTCTGCCCTGGTTCTGATATTTGTAATAAAGCCATATTTTCTTATCTAGTTGAGTGTTTCTTGTTTAACTTTGTGTTTCTTGTTTAACTTTGTATTTATTGTTCAATTTGCATTTTGAAGAGATTGCGATAGTTAAAACTGATCAGCCAGATCTTCTTCTTTATTCAGACATTCTTCCTGCAGTCGATTTAAAAACTGCATTTTTAATACTTCAGTTTTCGCATCTTTTAATAGTGACTCATCACTCTCAGAACCTGACTCAGAGAGCAGTTTTGAAAATAAACCACTCAGGTGTTTAATTGTTCGTTTAATACGAGCATTGACATCATCTAAAATAGTATCCAATTCACTCAGCGGATCATCTTTCGCAGCCACTTCGGATAAGTTTTCTCTTAATTCCATCTGCTCCATTAAAAAAGCCGGATCAATGCTTGTATCATTATCACTCAATTCAATACCATGAAGTGATAATAGATAGATTGAGCGTCGCAAAGGATTTTTCAATGTTTCCAGAGCATCATTTATCCATGCCGCCTTCTGAACTGACAAGCGTCGTTCTAAATCACCTGCATTGGCAAACTTGTCTGGATGTACTGTTTTTTGAATCTCATGATAATTATGAGTCAGCGTGGTTTTATCAATGTCAAAACTAATGGGTAAACCCAACATGCTGAAATAATTATCTGCGCCGGTCTCTAAATTATTATTCATTGGGGTTTCACCTGAAGGATAAGTGGGTCATTAAAAAGCGACTGTTTTCTCCCATGTGAATCATGGGAACAAGAAAAAATAGGGGATAAGGGAAGGTTACTAGACGTTGAAACTCTTACCTTACTAAACGTTGAAACTCTCACCACAACCACAAGCATCTTTAACATTAGGATTATTAAACTTAAACCCTTCGTTAAGGCCTTCGCGACCATAGTCCAGTTCAGTGCCATCAATGTATATCAGGCTTTTGGTGTCAACAATGATTCTTACACCCTTGTCCTCAAAAACATTGTCATCATCTTCAATTTTATCTGCAAATTCAAGAACATAACCCATTCCAGAACAACCATTGGTTTTCACGCCCAGGCGCAATGCTTCACCTTTGCCGCGATTGTCAATAAATTGAACCACATGTTTTGCTGCTGCTTCTGTTAATGTAATTGCCATAAATAAACCTTTTAGCTGGACTGTTTTTCCTGATAATCAGTAATTGCGGCCTTAATAGCATCTTCAGCCAGAACTGAACAATGAATTTTAACAGGAGGCAATGCCAGTTCTTCAGCAATATCTGTATTTTTAATTTGACCGGCTTCTTCCAGAGTTTTACCTTTTACCCACTCTGTCACCAGAGAACTGGACGCAATTGCCGAACCACAACCATAAGTTTTAAACTTGGCATCTTCAATAATACCATCTTCATCAACTTTGATCTGTAAACGCATCACGTCACCACAGGCTGGCGCACCGACCATACCAGTGCCAACACCTGATTCATCATTATCCATCGTACCTACGTTACGTGGATTTTCATAATGATCCATTACTTTATCACTATAAGCCATTGTCATTCACCTCAAATTTATATTACTAGTCACTATAGAGCAGTCACTATTATTAATGTGCGTTCCACTGAATCGATGAGATATCAATACCGTCTTTGTACATATCCCATAGTGGTGAAAGCAATCTCAATTTATCCACTTTCTCTTTCAATAAACCAATAGTGTAGTCAACATCTTCCTCTGTGGTAAAACGACCGATACTGAAACGAATTGAACTATGAGCTAACTCGTCATTACGGCCAATGGCTCTAAGCACATAAGAAGGTTCCAGGCTTGCTGATGTACAGGCCGAGCCAGAAGAAACTGCCAAAGAGTCTATTGCCATCAATAAGGACTCACCTTCAACAAAGTTGAAGCTCAGGTTCAGGTTATGAGGCACACGATGTTCCAGATTGCCATTCACATAGAGCTCCTCCATGTCTTCAAAACCTTTTAATAAACGGTCACGTAGAGCAAGAATTCGCTTGTTCTCTTCTGCCATTTCTGCTTTGGCGATTTTAAATGCTTCGCCCATTCCAACAATCTGGTGTGTTGCAAGTGTGCCTGAACGCATGCCACGCTCATGACCACCACCATGTATCTGTGCTTCAATGCGTATTCTTGGTTTACGGCGGACATATAAGGCACCAATTCCCTTAGGTCCATACACTTTGTGTGCAGAAAGTGACAATAAATCAACTTTTAATTTTTTCAGGTCAATTTCAGTTTTGCCTGCACTTTGAGCTGCATCAACATGAAAAATTATCTTTTTTGAACGACACAATTCCCCGATTGCTTCAATATCCTGAATAACACCAATTTCATTATTAACATGCATAATAGACACTATAATAGTATCGTCGCGCATTGCCGCTTCAAGCTTAGAAAGATCAATGAGTCCATCTTCTTCCGGATCAAGATATGTGACTTCATAACCTTCACGTTCCAGTTGTCGACAGGTATCCAGAACGGCTTTATGTTCAGTTTTGGATGTAATAATGTGCTTGCCACGTTTGGAATAGAAATGTGCCGCACCTTTAATCGCCAGATTATCCGACTCCGTCGCACCCGATGTCCAGACAATTTCCTTAGCATCTGCATTGATCAAAGCCGCAACATTTGCTCTGGCTTCTTCAACGGCTGTTTCCGCATCCCAGCCATACTTATGTGAACGAGAAGCCGGGTTTCCAAAAGTCCCATCCATAGTCAGATAGTGACACATTATGTCAGCAACACGTTTATCAACGGGTGTTGTCGCCGAATAATCCAAATATATTGGTGAACTCATTAAAAATTCCTATTATCAGTTTTTCATAATCACTATTAGTGATTATCGCTTTACTTCTATATACATTTCTATCAATTGTATGAACCAAATTAGGTAGAAAAATATTAAAACAATTTTTTTTAGATGCCTGCTACATCAGACTCTTTTAATGTATCTTTTATCAAACTAATATTGTCCCTTTTTATGGGAGGTACAATACCATCCTGACGCTTGGCAACTTCTCTGACAGCCTGTTTTTCAACCAGACTTCCCAGTGAAATATTTGCCAGGAACTCAAAAATCTGATCACTCAAATCACACCAGAGCTCATGAGTTAAACATCTTTCTTCGTGCTGGCAATTGCCTTTACGCTTACAGCGAGTCGCATCAACTGTCTCATCGACTGCAGCAATAATTTCAGCTACAGCGACATCTTCGGCAGGTCGACTGAGACGATAACCACCACCCGGACCTCTGGCACTATCAACCAGTGCATTTTTCCTTAACTTGGAAAACAGTTGCTCCAGGTAAGAAAGAGAGATTTCCTGACGTTGAGAAATATCAGACAAAGTAATTGGGCCATGCTCATAGTGAAGTGCTAAATCCAGCATTGCTGTTACTGCATAGCGTCCTTTTGTGGTCAATCTCATGGGTCTATTCCTATATTATTAAGATATTATTTACCTATCCTAAAATAACCAAGCATTCTAGTCAAGTATATTCTTTAGACCATATAAATTGCCTGAAATTCTAAAGATTATTATTCTTTATCTTTTGTCGAGCCTGAACTGGAGCGAATCGATATTTTTGGATCCAGATGAACAACATGAACATTATCTTCAGATTTATTACCAGCAGAACTACATATATCCTGAGCAGGGCATGCTTCAGGGTGTTCATCAATCGGCGTTATTTCACAAATATGGACATCAGGAATACTGATGTCTGGAAACTCTGCATCAATAGAACGGATTGCCGTACACATTTTATCCAGCTTATCATCGACAGAATGCATGTGATCCAGCATACAGTTGATTGCATGGGCAACCGGATCCGGCATATCACTTGATGTTCCATAAGCGTCAAAACCAATTTTTTTGGCCATATGCTCACGTTTTTCATCATTTGGATGCACTTTCTTTTCTGTATCATCCAAGTCAGAGCTGTCTTTGAGACCACCTGAATTCGAGATCACACGCCCTGGGATACCCACAACAGTACATGATTCCGGTACATCTTTGACAACCACCGCATTAGAGCCTACTCGCGAACCTTTTTCCAGAGTTATCGGACCTAAAACCTTAGCACCAGCACCCACAACAACATCATCACCCAGGGTAGGATGGCGCTTTCCTTTGTCCCAGGAAGTACCACCTAAAGTCACACCATGGTAGAGAGTACAATCATCACCAATAATGGTGGTTTCGCCAATAACAACGCCCATACCATGATCAATAAAAAAACGCCGGCCAATTTTTGCTCCCGGATGAATCTCAATTCCGGTAAAAAGTCTTGCCATAGATGAAAAAAAGCGTGCCAGCCATTGAAGTTTCCAGTTCCAGAGGCGATTATTCATACGATATAATATCATCGCATGCACACCTGGGTAAGTTGTTAATACTTCAAAATAAGTCCGCGCAGCAGGATCACGCTCAAAAACACACTGAATGTCTTCTTTTAAATGTTCAAGCATTGGTATTTTCTCATCACACTAAGTCTCGACAACAGGAGTCATAAAAAAGCCATTTTACTAAAGACTGCGCATTTTACTAGGAAATAGCAAAACACACAATCTTTATACTTGGGGGAAACCCGACATATGTCAAATAAATGGTTAAAAATTGTACATCAATATGGAATTTAAGTTGAATATTTTCGGGCTACCCATGCTCCCGGAGAAGAGAGCCACGCGCACGATAAAGAGGCATTTAAGTCGCATTTTATTCATTTCAGTTTCTGAGTTTTGCTTAAAATACCCCTTAGAATATTCAGTTCTTCTTGTTTTAAACGAATGCGATTGTAGATATGACGCAGTTTAGGCATTAATTGAGGCGATTGTTCTAAATGCAGAAAATCAATTTCTATCAAGGTTTGTTGCAAGTGCTCATAAAAACGCTCCATATTTTCACTGGATGCATAGTCCGCAGACTCTTCAGTATCCAGCTCATTCTGATTAGCGTTTAGACCTACATTTTCCTGATTTAACAAATGCAGTGACATCATAACTTCATAGCTCACTATCTGTACGGCTGAAGCCACATTTAATGAACTATAGTCAGGATTTGTCGGTATATTAATCAACTTATGGCAGAGACCAATTTCATCATTGGTCAGACCTGTTCTTTCACGACCAAAAACCAGTGCGACCTCATGCTGCTGTGATTCAGAAATAGATAAAACTCCTGCATCACGCGCATTAACAAATTCATGTTGAATTTTTCTTTCCCGGGCAGTCGTTCCCAAAACCAGTCGGCACCCTTCTAATGCCTCTTCAAATGAAGAGCAGACTATGGCCTGTGACAATAAATCATCAGCTCCTGAAGCCATTGCCGTAGCTTCATAATTAGGGAATTGTTTGGGATTGACAAGGTAAAGCCGGGTAAGTCCCATATTTTTCATCACTCTCGCTGCTGCGCCGATATTACCGGGGTGAGAGGTATTAATCATAACAATACGAATATTATTCAGACTCATTTAAAATCCAGTTTTTTCAATAGTAAAATATAATGTACTCCGTTAGCCAAATAGACACTTCGACCGGTAGTTCACCGGAAAATCAGGTATTAAGAGCGCAGGTATTAATGTATGGAAAGAGCCAGATACAAAAAGAAAACTAAATAGTGCTCTTTTATAAAGATATAATAAATATAACAGCATAAAGTTAAGATTAATATCTATTGATGTTATAATATAATACTTATTTTGCTCTTTAATTTTTTATTACGTCTGCTGTAATACCAGAAACTTAAGAGTGTTTGGAACGAAAGCAGACATCAGCATTTTTATGGGGACCTCCAAATGCATCCTATGCTCAATATTGCAATCCGTGCGGCTCGTGCGGCTGGCACCGTTATTTATCGCTCCATGGATAAAGTTGATAATCTAAAAGTTACGACTAAAGCAGCAAATGATTTTGTCAGTGATGTTGATCGTCAGGCTGAAATGGCCATTATTGAAATCATTAAAAAAGCCTATCCTGATCATTCGATAAAAGCGGAAGAAAATGGCCTGCTTGATGGCGATGAAAAATTTCAATGGATCATTGACCCATTAGATGGTACTACCAATTTTCTCCATGGTTTTCCTCAATTCGCAGTTTCCATCGCATTTAAACAAAATGGACGCCTGTCTCAGGCTGTTGTCTTTAACCCGGTGAATCAGGAACTCTTTACTGCCAGTCGTGGAGAAGGTGCCATGCTGAATGATCGCCGTATCCGGGTCACCAAACAAAAAGGTCTCGAAGGCGCCTTACTAGGTACAGGGTTCCCATTTAAAGATCAACAGCACCTGGATTCTTATCTGGCCACCTTTAAAGCCATGTTTCCCATGACTGCAGGCATCAGACGCCCCGGCTCTGCCGCTCTCGATCTGGCTTTTGTCGCCTCAGGACGCCTTGATGGCTTCTGGGAAATAGCATTAAATGACTGGGACATGGCGGCAGGTGCTCTGCTGGTCAAAGAAGCGGGTGGGCTGGTCAGCGATTTCTCAGGTGGTGAAGACTTTCTTGAAACGGGCAATGTTGTAGCAGGAACACCAAGGGTCTTTAAAGAAATACTACAGAAAATCAAACCACACCTCAGCCCTGAATTAGCTCGATAGACCGGATTTTGTCCAACATCGTATGTCTGTAGTCTGTTGTCAAAATCAAGAGATTAATAAAACTCAATCACTTTTATTATTTTGACTAAAGACTACTGGCCGCCAGTTTCAGACGTCGGTTATACCTCTTCGTAAACTTCTTCTTCCTGCTCACCTTCACTCTTAACGGGTGCTAAATCTTCTTTACTGATACCCATTGATACCAAAACGGAACTTGCAACATAGACAGATGAATAGGTACCCACAACCACACCAGCCAGCAATGCTGTTGCAAAACCATGAATGAGTTCACCACCAAAGATAAACAGGGATAACAGAACCAGTATCGTTGTTAATGAGGTGATTAATGTGCGTGATAATGTCTGATTCAATGACGCATCAATCACTGTAGCAGCATCGCCTTTACGGATCTTACGAAAGTTTTCCCGAATACGATCAAAGACGACAATCGTGTCATTTAGCGAGTAACCAATAACAGCAAGGATCGCCGCTAATACAGTCAGATCAAACTCTATCCCAAATAATGCAAACATTCCCAGAACAATAATAACATCATGCGCCAGAGCAGCAACAGAGCCCAGAGCAAAACGATATTCAAAACGCAATGCAACATATACCAGGATACAAACCAGGGCAGCTAACATAGCAATACCCCCGGTTTCAGTTAATTCTTCACCCACCTGAGGGCCCACAAACTCAACCCGACGATTTTCAACGGTAGAATTTTCTGCTTTTAATAATTCAAAAAGTTCTGTTGAAATATCTGCATTTGATATGCCTTCTCTTGGGGCGACACGGATAAGCACTTCCTGAGTATTTCCAAAATACTGAACAATGGCATCATCAAAACCACCACCATGCAGTTTATCTCTGATAGGAGACAATTCAATCTCAGTTGGGTAAGCAACCTCCACTAGGGTCCCGCCAGTAAAATCAAGTCCCAGCTGCAGACCACGAAAAGCCAGTGAGGCAATTGCAATCACAATCAGGACTAATGAGATCATCATTGCAATTTTGCGTTGCGCCATGAATTTAATATGTGTATCTGTAAATATCTGCATAATTTCTATCTTTTAATTCTTTTTTAATTTAACTATAAACGAGTGTCCATCGGTTTATTCTGTTTTTAGCTCCCTTCTAAAAATCGGGGAAGTAAAAGAATAGCTATTTTCGGACAACTTCCTAGATGGATAACTCTTTAATGCGCTTGCCACCGTAAGATAAGTTCACCACAGCACGTGTAACCATGATGGCAGTAAACATAGAAGTTACAATGCCAATGGACAATGTCACTGCAAAACCTTTAATGGGGCCTGTGCCGACAACAAAAAGAACAAATGCAGCAATAAGTGTCGTTATATTGGCATCAGCAATGGTCATCAGGGCCTTTTCATAACCTGAATGAATACTATTCTGGGGTGAATTACCATTTCGCAATTCTTCACGAATACGCTCAAAAATCAGTACGTTGGCATCAACAGCCATACCCACCGTCAAAACAATACCAGCAATACCCGGTAAAGTTAGCGTTGCCTGTAAAAGAGACAGGACAGCAACAATAATAATCAGATTTAAACCAAGCGCCAGATTCGCCACCATACCAAATTTACGATACCAGAGTGTCATAAAAAACAGCACAGCAATAAAGCCGATAATAACTGATCTAAACCCTTTATCAATATTGTCCTGTCCCAGACTCGGGCCAATGGTGCGTTCTTCAATAATGTAAACAGGAGCTGCTAGCGCACCTGCTCTTAACAGCAATGACAACTCATTTGCTTCCTGAACACTGTCCAGACCTGTGGTTTCAAAACGATTGGAAAAATGACCTCGAATAACGGCATTGCTGATAACTTCTTCTGTGGTATGGCGTTTAAATTTTATTTCACCATTTTCACCTCTGAGTACATTACCTTTATCATCACGCATTGTTTCCTGCTTAGTTTCCAGATAAACAACCGCCATACGCTTGCCAACACTTTCCTTGGTAAAGGTACCCATACGCTTACCACCATAACCGTCCAGTGACACGTTTACTTTAGCACCTCCGGTATCCGGATCAATTCCTGCCTGAGCATTAGTCACATGCTCACCTGTAGTAATAACACGTTTTTTTAACAGAACCGGTACAGATGGAATAACTCGGCTGCCTTCATGACGCTCGCGGGTATAATAAATTCTTGAACCCGGAGGCACCCGGCCATTTAACGCCTGTTCAACAGTATGTTCTTCATCAACAGCACGGTATTCCAGGGTCGCCGTTGCACCCAGAATATCTTTCGCTCCTGCGGTATCCTGAATACCCGGCAACTGAATAACAATACGGTCTTCACCCTGCTGTTGAATAATCGGCTCAACCAGACCATGAAACTTTTCATCAATACGCTTTCTCAAAGTCGTAATATTTTGCTTCAGGGCAAATAATTTCAACTCTTTCAGTTTTGCTTCACTCAAGCGTCCCTTTAAGAGAAATGATTTACCAGCGTCTTTTTCCTCAAAACGGATATCACGCATATCGCGACTTAACACCTCTAAACCCTGTTCACGCAATTCTTCTGTTTTAAAGCTAATATTAATATCATTGTCAACTCGTTTACTGCCCAGGTAGCGAACCTTAGCTTTACGTAACAAAGAACGCGAATCATTGACATAGGTGTTAACGGATTTAATCACTGCCGCTTCCATATCAACCTGCATCAGAAAATAAACACCACCACGTAAATCCAGTCCCAGATACATGGGCTGAGCATTCATATCCAGTAACCACTGAGGCGTTGCTGTCGCCAGATTCAATGCCACGGCATAATCATCACCTAATTCCTTTTCAGCAGCTTTCTTGGCTTTTTCCTGATCATCTTTCGAGTTGAAACGAAATAGTAAACCCGTTTTTAACAGCTTGGCATTACGGTATTGTATGCCTTCACGTTCAAAGGTTTTAGCTACTCGAACAAGAGTTTTTTCGTTCACTTCGCCCCCGCGTGCAGAAGCGGCAACCTGTAATGCAGGGTCTTCACCATAAATATTTGGCAGAGCATAAAATGCCCCAACAATAATGATCATAACAATGAGAAGATATTTCCAGAGTGGATAATGATTTAGCATATTTTTTCTTTTTTTAATGGGTGTTACTTTTGCTTCCCCCTTCCTTGCATCAGAGCACCAACTTTAATCAGGAGAGGGGCTGAAGGGAGAAGACTCAGCTAGTTCTTAATTGATTTAATCGTACCTTTAGGCTGAATAGCACCAACAGCGGAACGTTGCACATTTAATTGAACATCCTTAGACACTTCAAGGGTCACAAAGCTGTCATGAAGAGCAACAACTTTTCCCAATACTCCGCCATTAGTGACCACTTCATCACCCTTTGCCAGAGCATCAACCATCGCTTTATGTTCTTTCATTTTTTTGTTCTGAGGACGGATAAATAATAAATAGAAAATCAGAAAAATTCCGCCAAAAACCATTAGCTGTGAAATCAGGTCAGGTGCTACAGCTGCTGCATTGCCACCTTCGGCCAAGGCATCTTCTATAAAAAAACTCATTTTGTATCCTCAATTGCTTAAAAAATATATTTATCTTAACTTTTACCTTTAAGATAGGTGGCGATATTATGCCATAAAATCAAGGGGTATAGGTAGATTAGCACCAACTTATCCTTAGCCTTCTCTCTTCTCATAGAAAGCCGTAACAAAATCAGCAAATTGTTCACTGGCAATGGCTTCCCTCATCCCCTGCATTAATTCCTGGTAATAATAAAGGTTGTGTAATGTGTTTAAGTGGGAACCCAGCATTTCATTGGTTTTATCAAGATGTCGCAGATAAGAGCGTGAATAATTCTGACAGGTGTAACACTGACAGGTCTCATCCAGAGGACGAGTATCAAACTGGTGTTTCTGATTTCGTATTTTTACTACACCCTGATGAGTAAAAAGATGACCATTACGCGCATTTCGGGTCGGCATCACACAGTCAAACATGTCAATACCGCGTCGAACACCCTCAACCAGATCTTCCGGACGCCCGACTCCCATCAGATAACGAGGTTTATCTGATGGCATCTGTGAGGTGGTATGATCCAGAATCTTTATCATTTCTTCCTTGGGCTCACCCACAGATAAGCCTCCGATGGCAAAGCCATCAAAACCGATATCAGTCAGTTCTTTCAAAGATTTGTCACGTAAATCGGGGTACATGCCACCTTGAATAATACCAAACAGTGCAGCAGAGTCATCATTCTCAGGAGCCAGCGCAAAAAATTCATCTTTGGAGCGTTTTGCCCAACGCAGAGAAAGTTCCATTGAAACCTGTGCTTCCTCGTAGGTTGCTGGAAAGGGTGTACACTCATCAAAAATCATGGCAATATCAGACCCCAGTGTACGCTGTACCTGCATAGACTCTTCTGGTCCCATAAAAACTTTTCGCCCATCAACCGGCGAGGCAAAGGTCACTCCCCGCTCTGTAATTTTTCGTAATTTACCCAGACTAAAAACCTGGAAACCTCCAGAATCAGTTAATATTGGCTTTTTCCAGTGCATAAACTGATGCAGGCCATTATGTGCCTTAATGACTTCCATGCCAGGCCTGAGAAACAAATGAAAGGTATTACCAAGAATGATCTCAGCACCAATGGACTCAACATCTTCAGGTGTCATTGATTTAACAGTAGCCACCGTACCTACTGGCATAAAAGCCGGCGTTTGAATCGAGCCTCTGGGGAAACTCATCGCTCCCCTTCGTGCCTGGCCATCGGTATTAAACAAATCAAATTTCATAATGCAGGACTGACCTTTTTCTGAGGAGTGATAAACATGGCGTCACCATAACTGAAAAAACGATATTTTTCAGCAATTGCATGCTGATAAGCTTTTTTAACATTTTCCAGGCCGGCAAAAGCACTGATTAACATAATAAGGGTGCTTTCTGGCAGGTGGAAATTTGTTACCATTGCATCCACTGTTTTGAACTGGTATCCAGGGTAGATAAAAATATCAGTATCTCCATGAAATTCTTCAATGGTCCCTTCCTCCTGACCAAATAATGAGGCACTTTCAAGGCTTCTCATGGCTGTAGTCCCAACGGCAATAACCCGACCTCCCTCAGCATGCGTTTGTTTAATTTTTTTAACAGTTTCAGCACTGACATCCACATATTCTGAGTGCATTTTATGCTCCAGAATATTCTCTACCCGAACTGGCTGAAAGGTACCAGCACCAACATGCAGGGTCACCCACGCAATCTCTACACCCATATCGTGAATATGATTCAATAATTCTTCATCAAAATGTAAACCTGCTGTTGGTGCCGCTACAGCACCTTTTTCTTTCGCATAAACCGTTTGATAGCGCTGCAGATCGATTTTGTCATCAGCCCGTTCAACATAGGGGGGCAACGGCATATGACCAAAGCGATCAAGTAAGCTAAAGACTGTCTGCTCTGTTTCATTCACTAATTGTAAATGAAACAAATCCCCCTGCCGTCCAAGCATTCTGACCTGAAAGCCTGCCCCAGTTGAGTCCGAATCAGTGCCCAGTTCAAGAACTGAGCCTTCTTTAGGCGATTTACTGGCTCGTATCTGGGCCAGAAAAGACTGCTCATCCAATACTCGCTCAACTAGAACTTCCAGCTTACCTCCGGTATTTTTTTTACCAAATAAACGTGCTGGTATCACTCTGGTATTATTAAAAACTAAGAGATCGCCCACATTTAATAATTCAGGTAAAGACTTAAAAACACGATCCTCTAATTGACCGTTTTCTCCATCCAGACATAAAAGGCGGCTGTCAGTTCTATTTTCCAATGGATACTGAGCAATCAGTTCATCAGGCAATTTAAAATTAAATTCAGATAAATTCATAGCCAGATATTTTAACAAAGATATACGCATTGGTGTACTAATCATAAATAAAGAAATCCGGGAAAAACAACGAATAAAACTTGTCAGATGTATAAAACGCCCTATAATAGGCATTCCAATTTAATGCCGATGTGATGGAATTGGTAGACATAGGGGATTCAAAATCCCCCGCTAGCAATAGCGTGGCGGTTCGAGTCCGCCCATCGGTACCATTCAAATCATTGATTTAAAATAGATTTCAATAAGCGTCCAACAAAAGTAACGCATGGGATAAGTTTTCAAATATTTCATAAATTACCATAAGTCACCCTTGTTTTCATTTCAGAGCAGATATCTCACTAAACTTCCATAATCCCTGCATCCCCCTGAAAAACCATTACCCCACTAAATTAGTGTGTTTTTAGTCACAGAGAAACAAACCAGTTTCCGATAAAGTATAAAACATACAAGATTTAGAAATATTCACTAAAAACTAAATTGAAAAAACTTTGTTATTAATTGCATGAGGGAAATATTATGAACTTAATTATGGTAAAAGAATTGTTACTATCTATCTCACTTGGTTTCGCTGTTACATCAGTAGCTGCGCTGACTATGGCATTTGTTATTCCTCATGCGTGGTTCGGGGGATAATAACTACTTATTAAGGGCTGTCTGATAGTTAATAAAAAGGGCACGGTTTGAAGCCGTACCCTTGGTGGTTATAGTGTCAAATTAATCGATGGAAACTGGTTTGAATCTCACACAATATTTAATGCTTAATCTCATTTTCTGGAGCAAATTCCATATTTCATTCCTTATTCAATCATCTGAATAATTGCTGTAGAAATAACATTTTCAATCTTCCTGGTATCCCAAAAGCAGAATAGACAATCATAATGAGAAGGAGCATACTCAATATATGGGTAAAGCTTTTAGTGGTACGGATATTTTGATATTCCTAAGGAAAAACTATAATAATTATTATAGTTCTGGATGACAATGCATTTACAATATAAGGAGATAAGTCATGAGCACCAATCATGTTGATATCACTCTACATATCGATGAAAACTTAAGCGCTGAACAAAGAGAAACGATACAAGAGAGTCTTCGTGCTTTAGATGGCGTTGCTGGTGTACAAAACTCTGAAAAGACACCGCATCTAACTATTGTGCAATACAATCGTGACGAAGTTGATTCACAGAAAATTTTAAAACGTGTTACAGATCAAGGTGCACATGCTGAACTTATTGGTTTATAAAATAATCACCCTATCGTCTAGCATGTAACCTCTAATTAATCACTGCTATTTTATGAGTGTAGGGTATTGCTATGTGGGTTCAACCACACCTTAAAAACTATATAAAAGCTAATGCTCTCGATACCATGGTTGATACAATAAATAAGATTAAACAAAATTCCAAGTCAGCCTATATAAATCACTAGCAATTAATTGTCCCTGAAATATTCCCGTAACATTTTCCTGATAGACTGATCGCATCTATCTAAAGGAAAAGATAATGAACGAAACACACTTGGTAATTGCATTTTTCACTGCTATCTTGTGGATGCTGGCCATCACTATTGGATTAATCTAGATAATTATTAACCTTAGACAAACTCATTAGTCAGCATTCATTGACACTCCCTTTTCAACTCCAGTAAAACAATTTTATCTTGGTAGGAAGTTGTTCATGCATCAGGTGGGGAGATGATCAAGGTTTCATTCGGAGTAAAGTGTTTAAATCTTCCAGGGCAACTCTCTAAAGGAGGGGATTATCCAGCCTTACGCCATTCAGTCTGTTCTAACTTAGAATTTGAACATTCAATATGAGGTAGGTGTTCCAGAACTATAGAGGCATGATTACGCATACTATGGATTTTCTTATCTGCGGCTGATTCCAGAATATGTAATAAAAGTAGTATAGGAATTGCCACAGCAAGCCCGACACCTGTGGTTAGCATAGCTTCCCAGATCCCCCCAGCAAGCACTTGTGCATCCACCTGACCGCCAGCCTGTTCAATGACCATAAATGATTTGATCATACCGACAATCGTACCTAAAAGTCCTAATAATGGCGCAGTGTTGCCCAAAAATGATAAAGTTCGAAAGCCTTTTTCCATAGTATCTAATTCAAGGCTAACTAAGCGTAAGGCAACTCGATTCAGATTATAAATCCCATCATTCCATGCGGACAAAATCCCCTGTAAGACCCGAGCCTCAGCACCATGAATGGATGCAATCACTGGGTCAGGACGTCCTAAATAAAATGATTCAAGCAATAGTTTTTCAAAATTATTTGCAGGTTTTCCCAAAAAAGCAAAGCATATCATTTTTTCAAATAAAATAATTAGTGCAATAAAAGCATAGGTGGCCAATATCCAAACGATAATGCCGCCCTTATCAAAAATATCTGCCACAGTCATAAATTTAATCAGTATTTATAAGTTACAAAATGATTAATTATTGCGTATTTCATGCTAACCAGGGGCAATAAAAATACTGCCTACTTATAAAACTCAGCTATCTTTTGGATGTGATCTATCGACTAAATCCAATAGCTAAGGCAATAGATTAAAGCCCCTATACAATATTGATTGAATTAGTAACTAATCACTGTTGTATCATCTGCCATTAGAGCCGGAAAAGTCATCTCAGGACCACCTAAAACAACGCCTGAAATTAAGCCATCTTTACTCATTCCTCCAACATTTTTCATACACATAGGACAAACAATTACCTTGCCACCAGATTTCATAAACCCACCTAACATTTCAGTTACTGTTTTACCATTTGCGTATTTATTTTGAGGAATGTTTTTGTCAGCAAGACGAACAGCATCCACATTTAAAAAAATGGTCACTGGAACTTTCTGATCGACTAAAATCTTTGTTGACATACCGACAGCCATCCCAGCTCGGTTGGTATCATCACTAGTAAGGTTAACAAATAAATTTTTCCCAGAAGCATGAACTGGTAGTGCAATGATCATTGATAGTAAAGCCAGAAGTGCAAATAACTGTTTAACATATTTCATGATAATTTTCCTTTTGATTAAAATTGTGAATCTAATTATTCAGCAATAATCATTCCAAACTATATGTTACTGTTTTTATTATTAATAATATTCATAAAAGAAAAAAATGGTGTCAAATCACACAATAAGTGTGTCATATAATGCATTTATTGAAAGTTCACTGGCTATGATCAATTTTCAGCTTAACATAACTCTTCTTGTACGCCGTACTCATCATGCTACTCACAAAGGGTTATGGATAAATAGGTTTATCCTTCACACCCTCAAAGGTGAGCTTTATGGCCCGTTTATAACCTTTTATGATCGATTCAGCCAAAGCAGGAGATTCTATGATAAAATTGTCAATAGCTTGGTGGTGTTGGTAGCATCACCAAAACTGTGTTACCTATAAGTTACCTTTGTCGGGTAACCATGGAGTAACTTAGAATATTACAACGTATATAAGAGTTTTATCAAGAATCGCAAGAGTAAGTATTGGCGGGGCTTGTGGCATGGTTTCGCATCACATCGGTACCATTATGCAAAGCAATAATTGACCAATACCTGGCTTAGAAATCATCATGTTACTGCCGAACAGCAGAAGAGGTATTGAGGAATCCTATGAACCTGACGACAAAATCCATATTATTAGATGCTGGTATATCCACCTTAATCACTCTATTGGGCAACGGCAGCTTTTATTCTTTCCTGTTTTTATTCATTGTCATGTTTCTTCCGGTCATATTAATTTTTGTATCCTTTGAAGATTCTTCATTTAAAGCACAAAAAAAAGATAAGGATATAAATAATTAAAAATAAAAAAAAGGGAAGACAGGTTCCTGTCTTCCCTTTTTTTGGCGCATTTCACTCCAATTACTGTAAGTGATATTCTCCAGCTGTCTCATTATAGATAAAAACTTCACCATTACTGCTTCCGGCAGCAGCAGGATGACTACCCATATATTGGTCAACATCTTGCATACTGGCAATAGCATCCTGTGTAAAGTCAGAGGGATTTACATATTCTTCATATTCATCACTCCAGACTGACTTTTTATTATAATCATCACCATAGCTACGAATACTAGTCGCTGTACTGCTTTGGTATGTTGTTTCAGAAAAGATATTTGATGTTTCTTCATAAATCAGGCTGGATAAAGAATTATCAGCCTGAGCAGTGCCTATAATAGCAGCTGAGGCAAAAAGTGTCACAGTTAATAATGTTTTTAGAGTTTTCATGATAATAATTCCTTTGATTAAGTTTCCTTAATATTTTTATTAAGTATGGTTTAAGTTTAAAGGAATTAATTTTTTAATCTCTTCGTATTGATACGTGAAAAATTGCGGATAATACGTAATATGTTTTTTTCATTTCTTTACACTTATCAATAATAATTTTCCAAAGCGAAGAAATTGCCTCAAAAGACAATTTATAGATGGACACTATTTAGATTATTTTCATTTCGACCTTATCCATATATAATGATAATTATTCGATAGAGTAAGGAAATGATTATGATTACCGTAAATGAAGTAATGTCTGAAAATGTAATAACACTGAAAGCTTCTGAAAGTGTTTATACTGCCAGGGAGCTTATGAAGAAACAAGATATTCGCCACATTCCTATTGTTGATGATAATCTGTATCCTATCGGCATTATTACCCAGCGCGACATCCTTAGAGCCCAGGATTCAGAACTAAATGGCGAACATCACGCTGCTGTTGATGCTGAACAAGTACAATTAGAACAAATCATGTCCCGAAAAATTTCTTATGCCCGCCCCAAGGATTCATTAAGAAGTGCCGGACTTAAATTACAAAAGCATAAGTACGGCTGCCTACCTGTCATGGATAATAATCAACTTGTGGGGATCATTACCGATTATGACTTTGTGGGTATTGCCATTAATCTAATAGAACAGATGGATCAGAGTGATGATTTTGAGTAGGGTTTAATGAACGCGCTCTATCTATATTTAGCCGTGACTATTGGCAGCATTGTCTTCTTAGGCTTTAAACTTTACAAAAGAACAAAACGTAAAAAACAAGCCTACGAAGAACGGGAGGATAATGTTTTCTATGACGCCGTAAAAAATATTCGAAGAGATTGAAGAAGGTAAGATGGGCGGCCGCCCATCCTCTTAGCAAAGAACAAATGCATTCCCTTATATTATTTTTTCATCATTCCTTTCATCATGATTTTTCGAACAGGCGCCTCAAAGTTCTGCTGAGTGCCATCTTTAAATTCCAGGGTAATACTCACCTTTTGATCCAGTTTCAGGCTGTCATGTAAATCGATCAACATAATATGCAGCCCACCGGGTTTTAAAACAGTTTTACCCATTGCAGGAATCTCAATGGCTTCCACCCGGCGCATTTTCATCATACCATTTTCATGAACATGAGAGTGTAATTCAACAACCCGGGAAACCGGACTGGTGGCATTGATAATAAACCGGGCTTTTTCAGAATTATTTTCAATCTGTAAAAAAGCAGCACTCACAGTTTGTCCAGGAGGAATAGCCCTGACATAGGGATCAATGATTGCAATATCACCTGCAGCCGCAGCAAAATTGATAGCTCCCAAAAGACTTCCACCAAAGGAAAGACTGAGTAAAATTAATAAACGAGATACCGTTAATTTCATAAAAACCTCTTTGTTATAGATTCAGAAAGACTGCTTATTGCTTAGAATATTTTCTTATTGCCGCCAGAATATCTTCCGATGGGGCCGCATGTGGTAATCGTTCGACCAGACGTCCCATGGGATCGATGACATAGGTTTCAGATGAGTGGTCAACGGCATAATTTGCCGCAGATTCCTGTATCACTTTTTGATAAGCCACACCATAACGGTCAGCAATCTCTTTTACCACTTCATCAGTACTGGTCATTCCAATAATAGATTCGTGAAAATAATGAGTATATTCTGATAGTTTTTGTATCGTGTCTCTTTGTGGATCAACACTGATAAAAATTCCCTGAACCTGACCCAGCTCATCTTCATCCATTTGCATAAAAGCATTGGACATCATTGCCAAGTTGGTTGGGCAAACATCAGGACACATGGTGTATCCAAAATAGACTAATACGACCTTGCCTCGAAAATCTTTCAACGAAACAGGGCCCGAAAGTGCCTGCAGAGTAAACTCTCCTCCCTTGAGCTGAGAATTTTCTGCCTGTTTATTAGTATCAGTTTCTATTGCAGGTTGCCAGATCAAAAAAACATAGAGGCAAGCTACTACAAGAAAGAAAATTAAAAATGATAAAAATTTATTCATTGGATCTCATCAATGTTTACTGGTCACAAAAATAAAGGGGGCGATAATAATTCCCTCTCTGGTCTGAACATAAATATCAGCCTGCCATTCCATACTATTACGAATGCACACTGGTAACATTCCCTTACCGCTATAATGAACTGAATTTTCGGCTTTCAGTTTGACATTGTTAGGCCCCATATTCATGCTGGTCCCTTTAAAGTCAACTGAAACGGCTTCTACCTCCATGTTGTTAATCTGCACATCAATATTAAACTTCTGCACCAATGGAATGGGTTTGGGTTGAATATTGAATGTGACCTCGCCACCACCTGGAGTTTTCAAAGTGCAAGCCATAATCTGAAGATCACACGATTGATCGGGTTCAATTTGCACTAATATTGTATTTTTTCTAGCTAATTCTATCTTGTAATAACCTGCAAATAACAAAACAGCCATTAAAAAACCTGAAAAAGCTAGTTTTAAAAGAGTCTTTTTATCCATTAGTAAATTCTAATCTATTTTAACAGCAGATTATCTACCCCGGAGTAGATGTGTGATATGACACACTTTTTCAATCAGGACAGTCTCCTGGTCTGGATGATAATTTAATCGAAGGGATTTGTACTACTGCTGGGAGCATGGACTGCCCGCCCATGTTAACGATAGAGTCAATAGCTCCAGTTTAAAGATGGACGAGTCGCCCATCCCAATAGGTTGAAAAAGAACGTATTTTTATGATGAACCCATGTTAGGCATAAAACTTTTTATAGCAATAATTCGTTGCATCAATAAAACCTGCGATACTACCGCAATCAAATCGCTTACCTCTAAACTTATAAGCCATAACACAGCCCTCTTTCGCTTGTTTCATCAAAGCATCTGTGATTTGTATTTCACCACCGACACCAGGAGTCGTTTCTCTTAGGATATCGAAAATATCAGGTGTTAAAATATAACGACCGATAATGGCTAAATTACTGGGAGCATCTTCGGTAGCTGGTTTTTCGACCATATTAGTGACCTGAAATATGTCATCACGAATCATTTCACCCTTGATCACACCATATTTGTGCACTTCTTCCATAGGCACTTCTTCAACAGCAACAATACTGCACCTGAATTGTTTATAGAGTTTAACCATCTGAGCCAGGACACCATTACCTTCTTCACTAGCCAGGCAAAGATCATCCGCCAGGACCACCGCAAATGGTTCATCACCAATAAGAGGTTCGCCTGATAGAATGGCATGTCCGAGGCCTTTCATTTCAATTTGGCGAGTATAAGAAAACGTACAACTATTCATAATGCTCCTGATACCCTCAAGATGCTGCTCTTTTTCACTGCCTTCAATTTGATGCTCAAGTTCATAGCTGACATCAAAGTGATCTTCCATTGCGCGTTTACCACGCCCCGTCACAATGGCCATATTACTCAAACCGGCTTCTATAGCTTCTTCAACCCCATATTGAATCAGGGGTTTATTGACCACTGGCAGCATTTCTTTAGGCATGGATTTTGTTGCAGGCAAAAAGCGCGTACCGTAACCGGCCGCAGGAAAAAGGCATTTTCTTATCATAGTAGTCCTTTTAACACATTCGCAATAAAAAAATTGTCGAATATTAAGTGAATGGCTATTAAAAATATTGATAAATTATATCAAACGAACCTTCTTTTGTTAAAGAGAATGGTCGTTTATTGGCAAATGAAAGCGCCTTAATCAGACTAATCTGACAAGATCACAGAATGTAAAAAAGCAAATCACCAAACCCCCAGATTAACGTGCCCACGATGAGCAAATTAAAACCACATTTTCCCATAACCCAGGTTTCTTCTTCATTGTGTCGAACATGACGTAAAAATTTTTCCTGCTTGTCACTGGCCCAGTCTCTCTGAAAATTACCATCATTATGAGCATTTCGATTTTGTCCCAAACGATGGCTGTTTTCTATAATTTGGCTGGAGGTGAGGTAAATACCTAATATGACAATCAGAGAACCCGATCTTGAAAACCATTGCCAATCCTGATTGATATAACTAAGGAACAGGCTGAGAATGAGTATCCATGTGGAAAGAAAATAAATAAACCATGTCTGTTTTTTAAGATTATTCTTTTTCATGTCAAGTTTCGCTTCTTAAATTGGCTTAGATTCTCACGTTTAGTCCATTTTTTTTATCCGAATTTTACGGCCTTTCTTTTTACCACGATTTGCTTCTACTTTAGCATTATCAATTGCTTCAATGATTCTATCAATGACTAGCTGAGTTAATGCATGCGGTAGTAACCACCCCCAGTTGCCCATCGCTTTCTTTTCAGCCATATTATTGCTCAATCCAGGGTTTTGTCTACTGATTTGCTCAATCAGCTGTGCAGTAATACGTTTATCAAGTCCCTTGCCATATAATTCTTTTTCGATGTAGTGGTAAAATTCTTCCTCAAGCTTGACCAGTTCTTTTTTGGTGAACTCATCAGGCAGTGTTTTAAAAATTAACGCAGAAACATAGGCCTCATAATCAACTCCCATTTTAACAATCCGCACGGCAATGGCTTCCAAAGTGTAATCAGAGGCATCTGGTTCCTTTAAAAAAGAATCAATGATCGCATATAGGCTCTTTGCCTGTTCCTCATTAAGGTTTCCTTTAATTTGATAATCAATCAACTTTTCTAAAAACAGGTGTTGTTTAGTTAAATTCGCCATTGAGTTCCTACAATGATTTATGACAGCTCATTCAGTTAAATACTGGCTTTGCCCCCTTTTTTGAGCAAAAGAATAAATAAATAAATATTATTTTACAACTTATAGTACCTAAAGTTTAGAGCGACAGCTCACCCTAGAGTGAACTATTTTGCTCAATGTTCTTTAACAATTTGTTTGTAACAAGCTGATTTGAAGTGTTATTTACAA
>JADGEM010000021.1 GCA_016744375.1 Gammaproteobacteria bacterium
AAGACATGAACTTTGGCATCACGCCAGGGAACCATTTTACCATCAAACCAGATGACGCCATCAATGTCATCCATCGACATAACTAAACTCCTCAATCAATCGAGTGTAATAAATATTAAAAAGGAGCTATTCTACACCATGACTGTGCTTCACTCCATTATCTCATGCCAATGAGACTGAATTTTTTTTCGTTCCTCTAAAAATTCTTCTAATGGAATGAGGCCGGCAACTTCCTGCAAACTCAACTGATGCAGTCGTTCTCTAAATAAACGATAAAACTCACCTAAATCTTTGGCGGTTTCGGCAGGTAAAAGTGCCCGCTTTGACAACAGTACCAAAATACGCTCATTATCTGTCCAGTCCAGAAGTTCAGGGTGTTCACAAGCATGATTCAATACCATAAATTGCACTATAAATTCAATATCTGCAATCCCTCCTGAATCTTGTTTTATATCAAAATAGCCCTTTCTTTTTTTCGCCAGAGCATGGCGCATTTTTATGCGCATGTCGCAGATTTCTTTTTTTAAGATACCCGTTTCACGACTCTGCAGCAAGACTTCTCGACGCACGGTTTCAAAATCAGCAGCCAGCAGCTTATCACCCGCAATAAAACGAGCTCTAACCAGAGCCTGATGCTCCCAGGTCCATGCATTATACAGCTGGTATTCTTTAAATGCTTTAAGGCTGCTGGTAATCAGACCCGAATGACCATTGGGTCTTAGCCGCACATCGGTTTCATATAGAATGCCGGAATGTGTACGGGTTTGTAAAATATGCATAATCCGTAAGGTGAGTTTGGAATAAAATTGTAAATTATCAATCATCTGGCCCGGCTGATTCTGACCGCCATCCGTTTTACCATCATTCAAACTTTCTGAGAAGATAAAAACTAAATCCAGATCAGAGCTATAACCCAGTTCCAAACCACCCATTTTTCCAAAACCAATTAAACCAAATCCGTAGCTCAAAGCCTTCACTTTAGAACTAGATTGCGGCTCCCCATAACGAGCCGTCAGATCAAGCCAGGCTGATTGCAAAACAGTGACAATGATCACTTCAGCAATCCAGGTTAAGTAATCACTCACTCGCTCTATAGGTATTAGTCCTGCTACATCAGCCACCGCCACTCTGAAAACCTGACTCTGTTTAAAATGATGCAATATTTCCATCCGCTGTTCCAGATCAGCTGGGGGGATAGAGTTTATTCTTTCTCTCAATTCCTGAAAAAGTGTGTCTTTGTTTAAAGGGGTATAAAGTGCTCTATTATCCAGAAGTTCATCAAATAACACAGGATATTGAGTCAGCAGACGAGTAATCCACGGACTGGCAGAACAGAGTTTCACAAGTTGTGAAAGGGCCTGAGGATTTTCTATTAACAAAGAAAGATAGACTGAGCGACGACAAACATTCTCTAAAACATTAAGAATTCGTTTCAGGCTGGTTTCACAATTATCAAGCAAGAGAACTAATTCCAATACCTGAGGCATCAGTTTATCCAGCCGTTGACTGCCTTCATTGGACATTTTCCGGCAGTGATGAGAATTCTTGAAACGTTTTAATAAGCTGATGAGACTTAAAACATTCTGAGCCCCCCGCTGAGATAAGATTTTAACAGCCTGATCGTCACTCACACTGGTCTGCCAGATGCCTTTTAATTCCTCTTTATGATCATCAGCAATTACTTCATTTGTATTTTTCATTTGAACATCTGCTGGTTGAAGCAACTGCTCAAAATATCCATGAACTTGTTTTCGTACTGATTTTAATTTTTCGGCAAATTGCTCCCATTGAGCATACTCCATACCATAAGCAATCTGAGCTCTGGGGAAATCATTCTCAGGTATATCATGACTTTGTTGATCATTAATTTGCTGAATACGATGCTCTGTTCTACGTAATAAATCATAGCTATTTAACAATTCCTCGACAAGCGGTTGAGGTAAAATCAATTGCTCACCAATATAGTCAAGTATTTTCTGCACAGGCCTTTGCTGTAAATGATGATCCTGGCCACCTCTTACCAGTTGAAAAACCTGTGCCATAAACTCAATTTCTCTTATTCCGCCGGCACCCAGTTTCACATTGTGTTCTTTTTTCTTTTGCTTCACCTCACGGGCAATCATAGATTTCATTTCACGCAGTGACTCAAAAACCCCATAGTCAATATAACGTCGGAACACAAAAGGATTTAACAGAGTGCTGAGTACTTCTTTATCTCTTCGACAACCGGTAACAACACGCGCTTTAATAAGAGCATATCGTTCCCACTCCCGACCATGTTTTTCATAATAGTCTTCCAGAGCATGGTAAGACACAACCAGAGGACCACTATGACCAAAAGGACGCAGTCGCATATCTACCCTGAAAACAAAACCATCGGCAGTTTGCTGATCCAACGTTTTTATCAACCTCTGACCTAACTTAATAAAATATTCATTATGGCTAATGCTTCTTGGGCCACTAACGGTCTGGCCATGATCTGAAAAAGCAAAAATAAGATCAATATCAGATGAAAAATTCAGTTCATAAGCACCCAGCTTACCCATCGCAATAACAATAAGAGGCATTGTTTTCCCCTGCTGATCCAGAGCCAGGCCAAATTCTTTTTGCTGAGTTTTTTCCAGCCACTGCAAAGCCAGTTTAATCGTTGCACTCGCTAATTCTGACAATTCAAAACAAACTTCATTTAAAGCTGCCAGGCCATTAATATCCCGATAACAGATACGAACCATTTGACGGTGGCGAAAAAGCCTTAAAACCTGTAACAGCTGAGCCTCTGTTCTAACTTCCTCCATATCGACAGCAAGCTTTTCAGCAATTTCATTTTTCTTCATTGCCCGGTCATAATCACCCATCAGCCAATGCTCAAAAATGCTGTTCTTATGTACAGTCAATTGGCGTGATACATAATCACTGCAGACCATCACCTTGAGCCACCGTTGCAGACTTATTTTATTTTCTGCTGCAGCCAAAATGGCTAGTTCTGTACCATCAATCAACTGCAAAAAACAACTAAGAGAATTTGTTTGATGCTCTTGCAATATAACAGGCAAGGCATTCTTGGCATTATTATTATTGATTAGACTCATTTTTATTTCACTGTTTCAGGTACGATGAAAAGAGCTCTTGGGTTAAGCCTATTTTAGCCTTAGTAAATAGTTAAATAATAGAAATATATCCACTTAACTGCTACAATTGAAAAAAATAGGAGCAACACAAATCATGCCAAAATTAAGAGATATGGTTGTTGATAATGCAGCAACGAACAATTATCAACAAAAAATAATGGATAAAGCCATGTTCTTTATTACCATGGCCGTTTATTTGCTAACGGCAGGTACGTTGATAGAATATGTGAGTATCCCGACATTACTCAAAATTATAGGCTTAATGCTGACTGGGCAGGCATTTTATTTCTTATGGAAAAGTAACACATCATTCAGTCCATAAGTGCCCGTTTTAAACCCAGGGTAACTTATATCTTAAGGTGCTAAACTAAAATCACCTGATAAAAAGAATAACACCGGTATATGAAGCAGACGATTAATACTTTTTTAAACCCTATTTTTACTATAGCGGAACAGTGGTTTACCATCTCTCTTAGTGATTTTTCAAACCAGCTCTCTGAGTATTTAATTGATAAGTCTGAAAAATCAAATGTAACCACTATTCAGTCTGATTGCTTTACTGCATTACACAGCATTAATAAATCTTCAAATGAAGCCATTGATGTCTTTATGGCTTCGCTTGCTAAAAACTTTCAACTCATTGGCTCAGAACATCAGGCATCCACTTTGTTAAGCCATCAAAGCAGAGCCAATCAACTCAACTTGATAGAAACAAAGGTCCTGGAAGAAAACCTTTCTTTTGATACTGCGGTAGGAAAAATTACAAAAGATAACCGTGAAGCATTTGCTCATTTAGAAATCCGAATTTTTACTATGCTGGAAAATCATGGTGAGCGTATTTCTGAGAACCCGTTAAGCGCTGAAAATATTATCTCTGCTTTTCGTGACAGTATGGAACTCTTTGATTTTTCCCCTTCACTCCGTGTTGAGGTATACCACCTTTTTGAGCTGTATATTTCTGAAGACATTAGCAAACTGCTGGAAAAACTCAACAATGAATTAATCAGCAAGGGGATCATGCCCAAGATTTCAACTGATTATTCCATAAAAAAAGAAAAACAAGATAAGCAAAAGGTTGAACCAGAAATACCTGAGCAAGCAATACAGGAAGAACAAAACCTCCGCAGCTATATCTCCACTAAAAAACCTAATAAGCCATCAATGCCGCAAAGCGGGCTCAATATTCCAATCAACCGGCCTGATACGTTTGCCACACAAAATAGTCGAATGAATCCAGGACACGCAGCTCATAATAATTTTTATTCTCAAAATACGGAAGATCAGAGTGCCAGAGTTCAGTCTCCCTCTGGAACATCATCCAGGCAATCAGTATCTAACTTAAATAACCGTTATCTTGATCTTGCAAAACAACTCTCCAGGGGAAAAAACAGACAGCCTGAAAGACAAAACATTCCAAATCAAACATCAACACCCATACCGATAAAACCTGAAGATGAGCTCCCACAAAATGAGACACAAGGACAAAATTCTTTTGCGTCCAACAGCCAGCTCAACAAACTCCTTGGTCATTCAAATAGCACCTCAACTAATATGGCTCATCGTTCAGAAGTGAATTATTTTCATACTCTAAAACAGATCTATGCGGATAAACATCAGGAAGAATCAAACCTGACCTCCACATTTACTCATGAACATGAGACCAGTACGAGAGAAATTATTGAGGCTTTGTTTGATGTCCAGTATATAAGCTCTTTGAGAAAAAACGCTCACGATGATTCAATGCCCTCGGTTCACCAGCAGATTAAAAATAATATTCTTGCAAGCACTGATAAATCACCTGAAAGTACTCAGTTAAAAAATAATAAATTATATCTTATTGATATGATTGAAGACTTATTTAATCATATTTCGGACAATAAAAAGCTCTCTTCCAGTGCCCGGAATCTATTCCAGAAATTAACCATACCGCTTATCCATTTAACTCTGGTCGATGAAACCTTCATAGATAATACAACCCATGTTGCTCGACTTTTCTTAAATGACTTTGCTGATGCAGCAATGGGTATTACTGACTTTGAACGTAACTTAAACAACCCAATTTTTCTTAAGCTGAAAAAAATGACCTATCAGCTGGCTCAAAAAAATAAGATTAATGGTACCGTTTTTTCTGAACTCCACAGCGATTTGAAACGCTTTATCAATCATAGAAAGCAATTTGCTAACACAAAGAGTCAGTCATCAAGGGCTTCAGCAACTAAGAAAATCGATGCGATTATCAGGCATTGTATCGATGGCAAAGAGATACCTAAAGGCATTACTTTAATCCTGAATAAAATCTGGAAAAATGTATTGCTTAATATTTATTTAGACAATACCTGTGATGAAGAGCATCGAGAACGATCGACAGCTTTTATTAATTCCTTACTGTTTAGTATTAAACCGGCTCAGTCCAGTATGGAAAGGAAACGCCTGGAGTCATTGATCCCGATTATTGATAAAGAGCTGGAGCTTGGTCTCGCCCGAATCAAGTGCCCCACAGACGTTAATAATAAAGTCACCACTTATTTAGAAAAACTTCACCATTCTGCACTGGTGAATACATTTTCTCAAACCCCTGGCAATGATGATGCCATTGTTTATAGAAATGAGTTATTTGATGACTCCGGCAACACAGATTATAGTTCTGCCACTGTACCGCTGGAAGATGAATCAATATCAGATGATCTTATTTTATTTGATGAAACCATCAACAAAAAAATAGTTGCAAAAGAAGTGGACTCACTGGAAGAAGCATTTGTTGATGAGCATGCAATGAGCGAGCCTGATACTGGAGTAGATTCTGATTTATCTGTTGAGAATAAGCCACAAAAGGATCACCCGCCTGAAAGACATTCAAAAACGGATTATGAGCTGATTCGTCTGGTTGGCCACAGCTATAAAATGAAACTCATTAATGATAACTACACTCGTATTGCTAAAAATATTGTCGAAGATGCCTGGCTGGAATTTCATTTTGACACACGCTTCTCACGAGTTAAAGTCACCTGGATAGAAGATGATCACAGTCAATTTAATTGTTTAACTCAAAACAATCGTGTTGTTGAAATCTCTCTGGAAGCTTTAAGTGACAGCTTCCGTCAAGGTATTTGCACAGTCATACAGTCATCATCAATCATTGACGATGCCATTAAAGCTGTCAGTGATGCTGCATCACAATAACAATAGTTCCGATCATTTTTGTGTTATTCTGCTGTAAATACTGAATCGATAATGGTGCAAATTATTTTCATCTGGTACATTATCCTGAAAATAGTCTTCCTGCCAATTTGAAAAATCAATCTCAGGAAACCAGGCATCACCATCAAACTCCCCTTTGACCCAGGTGAGATACAAACAATCTGTTTTTTCAAGCACCTGCTCGTATAGTGTTGCTCCACCGATAAACATCAGCTCTTTATGCCCTTTTTGACGGGCATAATCAATGGCTTCATCAACCGAGCAACAAATAATAGCATCCTCAACCAACTCATTTTTTTTATTATTTGCCTGATAAAATTTATCCCGGGTAATAATAATATTATCTCTCCCCGGCAGTGGGCGAAAAGGCAATGACTCCCATGTTTTTCGCCCCATCACAATGGGCTTATTGAGAGTATTTTTTTTAAACCAGGCCAAATCAGCTGGTAATTTCCAAGGCAGCTTATTATCAATGCCGATGACATGATCTTCTGCCATCGCAGCAATAAGTGAAATTTTCATAAATTTAATATCTTCCTAAATTACAACTGACCACTACTCTTAATATCCAAATATCGATTCACTAATCGAACCGCTAACTTGTCAGGGGTAACATCTAAATAATTAACACCACGGGCATATAAATTCTCAAACATTTTCTTACGCTGCTCCTGATAATCACAAGTGGAAGCCAGTAGAAGTGCCTCTGAAAAATCATTAACCGGTTGAGTCATCACCCGATCTAATGTCTGCTCTCTCAGGCTGGCTAAAATGACAAGATGCTTACGTTTCAAAAGCTGTAAGGCATTCTGTAGATCATGGCTGTCTTCATCACGCAAATTGGTTAATACAATAATCAAAGCACGTTTTTTCTGTCGGAGTAATAATTGTGTCACAGCCTGAGAATAATCAGGCGTAACGGCCTGTGCATGAAGGTCATAAACATTGTTGAGCAAGGACTGAATCGTTGCCATACCCTTTCTGGCAGGAAACCACCGCTGTGATTTTCCAAAGGTACTAAAACCAACAGCATCGCCCTGATGCAGAGCAACATAAGAAAGTAGCAACATCGCATTTAAGGTATGATCAAAATGCGATAATTCATCATCCTTAGACAACATTCTTCGTCCACAGTCCAGTAAAAATATTATTTCCTGATCTTTTTCATCTTGATATTCACGAGAAATTAGCTTTCTCATTCGTGAAGTTGCTTTCCAGTCAATTTGTCTGAGGGAATCACCTTCGCGATATTCACGTAATTGATTAAAGTCCATACCTTCACCACGGCGACGTATCTTCCTGATCCCCAACTGGCTCAGACGATTTTCTGTGGCTAATAATGCATATTGACTGATAGCAGCAAAATTAGGATAGACCATTGCTGATGCCTGTTCATTAACATAATGATTGCGCAGCCAGAAGTGCCAGGGTGAGTTAATTAAGCATTGTACACCAAGGAATAATTCATTGCCTCGTTTTAAAGGCTTGAGCTGATACTTAAGGGTCACCCATTCATTTGATTTCAAAGTTACCTGTCGAGGTAAAGAACGAAACTCACAGTTGACCGGGAACAAATCAAACACCTTTACCTGAATTTGATGAGCAGAAAAATACCCGGACTCATAATGAAGAGTCAGCTCAATATCATGCCATAAACCCAGTGACATTTTTCCGGGAGACTGCCTTTTAATTTGAAATCTTTTTATCCCATAAAGGCGAAAAAGATCGATTGTAACAATCATTGAGCTCAGTAATAAACTGGTATTCCAGAGCCATAAATAGTCATTCCATATAGAAACCAGAACACCCATAAAACTCAGCATAACCAATAGAATAAATAAATTAATTCCAGGCTTAAGTCGGTGCCAGAGTGAATGTAAGAATTGTCGGAGCCAATCAAACATCAGTTTCTTGGTGCTTCAATTTTATTAAGAATATTTTCCAGAACGCGATCAACATGAACACCTTCCAACTCCATTTCAGGTGAAAGCACAATCCTGTGTCTTAAAGCCGGCAGAGTAATTTTTTTCACATCATCCGGGGTAATAAACTCTCGCCCATCAACCACAGCATAAGCTCTGGCTGCACGAATCAAGGCAATGCCACCACGAGGTCCTGAGCCAATAGCAATACCTGGCCATTTTCGAGTTGCACGAACAATATCAATAGCATATTGAATGACTTTTTCATCAATTTCCAGGGAAGCCGAATGTTGCTGTAATGTGGATATCATTTCCGGCTCAACACAAACTGTCACCGTTGAAACATCCAGCTTATCCCCTAATTTGTTATCCGTAATAGCCTGCACTAACTGCAATTCTTCTTTATGATCAGGATAGGCAATCAGAACTTTAAATAAAAAACGGTCCAGTTGTGCTTCCGGTAAAGGGTAGGTGCCTTCCTGTTCAATTGGATTTTGTGTTGCCAGAACCATATAAGGCTTTGACACAGGCATCGCACGCCCTTCAAGGGTTACTTGCTGTTCCTGCATGACTTCAAGTAATGCCGCCTGAGTTTTTGCTGGTGCCCGATTAATTTCATCTGCTAATAACAAATTTGTAAAAACCGGCCCTTTTCTAACTTTAAAACTTTCTGACTTCATATCATAAAGCACGTGCCCAGTGACATCACTGGGCATTAGATCAGGAGTGAACTGAATTCGTGAAAACTGTCCACTAAATGTTTTCGCCAGAGCCTGAACTAATAAGGTTTTTCCCAACCCTGGAACCCCTTCAATTAAAACATGGCCACTGGCAATTAATGCCACCAGTATTTGTTCAATTACTTCTGTCTGCCCAATCACGGCATTGGAAATTTCTGTTTTTATTGACTGGCAAATCTGGGTAATTGTTTCTGTATTTTCCATACTTCTTTCCTGAATTATATCGTCCGGTAAATTATCATTAATTTTCATCCGAAAATTGCTATTTTATTAGAGCTTTTTGCGTATCACTTCCATCATTTTAATTCGTTTAAAAAAATCCTGCTCACTGAGATTATCAACACTGCTATCAACTCTCGTTAATGATTCTTTAATTAATATTTCTTTTATACCCGTAATTTCTTCCAGCTTTATAAAGGCCTGTACAGGATTTTCACGACGTATACCTGGATGAGCAGTCTGAATTTTATCCCACAGTGTTTTCTGAACTTTTGATAATAAATAACCCGATTGTTTATTATGCCAGCGATAGTAACCACTGGCCTGAATATGCTCCATAAGACTACGTCGCTCTATTTGCTCATCATTCATCAATGGCCCGAATCGCAAAGGGGCTCGCCATAGCCAAAAAAAGAATAGCAGGGTCAGACTAAACATGAGATACCATGCGTTTGTCCACAACCATTGCCATAAAGGTGGCATATCATCCACACGGATTAACCAGACGCCCGCATCATGCGCCTGCTGTTGAATTAAATAGTATAGAAAACGAGCATGATCATATTCTGAAATCTGATTATTATTAAAAATTGAAGTTGAGCTAAGTATGGTCAATAGTCCTTTTTCTAATGGCATCTGCATAAGATATTGGCCCATATCATCTTTGATTATCCATGAAAGATTGAGTTCAGTCTTTTTTTTCTGCAACGAGAGATCATGAGGAAAATTAACTTCAATCTCTAATGATTTATGGCTGCTATTATTCATAATGACACGAACAGGTAATTTTTTCTCCTCACTATCCTCACTATCATCACTCTCCTGCTCACTTTGCTCAGCATCGCAGCCACAAGTATCACTCACTTGTGCGAAGATAGAAAACTCACTCAGCAAATCATCATCTATGATGAGTTCAGAGTCCTTGCCATCTTTAGTCTCAGTCTCCTCTCTTTGCACCTGCCGCGCTTCAACGATCAGATGACCTCCCGCTCGGACCCAGCTCAATAGCTTCTGACTCAGCTCTTTATTTAAGGTTTCTCTTTGAGTCGCAATCAGCAATGTGTGCTGTTCAGAAGGCAGATCACGAAATGCAGCTAAGCCATTCACTTGCTGAACCTGCACACCCATTTTTCTTAAAAAGAATTCAGAAGCCAGCAGTTTATTTGTTTTCGCAATTCCCTGAAAGCCTACTTCCCGCTCTTCATTAACCCAGCTAAAATTATTGTAAAACCAATAACCACTTGCCAGGCTGATCAACAAGAGGATAATATACAACAAAAGCTGTCCTGAATTATTCATGACGCGCTCCGCTATTATTCGCTTGCTTTTTGTAATGGACTGACCACTGGAGACACAGCTCTTCCATTTGCGCTTCAGGTATCATTTGATGAGCATAAGCCGTTAGTTGCCAGGCTCGAGTCAGGTCGATGAAATAAATAATTTCTGCTTCTGAAGAAAGTGATAATTTTTCTGTGACCCATTCCAGACAATCTCCTTCTGTCGCGCCCTTCGGCAGATTGAATTCATAATTTTTAACCAGATGAGCAAGAGTTGCCCGATATAACAACGCCAACGCAGCTCGATAATCACGCTGTTTATAAAAAGCCAGGGCCTGCTCGGTAACATCTTCCGGCAACGACTCTTCTCGTAGATCCAGTCCAAATAGCATATCAGGCATCTCAGTGGTTTTTTTCTTTGCTTTGAATAAACTGCCCAGACCAAGTTGCAGACGATCCCAATATTTCACTAATAAAAATACAATAGTCAAAGCAAGCAACCAGAGCGCCACTTCAAAAACAAAAGCAAGTGTCTTTCCTATGGTTTCAAAGGTTTTGCTCAGCCAGGAGCGTGTTTCATCCAGATCCTTTTTATTTTCATCAATTTCTCCAGTGTATTCCAGAGTCTCAACCTGCTTGAAACGGTTAAAGGCAGGGTGGGCCATTACCTGTTTTATTGTCTCAGTCGAAAGCTCAGGAGACACTGCAGGAACAGCAACAGGTGGCAGAATTTTTTCATAAGCCGATGAGGCATTTTGTGCAGCAGCCTGAGCTTTCTGCGGCATACTACTGGCGAACAAAAAGAATGTTGTACAAAACAGAACGGTAATGATTGTCTGTAACTTGTGAGCGTGCTTTCGCTGAGCCAGCTTTCGAAAAACCAGTTCAATATCCCAACCTTCAAGAATAATTCGACGATTTAAGTAAAGCACAAAACCACCCGAAATATACAGGGTTTCAACGATCATCATGACTGAAAAGTACATCAGCATGGATACAGCATTACTCAAGAATTCGGGTTCATCATCCGTAAAAATCGCCTCGACACCTTGTATGGCCATATCTACTGGCAACATCATTAATATCATGCCTATTAGTCCCCAGGAAACCAATGTCTCCAGGTGAGCACAGAGTATAAAGAGCCAAATTTCTCGATTATTATAACCACGTCTCAGAGCATTCATCCGGTTTCTTCTGGCTTTGCCTTGCAGATGCTCAAGTTGTCGGACGGGAAGGCTGAAAGCACGCCCAGGATCCAGACGGTACAAGGTCAGTGAGGCAAACAGACCCGTTTTAAAAAAAGAGGGGATTGCATTCAATACATCTTTTACGCTCGTTTTTTCTGAAAAGATCACCCTTGAAAGAACAAAAAGCGGCACTCGATCATATAAAGGTTTTAAAAACCAGACTAAAAAGAAAGCCCAATAAGGATGTTCATTTAATAAAATAATATTAATGATCAAAAAAAGAGGAAAAACACAAATCATCCAACTGGCCAATAACAAACGCCAGTGAGAGACAGCCAGGCGAACGGCAAGATCCATTGATTCCCAGGGGTTTCTTGGTCTGACCTCAAGTGTCATTGCCTCAAGATTCATCGTCTGTCATCCTCAGGCCAATCACTTTGCTCATGACCAGAAAAAGCAAAATAGGCAAAGACCATCAGCCACATAGCAATACCAACCGCATATTTGATATTGGCCGGGACGCTTTGTGAGGATGACCAGAAGGCTTCAACAAAAGCCGCAATAAAAAACATGACTGCCGCACCACCCATAATTTTTACTGATATTTTGGCCGCATCCAGCATCGCCTGATACCGACTTTTTCTTCCTGGCATTAGCAATGAAAAGCCCAGTTTTAATCCTGCGGCACCACTAAGAGCAATGGCCGTGAGTTCCAGCGCACTATGCCCTGAAACAAAAGGCCAGAAAGTACCGCCATAGCCAATTTGTGTTAGATGCCCTGCTGCTGAACCAATGTGCAGACCATTAAATAAAAGCGTCAAAATACTACCCACACCCAATAACAGACCGGTTGCAAACGTGCGAAAGCCAATACTGGTGTTATTAAAAATATAAAAACCAAACATTTTACTGTCTGAATCCGAGCCTCGCTCACGTCCTATATGATCTGCCTGCGGTTCATACATCGCTTCCATGCCTGAAACTGTATCTGGAGACATCACACTATAAACAAACTCCGGCCAAAACTGGATCAGTATAATCATTAAGATAAGTGGCAGATAAAAAACAAGTGATGAAAACCAGACCCATTGACTCTCACTACGAACAGCTTGTGGAAAAGTAGTGGTAAAAAAAGCAATCAGAGAAGCCAGAGCACTTTCTCCATGAACATGACTCTGTCTGTAAAAAACCTGATGTGCCTGACTAATCAGGAAGTTTAGACGTTCAATTAAGTAGGGACTATAACGCCTGGATTGTGCCAGAGATAAATGCTGACAAACTTCCCGATAAAGTCCAGGAAAATCAGCCTGATAAATAATGTCGGGTTCCAGTAAAGCTATTTTTTCTTCATTAGGACTCTTTTGCAGTGGTTTCTTTTTTGCTGCACGTTTTTTTTTCCATGATTCAAGCCAGCTCTTTTTAAGTTCATTCTCTGCTTTACCCTTCAGTAAGGATTTTAAAGATGGATTTAATAAAACTTCAAGAATAAGCCACTGCTGTTCATGGGCATGAATAAATTGTTCCTGGTTCATCGCCGCCCCATAAGATAATTAGCAATTCCAAGAATACGTTCACTGGCAGAGCTAGATATTTTTTCCTGCTGTTGTGAAACAGGCAGATCATTGAGCAGTGGGACAGCCAGTAAAGCCAATTCTTCGGCTCGCTCAGGAGAAAAATGATTAACACGCTCCGCATAACTCAGAATAATTTGTTGCTCCTTAGCACTTAAAGCCATATCAGGTGCGTAAGCTTTTATCTCTGTCTCACCCTGATTTTGGAGCACTTTCTCTTTTAACTCCCGTTTATAGACCACAATGGTATTGGCAACGAGATCACCCAGGCGGCGAAAATCCTTACTCATCAACATTGTTGCCACTCCCAGGGCATAGAAAAAGGGTAGAAAATCCACTGTCCGAAGCAAGTTTCGAAGCAATGAGGCTCCCCAGTTAACCATTGTGCCATCAATGAGCAGTACCTGTATTTTCATCATTTTTTTACCCGGCGTCTGTCCTTGAAAATAAATTTCAAAAAAAACAGGATACAACCAGTGCAGAAAAAAGAAAATAATAAGTAATAAACCCGTGCCAAAATCACCCAACTGGGGTAAGACAAACAAAAGCAGGAGAATAATAAAACCCTGAATCAGGGCATCAATCCCCCATGCAAGGCTTCGGGCAAAAAAACTCACACAGGTTAACTTAAGTTCCACACCCTCAGGGGTTTCAGCAATTTTTATTGTATCTAACATTGTGAACTTCAGCTTTAACTACAGATTAAATAAACAGTTTGGTTTCATCACAAGAATGCACAATAGTATATTGAACCTCGGTAATGAATCATGACTTGTTATTCTGTCATAAAAAAAGAAGGGATTATAGCTTAGCCTGCTTACAAAATTATGGTGACGGGATATCAACTCTGTTACAAAGCTAAAAAATGCAGTTCATTCTCTATAATATTACGCTGCTGATAGTAATTAGGCATATATACAACAAAAATAACAATAATTTACAGGCTCTTTGTAATATAAAAGTCACATACTGATGGTAATCTACTGATATTGACATCAATAATAAATCTGACAATATTTTAAGAAATCCATTACACAAATTTCAGATTTTACCTACATTCATCTGTAAATGTTCACTGTATAGTGTCTGCATAAAAAATGAAAAGCGAGAAATGAAATGAAAAAAATATTAACAGTTCTCACAACAGCCACCTTTTTTGCTATTGTTTGTTCCCTAATTGATCAACATATCTGGAACAATGATTTTTATTGGGTTAATGCATTTATCGGATTCATTACAGGTGCTGTGTTAGCAATCTTAAGCAAAACAACCACCAGAGACACAAATTCTATTGCCTGAGTAATGAATATCCTGAAATAATGGATAGACTCTTACCGAAGCCCACTTTTCAAACAGACTTCAGATGATTGCCACTTTTTATTCTGGCCGCTCAATACCTAGTTTTTTCATTCTTGAGCGTAACGTGCTTGCTGGCACATCCAGGATTTCAGCAACTCCTTTTTTCCCCCCGATAACCCAATTCAAATCAGTCAATAAAGAAATAATATAGAGCTTTTCGTTTTCAGCCAGAGTTTTATACTCCGAAGGTCTGTGCGCTTCTGTTCCCATTTCGTTTGTCTGCTGATCTGCTACACTGTTTTTTTCAAGTTTAACCTGATTGACTGACACAGGAACCAGAGCGTCATCCACTTCAATAATTTCTGTTCTTGAAAGAATGGCTGAACGTTCAATGACATTTTGCAACTCCCGTATATTTCCCGGCCAATGATAATCCATCATAAGTTCCATACTGACATTCGAAATTCCCTTTAAGGGCTTCCCCAGCTTTTTACTGAGCTTATCAATAAATTTAGCCAGTAGTAGAGGAATATCAGATTTCCTGTCCCTTAGTGGTGGCACAGTGATAGGAAACACATTTAAGCGATAGAAAAGATCCATCCTGAAAGTGCCTTCATCAACCATCTTCTTAAGGTTTCTATTGGTCGCAGCAATAATTCTCACATCAACCTTAATCACTTCGCCGCTACCAACACGCTGGATTTCCTGTTCTTGCAGGACTCTCAATAATTTGACCTGAACCTCTAATGATAATTCACCAATTTCATCAAGGAATATAGTCCCTTTATCAGCCAATTCAAAGTGTCCAGTACGATCATTGATTGCGCTGGTAAAAGCGCCTTTTACATGCCCAAAGAGCTCACTTTCTACTAATGATTCAGAAATAGCACCACAATTAACTTTAATCAGTGGACGTGTGCTTCTTGAACTAAACTGGTGAATCGCACGTGCCATGGATTCTTTACCTGTTCCCGATTCACCATTAATCAGCACGGTGGTATCCGTCATAGCCACCTGTTCTGCTTCTTCCATTACCCTTATCAAGGCAGAACTATTACCTATAATTTCACCATAGTTTTGTTCACTGCGAATTTCTTCTTGCAGATAAGAGCTCTCTGCTCTTAGAGAAGTATTCTCAAGCTGCAATTTTTCTTTCAGCTGCTTAACTTCTTTTAATGCCTGATGTAGATCTTTTTCACGCTTTTTACGATGCGATATATTTTTGAAAACAACACAGGCACTGCTGATATCTGTTTCACCTTCTATGGCAGTCACTGTATATTCAACAGGATAAGCTTCACCCGCTTTATTCCAGAAAATATCATTATCACTTTGTCTGACTGTATGATCATGCAGTGTATTAAAAACATTATCTTTTTCTAACGGGTTTCTATGACCACTGCCATCCGTATGCATAAACAAATCATGGAAGTTCTTACCAATAATTTCATGTTCCAGCCACCCGGTTATTTCACAGCCTGCAGGGTTTATAAAAGTTAATAATCCCTGTTTATCGACCCCGAGCAGACCTTCTCCCATAGACTCCAGAATAAAAGTATTATCATCTTCCAGCTGACGGTTTTTTTGTTCCAGTGTTTTTTCAAGCTGTCTGATTTTAATATGAGTTTGCACGCGAGCAATAACTTCTTCAGACTGAAAAGGTTTGGCAACATAATCAACAGCTCCCGAATTAAACCCTTTTACTTTATCTCTCACATCATCCAGGGCTGAAAGAAAAATAATGGTCACATCAGAAAGCTCAGGATCAGATTTTATTGTCTGACAGACATCATAACCATCCAGCCCCGGCATCATTATATCCAGTAAAATCAATGCAGGATGTACCTTACGAGCAATGTTTATTGCATCTTCACCATTTTTTGCCAATAGTAATTTATAACCATGCCCTTCCAATGTCTGATATAAAACCTGCAAATTAGTTGGGTTATCATCCACCAGCAAGAGTGTTTCCTGATAACTATCAGTCATTTTTTTGGCCATTGTTCTTAATAGAGGGCTTAACTGAGAGTTCAGTTAATACCGTTTTGATAATAGTTCGTATGCCATCAAAATCAAATTGCTTAATCATATTATTCAGTTTATCATTCACATTGTTTTGCAATGAATCCGTTTCATTGATAGTTTTATAGATGGATTTTATCGAACCAATATCACCCATTTCACTGGCTGTTTTTATCTGTTCAAGTAAATCGATCACCTCTTCAACAGGAATTGTTTTTTTATTTTTTAAAGAAGATTTTGTTTGAGAACCCTTAATAGAATTATCCAGCTCCTTATACTCAAATTGAATCCCCATATGCTGTTCAATTTTATTAAAGACATCCATAATTTTAAAAGGCTTAGCAATATAATCATCCATTCCAGTTTCAGAGACAATTTCTCTTAATTGAGTCTCTTTTGAGTCCTCCTCTTTTAACTGAGGAAAGGCACTAGCGGTCACAGCAATAATAACCACATTATCCATTTGCTTACGAATGCGTATTGCCGCATTAACACCATCCATTTCCGGCATTCTAATATCCATAAGTATTAATGGTATTTTATATTGAACCGCCATTTCAACCGCTTCTTTACCATTAACAGCTTCCATGGTTTTAAATCCAGAGGCCTGCAGTAAACGTTTTAGAATATCACGGTTTGTCTCTCTATCATCAACAATTAAAGCGGTAAGTTGTATATTCTCCGGTAACATTGGAATCACTGAGTGATCATAGTTTTCACTTTGTGGAGTCAATTTCTCCAACTCCTCATCACTGACCTCAAACAGTGGTAAAGAAAAGGAAAAAGCGCTGCCCTCGCCATAGCTGCTTTCAAGTTTAATTTTTGTGCCTCCCATCTCTTGAACCAACCTCTGGCTGATTGCCAGCCCCAAACCTGTACCACCAGCATTCATTCCCTCTTTTGCCTGCTTAAAAGCATCAAAAATGGACTGTTGTTTTTCCTCTGGGATTCCGATGCCGGTATCAGCAACAATAAAACAGATAGAACGTTCATCTTTAGCAGCATCTTCTTTTCTTTCACAATCTCCCATAACATGAAGAGATATCGTTCCACTATGGGTAAACTTAACCGCATTACCTAATAAATTCACCAATACCTGACGCAGTTTAGTTGCATCTGTTTTGATACCTCGTGGTAAACCATCCTGGATCATCAGGTCTAATTTAATACCCTTTGCCGTGACACGGTGCAAAACCATGTCATACACGCCTTTAATCAGCTTGGGTAAATCAACAACAGTAATATTAAATTCCATATTACCTGACTCAATCTTTGATAAATCCAGCACATCATTGATAAGAGTCAATAGGTGATGACCACAGCTCTTAATCGCACCTAGACTTTCTAACTGTTCAGAAGTTACCTGCTTATCATTTTGTAAAATTTGCGCATAACCTAAAACACCATTTAAAGGCGTTCTTAACTCATGTGACATATTGGATAAAAACTCACTTTTAGCTTTATTTGCTTCTTCAGCCGCCTCTTTGGCATTAATAATTTCCTGTTCGGTCAGTTTTCTTTCTGTTAAATCCTGTATAAGACCAATAAAAACAGGCTGTTCATTCATCATTGCTGCAGTTAGAATAATTTCCGCAGGAAATGACTCGCCACCCACCCTCTCAAAGACCAACTCATGCTGCTGATAACCTGCCTCTGTTGCCTGCATCATATACTGATTCAATTTATCGAAAGAAGCCTGCCCATCTGGCTGCATGGGTTTTGCCAGAGAATAAAGGTGCGATCCCAACACTTCATCCTTGCTGGAAAAACCAAAGAGCTCCAGAAATGCATTATTGCAATCCAGCAAGCCTTTATCTGAGCAAAGTAAGTTCGCCTGCGATGAACTTTCAAATAAAACCCTGAATTTTTCTTCTTCTCGTTTACGCTCTGTAATATCATGAGCCATACCTTCCAGAGCAATAATTTCTCCATTTTCTCCAGTGACCGGAACTTCAATTACTTCAAAACGTAATAGTTCACTATTACGGGCAATAAGTTCCAACTCAAATGCTTCTTGCTGTTCACCATTAAATGAAAGCTGTATTAATTTTGATGCTTCTTCATTTAAAGGGCTATCAACAAAATATTGCTTAAAGAAATTTTGAAATTCATCCGGTGTATAGCCTAAAATTTCTTTAACCGATGGGCTCACATAGGAAATATGTCCCTGCTGATCATGAGTAAAATAAAAATAACGTCCCTTTAATCCCTGAACTATTCGACTAAAACCTTGTGAACGTGCTTCTCGAATATCCTGTTCACGCTTACTCAGTTTTGCCGCCATATCAGTAAAATTTTGCGCTAACAAGCCTATTTCATCCTTACTTGTGACCTCAACAACCGCATCAAGATTACCCTTAGCCACTGACTTCACACCCGCCGTTAATCGAGCCAATGGCTGGGTAATTTTACCAATTACTAACCAGACAGTAATAATAATTAAAAACAATGAAAATAATAAAACACCAGCAATTTTTATACCTTGTTTTCTCACTTGCGCAAGAACTACTTTTTCCGGGACTCTAAGTGCAATACTCCAGTCAGTGTTAATAATTGGATAAAAGGCAACCCAAAGTCGCTGATTGGTTTCCCAGCCATCTAACTGGAAAACACCCCTTTCCCCGGCAGTCATTTTATCTGCCAGAATTCTAATGTCACTTTGCTGGTACTTATCAGCATCCTGATAAATTGAATTGCTTAGAATTTGCTCTGGATCAGGGTGATAAATATATTCACCCTTATTTGTAATAATCAACAAATCCAGATCAGCATCTATCCCCTGGTTAACGGCTTCCTCCAGAATTTCCATTTGTACATCAATGGTTGCAACGCCCTTAAATTCCTTTTTATAAAAGAAAGGAACCGCATAGGTTGCCATAACAATATCCCCGACCCCTTTATCAAAATAGGGATCAGTCCAGATTGGATGCTTCGCCTGCTTAGCTTTATCCCACCACTGCCAGCGCCCAGCAGTATAATCCGTGATATCAGCAATATCCAACGTCTGTACTCTTCCGGATGTTCGGTAAGCATAAGGAGCAAACAACTCATTGTCATATTCAGGATCACGCTCAAAAGCAATAGCACTACCGTATACAATCCGATTATGTCTTAAGTTTGATTTAACCTGAGCATAGATTTGATGATCAGGAATTTTAGGGTTTTGCTCAATAATAGCGGCTGTGGAACGAGCAATTTGGGCTGATTCATTCAAAAAACCAGAAAAAATTCCGGCATAATGCTGTGTCAGGCGTTTCATTTCCTCTTCAACATCAGCGCGTGAATGCTGTTGAATTTTGTAAATACCAAATCCAAAAAGCAAAAGGTAGATCAGGGCAATAGGGATAACCGTCAATAAAATGGTTTTAAATCGTATAGAAAAACGCAATCAAATATCCTTATAAGCCAGTGCTTATTTTGCCCCGAGAGTCTGATTCCAGCTCCCAGGCTAAAATTATCGGTTGTCTAGAAGTATACAAAAGCACTTAGAATGTCGCAAATTTGTGCTAATATAGCGTGGTATTAATCTTGGATAATCTCACTTAGGAGCAATGAGAAAGCAATGAAAACGATTACAGATTACCCGATTGACGAGTTAAAGCTGATATATAATCTATTGCATGCAAATGTCCAATTGCATTTTGAATTAATGGATTCCGAGCTTATGTCTGATCTTCAAAAACACCTTCAAACCACCGCAGCATCTGAAGACATTGATGTCACCCATCATGCACAGTGGAAAGCCTGGCTGGATAACACCAGTCCCTTCCCTCTTGATGAAGCTCCCGGGGATATTGGTGCTTAACCACTAATAAAAATTTACACTGATATGTGATATTTTAAATGTAAACTTTACTGCCTAAGCGGCGACTGGGTAGTAAAGCCTACATTAAAAAAAAGATAAGCCTAAAACAAAAAAGGGGCTTTTAAGCCCCTTTTATCTCTCTACTTCTTTTTCTTCGCCTTTTTCCTGATAGCAACCTTCTTCTTGGTAGCTACTTTCTTTTTAGTTGCAACCTTCTTCTTAACGGCTGCTTTCTTGTTAGTTGCAACTTTCTTCCTGGCAGCTACTTTCTTTTTAGTTGCGACCTTTTTCTTAACGGCTGCTTTCTTTTTAGTTGCAACCTTCTTCCTGGCAGCTACTTTCTTTTTAGTTGCAACCTTCTTCTTAACGGCTACTTTCTTTTTAGTTGCGACCTTCTTCTTAACGGCTGCTTTCTTTTTAGTTACGACCTTTTTCTTAACGGCTGCTTTCTTTTTAGTTGAAACCTTCTTCTTAACGGCTGCTTTCTTTTTAGTTGCGACCTTCTTCTTAACGGCTGCTTTCTTTTTAGTTGCAATCTTCTTCTTAACTGCTGCTTTCTTTTTAGTTGCAATCTTCTTCCTGGCGGCTACTTTCTTTTTAGTTGCAACCTTCTTCTTAACGGCTACTTTCTTTTTAGTTGCAGCCTTCTTCTTAACTGCTACTTTCTTTTTAGTTGCAATCTTCTTCTTAACCGCTGCTTTCTTTTTAGTTGCGACCTTCTTCTTAACTGCTGCTTTCTTTTTAGTTGCGACCTTCTTCTTAACGGCTGCTTTCTTTTTAGTTGCAACCTTCTTCTTAACGGCTACTTTCTTTTTAGTTGCGGCCTTCTTCTTAACTGCTACTTTCTTTTTAGTTGCGACTTTCTTCTTGGCGGCTACTTTCTTTTTAGTTGCAACCTTCTTCTTAACGGCTGCTTTCTTGTTAGTTGCTACCTTCTTCTTAACGGCTACTTTCTTGTTAGTTGCAACTTTCTTCCTGGCAGCTACTTTCTTTTTGGTTGCGACCTTTTTCCTAACTGCTGCCTTCTTGTTCTTAGGTGTCTTAGCTTTATCTTCTTTCATTTCTACAGCCTCTTTGTCTGTTGACTCCGGCTCAGCATCAATAGGTGTTTTAGCCAATGGGTCCAGAATTTTAGTAAGGCGAGCAAAGATATCATCAACATCCCCAGCACCTTCAATCGCAATATTTTTGCTTTGCTGCTTATAATAAGAAATGAGCGGTTCAGTTTGAGAGCTGTATATTTTTAGACGGTGACCAATGGTTTCTTTGTTATCATCAGCTCTCTGTATTAACTTACCTCCACATTTATCACAAACTTCTGTCAATATAGGAGCTGAGGTATAGATATTGTACATTTGTCCACAATCAGCACAAGTTCTTCGGCCGGTTAAGCGATGCATCAAATCAGTGAGGTCTACATCAATCAGGATTGTTTTTTCCAGAGGCTTATAAATCGTATTCAGCATATTATCCAGAGCTTCTGCCTGAGGAATATTTCTTGGAAAACCATCAAGAATAAAACCATAAAAAGCATCTGGTTCTTTTAAACGTTCTTCTATAATTCCAAGAACAATATTATCTGTGACTAATTCACCGGCTTCCATTGCTTCTTTTGCTTTGATTCCCAGTGGGGTTTCATCTTGAACTGCGGCACGTAATAGGTCGCCTGTCGATATTTGTGGAACTCCATATTTTTCTACTAATTTTTTTGCCTGTGTACCTTTACCTGAACCTGGAGCGCCTAATAAAACAATTCTCATTTTTTTCTCGCTGAATAGAGTGATTTAGATACATCTTTAAACCAATGCATTATCTTGGTTTAAAGGAAAGTATACTTAAGAACAATTATAAGATTAAAATATTTATAACCACTTATTAGGATATTCTAACTCAGAGTTTGATAAAGTAAAGTTTTGACCCGATTATTTTATAAAGAAGTCAATTTTCACAGGTATTTATGCTTTAAAACACCCTCCATACATTTTAAACTTTATATAGATACACTTTTGGATTTAGGTAATAGTTTCTTCAAACTTATAGATCAGCTAAAATACATTTTTAACAATATAGATATCAATTGTATTGGCTGAAGGCTCTTATTATGAATGATGATCAATTACTTCGTTACTCCCGACAAATCATGTTGCCCTATGTTGGTATCGAAGGTCAGGAAAAATTACTCAATGCGCAGGTTCTTATCATAGGTATGGGAGGATTAGGCTCACCAATTGCTATGTATCTTGCTTCAGCAGGTATTGGTCATTTAGTTATTTGTGATTTTGATGAAGTTGATTTATCTAATTTACAAAGACAAATTATTCATAGCTCGCAAGAACGTATTGGTCAAAATAAAGCAATGTCAGCAAGAGAGACCTTATTGCAGCTTAATCCTGAGATTCAAGTAACTGCTCTGACTCAGAAGCTGGATGAGAACAGTTTATCTGATCACGTTCAATGTGCCGATGTTGTAATTGATGGTACGGACAATTTTGACTCACGTTTTTTGCTTAATAAGATTTGTTTTGATGCAAAAACACCTTTGGTTTCTGGTGCAGCCATTCGCATGGAAGGACAGGTCATTGTTTTTGCTAATCAGGGTGAAGGACCCTGTTATCGTTGTTTGTATAAAGATGATGCTGATGACACTGCTACAACCTGCTCTGAAAATGGCGTGCTTTCGCCCGTTGTCGGGATCATTGGCAGCATTCAGGCAGTTGAAGCAATGAAGGTCATTCTGTCTCTGGGTAAACCATTATTCTCACGCTTATTATTATTAGATGCCTACACAATGGATTGGCGTATTTTAAAACTCCCTGTCGATCCACAATGCCCGGTTTGCTCCCCCCTTGTATCTAAACAATCCTCTTAAGGGAGGCATTATCATTTAAAATGAAAATTATTTTAGCCCCCATGGATGGTCTGACCGATGTTTATGCGCGTGAATTATTAACGGGAATTGGTGGTTATGATTTATGTGTCACTGAATTTCTTCGTGTCACGGACACCTTATTTCCAACTCGTGTTTTTCATCGCCGTTTTCCTGAATTAAAAAACAACCTTAATCAACCTGGTTTCACAAAATCAGGCACCCCTGTTTTTTTACAGCTCTTAGGCAGTGATCATTCTGCCATGGCAGACAATGCAGCTAAGGCAATTGAGCTGGGCGCTATAGGTATTGATCTTAATTTTGGCTGTCCTTCAAAAACAGTCAATAAAAGTGATGGGGGCGCTAGCTTACTGAAATATCCTGAACGAATTAATCAAATCGTTTCTGCTGTACGCTGTTCCGTTCCAACCAATATCCCTGTGACTGCTAAAATGCGCCTTGGATTTGATGATCAATCATTGGCCCATGAAAATGCAATTGCTATCCAGAATGGCGGAGCTGACTGGGTCACCATCCATGCCCGAACAAAAAAAGATGGCTATCGTCCACCAGCCTATTGGGATGCACTCGCCCCAATCTCAGACTTTCTTGAAATACCCGTTATTGCCAATGGTGAAATCTGGAATGTAGATGACTATTTTAAGTGCAAAGATCATAGTGCCTGTGACAGTGTCATGCTGGGTCGTGGTGCTATGGTGACTCCAGATTTAGCATTACAGATAAAAAAAACACTGAACAACGAAACAATAGCCGCTTTAAGCTGGCAAGAAGTTGTTCAGATATTAGAAAATCTATACTGGTTAATGAGCAACAACCCCAAGCTCAAAGAACGATATATCGCCCCTCGACTTAAATTATGGGTTAAATGGCTAATGCCGACATACACTCAGGCTGAAGAAATTTTTACGCAACTTAAATTAATTAACAATGCACATCAGGCCATAGAGTTAATAAAGAGAAGTCAGTAATCCTCAAATTACATATTACAAATTTCTTTTAAAATAAGGCAATGTAATTGAAACAGATGTGCCGTATTCAAATGATGAACTTATTTCCAAAGTACCACTATGGGCTTCTATCATACGTTTAACAATACCCATTCCCAAACCCGTACCTCGATTTTTTGTAGTAAAAAAGGGCTCACCAATTCGTTCCAGGATATCTGCAGGGATGACACTACCTTGATTGGTTATCACTATGGTCACGGTATGTGCTTCATAATTATTTTTTAATAAGCATTGAACTTTACTGTCTCTATCAGCCGCTTCTATGGCATTACGATAAATATTTAATAGTATCTGGTTTAAGCGGTCAGCATCAGCCTTCACTAATAATTGATCATCACTCTTATCAAAGACAATATCAAACGCTTCATTAGGCAGTAATAACTGTATATTATTCTTTTTACCGATTGCTTTATTGCTGCGAATAAAGTCAGCCGTTAAATCAAGCAGGTTAATTGTTTGTAAATCTAACTTTACGGGCTTGGCATAGAGTAATATGTCTTCAAGTAAGCGTCCCATTCTTGCAGATTCACGTTGAGATATTTCTGCCCATTCACTCCCATCTTCATCCAATTCTAAACGCCCGAAGTATTTTAACGCCAAGCCAATTGTCGTCAGAGGATTACGGACTTCATGAACAATACCTGAAGTAAATTCTCCAATGGCGGCTAAACGTTTCTGCTCCGCCATTTTTACGGTTTTGCCAAAACTATGGGTCACAAGGTGTGCAATGTTACTCAGCAATTCTATATGTTCTTCGTTATAAGCATTTGCTTGTCTTGAAGCGAAAATAAGCATACCAGGTACTTTAGTTTCCTGTGTCAGATGCAAAAATATTGCACTTTGCATGCCTTCATTTGCTAATAATTTCAAAAAAACATAATGTCTATTACTTTTTGCCCGTTCTTTTAAATTTGATATCAGTAATGGTTTATCGCTCTTGATTGCCTTTTCTAACAAGGTTGATTCAACAGAAAAAATAGTTCTCGGTAAAATATGGGGTTTACCGTCCATATAAGCTTTTTGCAGCTCCAGCATAGTGGCATTACCGTTATGCAATAACACACTAGTCCAGTCAATTGGCAAAATTGAAGCAAATTGTTCAGCAATAAAACCCAAGGTAGAATCCAGATCATCCCCTTGCTGAACTCGATGTATCAACTGAAAAATAGAGTTCAACCTCACAGACAAGTGGTTAAAACTCCTTGCAATTGAGGCAATTTCATTATCACTATTAATAACAACCTGATGGCCAAAATCACCTTTTGCAACCCGGTTAAAACCATCAACAGCGCGATTTAATGGTGTAAGAACTTTAATATAAAAACCAATCAAAGTAAGTGAAGCTATGATGAAGGCAACAACTAAAACTAATTTATTAACAAAATTAATCCAGTTTATTCGATTTTTTAGATCCTGCTGTAGTTGTTGGACAACAACGTCTTCTATTGTTTTTATTTTTGCCTGATGTTCACTAATATAATGTGCCGCAGCCGCTAATTTAGGTGAATCATTTCGATCACCCAGAGTCTCATTTAGTTCTTTATAGTAATGATTCCATGTTTCTTCGAGTTGATTAAGCGTTTCTTTGGTTTTCATATCCAGATTAAGATCCACACCCGAATCCATATCCACAAGTTCTGCCGTCAGATGTTCATCAGCAAAACAGGTAATAATGTCATTTTTATTATTCAATTGCCCTTTCAAATCATCATAATACAAATTAATATCACGCTTATAAGCACTACTGCTTTGAGGTGCATTTTTAAGGTAATTAAAACTCTGCATATCCATGTAATTGGTAATAAGTTGTAAACGGTTAATCAGGTGCAATGCAGCCATTTCTTTCTCCCGCTCTTCAATATTATAAAGAGTATAGCTAATAGCAAATGAGAAAAGAGACAATAGAATGCCCATGACGGCAGTAATTTGAAATTTAAGAGAGTGGATCAGTTTGTTTGACATAGTGTTTACTATTGTTATTTTTTAATGAGTCGATTAATGCTTGTAAAAATGCCGTAAGAAACCAATCAGAGACAAGTCATATTGATACCTTTTATTACCTTTTAAGACCTTTAATTATTATATAGAACGTGTATTGGACAAAAAAATTACATAAAAGTGCTAAAATGACTTAAAAAATATCTGAGGCTAACCTTCGGTTTCTACATATTGTAAACAATCTTGTGCTAAACGATAATAGTTTTAATATAAAAATATATGGACTTAATTCAGGCCCTAACACCTGATTTAACTGTACAGCTACTTATAACCAAATAAATAGTCCATGAAAAAAGACACTACTATGTATGATGCAACATTAGAAATAGCTCAACTAACCGTACTGGACAGTTTGCCTGTGGCCATTCTAATTGTTGATGAAACTGGCAATGTGCGCTACTACAATCAGGCTGCAGATAAATTATTAGAACCTGGTATTTTCAAATCTGCCAATCTGACATCATTTACAAATACATTTAATAAAGATGATTTTCATAGAGCTGTAAGCCAACTTGGTCATAAGTCTCCAGCACTGACGCTTAATTTAACATATGGAAAAAAATTTCAGCTAAAGATTGTTGCCAACCCCGAACAAAAGGGCTTCTATCTATGCACACTAAGTCCCAATAATAATGCTGGCATAAATAGTAACTTATTAAAAAAGAACTTCAAAGAATTGAAGCAGTTTGCGCGTCTGAATGCAATGAGGGAAATTTCCAGTTTTTTTGCTGATAAGTTAAACCAGCCTCTTACTGCTATTTTGAGTTATACCCAGGCTATGCAACGCCTCTATCTAAGTGACGCCTCTTCTGATGAAATTGAAAAAGCCATGAAGCGAGTTGTGATTAATGCTGAAAACACGGGAAAAATCATTAAAAATATTCGTGCCCAACTTCAAGTCAACACTTTGAATTATCAAAAAATTGGTATGAATCACCTGATTCAGGAAAGTATCCACTTAACTGAGTTGGATAACCACTCCTCACCCATTAAATTGAATACGCATTACGAACCCGAATTTGTGACTTTGTGCATTGACAGAACCCAAATGAGACAGGTTATTTTTAGTTTATTAAATAATGCCATTGATGCCGTGAAGGAAAACTCTGTCGATGCACCTGAAATCAATTTAACAACTTATTTAAATGCCGATTCAGAATATGAAATAGTTATTTCTGATAATGGTCCCGGCTTCCCTGCAGAGATTCAAAAGCATTTATTTGAACCCTTTAACACCAGCAAAAAAAATGGCATTGGCATTGGCTTATCAATGTGCCATCATATTATAGACTTGCATAAGGGCAGCATCAGCATTAACACTGAAAGTGCTACAGAGATTACTATTCGTCTGCCTCTTACTCATAACTCGAATGAAGATAATCATTGTCAATAATTTACGGAGTGGCCTTTGTCAAATCAAGCCTCACAACATACAACCAGCAATAGCAACACACAAACTGTTTTTATTGTTGATGATGAACCTGATGTCAGAGCTGCACTGCGCTTACTGATCAAATCAGTTGGTTATACCGTAGAGTGTTTTGAGTCAGCAGTTGTTTTTTTTGATCAGTTTGAAGCCAATCGTAAGGGTTGCCTGATTCTGGATGTTCGCATGCCAGGAATGAGTGGCATGGATCTGCAGGAAAAACTGGCTGAAATGGAAACACTTCTGCCGATTATTATGATTTCTGGACATGGTGAAATACCAATGGCTGTAAAAGCGGTACAAAATGGGGCTATTGATTTTCTACAAAAACCTTTTAGCGATCAGCAATTGCTGGATCGAATCTCTCAAGCGATGGAAATCAATAGCAAGCGCCATGAGAGCCATAATATTCAACAAAATGCGCAAGATAAATTTGATTCACTCACTCCGAGAGAGCGTGAAATTTTCATTGAAGTTGTTTCAGGGAAACTGAATAAAGTAATTGCCTATGATTTAAATATCAGCACCAGGACCGTTGAAATTCACCGCGCCAAGGCAATGGAAAAGATGGGGGCGAAAAACTTGTCTGAATTAATTAACCTGGCAAACTTAGTTAAAGCACCAGAATGATTAAAACAGACAAGACGTAACATGTAACCTGGACAGACCCATCATTTAATTAAATCTTGGAACATAACCAACCCACTTGCCTTCAACCGTTGTTTCTTCATTATGTGAATTTGTGACACTCACTGAGTGATCCGGATGAACTCGAACCGACACAACGCCCTCATCGTTACATGTCACCTGTGAACCATCATCCATTGTACAACCAAAAACCATTATGCTTCTTCTCATGTTATACACTTTTAAGTTTATAAAAATTAATAACCAACTAATTTACTCAGGTATTATAATACTAAGTTTCTTGATCTAGATCAAGAAAATATATGAAGAATAATGGAATTAGGTTAAATGAAAGCCCATATCCCCACTCCAGGAAAGTAGGTGATATTGAATTAGTGCTTGGTTGAAAGATCGGAGGGTTGGCTATTTTTGCTGTAGATCCCGGCAATATCAATTTCATCAAATTGATAAGTTTCACCACAAAACTCACAATCCACAGAAATATTGCCCTGCTCTTTAATAATGGCACTGGCTTCATCATGACTGATTGAACGAAGCATATTAGTCACTTTGTCCCGAGTGCAGCTACATTTAAAATAAATGGGCTCCGGATCAAAAACACGAACATCTTCTTCATGGTAAAGTCGATGTAATATTTCTTTGGCCCCAAGCCCAAGCAACTCTTCAGATTTGATCGTACTTGCTAGATGGGTAACACGCTCCCAGCTGTCATCATCTTCAATCTGACCCGGCAACTGTTGTAGTAATAAACCACCAACAGTGTTTTCATCAGAAGCCAAAAATATCCGAGTTTCTAATTGTTCTGAGCGTTCCAGATACCCTTCTAAAAAATCAGACATACTATTGCCTTCAAGAGCGACAATTCCTTGATAACGCTCTTTGGTTTTGGATTGTTCAATGGTGATAATCAAAGTGCCATCACCCAACAGAACTTTCAATTCACTTTCATCAGGCTGTTCATTAAGGATTTCATCAAGCAGCGGCTGTTGATATTTTGCCACACCACGGACACCAAAATCATTGCGGCATTCAATAACCATCAATGTTATGGCACCATCACCACTGGCCTGTATTGTTAAGGAACCTTCAAATTTGAGAGTCGCCGATAATAAAACAGAAGCCGCAACCATTTCACCCAGATACTGACGTATGATTTTAGGATAATCATGATTAGACTGCATGGTTTGCCAGACATCGCTTAAGCTGGCAATCTCACCACGAATATTGGCCTTATCGAATAAAAATCGATAGATTTTATCTTTATCTTCAGTTTCCATCTTCATCTCTAATTGGCGGGCTAAAGCCCAACCTGCATTGTTCTGAATACAACCGGAGTCTGGTCAACCTTGCAGTTCATTGCTTTTTTAGCTTATGGCTTTAACTTTTTCATCAGCAGCTGATTGACCTGACCTGGGTTGGCCTTGCCTTTGGAGGCTTTCATCACTTGCCCGACAAAAAAGCCGATTAACTTGTCTTTACCTGACTGGAACTCAGCAACCTGCCCGGGGTTATTAGCAATGACATCATCAATGATCGACTCAATAGCACCAGTATCGGTGATTTGTTTCAGACCTTTTTTATCAATAATAGCATCGGCATCACTTTCATCACCCGTGCCTTCACCAGAATAAATGGCTTCAAAAACTTCTTTAGCTATTTTTCCGGAAATGGTACTGTCCTTGATTCTTTTTAATAATCCGGTTAACTGCATCGCATTAACGGGACAGTCTTTAAATTCAAGACCATTTTTGTTATTCATTGCCGACACATCACCCAAAATCCAGTTAGCGGCCATTTTGGCATCATTAATTGACAGCTGCACCTGTTCATAATAATCAGCCATATCTCTGTCAACGGTCAAAGCCTTTGCATCTTTTTCCGACAGGCCCAGCTGCGCCATGTAGCGATCACATTTTGCATCCGGCATTTCTGGTAGTGTTTGCTTTATGGCCTCAATTTCTTCAGCAGAAATCACAATCGGCAAGAGATCCGGATCCGGGAAGTAGCGATAATCATTGGCTTCTTCTTTACTGCGCATGGAGCGGGTTTCATTTTTTTCTGAATCATACAGACGTGTTTCCTGAATCACTGTGCCACCACTTTCAAGAATATCCATCTGGCGCTCAATTTCAACATTAATGGCTTTTTCTACAAAACGGAATGAGTTAATGTTCTTTAATTCCGCCCGCATACCAAACTCTTCCTGTCCTTTAGGACGCAATGACACATTCGCATCACAACGGAATGAACCTTCTTGCATATTACCGTCTGAAACCCCCAGATAACGGACAATAGAATGAATCTTACGCATATAGGCAACCGCTTCTTTAGCACTGCGCATATCAGGCTCTGAAACAATTTCTAATAGTGGTGTTCCGGCACGGTTTAAATCGATACCTGTCTGATTTTGAAAGTTCTCATGCAGTGATTTTCCGGCATCTTCTTCCATATGAGCGCGAGTGACACCAATACGTTTTTGTGAACCATCTTCCATATCAATATCAATATGACCCTCACCCACTATCGGGTAATATAATTGGCTTATCTGATATGCTTTTGGCGAATCCGGGTAGAAATAATTTTTGCGGTCAAAAACAGAACGCTCATTAATTTGAGCACCTATAGCCAGACCAAACATTACTGATTTTTTAAGTGCTTCACCATTAAAAACAGGCAAAACTCCCGGTAAACCTAAATCAACGGTACAGGCCTGAGTATTGGGCTCCGCACCATAGGCAGTTGAAGCACCAGAAAATATTTTTGATTTGGTGGACAATTGAACATGGATTTCCAAACCAATAACGACTTCCCATTGCATAATAATTGTTAACCTCTCAGGTTTCTCTTTTTCTGTAAGCTTATTTGAAAACGTATCTGAAAAAAAGTTTTGTAAATAAATTCTATTTGAATGACTCTGGCAATTTCAGGTGCCAATCTGTTTGTTTCTGGAACTGATGAGCCACATTCAATAATTTTGACTCGGCAAAATGTTGACCAATTAATTGCAATCCCACGGGCATATTTTTTGCGAAACCTGCGGGAATAGACATGCCGGGTAAACCGGCCAGATTCACAGCGATAGTATAGATATCGGATAAATACATGGTAATGGGATCATCAGTCAATTCTCCAATATTAAAGGCAGTTGATGGTGCAGCAGGCCCCATGATAACATCAACCTCATCGAATGCCTGATGGAAATCATTGCTGATTAGACGGCGTGTTTTTTGTGCTTTAACGTAATAAGCATCATAAAAGCCTTCTGATAAAGCATAGGTGCCAACCAGGATGCGGCGCTTTGTTTCCGGACCAAAACCTTCACCTCGTGAACGAATGTACAGATCATTCAGATCTTTAGGATCATCACAACGATAACCATAGCGAACACCATCCATGCGTGATAAATTAGAGGAACATTCTGATGGCGCAATAATATAATAGGTCGGCACCGCCAGCTTACTGGTCGGCAGACTGATTTCTTTAATCACTGCCCCCATTTTCTCATATTCTTTGATGGCAGACTCAATCACTTTAGCCACGGCATCATCCAGCCCTTCTGAAAAAAACTCTTTCGGCAAACCAATTTTCAAACCTTCTATTCCGTCATTTAAATGAGCCGTATAGTCTGGCACAGCTTCATCAACGCTGGTGGAATCTCTCTTATCCAGACCCGCCATAACATTTAACATTAATGCCGCATCTTCTGCAGTACGAGTCATGGGTCCAGCCTGATCCAAACTGGATGCAAAGGCAATCATACCGTATCGAGAAACACGTCCATAGGTCGGCTTTAGCCCCGTAATACCACAAAAGGAGGCCGGCTGACGAATTGAGCCTCCCGTATCAGTGCCTGTTGCTGCAGGCGTCAGGCGGGCAGCAACAGCTGCAGCTGAACCACCCGAAGAACCACCGGGAACTGCATCTAAATTCCATGGGTTTTTGACCGGGCCATACCAGGATGTTTCATTGGAAGACCCCATTGCAAATTCATCCATATTGGTTTTACCCAGCATAACAGCACCTGAATCATTAAATTTCATGATTGTGGTCGCGTCATAGGGAGAAATAAATGGATCAAGCATTTTAGAGCCGCAGGAAGTTTTTACCCCTTTGGTACAGAAAATATCCTTTTGTGCCAGGGGAATACCGTTTAACAGACCAGCATGACCTGCGGCACGTTGTACATCGGCTTCTTTTGCTTGCTCAAGCGCTCTTTCCGGCGTCACCGTAATAAAGCTATTGAGTTGCTCATCCAGAGTATTAATTCGTTCCAGATAAGTTTGGGTTAATTCAACACTTGAAAAATCCCCAGCTTTGAGCCCAGCACTGAGTTCAGCAATGGTTTTGTTATACATCATTATTTTCCAGTCAGTCTTTTGTTCCGATAATGGTTCCGATAATGGTTCTGAACACGTTCCAGGACAGGCTCCTGATCATGTTACCCATAATAAAAGGCTACTCTATAACTTTAGGCACCAGATACAGACCATCAGCAGTTTCTGGTGCATGGGCCTGTAAGTTTTCCCGATCATCCACTTCAGTAACTTCATCTACCCGTAAACGTTGAACTGCATCAAGGGGATGAGCCATGGGCTTAATGCCTTCAGCATCCACTGAATCCAGTTGTTCAACCATATCAAGAATGTTGGACAAATTGGTCACATATTCAGGAATATCCTGCTCATCAACGCCAAGCCTTGCTAAAAAGGCTATTTTTTCAACATCACTTTTATCCAGTTTGGACATCAGTAACTCCCGCTCACTTTAAATAAGGTGCATAAGTTACCACAAAAATGCTAAATTTAGCAGTGATTCACAAATGAAAGTTGGACATTTTTTATCAATATTCCTAAAATACCTTGTTCTATGCTTGAATTAGGTCAGATCGAACCTCAGATCGGACTATTAATACTTCACTGACACTGAGTAACTTCAACATCAGGCATACAAACAAATAATAACTCCGGGCATGAATGATTCCTGACCCGGCTTAGAAGTTACCATAACAATAAGGGAAACTTGCCAATTATGTTTGGATTCGGTCGCTTACGTGGTGTTTTTTCTAATGATCTCTCAATTGATCTGGGAACAGCCAATACACTGATTTACATCCCACGACAAGGAATTGTTCTTAATGAACCTTCTGTCGTCGCCATCCGCAGTGATACCTTAAGCAACGAGCGAGTCGTTGCTGCAGTGGGTGAGGAAGCAAAACTGATGCTGGGTCGAACCCCGGGAAATATGGAGGCCATTCGACCGCTTAAAGATGGCGTCATTGCAAACTTTACAGTGACAGAAAAAATGCTTCAGCATTTTATCCATAAAGTCCATGAAAATCGTTTTCTAAAACCCAGCCCGCGAGTATTAGTCTGTGTCCCTTGTGGCTCAACCCAGGTTGAGCGCAGAGCAATCAAGGAATCAGCACTGGGCGCAGGTGCCCGCGAAGTGTATCTCATTGAAGAACCTATGGCTGCCGCCATTGGAGCCGGTATGCCAGTCAGTGAAGCTAGCGGTTCAATGGTGGTTGATATTGGTGGTGGAACCACAGAAGTCGGCGTATTGTCACTGAGCGGTATTGTTTACTCTGAATCAATTCGTATTGGTGGTGACCGATTTGATGAGGCAATCATCAACTACGTTCGACGCAATTACGGTAGCTTAATTGGAGAAGCAACCGCAGAACGTATCAAACAGGAAATCGGTTCAGCTTATCCCGGCAATGAATTACTGGAAATTGAGGTCCGCGGTAGAAATCTGGCCGAAGGCGTGCCTCGCAGTTTCGCCCTTAACAGCAATGAAATACTTGAAGCAATTCAGGAGCCACTCTCAGGCATCGTCGGCGCGGTAAAAATTGCGCTGGAACAAACACCTCCTGAGTTAGGCGCTGATATTGCTGAAAAAGGAATGGTATTAACCGGTGGGGGAGCTCTATTAAGAGATCTGGATCGTCTTTTATCTGAAGAAACCGGATTACCGGTTATGATTGCTGAAGACCCTTTAACTTGTGTTGCCCGCGGTGGTGGTCGTGCACTTGAAATGATGGATGAAGTCAGTACTGATCTGTTTAGTGTTGAGTAAAACAGATAAGTTAAGATTAGGGTCCATGGAAAAAGATTTTTCATGACCCTAATTCTTTGTTGGAGCAAATACAATAAAACAGTTATTTGATGAAGACTCGTCCTATCTGGCACGCTTAATCTTTGTGGCGGTTTTATCCATCATAATGATGAGTGCCGATCATCGGACTAATATGCTAAGTGGAGTACGGAGTCTGTTCAGCCTGGTCATTTACCCACTGCAGACTATTGCCAGTATTCCTTCGGATACTGAACTCTGGCTGGATGGACAGCTTAACACTCGCCAGCTCCTTATTTCTGAGAATGAAGCCTACCGCACGGATAACTTGCTACTGAAAGCCCAGTTGCAAAAATTTACTTCATTACAGGCCGAAAATATTCGCCTGCGTTCTTTATTGAAATCTTCACGCAAATTAAGCGATCAAATGTTGATTGCTGAAACCATTGCAGTTGATCTTGATCCTTACAAACGGCAAATTGTTATCAACAAGGGGCAACGTAATAGCATTTATTCCGGCCAGCCTATTCTTGATGCTTATGGTATTATGGGACAAATTATTCATCCAGGAGTGGCATCCAGCACAGCGATATTAATTACTGATCCATCACATGCCATCCCGGTGCAGATTAATAGAAACGGATTAAGAACTGTTTTATACGGCACGGGTGCAGCAAATTATCTGGAAGTACAAAACCTGCCCAATAATGCTGATATTGAGTTAGGTGATTTATTAATAACATCAGGACTGGGAGGACGTTTTCCTGAAGGTTACCCGGTTGCTGTCGTTGTTGATATCAAGCGTGACCCCGGACTACCCTTTGCCTCTATCATTGCAGAAGCCTCAGCTCATCTGGAACAAAGCCGTGAAGTCTTACTGGTTATGGCACAGGAAAATGCACCACAGTTAATGTCCGAGCAAACAGAAGGAACGCCAGAGCATGGGGACTAGACCTGCATCTCATGGTGGTATCATCATTCTGGTCAGTTTTTCTGTGGCCTTTATTTTAACCATGCTGCCCATCCCTGAAGCATACAAAATTTACCGTCCTGAATGGATAACCCTGGTACTTATCTACTGGTGTATGGCACTGCCTCATCGCGCCGGTGTTTTTACCGGTTGGACAGTTGGATTTTTACTGGATATTCATATGGGCAGCCTTCTGGGAATGCATGCACTAACACTTTCAGTGGTTGCCTATTTATCCTACAAACTGCATGTCCGCATTCGATTGTATCCTCTGGTTCAGCAATCACTCATTGTTTTATTACTGGTTACTTTGTCTCAGATGCTGGTTTTATGGCTTAAGGGCTTCACCGGTGAAGCACCTGGAGACTGGTCTTACTGGTATCCTTCATTGACCAGCATGCTTGTCTGGCCCTGGTTATTCTATTTGATGCGTGCCATTCGACGTCTGTATGGTGTTAACTGATAATATAAAATATGACAGAAAGACAACATCTAAAAGATCATTTCATTGAGCAGCGAATTTTTCAAAATCGCAGTATTGTTGCCATCTTTTTCACTTTGGTTTTATTTGGCATTCTGATTTTTCGCTTGTATATTCTACAGATCACTAACCATGAACATTTTACAACACTGTCTCAAAACAACCGCGTATCTGTTCAGGCTATCCCCCCCACGCGGGGACTCATTTATGATCGTAATGGTATCATTCTGGCAGAAAATCTGCCCTCCTATACATTACAAATTATCCCCGAACAAACAACTGATATTGACGGACTTATTAATGATTTATCACTACTGGTTGACATTCGTGAAATCGATATTAAAAAATTCAAAAAAGAAGTTCGCCGTAAACGGCGTTTTGAAGGCATACCTCTGCGTTTTCGTTTAAACGATGAAGAAGTTGCCATTATCTCTGTGAACCTGCACCGTCTCCCCGGCGTTGAAATAAAAGCTCAATTAAGCCGCTTTTATCCCTATGGCACAGAAACGGCACATGTGGTTGGTTATGTGGGACGTATCAACGAGAAAGAACTTAAAAGATTACCAATCACAAATTATAGCGGCACCAATCACACTGGAAAGTTAGGCATTGAAAAATCCTATGAAGCACTGCTTCATGGGCAAGTCGGTTATCAGAAAGTTGAGACAAATGTCCGGGGGCGGGTGCAACGGGTTCTCGAGCGCAGCAACCCGACGCCCGGCGATGATCTATATCTAAACCTGGACATTAAACTTCAGCAAGTTGCCATTGAAGCTTTTGAGGGTAAACGAGGTGCACTGGTTGCAATTAATCCGGAAAACGGGCATATACTCTCAATGGTCAGCATGCCTGATTATGATGCCAATTTATTTGTCAACGGCATTGATTCAAAATCCTATAACGCTTTAAATCAGTCATGGGAGCGTCCCTTATTTAATCGTACCGTTTTAGGCAGCTATCCTCCCGGCTCAACAATAAAGCCTTTTTTTGCTCTGGCAGGACTTGAAAGCAATACCATTCAACTGGATCATCAGGTCTTTTGCCCGGGGTTTTACCGTCTCAAAGGCAAGGCTCATAAGTATCGTGACTGGAAAAAGTGGGGCCATGGTAAAACAGATATAGAAAAATCCATTGTTCAGTCCTGTGATGTCTTTTATTATGATCTGGCTTTCAAATTAGGCATTGATAAAATGCATAAATTTATGACATTATTTGGATTCGGAAAACGTTCAGGTATTGATATACTGGGTGAACGCAGTGGATTAATGCCATCAAAAAAATGGAAAAAAAGAGTTCATAACCAGGTCTGGTTTCCCGGTGAAACCGTAATCGCAGGAATTGGCCAGGGTTATGTACTGGTAACCCCTCTTCAATTAGCCCTTGGTACAGCAACTTTAGCCAATGGCGGACACTATTTTCAACCACAACTGGTCAGCGCCATTCAACGAAAATCTGATATCATTCCCCGTCAGGTCATTCCACAAATGATTCGACAAATTCCGATATTACGCCAGGAAAACTGGGATGAAATTTATCATGGCATGACTGAAGTGATTCATGGAGCAAGAGGCACAGCAAGACGGCTCAATAAACCGGGAATGCGCTATAAAATTGCTGGTAAAACGGGAACAGCGCAGGTTTTTTCTGTCGCTCAGGATGCCAGTTACAAAGAGGATGAACTTGAAGAACGCCTAAAAGATCATGCACTTTTCATGGCATTTGCACCCGCAAAAAATCCTAAAATCGCAATTGCAGTGGTAATAGAAAATGGCGGTCATGGCGGCTCAGTTGCTGCCCCTATTGCAGGCAAAGTGATTGCTGCCCACCTCAGTCAGTTCAGCGACGAAGAGCTTAAGCGCCCAGCTCAAAAATTACCAGAAAAAACACCAGGGCAAACAGCCCCACCAGCCGACCCTGATAACAGCTCTTCAACACCTGTGTATTCTCTTAAACAAGCACAACATGAGGGGCATAATCATGGCTAGTCGCACTTCTTCACAGAGCCTGTTTTTTCGCCTGCATATTGATATTACTCTGCTAATGGGTCTGGTTGCATTAATTGCTCTGGGACAAATCATCCTATATAGTGCCAGTGGGGAAAATGTCGCACTAATGCAACGTCAGGGAATTCGCCTGGGTATTGCTTTTATCGTCATGCTGGTCATTGCCCAGATTTCACCTGATGCCTTGCGTCGCTGGTCCCCTATACTATTTATTATCGGTACAGTTATGCTTGTGGCAGTCTTATTTTTTGGCACTAAAGCGCTCGGTGCTCAGCGATGGTTGAACCTTGGCCTGTTTCGTTTTCAACCCTCAGAAATGATGAAACTAGCAGTTCCCATGATGCTGGCATGGTATTTATCCAGCGGCCATATCCCACCACGCAAAGGACATCTTCTACTGGCTCTGATTATTCTAATGTTACCGGTGTTACTCATCGCAAAACAACCCGATCTGGGCACCTCACTTCTGGTCACTAGTGCCGGTCTTTTTGTTATTTTTATGGCTGGTGTTTCATGGCAGCTTATCCTGGGTTTTGCTTTTGCCGGCATGGCTTTTACCATACCCATGTGGCTTTTTCTGATGCGAGACTATCAGCGCCAGCGCGTTCTCACAATGTTGAATCCTGAATCCGATCCATTAGGAAGCGGTTATCATATCATTCAATCCAAAATTGCCATTGGTTCTGGAGGAACATTTGGCAAAGGCTGGCTCAATGGCACTCAATCACACCTGGAGTTTTTACCGGAGCGTCATACTGATTTTATATTCTCTGTCTTTGCAGAAGAGTTTGGCTTTAGCGGTATTTTATTACTTTTAAGTCTTTATCTTTTTGTTATTTTTCGCGGGATTTATATTACTTCACAAGCACATGGTACTTTTTCACGTTTACTTGGTGCCAGTATTGTCTTAACCTTCCTGGTGTATATTTTTGTTAATATTGGAATGGTCAGTGGAATATTACCCGTGGTTGGAGTACCGCTCCCTCTGGTGAGCTATGGCGGTACTTCCATTGTCACTTTGCTGGCAGGTTTTGGCATTTTAATGTCAATTCATACCCATAGAAAATTATTGGCACATTAGTCCCCCTGTTACCTTTTTATTTGGACTTATTACTTAACTATTTACTTACAAAATTCAGGATTTTTTATGTTATCAGTACTAAGAAAATCATACGCGACCATAGGCATACTCTTTTATTGCCTCCTATCAAATAACAGCAGTTTTGCTGTCAGTCTGGAAAAAAATCCTGAGGTACAAAAATTTATTAAAGAAATGGTCCAAAAACACCACTTTAAACAAAGTGAGCTGGAAACCTTATTCTCTCAGGTCGAAATAAAGCAGAAAATTCTTGATGCCATCAGTCGACCTGCAGAAAGAAGTAAAGCCTGGTATGAATACAGAAATATTTTTCTAACTGAAAAACGGATTAACGGCGGGGTAAAATTCTGGCAGGAAAACAGTGACATTATCCGCTATGCAGAAAAAGTATATGGCATCGCTCCTGAAGTTATCGTTGCAATTATTGGTGTTGAAACCTACTATGGTCGCCTTCAGGGCAACTATCGTGTCATAGATGCTCTATCCACCTTAGCATTCAAATACCCCAAACGCAGTAAATTTTTCCGCAGCGAATTAAAACACTTCCTTCTCATGAGTCAGGATGAAAAATTTGACCCGCTCACAAAGAAAGGCTCCTATGCAGGGGCAATGGGCATGGGGCAGTTTATTCCCAGCAGCTATCAAAGCTATGCCATTGATTTTAATGGTGATGGAAAAAAGAATATCTGGACAAACAACGCCGATGCCATTGGCAGTGTTGCTAATTATTTTAAACGTCATGGCTGGAAAAAAAATCAGCCCGTGACCGACAAGCTGACATTGGCTAAGAAGAACGCCATTGTCAAAAAAGATCGCTGCACCCGAAGTTGTAAACCTAAGCTCTCCGTCGCAGACTATAAACAAAAAGGTCTTCAGGGAGAGACTTCAGTAAATGACAAGACATCTGCCATTTTGTTAATATTGAAACAAAAAACTGGCAAGGAATACTGGCTCGGCTATAATAATTTCTATGTGATTTCAAGATACAATCACAGTACACTCTATTCCATGGCCGTTTATCAATTAAGCCAGGAAATAAAACAGGCCTATCAGGCCGCAGAAAAAGCGAGTACCCAGAAAACTCACAATGAGCAACTCAAGACCAAATCTTAAAACAGCAACCAACCCCTTTATACAAAGACTGCTGCCAGTCTTATATCTATTGATGGCATGGGGCTTAATTTCCTGTGGCGGAGAGGGCAGCAGTCCTTCCGGTCGATACGATCAAAGATATGATGGTCCACCATCACAAAATGTGGATGTCAGCCAGATACCTGATGCAGTACCTCAGGCAGCTCGGCGCACTAAATCTGGTAACCCGGCATCTTATGTTGTCTTTGGCAAGCGTTATCATGTTATGTCTTCCAGCCAGGGCTATAAAAAGAAAGGGATCGCTTCCTGGTACGGCAGCAAATTTCATGGTAAACGCACCTCCAGTGGTGAACCCTATGATATGCATGCCATGACTGCCGCTCATAAGACCCTTCCTCTACCCACTTATGTGAGAGTGACTAATTTGCGCAATGGCCGCCAGGTCATTCTTAAAGTTAATGACCGGGGGCCTTTTCACGAAAACCGTATCATTGATCTCTCCCATACTGCTGCCGTAAAACTGGGTATAAAAGCCACTGGCACCGGACTGGTTGAAGTAGAAGCTATCACTCCGGGACAATCCCCTACTCCTACGATGGCAAGAGTGACACAAGCCTCCGTACCTGCTTCAACATCCCCCAGTATCGGTCTGTATTTACAATTAGGTGCATTTATCAGTTCACAAAATGCATATCAATTAAAAGATCAGGTGAATTCTGCACTCTCATCAAACCAGGCAGATGTATCAACAATCCTGAAGAATGGACAACAATTCTACCGAGTCCGCCTCGGCCCTCTAAATGGTGCGGAACAAGCTGACAACCTGGCACTTAGACTGACAGAGAAAGGTTTTGTGAAACATCGAGTTGTGATCGATTAGGATAATTTTACACCTTCTATTTACATCGGCTGCACTACCTGTACAGCAATTGAGGGTGTTTTAAAATCAAATTCAAGCCGCTACTTCGGTCGTTTAGCCAATATTCAACACAACACTTTTTAAAGCCCATTAAATCCATTATCATGAATATCTGGTTGAACGATTCAGACCATTGCTTACCTAAGAATTGTCCATTTGCAATTCAATAATAAGCCTATTAGATAAAAATTGACTCTGAACAGCCACATTATTTTTTAATTTGACTCAATTTAAGTTAGAATTTCTATTCACTAAATTATCAAACTTGAGCTGGAAATTTATGAAGCGGACTCTAATCTATTTTTTTATCTGTACCTTCTCCCTATTTTTTACATTAAATACCCACGCTGCACCCAAGATTATCCCCAAAGCACCGGCAATTGCAGCTAAATCTTATATTCTTATTGATTACAATAGTAATAAAATTATTGCTCAGAATAATGCTGACATGGCAGTCGCACCTGCCAGTATTACCAAAGTTATGACAGCTTATGTTGTTTTTGCAGAGCTTGAACAAGGCAATATCCAATTAAGCGATCTTGTCACAGTCAGTAAAAAAGCCTGGAAAACACCTGGTTCTAGAATGTTTATCAAGGTTAATACAAAGGTTTCTATCCAAGATTTGCTTCAGGGCATGATTATTCAATCTGGCAATGATGCCAGTGTTGCCCTGGCTGAACATATTGCTGGCAGTGAAGATACTTTTGCCGCCCTGATGAATCAACATGCTCAAGAATTAGGTATGGAAAGCAGTTACTTTATCAATAGTACTGGCTTACCAGACCCTGCTCATAAAACCAGTGCTCATGACCTGGCTATTTTAGCCAGAACATTAATCCAGCGCTTTCCTCAATACTACAAATGGTACTCAACCAAAGAGTTTACCTATAATAATATTACACAACCCAATCGAAATAAATTACTCTGGCGTGACAACAGTGTTGACGGCATGAAAACAGGTTACACAGAAGATGCAGGATACTGTCTGCTGTCTTCGGCAAAGAGAGATAATATGCGCCTTGTCTCTGTTGTACTAGGCACTAAAAGCACCAATGCAAGGGCTCAGGAATCTCAAAAATTATTAAATTTCGGCTTTCGGTTCTATGAATCACATGTTCTCTACCCTAGAGGAAAAGCCTTAAAAAATGTGCGAATATTCAAAGGCAGCAGAGCACAACTCCCAGTGGGCGTTGCAAAGGATATGGCGGTCACCATTCCCCGCGGTCAATATAAGAACTTAAAACCTTCAATCAATATCAACACACCACTTGTCGCCCCTGTCAGTAAGGGACAGCAATTAGGCAGTGTCGAAATTAAGCTTGATGGCAAATTGTTAATCAGTTCACCTCTGGTTGCTCTTACAACCATTGATGAAGGCAGCTTATGGCAGCAAGCCAAGGACAGTGCTTTAATGATGCTAGAGTAGCACTTGAAAAATATGAATAAACCTGAACCAATTGTTTATTTAAACGGAGAGTTTATTGCTTTAAAGGATGCTCATGTCTCTGTTCTGGACCGGGGATTTATTTTTGGTGACGGAGTCTATGAAGTTGTGCCAGCTTATGGGAGGCGTCTTTTCCGCCTTCAACATCATCTGGAACGACTCAATAGCAATCTTAATGCTGTTAAAATAACTAACCCACTGAGCTTTGAAGACTGGCAACAACTGATTGCACAGTTGATTATTAAGAATCAATATAATAATCAATCTGTTTACCTGCAGATCACCCGCGGCGTTGCACCTCGAGATCACGGCTTCCCAGACAAAGAAAATCCCACCATTTTCATGATGACATCAACGCTTGTAAAACAATCCCGGGAAATAGCTGACAATGGTATCCATGCCGTCAGCTTGCCTGATAATCGCTGGCAAAATTGTCATATAAAGTCCATTTCACTCTTACCAAATGTACTCTTGCGTCAGCAAGCACTTGATAAAGGAGCTGAAGAGGCCATATTAATCAGAGATGGCATAGCAACTGAGGGAGCAGCCAGTAATTTATTCATAGTACTTGATGATTGTATAATTACGCCACCTAAAGGGCCATTACTACTACCTGGGGTAACACGCGATCTCATTGTTGAACTTGCCCGAGGGAAAAAGCAATGCATCAAAGAACAGACGATTACAGAAGCCGAACTCAACAATGCCCAGGAGATCTGGTTGACCAGTTCAACAAAAGAAATTTTGCCGGTCACCATGCTCAATAATAAAACGGTCGGTTCTGGAAAACCCGGATTACTTTGGAACCAAATGATGACTGATTACCAGCAATATATACAAGATTTAGAAGAAAACACTTGTGACTAAAAAAGTTGCAGCTGAGAAAGTATGAGAGAATAAATATGAATGATAAAGACAGTATTGATGAAGATCAATTAATGACATTTCCCTGTGATTTTGCCCTCAAAGTCATGGGACTCAACATTGATGATTATTCCGCTTATGTTTTATCTGTTTGTCAAAAACACGTCAACGATGTCACCAGTGACTGCGTCCACACTCGCCCCAGTCGTAATGGTAAATACATTGCCGTCACTGTTCAGCTCATTGCCACAAGCCGCCAGCAACTTGACGAGCTCTATATTGAATTAAATGCCTACAAACACACTAAAATGGCTCTGTAACTCTTGTCTCTGGCTGATACTATTATTATAAAATCATTGGGCCGTCAACCTTATGAACCAGTCTGGCATGCCATGCAGAGCTTTACAGAGCAGCGAAACATTGAGACGCCGGATGAAATCTGGCTGCTGGAACATGAGCCAGTATTTACTCTGGGGCGAAATGGCAAGGAAGAGCATATCTTAAGAAAAACAGACATTCCAATTGTGCCGATTGATCGTGGCGGTCAGGTGACTTACCATGGCCCTGGGCAATTGATTGTTTACCTGATGATAAATATTAAGCGTCGTGGACTGGGTGTTCGTAAACTAGTCACACTCATTGAGCAGAGTATTATCAGCACACTGGCTGAGTACCAAATTACTGCCGCAGCCAAAAAAGAAGCCCCTGGAGTCTATATCGGTGATGCAAAAATTGCTGCTCTTGGCCTGAGGGTTAAAAAAGGCTGCAGTTTTCATGGACTCAGTCTTAATTTAGATATGGATTTGACCCCTTTTACACAAATAAATCCCTGTGGTTATAAAAATCTTGAAGTCGTACAACTTTCTGACTATATTGAAGAGGTTAATCCGACAAAGGTAGAGCAACAACTTCTCGCCCATTTATTAAAAAACCTTGGTTATAAACCTGAAAACATGAGCAGCTGAAAAAGCGATGTTTGATAATATTATTATAAGAAAAGCCAATGAAAGTGATCTGGAAGAAATTCTGGCACTCATTAACTCACCTGAAGCTGACAATGGAACGGCAATGGAAGCACGTGATGCCAACACCATTTACCAATCCATTCTTGATGACCCAAATTATTTCCAGATTGTTGCAAGCTCGGAAGATGGAATTATAGCAATTGTCACTCTGGTGATCATTATGCAGATGACCCATGAGGGTTCCACCACCGCCTATATCACGGATCTTATTGTTTCACAATCATGCTCTGAAAAACCAGCGATAGTCGCTGATCTATTGAAATATGTTTCTGAGCTGTCAGAAGAGTATGGCTGTTATAAAATAACTTTCCAAAATGATTATCATCATGATTTGATTAAATCATCTGGCCAGGAATTGGGGCTGAAAAAAGGGGCTGGCTCATTTCTCCTCCCCTCTTAAGTACACAGAGTGTTTTGCACAATTAATTCAGAGTATATTTCTTCATTCTATAAAGCAGTGTATCGCGGGTGAGTCCTAATAGCCGGGCTGCACGGCTCCGATTTCCAGATGTCTGATCCAGGGCCTGCTGAATTAAATCTATTTCAACCTTTTCCAGTGATAAGCCTGATTCAGGTAATGAAACAAAGTTCTCTTGCGCCGTTGCTCTTTGCACCGTTTTAATTTCTACAGGTAAGTTATCAACTTCAATGGTTTTTCCTGCCAATAAAATACTCATTCTCTCACAAAAATTACGCAACTCACGGACATTACCGGGCCATGAATAAGCCTTAAGACATTTAATGGCCTTTTTACTGTACACGGCTGGTTTAACATCATATTGATCAGCCAGAGAATGATTGAAATGTTTTAATAAGAGCGGCAAATCGCCTGTGCGCTCCCGCAGTGGCGGGATTTCCAATGGTACAATATGCAGGCGGTAGAATAAATCCTCACGGAAATTACCTTGAGCAACTTCTGTCCTCAGATCACGATTAGTTGCCACAATCACGCGAACATCAACTTGCTCTGAAACCGTTGCCCCAACTCTCTGGCACTCTGAAGATTCCAGAAAACGCAATAATTTTGCCTGTACAGGAAGTGATAACTCACCAATTTCATCTAAAAATAATGTGCCCTTATCAGCTGACTGGATGTATCCCTTCTGGTTAGCTACAGCACCTGTAAAAGAACCTTTGATATGCCCGAAAAGCATGGATTCTGCCAGACTTTCAGGTATTGCCGCACAATTGACGGAAACCAGTTTTTTTAAATTTCTCTTACTGCCATTGTGAATAAGCTTTGCAAATATTTCTTTACCGCTGCCGCTTTCGCCCTGAATGAGCACGGTTACGTCAGAAGCCGCCGTTATCTTTGCTGCCCAGATGACACTGTTGAGCTCCGGTGATTCACCAATCAAGCTATTTTCAAAATTTTCTGATGCCTTATCTAATACCATTGAATATTACTCAAGTCAGTTTTATTGATTCTTACAAGATTTTTTAATTTTATCAGAAATTGATTTTAAATAAAAATGATTAAGATCAAGATTGGACAAAGACAAGTGGTGATAGACTATATATGCTAAATTAACGAATAGAAGAAACATTCCAACGACTCATGAAAAATCAATTTATTAAAGAAGCGATAAAACTTGCTCATCAATCTGTACATGAGCACCATGGCGGCCCTTTTGGTGCAGTTATTGTAAAAGACAATAAAGTGATTGGCCACGGCATCAATCAGGTCACCAGCCACAATGATCCGACAGCCCATGCTGAGATTGAAGCTATCCGTGATGCCTGCCAGAACATTCAGTCATTTTCCCTGGAAGGGTGTACACTCTATGCCAGCAGTGAACCTTGCCCTATGTGTCTCTCGGCTATTTACTGGGCCCGAATAAAGACAGTTTTATACGCCAATGCTTACGAACAGGCCACGCAGATAGGCTTTGATGATCAATTTATTTTCAAGGAACTAAGCCTCCCTCATCGAAAAAAAAACCTTTCTATTTCACAGATCCAGGACAAATCTGTTCTTAATGAAGCACTGGCTGTTTTTCAGGCCTGGGAAGATTCATCAACAAAAAAACATTATTAACTCTGTTCTCACAAGTTTTCATTTTTTTAGGTGCTGGAGGATATGTGGCTCACTCATCTTTGGCTTTAATCTCTTTGCTCAAATAGGCTGGGGATGGGCAAACCGCCCATCCCCAGAAATGTCAACTTTAAATAGAATGCACATTAAAACTCATGATAAAACACACAATAATGTGCTGAACTCAAATTTATTCTTTTGCTGCTAAGAATCCGATCGACAGACTTTGGATAACAATGCTAAAATGGCGGTTTTGAACCAAATTATAATAATGAAAATGGACATACTGAAAACATCTCAGCAATTAAGCCCAAAACAGGCTCAAAACGCCCCTGTCAGAATTGACTCCAACAAGGGATATACATTCTCTCACTCAGGGCTGTTAACTGACTCCGGGCTGCTTTCCCGCTCAGGGCTACTCACCTTTTCTGTGATGTTATCAATATCTTCAGGGCTGTTTTTTACTCAGTCTGCCATAGCCGATGTTTATCAATCTAATGGCTGGCAATGTCAACCATTGCCGGGGAATAAGTGGAACTGCGCTGCAGCCGATGGCCCATTAGCACCCAAGTTGGGTTCTATTAATGGTAAAAGCCAAATACCTCTCCCTGCTGCATCTGTGGTTGCGGTTAAACCTTCTTTTCCAGAGCCTGATTTTTCTGATCCCAATACCGGACCAACAGGCGGCGGTGCTGTGATACAGCCAAGACTCAAACCACTCTCTCCTGCTAAATCCGCTGTCTGGTCGAGCTGCGCAGTTAAACCGCTTGCTGAGTATGATCGAAACAGCATGGCGGCACAAGCTGATGACAGTACAAATATTGAAGCCGATAGTGCCCAGTCACCTGATAGCAATCAGATTAACTTTGAAGGCAATGTGGTCATTAGTAAAAATATTCAAAAGTTAACCTCTGATAAAGCAAGCTATAACAAAACATCCAGCATGTTTGATGCACAGGGTAATGTCATTATTACTGAACCGAACATGGTGCTCAAAGGCGATACAGCCCGATATCAGACTGATGAACGCAAAGGACGGCTGGATAATGCCAGCTATGAATTACCCGCTCGCCCTGCACAGGGAACTGCCACCAGCATTCGCTTTAAGCCCGGCAAAATTGATCTGGAAAACCCCACCTATTCAACCTGTCCTGTGGCTGAACCGGATTGGGAGCTCAGCGCTAGTGAAATGGAGCTGCACACAGAAGAAGGGTATGGTGAAGCAAAACACGCTGTCATGAGATTTAAAGGCTTCCCTATTGCTTACACACCATATATCACCTTTCCACTCAATGATGATCGGAAAAGTGGTTTCCTGATGCCTGACATTGGTTTCTCTGATAGCAATGGATTTGAGCTGGCGACCCCTTATTATTTTAATATTGCTCCAGATCAGGACGCCACAGTCACCCCACGGATTTTATCCGATCGCGGTCTGATGCTGGGAGGTGAATATCGCTATCTGAGTGAACAACATTCTGGTGAAGTTTATGGCGAATGGCTTAATGACAGCAGTTATGATGATAAACGCACCGCTGCTGATGTTGCCTTACGAGAGGGTGTTATCGGTATAGGAACAACCGATCCGGAAGGTAATGTAAAACCCGGAGACATATCTAAAAACCGGGGTGCGTTCAGTCTACAACAGCGTGCTAACTGGAGAAATGGCTGGTCCGGCAATGTTGACTACAATTACGTCAGTGATCGTTACTACCTTGAGGATTTTGGTAATAACCTCAGAGATAAAAGTGAAACACACTTACTTCGTGATGGCCAGATAAACTACAACGGCAGCTTATTCAAGTTTATGGCCCGAGCTCAGGGTTATCAGGAACTACAGGAAAATACACATACCTATAGCCGCTTACCTCAGCTGACATTGTCCGCTAGTGACACCTATACCCCCTATGGTATCGATCTTAATACAGGGTTTACCTCTGAATTTGTTATGTTTGCACAAAACTGGGATGACTTCCTGGATGAACGGGTTGAAGCCAGCCGGCTGCGTTTAAAACCTCATGTCAGCGTACCCTTCAAAAACAGCTATAGCTTTATTATTCCAAAAGTCAGTCTGGATATGGTTACCTATAAGCTGGATAATGAGGATACTGATCCCAGAGCTCGTTCTGTAAACTGGGATGATGACAGTCCATCAAGAGTTGCACCAATTTTCAGTCTGGACAGCGGCCTGTTTTTTGACCGGGAATTCTCAATGTTTGATCTGCCCATGCAACAAACGTTGGAACCCCGGCTATTTTATTTAAACGTGCCGGAAAAAGATCAGGATGATATACCACTATTTGATACCGGTATTTCAAGTTTCAGCTTTAATCAACTCTTCAGAGAAAACCGTTTCACTGGTACTGACCGTCTCGGTGATGCCAATCAGTTAACAGCAGCTGTGACCAGTCGCTTTATAGATGATGGCTCCGGCAAGGAATTATTATCCGCATCAATAGGACAAATCTATTATTTTGAAGATCGTGAAGTGACTTTAAATTATGATAGTAACGGCGATCCAATACAGTCATTAAAAGATACCAGGTCCAGCTCAAGCATTGCTGCTGAAATCACCAGTCGATTTGCCCCCAATTGGTACACCTCTTATTCACTACTTTATGACCCTCACAATAGCGGTAAGACGGAAGAAAGTCGTTACCGTCTGCAATATAAGTCTGATCGTTATCATCTGGCCAACCTGGATTATTCTTACCGTGCCGATGATTATGAACAAGTTGAATTATCCACTTATTGGAAAATTGCACCCCAATGGCAGGCCTTGGCTCATTGGTATTATTCACTTGCAGATGCCCGTGCTCTACCATCAGATACCCGCGACGGCTACACTCTGGACTCAAAAATTGGTGTTGAATACGACAGCTGCTGTTATGCTCTGCGCTTTTTTGTTGGCCGGGAACAAGATAGTTCATACAGTGATGCTGATAATTACATCATGCTGCAGGTTCAATTTAAAGGACTTGGTTCTGTTTCTCAGTCCATCGCTGGTGGCGGACAGGATTTAGAAGAAGACATCCCTGGTTTTGAACCCTGGGAAAAATAAATCAAACAAATAGCTGCTTTAGGAATTTTAATGTTATTTTATGTAAAACGAACAAACAAATTATTCATTCGAAAACTGTTTCATACAGGCATAGCCTGCACCCTGTTAACATTTGCCTTTATGAGTCTTTCAGCGCAGGCTGAAGAGGTTATCACCCTGGATACCATTGTTGCTGTAGTTAATGATGATGTCATTACCCAGCTGGAACTCAGAGATGAATTTCGCAGTGTGGTTAGAAATCTAAAGAAAAAACAGACCAAGCTGCCCCCGGCCAGTGTTCTGGGCAAGCAGGTCCTGGATCGTATGATTTTAGAACGTATACAACTGGATCTGGCAAACCGCACTGGAATTAAAGTCGATGACACGACACTCAGCCGTGCTATTAACCGTATTGCTGCTCAAAATGGCCTGTCTCTGAATGAATTCCGCGAAAAGCTGGCAAGCCAGGGCATTGATTTCAGACTGTTCCAGGATGAAATTAAGTCACAAATTGTCTTAAAGCGACTGCTACAGCGTAATGTCGTCAATAAGGTGAATATTACCGAGCAGGAAATTGAAAATTTTCTCTTCAATGTTGATAAGCAGGGTGGTCTTGAGCAAGCTTATCACATAAAACACATTTTGATTTCAACACCTGAGGCCGCCTCTCCTGCCACAATTAAAAAAGCCAAGGCTAAAGCGGATAAAGTGGTTAAAACTTTGCGTTCCGGCAGTGACTTCTCATCAACTGCTCTTGCAGTCTCTGATGGACAAAATGCCCTTGAAGGCGGAGATCTCGGCTGGCGTAAAGCGGGTGAAATTCCAACTCTTTTTACAGAAACAATCTCAAAAATGAAAGTAGACGATATATCCGATCCTATACGCAGCCCAAGCGGTTTTCATATTATTACTATTGTTGAGGAAAAAGGCGGCAAAACCCATCTGGTCACACAGACAAATGCACGCCACATTTTAATCAAAACTTCCATCATTAATGACAATGAACGAGTCATCTTACGTCTGAAGCAAATTCGCTCCCGCATTATTAATGGTGAAGACTTTGCCACGATGGCCAAAGCCTACTCTGAAGATACATCTTCTGCATCTCGCGGCGGTGATCTAGGCTGGACTAAGCCCGGTACAATGGTTCAACCATTTGAACAAGCGATGGATAAATTACAACTGGGTGAAATCAGCGATGTTGTGCAGACTAATTTTGGTTATCACATTATCGAAGTATTAGGCAGGCGGACCCATGATGATGCCGATGAGCTGATTCAGGAAAGAGCCCGTCAAGTTCTTAAAGCACGTAAAGTCGCCGAGCAGACAGATGCTTTTTATCGCAAAATTCGAGATGAAGCGTTCATTGAAATTCGTCTTGATAGTAGTAACTAGCACTTTGTTCCGTCATGGATAGACTTGCTATCACACCCGGTGAACCCGCAGGTATCGGACCTGATTTATGCATTGCGTTTGCCCAGCAAAAACATGATTTTCAGATGATCCTGCTGGCCGACCCATTGATGTTACAGGAACGAGCACTCGTAATAGGGCAAACTATTGAACTGGTTGAATTCAACAAAACACAATCAACTCCCTCAGGCTCCGGCCGTCTTTATTATTTGCCGGTTCCACTCCCCGTTACAGCGGTCCCTGGCTCACTCAACATAAAGAATGCCCCATATATTTTAAAAACGCTGGATACTGCCATTCTTGGCTGTCTCAACAGCACATTTGATGCCATGATAACTGGCCCCATTCATAAAGGCATTATTAATGAAAGCGGTATCCCTTTTACTGGTCATACGGAATACCTGGCCGAACAAACATCAAGCTCTAAAGTGGTCATGATGCTGGCCACTGATGAAATGAAGGTAGCCCTGGCAACAACTCACCTGCCCCTGAAGGAGGTGGCACAGGCAATTACACAAGATAATTTGCGCCAGGTTATCAGCATACTGGTTCATGATTTAATAATAAAATATGCCATTCCATCACCTCATATCCTTATCTGCGGCCTAAACCCTCATGCTGGAGAAGACGGCCATTTGGGCAGGGAAGAACTCGACATCATGATCCCGCTGATTGAGGAGATGAAAGGAGAAGGTTACAACTTAACAGGCCCCTTACCTGCTGACACACTTTTTTCAAAGACAAGACTGGCACAAGCTGATGCAGTACTGGCAATGTACCATGATCAGGGCTTGCCAGTGCTTAAATATCAGGGCTTTGGGAGAGCAGTCAATGTCACACTGGGATTGCCAATCATTCGAACATCAGTTGATCATGGCACAGCACTGGATCTTGCGGGAACTGGAAGAGCCAGTACTGGCAGTCTAAACTATGCAATACAGGTTGCCAGGCAGATGGTTAAAGCAAAAAACAGCTAATTACTGAGAGGCCACTACTTTTTTCTGTAATTCCGCCAGTTTTTCAAGAATCTGGTCTTTTAAATTAAGCAGCTTTGAGGCATTTTCTCGTGCACTGTGCAAATCGCCCTGCTTACAAAGTTGAACAATATTGTGACCTATTTGATGAATGGAAATGTGCATAGGTTCAATTTCCATAAATTCTGAAATATGCTCATAACGCTGCAATCCATGACCATAATACCAATGCCCAAAACGGCACTCTTCATGGTTCATTAATCTAACATGATCAAAGTTGTTGGTCTTACCCTCAATATAAAGCAATACATTCTTAACCCAGTTAATGTGATCATGTTGAGCAACCAGCAGAGGAAAATCACTAATTTCCCAGCTGGTATCTGCCCAGATTGACCACTCTTTATCAGGCTGAAAATTATTAACCCACGACAGGAAGTTTTCAGCAGGCATAGGCTTTGCAATACCAAATCCCTGGCCCAGATCACAGCCAAGACGCATCAGCAAAACACCCTGTTCTGTTTTTTCAATACCTTCTGCAATCACCGTTCGTTGAAATGCTGCAGCCAGGCCAATAATACCTTCAACCAGAGCAAGATCTTTTCTCTTTTCCAGCAGGTTAAAAATAAATGATTGATCAATTTTAAGGACATCTGCAGGAATATCCCTTAAATAAGACAGTGAGGCATACCCTGTTCCAAAATCATCCAGTGCAAAGTGAATCCCCATCTTACGGCATTGCTCAATTACCCTGGCCACATGATCGGTATTTTCCAATGCAGCAGATTCCAGTATCTCCAGTTCCAATAACTCAAGCGGTATATCAGGGTAATCAGTGATAATCTGTTTTAATGAAGCAACAAAATCTCGTTGTAAAATCTGGCGTGCAGCAATGTTGACACTGATGGTTATTCTCAGCCCTTTTTTTAACCAATAGGCCAGCTGAGTCAGAGCTTCTCTAATAACCCATTCACCAATATCGATAATGAGATCATGGTATTCAACATGCGGAAGAAAATGACCCGGTCCCAATAATCCCTGCTCAGGATGCTGCCAGCGAATAAGTGCTTCTGCACCAATAATTTTACCCGTACGCATATTGACTTTCGGCTGATAAAATAAGACCAGCTGATCATCGTCAAGTGCAATAGTTAATTGCTGCAGTAGTTCACGGCGGGTTTGTGCCTGCTGATCTTTTTCGACATCAAATAAATGAGACTGGTTTTTCCCATTTTCTTTTGCCTTATACATAGCCTGATCAGCATGCCTTAAAAGTAATTCAGCATCAGCATCATCAAAAGGAAACAAGGTGACTCCCAAAGAAGTCGTTAAGCGATAATTTTCGCCATTGATAATAATTGAAGAGGCAACCAGACTAATAATCCGATGTGTCATCTGCTCCACTTCATCAAAATTATTTAAGTCTGACAGGACAATTGCAAATTCATCCCCCCCCCAGGCGACCAACCATATCTGTGCTTCGGGTTAATCGCTGCAGACGTTGTGCAATAACAACCAGCAACCGATCCCCCAGATCATGGCCAAACTGGTCATTGGTTACTTTAAAATCATCCAGATCGAGCATAACAACCGCAAGTAACTTATGATTTCGCCGAGAACTATTGAGTTTATTTTGCAGGTAGTGAACCGTTTGAATACGGTTAGGCAAATCAGTTAGTACATCATAAAGCGCTGCTCTGTCCAGTTGCTGTTCTGCTTTACGCTTGTCGTTAATATCAGTAAATACAGCAACATAATGCTCGACACCCCCTTCAGAGTTTTTTATTGCGCGGATGGATAAAAACTCAAGATAGATCTCACCATTTTTTCGCCGATCCCATATCTCACCTTTCCAGTTTCCTCTTTCATTGATTGCATCCCACATATCAATAAAAAATTGCTCATCATGGTAAGAAGAATTTAATAACCGGGGGTCAGAACCAATAACTTCTGCATCTGAATAACCCGTGACTTCTGAAAAAGCATTATTAACAAAGATAATTTCATTTTTTTTATTTGTCACCATAATGCCATCACTTATATTACTAAGAACAATACTGGCAATTTCAGGTGGAAGTAAATTAATCATTTTCGAAATAAAAATTCCTGGAAAAAAGAGCAAATAGGCTAGTGACAATTTTATATTCGCTCAAGGCTGCTTATATTAAATAAGACTAGAAGATTAATATAAGATTATCAAGTAAGCCCACCACACAACCCATCCAATGACGCTTCCACATGCGACGCTAATATTATCGTGGAATCAATTACTTTGGTTTTATCCTTAATATTCGACCGCTATCCGTTGAAAAATAAATCCAACCTTCAGGACTTTCAACAACACATCGAATACGTTCACCCAAACTTATCAATAAGCGTTCTTCATCAACGACTTTCAATTCAGGATTAATGACAACTCGGTTTAGATGTTGTAGTTTTAAAGCTCCTGAAAACAGATTGCCTTGCCACTGTGGAAAAGCTTTACCTGAATAGACCAACAAACTACTAGGTGCAATCGAAGGAACATAGAATTTTATGGGTTGTTCCATCCCTTCTTTATGAGTGTCCTCTCCAACATTAACTGGCCCCCAGTACTCCTGGCCATATGAAATCACAGGCCAACCATAATTCTTACCTGCTTGTATCAAATTAATTTCATCCCCACCTCTTGGTCCATGCTCTATAGACCAGAGACGATTCATTTTTTTTTCATAAAATAGCCCCTGAGGATTTCGATGACCATAACTCCAAATTTCAGGAAGAATATTTTTTTGACCAGAGAAAGGATTATCTTCTGGTGTACTGCCATCAAGATTCAGTCTCAAGATGGCACCTGCATGGTTTGTTAGATCCTGGGCATTTGGACGATGACCACGTTCACCAATGGAAAAAAACACATGACCTTTTTCATCAAAAGCAATTCGACTCCCATAATGACGATTTGTTTTTTCTGATGAGTGACTAACGAGCAGATCCTGCCAGTCAGTCAAACTGTCTTTGTTAAGTTTCGCTCTTGCCAGTGTGGTTGCACTTTTATTACCGGTTTGCTTACTATAAGTAAAATATATCCATCCAGTCTGACCATAGTTATCTGCAACGGCAATATCAAGAAGTCCTCCCTGACCGTTATGATAAACAGAAGGTGTATTTCCCAGCCAGGTCAGTTCATTTTCTTTAAGCTTAAGTAAACCAATTTGACCATCCCGTTGTGAAAAAATAATTTTATTATCTGATAGAAAGGCCATCCCCCATGGAACACCTAAACCATTAAACACCTCTTCAACATCAAATGAACACACCGGATGACTGAAACAAAAAAACAAGCCAATAATCAGTAAGTATTGAATTTTCAAATTATTTCTTGCCTTGTACAATGACATCATCAGACCCCTGCATTAATTAACTCAATTATATAATGTTACCACCTGACACTTTAGTATGCCTCACATTTTTTTACTGTTCTTAAGGCTTAATATTATTGAACTTTAAGCAATATTATCAATTTAAAGCGAGAGGTGGTAATAGGGATCAGTTATTTAATTGCCCTTTTTTTATAAGCAGCGCTCTTTTTATGGGTTTCATAAAACTTGTAATTGGTTTTAACGATATGCTTAAAGAAGGTGGCTCAATAGAGATAAAACATGGGGGTATCAGCTTGATACCCCTACTTTTATTATTTCAGTGTGTATGGGGAGTGGCAGGAGGCAAAGTCGCTCCCGAGTCATACTGAATCACTGCTGATAAAGGATCAGTTTCACTGGTCATTATCACTTCTATCCCTTTTGATTTCATTTTACGTACAAAACCATTGCCGCAGCCTGCTGTAATCAATACATCGACAACTTCAATCGGATGTTCTAATCCTCGAAACTCATGCATAGACATTTCTTTAGGTAAATCAAGTCGCTCTGACTCAACCCATTTATTTTGCTCATTTTGTGAATAAATAAGAAACCGTCGAGTCTTGCCAGCATGACCGGTCACTGTCCGAAAGTTTTGACTGCTTACTCCAATTTTCATACATCACCTCAAATTTTTAATTACACGAACCATTTTAATCGATTGTCTATAAGAACATTTTATTGAGATTTCTTATTATTAACGGTGATCAATATCACACTGGTAAATTCTCTTGAAGCATAAATTGCTAAACAGCCACTGGATGTCCAGCCCACGTGTGGGCGATCTTTGAGCGCCTGATTATACAATTGTATATTTCATTTTGATCATAGGCAGCAATAACATTGTATAAACCTTTAGAAACATAATTATCACAAAGACTAACAGCTAAAGGGACATCAACATCAAAATGTTTAATTCCAGTACGTTCAATAATCTCATTAGTAAGGCAAACAGCTAATTTAGCAACCTCTTCAGATTGAGACTTTTCAATAATTTGAAATTTCACGGGGTATCTAATCCTTGTAGCGCATCACAACCCAATTCACTGGAACTTTTCGGCCCGCAGCAGAGAAAAATGCCCATGTGAAGTTGATTATTAAAAGCCATTTTATTGATCATACATCGGTGTCTGGTCTTGTTAAATTACTTTATTGATACATCCCCTAAGCGTGCTTAGGCACTTAATAGTTAAATCTACGGGAACATGATGATTAGAAAAACAAACTTCCGTATTTCTTTTTTAACATTATTGCCTATTACAATAAAAATATCATTATTTTCAGTCAGTCTTATCTGATGTTCAAGTTGTCTTATCCAGAGAAGAAAAAATAGATATATTATCCTATCTTTCTGGAGTCCACTATTTAATGGCTTCGCTATTATACGCTGCAAGTATGCACTTAAGGGAATGTATTACTCTAAGAGTTAAGAATATTGATTTTCATCATTAATTGATCCATGTCCATCATAGTAAAGGACAAAATGATCGTATAGTTCCTTTGCTAAAAGGATTAACTGAATGACTAAAAGAGTCATTTAATAATCAGGTAAATTTATAACGACAAGGTATCTGTCAAAATCGGCAGGCTGATATAAAAGTGTGCACTCTGAGACTCTTCACTGGAAACACTGATTTCACCTTGCAGTTTGTTGGTTATCAGATTGTAGACAATATTCAAGCCCAAACCGCTACCACCCTGGTTTCTTTTAGTGGTAAAAAAAGGATCAAAGATATGAGCCTGGTTTTCCTTCGCAATCCCAATACCATTGTCACTATAATGCAACAGAATTCGATCTTGATCGCGGCTAACTTCAATTTTGATCAAGCCTTCTTCAATGCCCTCAAAACCGTGACTTATTGAATTGATGATCAGATTATTAATGATCTGAGCAAAGGCCCCGGGATAACTTTCAATATCAAGATCCTCTGGGCAAATGAGTTCAAATTTGTGTGATGTTTTTCGCATCCTGGGCTGTAAACTAATTAATAGCTCTTCAATATAGCTTTTCAGATTAATATGACGTCGCTTATCACTGGTTTGATCCACGGCCAGTTGCTTAAAACTGCTCACAAGATCAGAGGCACGGCCAAGATTGCCTAATATAATACTGGAGGACTCCAATGCCACATCAAAGAAAGACTCAAAATCCTGACGGGTGAGCACACCATCATTATAACGTTCGTGATATTGATGGGCTTGCTCCTCCAAATATGAAGCAGCGGTCACGCAGACGCCAACTGGCGTATTGAGTTCATGAGCAACCCCGGCAACCATTCCCCCTAACGAGGCCAGACGCTCGGTACGTACCAGATGTTCCTGAGCACTTTTTAATTCTTTAAAAGAACGGCTGAGATCATTATTCACCTTTTCCAGTTCATTGGTCCTATCCCTGACCCGCTGTTCAAGATCCTGGTTTAACAGGCGAACTTCCTGTTCTGCACGTTGCCGTTCACCAATTTCTCGCTTTAACAGCTCAATCTTTTCATTGAGTGTGACAAACACTGAAGTAGATTGATGCTTATCAACACAGTTTACCATAATCACTGCTGGATCATGGTTAAGGGCTGGCCTTATAACACTGCCTTTACATAAATAATGGGTGGGTTTACCACTATCAGTTTTGAATGCAATACTGGAGGGCAGTGGCGATTTACTGCGTGACCACATTTGTAACAACGGCTTCAATTTCGTTAATTCCTCCACCACCAAATCATCAAGATTCAAACTCTCCGCAGAAAAATTACACAGAGAAAATTTCTTTTTCACCGCCTGATTTATAGCGATAATAGTACCGTCATGGGTCAATAGAAAATATGGATCAGGCAAGGCATTAGTGATCTCAATAAAGTTTTCCGGCAACATTTAAAAATCTCCAGCCTGATAATATTCTCTGCCAACAGCCTGATTTGCCTCCTCGGTCGCTTTAAAATAAACAGTAACATGGCACCCCATATCACCCTGTGCAATTGTTTTATCCAATACGACCTTGGCATAGCCAATGTTGTCAGCGGCAATAGTGCCAAATACATTAGAAGTCATCATACAAAGCGAAGGACGATTTTTGACTTTATCACCGAAAGGGCAAACATTATTCCCCATCACCACCTTGTTTTCATCAATTTTAATAATGTAAAAGTCTCCCTGAATACGGGTCTTGAGATCCACTAGTACATCACTGATTTGCTGCTGGTTGAGTCTGGAAACCTGAAGTGCCTTTTTGTAATAACTCCCTATTTCAGTTCCAATACGCTGGCCCACAACACTGATAAAACCCGAAGCCTCATCAAGTCCAACCATCTCCTCCAGCAAGCCGCTCAGTTCACGAATCACGGAGCGAGAGAACTCATCTCGTTCCAATGGAATATCCAGATTTTTTATTGGGATATCTTGTAGTTTAGTATGATTCATGAGCGGAGCTCCTATGGGGTAATGCTAGCGTTTACTGTGATTTAAGAGATCCTTCCAGGTATGGTAAAGATCATCTTCCATTGAATTAAATGAATCGGCGGGTAATGGAGGACTACAGAGATAGCCCTGAATAGAGTCACAGCCCAGTTTGTTAAGAAATTGCAATTGCTCTGTGGTTTCCACACCTTCGGCAACGACCTCAAGACCAATAGAATGTGCCAGGGCAATGATGGCTGCAGCAATGGCTCCGTCTTCACTATTAGTGGTGACTTCGTTAACAAATGAGCGGTCAATTTTCAGTAAGTCAAATGGTAATCGTCTGAGGTAATTCATTGAGGAATAGCCTGTACCAAAGTCATCGATAGAAAGAGATATTCCCAAGTTGTGCAGTTCCTGCAATTTGATTGCAGTTTCATCGATATCATCTATCAATACGCCTTCAGTGACTTCTAATTCGAGATACTGTGGAGCGAGTCGGGTGTTTTTTAAGGTGCGTTCAACCATCTGGATGAAATCCTTTTGCCTGAACTGGTAGATAGAAATATTAACAGCTACTTTTTTGGCAAATTGACCGGATTGCTGATTGGTCTTTTCCTGGGTGCATGCGGTCTGCAAAACCCATTCACCGACATTGATGATCATTCCTGTCTCCTCCAGCAGAGGAATAAAGTGAATGGGAGAAACAAGACCATATTCTGGGTGCTGCCAGCGCAGCAGTGCTTCATAACTGTCAACCTGACACGAAGAGAGACTAAGCTGAGGCTGGTAATAGAGTACGAATTCGTGGCGTTCCAGTGCTCGTCGCAGACTCGATTCCAGTGTCAGACGTTCTATCGCTTGTTGCTCGTCTTCAGCTGTGTAAAACTGAAAAGCGTTTCTGCCTTTACGCTTTGAGTGATACATGGCTGCATCAGCTTTTTTCAATAATGTCTGAGCATTATCACCATCATCGGGAAACAGGCTGATACCAATGCTAGTGGTGATAAATAATTCACGGCCTTCACAGTCAAAAGGCACTGCAAGGTCAGAAAGCATCTTGCTGGCCAACTTGGGAATATCACTTTCCGTTGCAATACCATTGAGGATGACACAGAACTCATCACTACCAAAGCGTGAAACTGTATCACTCTCAGACACACAGTCTGATAATCGTAAAGCTATCTCTTTAAGCATTATGTCCCCGGTGTTGTGACCCAGGCTGTCATTGATAACCTTGAAACGATCCATATCAAGAAATAAAATCGCAATTTTTTGCTTCTGCAAGCGAGCACGTGGTATTGCTTGAGCGAGACGATCCTCAAACAGTATCCTATTGGGTAACCCGGTCAGTGAATCATGATGGGCAAGATGATGTAAGCGCTCCTGAGCTTCCATACGATCAGTGATATCTTTACCGCTGGAAATAAAGCTAATAATTTCACCACGGGTATTTTTCTGTGGTGTTATGGTTTTTTCTTCGAAATAAAACTGGCCATTCTTTTTTCTATTAATAACCACTTCATTGAACACGACTCCTTGCAGAATAGTCTTCCATAGTCGTTGATAAAAAGCATTACCCTGTTTACCAGATTTCAGTATTCTTGGAGTATTGCCAATAAGCTCTTCTTGACTATAGCCGGTTATTTCCGTAATTGCAGGATTCACATATTCAATGATGCCCTTAGGATCAGTGATCATGATACCATCAGCAATTTGTTCAATCGCTGTCGATAGTTTACGCATTTCAATTTCTGCCAAACGCTGCTCAGTAATGTCCTGTAAGGTGCCAACAATATGTGTCACATTGCCATTTACATCTATAAATGCATCGCCCTGCTGACGTACGTAGCAAATATTTCCAGATGCCTGCTGCACTCGAAGTTCAATGTCGTAAGGCTGCCGATCCTCAATAGCTTGTTCCATGCTTTTCACGACTAAATTTTGATCGTCAGGAACAATAAAATCCAGAAATTCCTCCAATGTATGCTGACTTGATGCCACGGTAGTTGCCAGAATGTGACAGATCTGTTCAGACCACGTCATATTACCGTTGTTACAGGACCATTCAAAATGACCAATGCGAGCAATACGCTGGGCCTCAGCAAGTTGTGCTTCACTTTGTTGCAGCGCTTCATGAGATTGTGCTTGATTTTTCATTTGCTGCCGTAACATGGCATTAGCATCAGACAAATCCTGAGTGCGGACTTTGATGATAGAATCCAGGGTGTCATTGTCGGCTGTGAGTTGGCTGATAGTACAGATATCATCGTATGATCTGAGCGATGTGATCAAGGCAATCTCAAGATATTGTGAAGTGAGTTTGCTCTTTTCCAGATAATCATTGATGTCATACATACGCACAACAGTGTGTTCAGGTGCCTGCCCGGGCTGACCTGTGCGTAGAATTATTCTGGTGGTTCTATTCTGTAATTTCTCCCGGATATATTTCACTGTATCCAGACCTGCTGTATCAGTTTCCATCATCACATCCAGTAACATAACGGCAGTATCAGGATGTTCTTCTACCAGTTTACATGCCTCTTCACCAGAATAACCATGGATAAATTCAAGCCTGCGTTCCTTATAAGAAAAATTCTTTAGCACCATTTGAGAAACATCATGCACACTTTTTTCATCATCAATGATCATAATTTTCCAGTATTGACGATCGAACGGCATTTGTTGTTTGTCCTTGTCTGCATTATGTCCTACATCACCAAACAGCAGGTCGCTTTTGCTTTTGCTTTTGCTTTCGACTTCTCTATCATGTTTGTTGCTTGTCACAGTCCTCTTCCTGTTTTCTAGGCAAATGCTCTTATTTAAATATAGACAACTAATTGAAAAAAAGAAAAAATTTGTGTATTTGTATTAAAATACTGACATTGTGGGCAAAGTAACCAACCATGTTTTCCATATCTGATAGATTGAAAAAGAGTATTGTATTTCCTATCCTTAACCTTATTAATAAAATGAAATAACGACTATTTATGAGGAAGGAATCAGTGCATGAAAAAGCATGTAGCTTATAAATTACAGGGTGAGGAAGTTAATGCACTCTATGCAAATGCTTTAGTAGCAAATATAAGTGTCATTATTACAGTTATTATATTTTTCTTTATAGTCAAAGTCAGTGGTTCAGGCCAAGTTGTAGCTATAATCTGGACATTATCAATGATCGCGTTCGCAGTGCTTAGACTGTTGTTGTATCGGGTTAGGCTTGTAGCCCCAGATAAGTATAGTTCGAAAGACTGGTTAAAAGCTTACACAGTACTGACGGGCGTTATGGGGTGCGGATGGGCAGCATCATCATTTGTGGTTATCTTTTTTGATCATACTGCCTATAATTCCGTGCTTGTTTGTATCATGTTGTTTTTTGTTATCATGACTGCAATCTCTGTGCTTTCCTTTATTAAAGCGGCCTTTTACGCCTATATAGCCCCTCCTTCACTTGTTCTGATAATTATGCCCTGGGTAGTGGATTACTTACCATTTTATTTAGGCATCGGTCTTCCTATATGGATCGGTATTGTGCTTATCACCGGTAATAATCTTCATAATAGGATGTCACAGATTTTTTCTCTGGAATTTCAGAATGAGAAATTAGAGGATGAAATTATCAAGAGAATACAAGTAGAAGAAGAGCTATCATACCTCGCTCATCATGATGTGTTAACCAACTTGCCTAATCGTTTTCTTGCTCTTGACCGGTTGTCCCAGTTGATAAACGAGGCATGTCGTGACGCTAGGCAGATAGCAGTGTTATTCCTGGATCTCGACGATTTTAAGAAGATCAATGATACGCTGGGCCATGATATTGGTGATAAGGTTTTGATTGAGGCGGCGGCACGGTTGTGTAGTGATGTTCGAAGTGGTGATACGGTGGGACGTCTTGGCGGTGATGAATTTATAATATTACTGGGTGGACTAGACAAAGTAGCTGATATTCACCCCATTGCAGAAAACTTGCTTAACCACTTCATCGCTCCCTTCGTAATCGAAAACCGTGAGCTTATTCTGACCTCAAGCATTGGCATTTCCATTTATCCGGATGATGGTGATAGTTCATCACAGCTTTTGCGTAATGCTGACTCTGCCATGTATCACTCCAAGAACCTGGGGCGTAATACTTTCTCCTATTTTACCGAGGCAATGAATCAGAAAGTTTCCCGCAGACTGGCTTTGGAAGAGCAAATGCATGGCGCATTAGAGCGTGGTGAGTTTCGGCTCTGCTATCAACCTCAGGTAGATGTCAATAGCAGGCGTATTAGCGGAGTTGAGGCTTTATTGCGTTGGAATAACCCTGTGCTGGGTGAAGTCTCTCCTGATGAGTTTATTTCTGTTGCCGAACAAACTGGTCAGATCATACCTATTGGTCAGTTTGTTTTGATTGAGGCACTCACCATGGCTGTTAGCGGCGGATTTCAAGCTAGTTGTCGCCTAAAGTTAAAATTTATGCCGCCTTGTTTTCCTTTTCATCTACCTTTTGTTTTTCAGGGTTAAGATAGACCT
>JADGEM010000022.1 GCA_016744375.1 Gammaproteobacteria bacterium
TATTATCTTTTGCTTATAAAACTGTCAGAAGCTTTATATTGCAACAGATCTTGTGAGTATTAGCATCTTTCTTCACTCATCAGAGCGGAGAAGAGCCTTCAGGATAAACTTTCCTGTGATATCAAAGTTGTTTTTCTTCATTGTTAACATTAAATTATATACTAATATAAAAAACAATCCATGTTCATAATATTAAGAGTAGATTGCATTAGAGATTTTTTCAATTAATATGAGTAAAAAAGTAAAAACCCGCTTTTTGCATAACAGGTTGAAGTCACAACGGATTGATTTTGATAGTACAGTGAAAAGCAACAGGTGTCAGTTCACCATAGTTTTCCTTAGTGGATAGGGGTTGGCAAATGTCTCTCATATTTTATTATGAGAGACATTTTCTAATTCAGATCCCTTATTTATCTTTAAAAATCGATTGATTATAAGGAAACACAACATTTAATACGAAAATAATAGAGCCTGCAAATTCAAGCATCTCTCCTTTTTTTGAAGAGGCCATAATGACTTGAACCAAAAGCAATAAAAGAACATAAGCTACAATTTGATAATTCTGAGCAATGGGAATTGCAAACTTATCGACAATTTTCTGAACTCCTTTTTTGGTTCGATATAAAGGGATTAAAACCGCAAGGTATAAAAGCAGTAAAATACCAATCCCCTTCCCAAATATAACCTTGTTCAGTTTAGTGTCACCAATCATCAAATTATGTAAATTAGTCTCGCCCTGCGCATTATTTTGTGTAAAAAACTCAGAACTCTCGACATTGAAAATACGCTGCCCCCATGATATTTCTTCTCCTGCGCCAAAAAAGAAAAATAATGCCAGTAAGGATGTCATAAATAAGAATAAAAAGGGTCTCTGCCCTCTCAACAACCACACTCGCTGAACGCAGACCACAAGTCCTATTAATAAAAAGACAACCGTCGACCACTCAGTAAAACCATCTTCCACAACAAAATAGAGTTTAAATGCATCATGATCGATATAACTCCAGCTAAAACCAATAAGGGTAAAGAACAACGCATAACCCAGGGCCAGTTTTTCAAATAGGGATGTATTTTTTAACATTGTGGAAACCTTTTTTAAAGCACAGTCAATATCTGCACATAAATGGGGATTATTGGATAAAATTTAAAGTACTGTTGCTGGGAGGACGGGTGTCCCGCCATCTTTACTTAATGAATGATAGACATGGGCAAAATCACCATCCTTCCGTAATTGAGCGGTTGCTATTGTTTTTTCTCTTGCTTTAAAACCAAACCAAATTGCCACTTTGGTTGTATTACTGCCATTAATCATAACACATCAACCTAAATCTGTATTTCTGTAATAAACCCACTTTAGATTTTTATTATTTAATTTTTAGTTATAAAACACTTTTTGTTATACTATTGTAAAAATATGAAGTATTTTCTTTTCTGGCGCTCTCCAGCCGACATAAAAATGAGGTTCTATGGATAAACCCTGCTTTGAATTAAAAGGAAGTCTGTTTACTTTAACCGTTTTGCAACTTTTTGAAGATAACTTATCCTTATTAGAAAAACAGTTAAAAGAACGCATTAAAATGGCTCCTGGTTTTTTTAACCATACACCATTAGTCATCGATCTCCATGAGTTGCCTGTAGATAAACAGGGATTAGACTTTTTTGAGCTCCGGGAGCTGCTTTTATCCTTGTCAATTATCCCTGTTGGGATTAAAGGTGCTGAAAAATCTATACACACCCAGTTAGAAGCAGCTGGAATGGCAGTTCTGGCTGAATCCAAAACACCTTGGAAAAAAACATCTGACACGACGAAAGCCTCAGAAATTAATGAGCAAAAAGCTGAAGCAAAACCAGAAAAAGAGACTAAAGAAACTTCAACTCCCTCAGAAGAACCAACAGATACTCAGGCTGAAACCAAGACTGCAACTAAAGTCCCAACAAATGGTATAACCAATAGAGCAACAAAAATTGTTAAACAAACCATTCGTTCAGGACAGCAGATTTATGCTCCCGGTGGCGATCTGGTGGTTATAGGCTCAGTCAGTACTGGCGCAGAAATACTGGCCGATGGTAACATACATGTTTACGGTACCTTGAGAGGGCGTGCTCTAGCAGGAGTTCAGGGCAATCAACGCTCATCTATTTTTTGCCATAGCTTACAAGCAGAATTAATCTCAATTGCAGGAATTTACCTATTGAGTGAAGACATTGTAGAAGATAAAATTGGTGCGTCCGTACAAGTTTATATGGAAAACGAAAAGTTACAGATAGAATCTATTTAGCATATTTCAGACTTAACTGAATAAAACATAGTATTTTCAAACAATTACAGGAACCAAGGAAACAATGACAAAAATTATTGTAGTGACATCCGGAAAAGGGGGTGTGGGGAAAACCACAACCAGCGCAGCATTTGGCACCGGCCTGGCACAAAAAGGACACAAAACTGTCATTATTGATTTTGATATTGGCCTTCGAAATCTGGATTTAATCATGGGATGTGAACGCCGGGTTGTTTTTGATTTTATTAATGTCATTAACGGGGAGTCAAATTTAAATCAAGCGCTCATTAAAGATAAACGAGTTGATAATTTATTTATATTACCTGCCTCTCAAACCAGAGATAAAGAAGCCCTGACGCTGGAAGGTGTTGAAAAAATTCTTGGAGAGTTATCAAAGACTTTTGATTATATTATCTGTGACTCACCTGCCGGTATTGAATCAGGTGCACTCATGGCACTCTACTTTGCAGATGAAGCCCTTATCGTCAGCAATCCTGAAGTTTCTTCAGTACGGGATTCTGATCGAATACTGGGAATCCTTGACAGCAAAACAAAGCGTGTTATTGAAGGACAATCTCCAGTTAAACCTCATCTTATCATTACCCGCTATTCACCCACACGCGTTGAAGAGGGTGAAATGCTGAGTGTGGATGATATTATTGATATTTTAGCCATTCCGCTGCTTGGCGCTATTCCAGAATCAGAATCTGTATTACAGGCATCAAATACTGGAGCACCTGTTATTTTAGATACCGAGAGTGTCGCTGGTCAGGCCTATGATGATCTGGTTGAACGTTTCCTGGGTAATGATGTAGAGCACCGTTTTCTAACTCCGGAGAAAAAAGGTTTTTTCTCCCGCGTATTCGGAGGATAAAGCATGGGTATTCTTAATTTCTTTCGTAAAGAAAAGAAAAGAACAGCCTCTCAGGCCAAAGATCGTTTACAAATCATTGTTGCGCACCAGAGAAGCGGGAGTAATGCTGAAGCTGACTACCTTCCTAAGCTCAAAGAAGAAATTCTAAAGGTGATCAGTAAATACGTCGATATTAATCCGGATCAAATTCAGGTTCAGCTTGATACTAATGATGAACAATGCCCAATTCTTGAGCTAAATGTTGCCCTTCCAGAGCACAGCAAACTGTTAAAATAAGACATCTTTATTCATTACAAAAATGCTTACTTTTGTAATGAATAAATTTCTCAGCAACTCATTATAAATATTTCAACCATATAGAATCTCGGTGTCTGGACTTAAAACTCCGATACCAGAGACAGAATGGGTAGAGTAATATCAAGAAAATTAAAGTGATAAGATAGGAGCTGTTTAAATCAGTAACATCACGCAAACCACCATATGTCCCTGAACCAGTGAGAATTAATCTATGAACCAGATAAAACATCATAGAGGTTTGGCCAAAAACCAGCAGCACACCATTTTGTCTCACTCCAATAATCGGTTCTATATAAATCATCAAACCAAGAATAACAGACATAAGACCCAATTCAAGAAATGTAAATGCTGCTGACGGCGGATATTTGCTCACATGCAGCCATTGCTGCCAGCTATCATCATCACGGTATAACATCATATTACCGTAACCATTTAAATAGCGAATAATCAAATAACTCAGCAGCGCTGAAAGCCCCAGACTCAATAACAACTGGACTGGAGTAATACTGACCTTCCCTTCACGATAATTCAATAAGTAACGACCAAATACCCAGCCTAAAATCATCATGGCTAACCAGGGCAATAGCGGGTACATAATCGACAGGTTGGGTGAATAATAGGTGGAATAGAGTAGTGCCTGAATAATTGAACCACTTCCCGCTTCCGGTGGCCACCCCTGTGAAACAAGCAATTCTCCAAAAATAATCCAGGCCATTGCCGCAATGATTAAAAGAGTGCTGGAAAGACGTCTGAAGAATGCCATACACATCATGGCCACACCAATAGCGTACAAAACTTGAAAAATTAATTTTCCGGAAAAGAATGAAATCAAAGTAGGATCAAGCAGGGCGATAAAAGCCCCACGGAATAAAATATCTTTATCAATCTGCCAGCTGTCAAAGCCTTTTGCCACTTTTCGTTCAACACTGATCGCTAGTGCAGTCCCCGCCAGAAAGACGAATACAGGCGCGCAAAGATGAGTAAGCCAGCGGCTAAAAAAGTCAAAGGCAGGTAAAGCCGTACCACTGACGTATTTGGCCGCTGAATCAGTACTTAAATGACTTCCATTGTATACCATGGAAACATGATCCAGCACCATCAAAATCATGACAAAGCCGCGCATCCAGTCAATAGAAGCTATGCGTTTTGATTGGGGCATATGATACTCTTTTTTAAGTTTAAATTTGAGACAAGAATGTGTCATCTCTGCCATCTTTGAATATAATCCCATTTTACCAACGGATCAACTTTTGTTATTCTTGAGTTATAGAGAGAAACATATGGAGAAATACGTGCTCACCTTGTCCGAAGAAGCGATTAAAAATAAAATAAAGCAACGAGAAACATTTACTGCAACAATTGATGGTGGTGGTTTTACGCTGAAAATTGAAAAATATGAACCGGCTTTATGTGCCGCCATCCATAACGGTGGAAATTTACGTCCTGAGCTTGCTGATAACTGCTTGTTGTCTCAGTCTGAACGCTACTATGAGGAAGATCCCTACACCGCAACTTTTGTTGAGCAGCAGGCCATCACTCTGACTGGAAATGACTCACGCTATGAATATGACTTAAATCGAAGCACTGATGAAAGTGTTTATGAAACAGCATGGGGTAAAGAAGTCTGGAAAGCCCCCTTAAGTCAGGAAGCAATTGCCACCAGCAAAGCAAAACACGCTCAATTTTACCGCATTGTATCCGCTGTAGTTGAAGCATTGGCTGAAGATTTTGGCCAATGTATTGTCTATGATAACCATTCATACAATTATCGCCGTCATGAACGGACTGATTTGCCGGTTCTTAACCTCGGCACCACATCAGTTAAAAGTGACAGTTGGCGACCAATCATCGATTCCTGGCTTGAAGCCCTTCAAATGATGAAGGTTGAAGGCATTGCAATTACTGCTGCTGAAAATGATATTTTCTATGGCAAGGGCTATTTAGCAGCACACTGCCATGGCTTATACGATAATGTTCTGGTTCTGGCTACCGAATTCAAAAAAGTCTTTATGAATGAACTCACTGGTGAAACCAAACCGGATATACTGGTTTCAATGCAGAAAGTTTATAACGAAACTGTTAAGCAGCACATAAAAGATACCGGTATAAGCAAAAAGCTTTAGAGCTTAAGGAAAACATCCTACATATTCCAGCCAAATACATTTCGCACAACAGACCAGCGAGGTTCTTTTTTCTGGGGATCTTCGCCTAAAATCCAGTAATTGTAGACAGTTTGAAGAAAGCCGTTTTCTTTTTTAAGTAATAACCAGGTGTTCATATACTCAACAAAAGCCAGTTCACCCTTGGGTAATTCAAACGCTGCTGGAATTTTAAATTTCAGTCCTTTGGGTATCAGAACCGTGTACTCAGGGTACAACAACCCCCATGCCGAAGCAGCCTCACTTGAGTAAATGAAAGCATTGGCTTCTTTGTGCATGCCCTTAAAAAATTCACGGGCATTAGAAACTGAAATCTGCTCCGCATTAGGAAAATGTTTTTTCACAATCCGGCTATAGTAATCAGTATCCGGAACAGCCAATACTAATTTCTCCATTTCATTAATGGCTTCCATGGTTGCAAATTCATCCCTGTATCGATCCAGAACAACCAAACCTGCAGTATGGTGGGTATAGGGTGTTGTATAAGTCATTGTCAGCGCCCCATCAGGTGTAATGCCATTACCACCAATAGCAATATCAATCCGTCCATCAGATAGCAGCTTATCTTCAGTACCCCTGCGTTTAATATGCGTAAACTCAATTTTTAAACCCAGATCGAGGGCCAGATCATTAATAATTTCCATATCATAGCCGACTAAATCAGCTTTATTATTTCGAAATGAATAGGGTAATGCATTTGAAAAATAGCCCACGCGAATAACCCCACGCTCACGAATAACATCCAGCCGTGGTCGAGCTTGTTCTTCTTTACTAAGAGCTTGTGGTTTGCTGATTTGTTTTATAGGTGAGGGTGTACCAATAAGCCGCATGGATTCAAAAGTTTGAGTTCCCTCATATTCATAAGGAATGAGGTAAGTTAACAACATTCCGGTTATTACCATTACCACAGCAGTAACCCCCAGATGCAGCCCGATGGCCTGAAACATACGATGCCATTTTAAACGTCTGACCACAGCTGAAGCCACCAGTAAGGTCACAACAAAGCCATGTAGAGCAGCCAGAGCTGTCGCAAATCGAGCCGTAACCACACTGCCTAATAGATATAACTGGAATTGATCAGCAGGAAGACCAAAGAAATCCAATAAAAAAGGAATAGCAACGGCCATGCTGCCAAAGGCTGTTAAAGCCCCCATAACAATATAGGATGGGTACTGATCAATACTCAATGGCGATCCGACATACCAGGAAGAAAATAAAATAAATCCCAGCCCCAATAATGTGCCTGTGCTTGGAAAGCTATAAGCCGTAGGCACCAGGACATCAACGGTTGAACGAGTCTCTTCACAGTCCATATCATGCTTTTCCAGCATTTCTTTAGTCCGTTCTATAATCATCGGCAAAACCACCAGAACAGTACCTGTTGCAAGTGCAGTAATAACAGCCTCACCAGAAACAGATAAGATCTGACGATATGAAAAAGGTGTCGCCCAATGAATGATAAGTGGTAATAGAATAAAGGCCAATAAAGCTGCAGCAATCAGGTAAACCCATAAAAAAACCTGTAAGCGTCCAAGTTCTTCTGGATCAAGTGTTCCGGCAGCAGCTGAAGAAATAGCAAAAATACCTATAGGTGCCAGCTTTGCCACAAATGAAGCCACTCCCATCAGAGTATCACCAACACTCGATGTCAGATTAATAAATGTTTCTTTATCTTTCACCGAAATCAGTGATACGCCCATTAATAAAGAAAATAAAACCACCGCAGGAACAATGGTATTAGATAATGATGAGAAGATATTAGAGGGTATGTACAAATCAACAAAATTAAACACTGTGGGTTCTGCCACCAGACTGCTACTGAAAAAACCAGCTGTTTCCCAACTCGGATAAGCTAAAGGTAATAATATCAGTGTCAGCATAACTGCAAGCCACAGAACAAGAATGATTCTGACAGCTTTCATACCAATCCGTCCAGCCATATGAGCGTCAAGACGTCCCAGCCCACCAATAATAGAAACCAGGACATAAGGCAGTACCGTCATTTGCAGCAATCGAATATAAGCTTTCCCAATTATTTCAAGATTCCCCATAAGCTCACCAAAAAATAAGCCTGCGGAAATACCGAGGATTAAGGCAAGAATCACACGTTTAAATGGGCTGAGTCGACCATAAAATCTGAGTACGGGCATTATTACTGAGTCCTTATAACAACTAATGGAAAGAAATCTTTAAACAGGGATAATAGCATTTTATAATCAGCATTCCAAAGCCACATTCTGCTTAAACATAGATAAAGTAATGCTTCAACAAACTCCTGATGCCAATTAATCAACTGACCTCTTCATTTCAACATCATCTGATATTTCCCACATAGCCTTACAAGCCTTGAGGCCATCTTCCGGCAATCTTTTTTTAAACAGCCGGCGAAAAAGCATGATTGATACATACAGTGTCTAAATCTATGTTAAAATTCTTTAAATGAATTTAAACCGATTAAAAGGATATATCATGAAAAACGGAATTTACAGAACTTTATTTATTGTTTGTTTTATTAACTTCTTGGGTGTTTCTTCAAGCTTTGCTGAAGTCAGTTCAGATGGGATATTAACTCAATCGGAATTATCCCAATGTAATGAAAGAGAACAAAAATTATCTCAGACTGCCCATCAGTTAAAAGAGCACCTTAAGAAACTCCAGACAATGAAAAATAAAATGACACAACTGGAACATGAAAGAGCTCAGGAATATGCAGATATTGACTTTCAAAGTCAGGCATCTGTTGATGAATATAACCAGACTAATAACCAACTAAATCAGTTATCAAAAGAATATACCACTGAGGCAAAAACCTTAAATGCTTCTGTAAAACAATATCAGGCAGATATAAAAAAATTGACCGCTGATTGTGATGATAAGCGCTATATCTTAAATCAATAACTTTACTGGAAAGTTATCCACATCAAATAAGGTAGCAACTGGCCTGGCCTGAGATAGCCAATGATGTTCTACATTATTCTTGGATTCACTTCTGGAGAGCAAACATTTTGTATTATTTGGACACAATCAATATAATATTTTATTAGTAAAAAACAGTTATTTAGAAATAATTATCTTAATTCTGTTACAATTTAAATCGAATAAAAACGCTTCTAGTTCTATAATAATCAATAGAGTAAGTTCATAAATCAGATGTTATGGAAAACTTCAATGAAATTTCATCAATCTATATTTTTTAAATTTCTTTTACTCTTTTTTCTACCCTTCTCTTTATATGCAAATAATTTAGCCAGCAATTTCAATGATCATAAAGCCGATACATCCTCTTTTGTCACATCACTCACACCGGAAGAGCTAAAATGGCTAGATAAGAATCAATCACTCAACTATGTTTATGATCCAGATTGGGCACCATTCGAATGGAAAAATGACATAGGTCAGCATACAGGTATTATTTCAGATATTCTGCATATCATTGAGCATAAAACCGGCATCAATTTAGTCGCTACCAACACTAAAACATGGGAAGAATCAATAAAACTCGCAAAAAATGCGAAGATAGACATGCTCAGTGCTATCACTATAAACAATGATAGAGAAAAGTATCTAAATTTTACTTCCAAAACTATTTTTTCTTACCCTGCAGTACTTGTTACAAGATTTACTGATAAAACAGTCTATCTTGACATTAAAAAAGATATTAAAAATAAAAAAATTGGGATAGTTAAAAGCAGTGGCTTAGGTTCTTATATCAAAGAAAAAAATCCAAATTTGAACTTTATAGAAATTCCTTCCACTAAAGAAGGATTCTCTCTTTTATCAAATAATGAAATTGATTTATTTGCAATAAATATGGTGACTGCCCGGTATTTTATTGAAAAAAAAGGATTTAATGATTTAAAAATTGTTTTAAAACTTGATTATACTTATCACCTAAAATTAGCAATTATTAAAAAATTACCTCCAGAGGTTATCACTATTTTAGATAAAGTTCTTAATAGTATAAGTGAGGATGAGCTTAATAATATTTTTAATAAATGGACTGAAATTTCCACCGTTAAACAGACTGACTGGAAATTTATACTACAGCTCCTCAGTTTTGTTTTTATTCTTTTGCTCTTTTTTTTGTGGAATACCAGAAGATTAAAATTAATGGTAAAAAATAGAACAAAAGAACTTAATATCCAAAAAGAAAGGTTATTGGAGGCCCAAAGAATTGCAAATATTGGCCATTGGGAATGGGACATCACTCAGAATAGACTCCAATGGTCTGACGAAATTTATCGGATTTTTGGTCTTAACCCAAAAACATTCAAGGTTGATTATGAAGCATTTTTAAGTCTCATACATCCAGATGATAAAGATTGGGTAAAAGAAAGTGTTAACAAAGCACTCAACCATGAACAAACTTATGATATAGAGCATCGCATGATTTTAATCGATAACTCTGAAAAATTTGTTCGGCAACGGGCTGAAGTTCAATTTGATGAACATGGAAAACCGCTTAGAATGTTAGGTACCGTTCATGATATTAGCGAACAAAAAAGATTGGAAGCAGAATTAAAACATTTGAGTAATCATGATCCACTAACAGGACTCCCAAATAGAAGGCATCTAGTCATTGACTTTGATTATGAGTCAAAAAGAGCCATACGATACAATAGAAAAATGGCTCTTTATTATGTCGACCTGAATAAATTTAAAAAAATTAATGATGAGCTTGGTCATGAAGTAGGAGATGAGTTATTACAATATATTTCTAATAAAGCAAAAAACTCATTGAGGGAAAATAAAACAATATACAGGGTCGGTGGGGATGAATTCTGTATTCTGGTTCCAGAATTAAAAAATAAAGATGAATTAATTATGTTAGCTGAAAGAATTATTAAAGATATTTCTAACATTGATCATTTTGGTGGCATGGAAATTGAAATAGGTTGTAGTATTGGAATAGCTATTTTCCCTGATAATGGAAAAACATTATCAGGTCTAACATCATCTGCAGACGAAGCAATGTACCTCATAAAAAATTCAGATAAAGGTAATTTTTGCTTTGCTGAGAAATAACCAAATGAATGGATGTATTCAATTACACATCAAAGATGTTGATTTTAAACAAAAATTTATTTTAGCAGTTAAATTTGTCGTGCTCGAAAAGTACGCCCTTTCATTTTCCCGTCCGTTATTTTTCTTAATGCGTACTGAGCCACATCACGATTCACGGCAACATAGGCCTTATTAGGAAAGAGTTGAATTTTACCCACTTGCTTTCCGGTAATGCCATTTTTACCTGTCAGTGCACCAAGAATATCTCCCGGTCTGAGCTTTTGTTTTTTCCCGCCGTCAATTTGCAATGTCACCATAATTGGCTGATAAATGGGTTTATCCAGTTGGTTGATGGATGGTATTGGTTCAGGTTCAATGGTCGTTTGCAAAAAATCTTCCAATTTCGCCAGTTTGAATTTTTCTTTTTCGGTAATAATGGTTAAGGCAATTCCTTTATTGCCTGCTCGGCCCGTTCGGCCTATCCGGTGAACATGGACTTCAATCTCACGAGCAATTTGATAATTAATTACCGCATCCAATGATTCAATATCCAGACCTCGGGCAGCCACGTCTGTGGCAACCAGAATAGAGATGCTTTTATTAACAAAACGAACCAGCGTCTGATCACGATCTCGCTGTTCCATATCACCATGCAGAGCCATGACACTAAAACCAAAGTTACTGAGTTCATCAGCCACTTCCTGTGTCTCAACCTTAGTGTTACAGAACACGACAGAAGATTCTGGCTGATACTTTTGTAGTAAGAGCCGCAATACTGTCAAGCGGTGTGAATTATCATCTGCTTTAAATACATGCTGCTGTATAGTGGCACAATCATGGGTTGATTTAACCTGAACAGTGACAGGCTGTTTCATTATGCGTTTAGCTATCGTTTTAATTGGATCAGGGAATGTTGCACTGAACATAAGAGTTTGTCTGTTCTTTGAGACACACTCAATAATATTATCCAGTTGTGATTGAAAACCCATTTCTAACATCCGGTCGGCTTCATCGAGTACCAGAAGGTTAACATCACCCAAGGCCAGAGTCCCTTTGCCAAGGTGATCTTCAATTCGCCCCGGAGTACCAACAATAATATGTGCACCATGTTCCAGAGAACCAACCTGCGGTCCAAAAGGCATGCCGCCACAAAGAGTAAGCACTTTAATATTATGAATAGAACGCCCAAGTCGTCTTATTTCTTTTGCCACTTGATCAGCCAGTTCACGAGTTGGACAGAGTATTAATGACTGAATACGAAAACGTTTTACATTAAGCTTCTCTAATACCCCCAAACCAAAGGCCGCTGTTTTTCCTGATCCAGTCTGTCCCTGTGCAATGACATCATTTCCTTTTAAAATAGGTGGTAAGCTTTGTTGCTGAATGGCTGTCATTGATTGAAACCCAAGTGTCTTCAGGTTTTCAAGTAAAGCAGGTTGCAGTTTAAGGCAAGAAAAATCGGTCTGTTTCAAGAGAACTGTCCTTTTTTATACAGTATTGTGATGGCCAGAAGGATAACACTCACAACCAGTTCTGTCACAAAAAAGTTGAGTGATTCAGTGAGTCGGGGGTCGATGTAGCGGATTATTTCATTTTTTTCTGCCAGAGTTTCAGCTCATGGCTATCGTAAGAAATGTTTTTATAATGGCTGGGGTGTGTCATTTGGTAGAGCCCTGTTGAGCCAGGAATTGCTTTAAGAAACCATAAACCCGATTGCCCAGGTTTAAAAAAAAACATATCACTACTCAGTGGTACATTTTTATTATAGCGCTTAATAAAAATAAGCTCTGAAGAAACTTTGCCCTTAAGCAGTTGTATTGGGCGTAAAACCCCAAGATTCATTTGAAACTCTTTGTCCGCTATTTCTATCGCCGACTCACCCTGATATTGTGCATAAACAATAACATTCGATTCTTTTATCAAACCTTCTTCAGTTTTTGCTGCTGACCAGTAAGACACCGTATTTTCTGAAAGAGAAAAGACAATAAAAAAAATAAACAGTCTGACAAAGAGTCTGTTAAACATAGCTTCTCTTCAAATAAGTTTTTTAACTAAGTCTTATTTGATTTGCTAAACCGATAGCTGAGAATTCCAGCAAGAAAAAGGAATAAGGTCGCTGGAGCAGGTACGCCATGAGGAGGCGGGGGTGGGAGTATAGCTCGCTCTCCATAGAGTGTCTGGATTCCAGCAATATCGTCAGCCAGTAAGCCTCCAAATTCGGCATACACAGGATTCATTACCGCTAGCCCAACCGATTCATGTGCCAGACCTAAAGCATGACCAATTTCATGTAACGCAACAGTAAAAATATCAAAGAAGCCGTCAAACGTTCCGTCTAGTCCAATTTCCCAATTTTCATCAAGGTCAAAGTGAATATCACCTGCGGCGGTATTACCGTTTACAGGAGGAAAATAGCCATGCGCTAAAGCTCCAAACGGGCCATCAAAACTTTCCCCCGCAAAACGTATGTCACCAGAGGAGCCAGGAGCATTCCAGTCTTCACCACCATCAGACACAAGATTAAACGTTAAATCGGCCACTGCTGCCCAGGTATCAAACGCCCGTGCAATTTCATCTTCGAAGCCAGCCGGCATAAAGCTTGAGAGTGATGAGCAGAGCCCATTATCACAGTTCTCTCCTCCATTCATGAAACTATAGGTTATGGTCGCACCGGTACCCAGAGTAGGATCACCCCATTTACCTGGACTTGAAGGACCGATAACAAAGGCACTGGAAATACTTGGCAGTATAAATAATAATAAAAACATTAGATGTTTCATAATTGAATTCCATTTAAAAATAAAAATTAATGTTATTGTCTTAAATTTTGAGCAATAAAAGACTTTCGAAATTGCTCCGGAAGAGGAGCTAAAGTTAAATCTAATAGGTATTTCATCCCATCAGAACCATACCACCAAGCATTAACTTGTCGATCCATTATAATTATTATTATTATTTTAACAATAGGGAATGAGAAACATTTGCATCTACACGTATAAAAAATGACTTTTTTTCTATATTTTTGACACAGTTCATAAGTTTCACCCATAAAAAAACCTGATAGCCTGCTTTTCAGATGAAAAGAAACTATCAGGCTTGTAACACCTTAAAGTACGCCAAGCCGAAAAAGGAGGGGACTCAGCGCAACACCCAAAGCTCGCTAGAGCTAAGTGTGCAATCAGGTAATGTTACGTGGTGCAAAGGACATGCCACGGAAGTCTTTCTTGAACTCAGACTCACCGATCTTCTTGATTTTAGCCACACCCATTTTGTAATTGTAGTTACCTGAAATATTATCAGGAACACGAATTGTTAATGAGTTGGTAGGCTGCTTCATATCAAGGAAGTTACCATACATCGCACCCTTCTTAGTCGTAGGTGTAACGATAACAACTGCCGAGATAGATGCTTTATCAAGTTTGATATGGCCATTCTTCATCAGTTCAGAGAACTGGAAGTCCTTACCATGGACTCCAAGAATAGTATCTTTGAATACAGGCACACGATCAGAATACATCATAACGATATCACCTGACTCAATACCACGCTTCTTAGCATCATCCGGGTGAAGTTCAACCCAGTTTCCAGGCCAACGCTGCATGATGTATTCACGACGCTCGACATCATCAAAACCTGACTGCCAGACTTCGTTAACACGACCATTACTGACCCATAACTCGTCTTTCTTAGGTGATAACCATTCCCATAGGTCGCCAAACAGGCTCCATGGATGTTTCTGAAGGTTAATTTTACCCGTCTGAGAATTAAAGTGAGTCATCTTCTTGCCGTAACGATTTTCTTTCACAGGACCATTAGAGAGTCCCATTGCAGTAAATTGTTTTTCGCCAACGGTGGTGTCATGAAGACGCTTGGTGCCATACAACATACCGGTTTTGTAGTTGTACATAGTAGGTCCCTGAATACCATCAGTACCCATTTCACCCATTTTCTGATGCAGAGTTTTGCCTTCAATATGCGCCGCAACTTTAACCATATGGAATGCTTTACGCCCCTTACGACTAAAGCGTGATGCTTCTTCTGCCACTTCGTTCGAAGTTTTCCAGTCAAAACCATCAAAGCCCATTTTACGAGCCAGTAGAGAGATAATCTCCCAATCTGGTTTTGCTTCACCCGGTGCATCACTGAATGCCTGATACAAGCGCAGACGACGTTCACCATTTGCACGCATGAAATCAACTTCACCCCAGGTTGCCGCAGGGAATACAATATCCGCAAACTTGGCACCGATGGGATCACGCAGATAGATGTCCTGGTTAATCACTACCATACCACCGGAATCTGCACGTTTTTTCAGTGTGGCAATAATATCGGCTTTGTTATTTGATTTAACCTGATTAGGATTCTTAACCACAAGTTCTTCAAACTTAGCAGCCAGACCTTGTGAGCCAGTCATAGACTGAATCCAGGTTGTACCAATAACATGAGCAAAACGAGTATGCCCGGAATACATCCATCTGTCGGTGTCCAACGCCTGACGACGACGACCCGGCACTTTCTGCGCAGACTTATTACGAGGATAACCACCGCCTTTCTGACCACCACGCTGGTGACCACCAAAACGACCAACAACCTGACCTGGACGACCACCTGCACCACAGATAGTTGCTAAAGAACTAATGGCATTGGTGTTACCCGTATTATTTGACCAGTAGAAGCCTTTCTCAATGCCGATTGAAGTCTTAGGGCGCTTGCCATTGACTGGCTTCGCTAACCATTCAGCTGCCTGATAGATTTTCTTAACATCGATACCCGCTTTTTTAGCAGCAGACTTAGGATCATACTCTTCTTGCTTAAGATTCCACTTCTTGTAGTCTTCATAACCCTTGGTCTGGAATTTACCCCAAGTTGTACGCCACTGCCAGGGAGTATTACGAGTACCCTGACCGAAGCCTGAACTGGATTCCCACTTACTATTGACCCACTTCTTGATCCAGTCTGAATCTTCCCAGCCGTTTTGCATAATGATACGTGCAATGGCACCAAGAACCAGAGTGTCAGAACCAGGGAACACATCAAGATGTAAACCACCCATCTTCTTAATATAAGCAATACCTGCTGTTTCACGAGGATTCAAACAAATCACTTTCATACCGTTAGCAATACCCGGCATGATATGCTGAGTGAACAGAACCGTCTTAGTTTCATACGGGTCAGTACCACAAATCATCAGTGTTTCAGCTGAACCCCAGTCATCATAGCTTGGTCCGAAGTTATCAAAACCAGCATCACGGAAACCCGGAGTAGATGTTACATCCGCAGGTGTATCGTGGAAGGTGAAGTTAGGCGTGTTGACATGGCGTAATGCATACTTGGTAATTGCATAAGTATTCTCAATATACTGATATGAGAATGTCTTAATAGCATAAGCAGCTTCACCATGCTCCTGAAGAACATGATTACCCACTTCGGCAGCAATTTCTATGGCATCATCCCATGACATAGGTGTCAGAACACCATTGATACGAACCAGAGGTGTCTTTAAACGATCCTTGGTTTTAGTGTCTTTGTTATAACATTTCTGTGCTAACAAACCACCACGGATTGAAGAGTCTCCATTGGTATTAACAAAGTTGGTGTCTTTGTCAGGAATGATCACCACATTATGCTTTTTACCCTTATAAGTACAGGTATTATGCTGAGATGGTGCAACCCACTCTTGCAGCATATTGGATGGAAAATCAATACCAAAAGCATTTTCAGACGCTTTCATTCCACCGTCTTTGCCATTCGCAGGCCAACGATATACTTTGTAACCACATGCAACAATACAATAATCACAAGCAGTCGTCATGACGTCTGCATCCTTAGGTGGTATTGGCGCATGATCTTTTGATTGATAATAGTCTATAGTCATTACTTTCTCCTATGCGCTCAAGTTATCTTGACGACCAAACAGCAGTCCCATGATACCAACGGCGTAAACATTATCACCTTCTACTTCAAGCAGAACCTGAGGCAGACTCTGATAAGCCTGACCAGATACGATGATACCATGGCGTCTTAAATCATATGTTGATAAGTGCAGTGGGCATTGGCCCATAACTCTTTGATCACCCACATGCTTATAAGTATTCTGCAATGGACCACCCTGGTGAGTGCACATATAACTGAAAGCAACCACATCACGTTTGGCACCAACACCACCGCCCGCTTGGACATTACCCATTTTAACAATCATAGCCTGAGAGTTTTTACCCTCATCAGGATAGTTAAAGTTAACTGGCTGGTGATCTTTCAATTCACTCAGTTTGGCAACCAGCTTACGAGGATAACCCTGTACACTTGCTTTGCGTGTTTCAGCCTGAGCAGTTCCCGCAAACAAAGTAATCGATACTGTACTTGCCGCAGCGGCAGAACCGCCACTATACATTAAGAACTTACGGCGATTCAGCATACACTTGCCATGGGCTTGTGCCGACTGATCCTTTTCTTTAGTTAAGTCACTCATTTTTTTGCCTCCTTAAGTTCTTCTAAAGTAAACAAGGGTGCGTACTCAGGAAGTTCAGGCTTATCCATCAGGATTTCATCACCAGAGAACGACTCAATAAATGCCACCAGATCCGCTTTCTCATCATCATTTAAACCCAGAGGCTTAATTTTTTCTGATTTGGTTTTAGGCCAGCCTGTGGTACGACCGTCTTCATCAAAACCACCGGCATTGTAGAAGTCGACCACTTCTTCCAATGTGTAGAACGCGCCATTGTGCATATATGGTGCAGTATACATGGTGTAACGTAATGATGGGGTACGGAACTTACCTTTGTCCCACTTGTTCTTACCGCGGAAATAAGCACCGGGGTCAGCTTTGGCGGTACGATAAAGTTCTTCATTTGAACCTTTTGCATAAAGCTCAAAACGGAAGGTAATTTGTGCTAAACCATCTTCTTCCCAACGTTTTGCAGGGGGAACGCCGATATTATAGAACTCCATATTTGAAGCCAGGGCACCATTATGGCACTGGATACATCCTGCTTTTCCTTCAAATAATGCTTTACCACGAACCTGCTCTTCGCTTAGAGCGCCCTTGTTACCATTCAGATACTTGTCAATCGGTGTATCGTGCTGGTTAATAGTACGCTCAAATGAAGCAATAGCACGCCATGCATTTTTGATTCTTGGTGAGTCATCACCAAAGACTTCATTGAAACGCTTTTTGTACTCAGGGATAAGAGCCAGACGAGCCGTCATAATGTCATTTTCACCGTTACCCGCAACACCACCTTTTGCAGCAGATGGCGCCTGTGCTTCCAGAGATGGGACAGAGTTTGCCCAAAAACTACCCGGATAATAACCCGAGTTCATAATAGACTGGCTATTTCTCCAGTGAACGGTTCCCGGATAACCCCGTGAAAAGTCTTCCGCCCATGCCCAACCCTGTGAGGGATCATGACAACTGGCACATGAGATAGACGCATCACCACCGAGTCTTGGATCAAAGAATAATAATTTTCCCAGTTCAACTTTGGCATCAGTTTGCTTGTTGTCTGCTGGAATCGGGGGATTAGCAGGTAATGGAGCCAATGGCGCATTACCTGTTGAAGAGGCATTTGCAGCGACAGCAGTTTGAGAAACTGCACTTAATGTCCCTTTAAAGCCTTCTTCAGATTTTGCACTCGTACTTTCACAGCCTTGAAGCATTGCCATTGAAACAGCAATCGCTAGTGTACCGGCTATGTAAGGAGCACCTGTTTTAATCAGTGTTTTCATACATTAATTCTCCTGGATGCTAGTTTCTGACTTCACGCCAGTTTTCTATGGCTTCATATTCTGAAGGATAGTCTTCAGACCAGACATACTTATCGCCTGTCAGCTTATCACCAGATAATGCCTTTAAAAATTCAACCAGATCTTTTTGTTCAGAACTGCTTAAGCCCAGCTTTTTCATGCGCGAATCTTTATTTGAATCTTCGCCGCCGCCATTATTATAAAAAGCAACCACATCTTCTAAAGACTTAATCATGCCGTTATGCATATAAGGTGCAGTATGAGTCAGTTCACGTAAAGAAGGTGTCAGGAATGTACCCATATCAGAGCCATCAGCAGCATGTTTATGAACATGAGCACCCGTATCCCGCTTCAGATTCAGATAGTTTTCAACGCCCATAAACATGTTATAAGCAAGGAATGCCTGATGGCGATTGGTATCCATAAAGACGTCCCAGTTTTCTGGAACACCGGTATTGTATGCCTTGCCATCAGTAAAATTTGCACCATTATGACACTGGATACAACCTGCTTTGCCTTTAAAGACAGATTTACCACGTTTAGCAGAAGCAGACATTTGTCCTTTATCAAAAGGAACATTTTTAGAAGTTAATGTTTTCAGATATTCAGGAATGGCTTTACGGATTGAACCGTTTGAAGGCTCACCATAACCAGCATCTTTAAACATCTTAACGTAAACAGGATCCTGCTTGGCACGTTCCTGCATGATACGCATATCCATATTCATAATGTAATCTTCTGTGAGCATGCCACGAGTTACATCATTCAGATTAGTACCAAGACGGCCATCCCACATCCAGCGGTTCTGATGAACTGCATTGATGACAGTCGGACTGTTTCTGAAATGCTTATTGCCCGGATAACCATCTGATAAAGCCATGCCGTCAGCATAACCCTTCTCAGGGTTGTGACAATGTGCACAGGAAATCGCAGCATCACCGGAGAGACGAGGATCAAAGAACAGGCGCTTGCCCAGCTCCGCTTTCGCCTTATTAATTTTTACAGATGGCAGTGGGCCGATATCAGGATAATTAGACGCTGCTTGTGCATTAACAGTCAGTGCTAACCCCAGACCCATTGCAACTGAAACGAGTAGTCGTTTTTTTGTTGCTCGGATACCCATAGGTTTCCTCCACTTAATCATTATTATGAATACAATTAAAGTTGTTATCCAAAAATCATATATTAACGATTAATAATAAAACTGTTTATTAATGTTAAATATCATTTTTGACTTAACCAAGTTTTGCAAGAAGCATACCTATTGTGTTTTTTATATATTTTTCAAAAAGATACAACATATATGATTAAAATATCAGAAAATATTCCCCTATTTTTTATAATAGATTGATCACCTTGTTCATAATTGCTTCACTTACTGGTTTATTTTGTTCAATTTGAATAGTTTATACATATAGTTGAGCATACCCCGATATGTCGGAATTGAATTAATTAAGCCTTTATTGATCAAGATCAAGTTACTGGAGAGTGAAAATGGGATTAGCAGTATTTTTTTACATAATTCTTTAAGAAATAATTCTTTTGGCAAAGAGTGCTTTGCTTCCAATAAACCTTATATTGATAGAAATACTGATAGAAATAGTGATGGAAATAGTGAAGTGATATTATTTTACCTGCTTTTTTCGTAATTCAACTTTATTCAGAATTTGCTTTTTTTGTTCCTCACTAATATTCGTCCATTGCATGATTTCTTGCATACTCCGAAAGCATCCAAGACAGATATCATTTTCATCCAGACAACAGCTTCTGATACAAGGAGAATATTTGTCTATCTTTTTTCCCAGTATGGAAATATTGTCTGTTTTCGAACTGAGATAATTATTTTTTTGATTTGTATTAATCATAAAATGGATTCTTTTGAAATATTTGCAAAGCTTCTTCCTTTTTCAAACATGTCGATTAATTAATTAATAATTTTAGAGCTGTTGTCGTATCCGTAAAAATAACTGCATCAAATTGATCCGCCAGATGGGTGTAGGTGTAATGAGAATCCATTTCATCATGAGGTCGATAGACTATGCCCACATGACGCTGTAGACGTTTCCTGTTCATCATATTTATTACTTCAGGTTGATGAAGATCAAGCATAAGAGATGGCAGACCTAAGGAATGCAATAAAGCTTCATTACTATCAGGATGAGCTATTAACAATCTTTTAATTTCAACTGGGCTATTCCAGTCATCTGCCGCAACAACTCCCCCCTTATAAGTCAACATACCAATAGAAAAAACATTCTGCTTAAATTTCTGACGCATAAGCTGCCCCAGGTTCAACATTCCATTTTCTCTCATTTGTGTTGCTCGGGCATCACCCAGATGAGAATTATGTGCCCATACAATTGTTTTTGGCTTATTTAGAGAATCAAATACTGCCAGAAATGATTCCATCATATGTCGATCACGCATATTCCATGAATCTGAGTCACGACCGGTCAAATATTGAATACGAAAACTTTTCTCAGCATTTTTAACAATCCTGGCATTTTCCTGAGCATAAAAGAAGTCAGTGCGGTTGATCTCGGGATTGTTTTCAGGACATGGAAAGCGGCAAAGAGAGAAATCCCGAAATTGTTCAAGCACATCAGACTCACAACTCAGCCCAATATTCCCCGCAATAGTTTTTCCATAATTGTGTAAGTTGTTATTAAAGCGGGAGAAGCAATTATAACGCTGTCTTGCCTGTTGAGATGCAAGAGGTGAAAGCCATTGTAAATAATCTATGACAGCCATTCTGGATCGATCAAAACTATAAATATCAATACCATGCAGAGTGACTTTCTGTTCACCTTCAGGCAACTCTGCATTATATTTTTTTAACCAGCGAATAAAATTAAGTGTCACATAATTATTCCACAGCCAGGCACCCTGGGGATTAGATACATTTAAAACCTGCTCTGCTGTCAGTGGAATTAAGGATTGGACATATTGGTTAATAAGGTGAATATTGGGTAAATCCCCTTCCAGAACAATTAATCTAAAATTCCTTTCCTGAATGAGTCTTTTACTCAAATTGACACGCTGTTGATAAAATTCATTTGTGCCATGGGTCGAATCACCAATCAACACATAAGGTCTGTTAGCAATCAGCCTCATTACTGGCTGTAAATCATTAAGATTAGCTAATGGAACAACCGATTTTTCTAATAATGAATATTCAAACGCGGCATCATCATAGGAATAGAGAATAACTGGAAAAAATAATAATAAGAAAAACAAATAAAGTCGTGGGGTATTTTTTAATTTAATATTTATTTTAATAAGAGTTGTCATATAAATGACCTGCGCAAAGTAATTTCTACATCATATCTTTTATATAGCCCTAAAACTGGTAGAAATCAATTCATTCAGAAACTTGCTTATCAATGGGATAAGGATTTCTGAGGGATTAATTTTTTAAATTACCTAAATAAGTACTATCCGAAACCAGACACGTATCAATACGAACAGTTTTCCAGACAAGTTTTATTTGTAACTATTCAGCATGAATTTCTAAAAAGATGAAAAAAAGAACTTGACAGACTTTTTATGTAATTTTTGAAAATTTTACTGCTTGAAGAGTGCACCGCTATTATAGTGTTAAACGATCTGACTGATCCATAGCGATCTTTTAAAAAGCAAACCATTCCCCTTGGGGTCATAAAATTGATATTGGCTTAAATCGATCGACAGATCAAAATGAAATAAAAAGCCTCATGATACAATTGCTCTATTAAATGAGTAATTGGGAACTTGAGTGAAATTAGACGGCATTGATATTGATGGCACATTGAAAGAGTTGGAATCAACGCTCGCCAGTGAGAAAGATTGTTCGCCAGCGTTAAAGTCAATGATTGGTATATTGATTTTAATCGTTAAACTCTTAACCAACCGCATGGGTTTGAATAGCAGTAACAGTAGTAAACCACCGTCAAGTGGTCCCAATAGACTTAAAACAAATAAAAAGAAATCAGGAAAAAAGCCTGGCGGTCAAAAAGGCCATAGTGGAACAACACTCAAGCAGATTAATGGGCCTGATGAAGTTGAGATAATACAAATTGATCGCAGAAGTATACCAAGAGGCTACTATAAAGAGTTAGCGCCAGAAATACGTCAAGTCTTTGATATTGATATATCACGGAATGTCATCGAATATCAGGCTCAGGTTCTACAAGATGAAAATGGCAAACGATTTGTTGCACCGTTTCCAAAGGATGTGACTAAAGCAGTTCAATACGGCAAGACATTAAAGGCCCATGCCGTTTATATGTCACTGTACCAACTATTACCTTACAAGCGGGTAGAAGAATATTTTACAGAATAGTTACAAATACCCATCAGTCAGGGTTCACTGTTTAACTATAATAAAGAAGCCTTTAAAAACTTAGCGGGTTATGACCGGATCGCAAAAGATCAATTGGCTGCATCCCAAATCGTTCATGTGGATGAGACCGGGATTAATATTAACAGCAAGTGACATTGGTTACATTGTGCCAGTAACACTTTATGGACTTACTTCTTCCCTCATGAAAAGCGAGGAACTGTGGCCATGGATAAAATCAATATCATTCCTCGATTTAAAGGGATTTTATGCCATGATCATTGGAAACCTTATTATCGTTATGATGGTTGCTTGCATGCATTATGTAATGCACATCATTTGAGAGAACTGACCAGTGCACACGAGCAAGATAAGCAAGAATGGGCTGGCATGATGAAGGCATTTCTTGAAGAGATAAATAGTGCAGTTCATGATGCAGGTAATTCTCTTGATAAAAAGCATGCCGATAACTATCGACAAAAGTATCGGTTATTACTGGAGAATGCAGAAAAAGAGTGTCCTCCGCCTGATGAAACACAGCGAACGGGTAAACGGGGACGAGTTAAACGAAGTAAAGCACGAAACTTACTGGAACGATTAATCAATTACGAAAATGACGTGCTACGATTTATGGAAAATCCAGATGTACCTTTTACCAATAACCAAGGTGAAAATGATATCAGGATGACCAAAGTACAACAAAAAATATCAGGCTGCTTTCGAAGCACAGAAGGTTCTGAAATATTCTGTCGTGTGCGTGGTTATTTATCAACTTGCCGAAAACATGGGGTAAGTTCCAGTCATGCGATGGAAATGTTATTTGAGAAAAAGCTACCAGATTTTATCTGATGGTTTTTAAATAAAAAATTTACGCTGAATAATTACCTTCTTTCTAGGGTTTTTTGAATAAAAACCCTTATTATTTCTATCAAAAATCTAGTTTTTTGTGTCACAATAAAGCTAGTTAATAAATTACCACCTCTGTAGCCCTTTAACAGCAATGGATATAGCTGCCAATGATTTCGCTGGCAGATTCTAGCGCCAGAGTTCCAATACCCAGAGACACCGTCATTCTACGTATTTACACTGGCCAAAATATCCAATTACGCTTGTAAGTTGCTGAGCTCTATGCAATAGCAGATGCACTTGGTGTAAGACAGCGTCTCTATGCTCGACTCCTGATCACCGGTAGTTTTGTTAACAACAACAACAGGCACATCCACGGTGAATGCTGTGGTTTGGCAAATCGGCGTTCCACATTCGCATTGAAATTGGACTGTTGACACGCTCCCACTGGGGTCTGTTTCCTGACAATCAGCCTTTTGATCAGGATTCAAACAATCACCACCACTGAAATACTCAAAAATGCTTATACCTGCCCATATCGCTCCAGGGACGCCCACTATTGGTACCCATGACGTGGCGGTATGGGTCTCCGTAGTCGAACTCTGCTCCTCATTCTTCGAAACTAGATCTTGGTTAATCCAGTCCATGATAACATCCGGCCTGAGGGTAGGGTTATCGAGTAAATTCTGTGCAACAATCCATAGAGAGGCTCGATCGGTGTTATCAGGCAAGACACGCTGTTCTTTACGTAACTGAAATTCACCGTCAGGCGTGCGCGCTAGAATTGATCCCTTCTCTATAAGAACCTGAAGCAAGGGGCGTTCTCTGATCTTTTTTCGAACAGTAATCACGACCCGCTCAGCTTTGGAAAATTCAAAGGTGACTATTCTGCGGTCACCCTCTAGCATAAAACTATAAGATAGAGATTTCTCATTTTCGTGAAAAACGATTCGCTCAAGATTTAGTTTTTTCATTTTCATGCTCCATATCAAATATCAATAATTTTCTGCAATAAAACGACACTAGGTCAGAGCAATAATTTATAAGTAAATATGCCGCTACTACTCAGGCCCGCTTACGCCGTCGAACGGCGATCAGCCCGCCAAGTCCACTCATAAGCAGCAGCACCGTAGAAGGCTCCGGGACCTGAGAGGGGGTGCCCACGTCGGCGAATGTCGTGTTATAGGAGAAGGCTGAACCGCCGTTGGGGTCTTGGATGCGTGCATAGGCGCCCTGTTCGGTGCCCATGAAGGTCGTCTTCGCGCTCATACCGACAAAGACCGTCGCGATCTCGCCCGGATCCAGCAGGCCGACAGAGATCGAGTCCATCACGTCATCGAAAAGATAGGCCGCGCGAAAACAGAAACCGAAACTGCATTCATAGGGCACCGCGTTTCCCGTCATGTTGTTTTGATTCACGATCTCAGCGTTGTTGTAGGTCGAGCGGGCTGTAGCGCTGGCACTGAAGCTGTCGACACTGCCGCTCGAGCTTACATCGAACTTGAACTCCGCCTCGACCGGGTCCCCCGCAGCAAAGGTCGTATCGGCGGCGATGTTCGACAGCGTGAAATTGAAGAACGGCGCAATCGCCAAGGCCTCGTCGTTGAAATACTCCAGGTACAGGGCGGTCTTGCCTTCCGCGCCGTACCCGGTGAGTTCACCAGTAGTGGCAACGGAGTAATGGCCGTTACTTTCCACTTTAAGCTCGATACGGGAAAAGCCGTCATCGCGCTGGTAGGCTGCGGCATCGACCGTGTCGGTGGTGGAGCCGAATCCCGGAACTGTGACGGTATAGCTGCTCGATTCGGTGACGTCGGCAGAGGTTCCACCACTCTTGCTATCCGTGTTGGAGCCACCCGGTGTTTCGGCGGTTGCCTCGGCGTACACGAATAGCGGGGTGATGATCAGGGCGTGGGCTGGTGCAGTAGCCAGAAGTGTCAAAGCGGCAAGGTAATGTACTTTCATGTAAATCTCCATTTTAGTGATAGTAATTTAAAATTTATTTTTAGCTTGAGTCTTTGTCTATAGACCTGAAAACAAATGTTTGATTATGTGAAAAAATTTGACCATAATATTATTCTACCGAAAGTACCGGAAATGTATATTGGCGTAAATACACCAACTCGTGAGGAATGACGACTGTGTCAAAAAATGCTCAACCACGGCTGCGTGATGTAAGGAAAGTTTACCGGTTACTTGGTGAGTGTATCGAAATGGGCTCTGACTCAACTGCTTGGCGTGCTCACCTGCTACAGGGTTTAAGCAATATTATTGGTGCGCGAGTGGGGCTGTACATGCATCTTCACCAACCGCTGCAGAGCGATGAAAGATTAGAAGACGTAGTAGCCAGTGGTTTTCTCGATACCGATCAACAGGCATTGTGGCAACACTATCAGGAAGAACAAGCGCAAAAGGACGATCCCTATCATTTGAGTTATTTCGACAATCATCATCGACCATTGCGTACGCGCACCCTGAATGAAGTAGTGGAGGCTCGGCTGTGGAAGCGCTCACGGCATTACAACGACTACATTCGAGCCTGTAATTTGAAAGACAGGATTACGACATCATTTCGTTTGGGCTGTGAGAATGATTCCCCGTTACAGACTATGGTATTCCATCGCGATGTTGTGGATGGTGATTTTGCGTTGAGCGCCAAATACCTGATCAAGCTGTCGCATCATGAAATGGCTGGCATGCTTGGTAAGCAACTTGTCATACCTGGCTCTCGTTGCGATACAGGAAGTCTGCCTAGGCGAATGGGGCAAGTGCTTGAACAATTATTGAACGGTGAGTCGGAAAAGCAGATCGCTACCAGTCTGGGAATTAGTCATCATACGGTAAATCATCATGTGCAACGTGTATACCAACATTTTGGCGTAAACAGTAGAGCGAAACTAATTGCTTTGCTTAATGGATCGCATTTATAACCTGATTTTTCTCGTTCCTACGCTCCTGCGTGGGAACGCATATGAAAACTAAAAGGCATAGATAAACACCTATTTTACCTTTTCGTGGGGATGGGTAAAAAACCCCATGTTGTAAATGTACAAGCTCTTCCCCAAAGTTTTACGCCAAACCCTACGCCGAACCCTACACCTGTACCTGAACCTACATCCTTAGCGTTATTGGGACTTGGCTTAGCAGGTTTTGGTTTTTCAAGAAAAAAGAAATAACCAACCTAAATAAAGGTTATTTCCAAGGCACTTACTTCATAAGCCTCAATAGTTACTGAGGCTTTTTTATGTCTAGTTCATGTAAGCCTAGCAAGTCAACCCAAAAATACACTCGACGAATTAGGATTAATTTCTACTTATTTAACATATGACCCGTTATACGGAATTGGTACGGGGTAACGTTTATCACCCAAAATCATCCCTCACTCATTAGCCAGAATATTATCATTATTCTGGCATTAAGGCACATTTTCGTGTTTTTTCTGTGTTTTGAGTAATCTGGGTAATTCTGTACTGGTGCTATCTGGAAATGAAACAAGGAGTGATTAAAAGCTCTCACTTGCTGCTTTAGGTCAGCTTTTACCAATTCAAATTATGCAGCAACCCTCTTTGCTAAACTTAAGAAGTCATTATTGTGCTCATATTCATTTCTGGTTTCTTCAATGGCAACATTTAAATCATGAATCGCTTTTAATGTATCAATATCATTGTCCTGGATATTAAGTTTGTTTTTCTTAAAAAGCCAAATAGCAACATCTAATACATACCAATAATCCACTTTTCCTGAAACGATTGAACAAGGGAATGGTTCATTACTAGCTGATTCTCCACGCGCATATTTACTCAGATTTTGTTTTGTGCACCCAAACAAGTTTGCCATTTCAGATAAATTAGCTATGTAAGGACCTGCCTTAATTAATTTAGCATGAGGTATTGCCTGAGTAATGGCTTCAATCGCTGATTTAATGGCATCAAAAGCAGTAGACGATTCTCTGGTAAAATCTGCCGCTAAATAACCTACTTTTCCAACACCCATAACAGCATCATCACATCCTGTTTCAAACAGCGCATCAAGATATTGTTCTGCATCTTCATTCGAGTGAAGTGAGAATATAATTTGAAATTGGTAGTTATTCATTATCATCTTCCTCAATCATTACACAACCATCAATAACACGCATTATATCTCTGGCATGTTGTTGTGGGTTTCTGGGGGTTGACCAGATACTTTTAATACAAAAGAGATTCTCCCTACATAAAGGAGAATTTTCTGGACAATACATTTTGCCCCAACTGTGAGCATGACCAGAAGACTTTTCAATTTTCCAGTCTTTAGATTCAGCATATTGAAGTGCTTCTTCTATATGTTTGTTGGGATGTTTTTTTCTTGGTATCACTGCAGAATAGCAAATTGGTTGTCAAATGACAACTACAAGTTTTTAAACCATAATTAAAGAAGCAATCTAAAAGTTAAAAGGGAGATTATTATGGAAACTCAATCAAAGAGTCAGCAAAAAAGACAACCATGGAATAAGGGACGTATCCTTGGTCAGAAACCAGCCTTAAAACTCAAAGAGATATGGGAGATTCGTATTCGCTTACAGATGGATAATAATATACGTGAACTTGCTTTATTCAATATGGCAATTGATAGTAAATTACGAGGCTGTGACCTGGTTAAACTTAAAGTCAGCGACATCATGCATAATGGAAAAATTCTATCCAGGGCTATTGTGACTCAGCAAAAGACTCATAAGCCAGTGCGCTTTGAAATTACTGAACAAACAAGAGAGTCATTACAGGCATTAATTAATAAAAACCATTTTGGATATCAAGACTACTTATTTAAAAGTCGCTTAAAAAGCTCAGAGCATTTATCCACTAGGCAATATGGCGTTATTGTCAAAAAATGGGTTTCTTCTATTGGTCTGGATCCAATGGAATATGGAACTCATACTATGCGACGTACTAAAGCTTCTTTAATTTACCAGAAAACAAAAAATATTCGAGTGGTACAATTACTCTTAGGACATACGAAATTAGAGAGTACAATTCGTTATTTAGGTGTTGAAGTGGATGATGCTCTTGAAGTTTCGGAACAGATGGAGATTTAGTCATCAAACACATGTGTCTCTGTCTCAATGCAGGGACATAATTTTATCTATATTGAGATTTGGGAATGTTCGAAGATCGTCCCTTTGCTGATATATAAGTGACTGCTTATTCGTTTGGTTTGGGCGTAAAGCAGTTGTGAAAGCCTTTTTTTAAATAAGTTGACTCTGACCTAAAATAGTCATTGATTTAAAATATGATTAATTTTGTAATCACTTGTTACCTGTAATAGACATAAATCTATTCCTGTTTTTCATTCAATAGCATCGATTAGTTTCATTTGTTATAATTGAGTTTATATTTAAATTGAAATTCGGAGGACGTTCATGATTGTCATAAAAACCTTCCGGGTAGTTAGCGAATAATACTATTCTCTTGATTCTACCCGGCCTTTAAGCCGGGGCACGATAATGCCCCTACTGTAAGTTTTATGTTAGGCACACTATGTGTCAGGGGTTATTATGACTAATCAATATTCTCTATCTCAACTTGGGTGGAAGCACTTTTTCCAACAACAAATTACTCTTGAGGAGTGGGATGACTTTACGTTTGCCAGAGTTATTGGCCTAGAGCGTACAGTGTTTCATCTGCTAAATATTAATGGCAAAAAAGACTTACCTATAACATCAAACATGCCTGATATCACTGTTGGTGATTGGCTGTTGCTAGATGATACAAATCGATTTCAACGTCTATTGGAACGCTCTTCTTTATTTTCTCGAAAAGCTGCGGGTACCAAGGTAGATACTCAATTGATTGCAGCGAACGTGGACACGGTTTTTATTGTCAGCTCCATGAATATGGATTTTAACCTTAATCGTATTGAGAGATACTTGGCTTTAGCGAATGAAGCGAATGCCAACCCCGTTATAGTACTGACAAAACAGGACTGTTGCGACCATCCACAAGATTATCTGTCACGGGTTCAAAGATTAAATCCCCTCCTTGAGGTCGTAACTGTGAACAGTTTGGATGAAAATAGTGTAGAACAATTGAAAACCTGGTGTTCGACAGGAGAAACAATTGTGTTGATAGGATCATCAGGTGTTGGAAAGTCGACTATAGTCAACACTTTGGTAGGTTTGGAAACCCAGTTGACTCATTCTATTCGTGAAGACGATGATAAAGGACGCCATACAACAACAGGACGCTCCATTCATTTTCTTGCTTCTGGTGGAATGTTATTGGATACACCGGGGATGCGAGAACTTCAAATTGTCAATTGCGAATACGGAGTTGAAGAAACATTTCCAGAAATCCTTAAGTTTGCGAGGCAATGTAAATTTTCAGACTGTAAACATGACAGCGAACCAGGATGTGCTGTTAAAAAAGCTATTGAAGCAGGTGGATTAGATAAAAGGAGGCTGGCTAGCTATCAAAAGTTATTAAGAGAACAGGCCTTTAATGCAGCAACTTTAGTAGAAAAGCGTGAACGTGATAGAGTATTTGGGCGTTACGTTCGCTCTGTAATGGATAGCAAACGTAAAAATAAAGGCTATTAGAAAATGCTCTGGTGGCTATAAGTAACAAATTACTGCTTTCTTATAGCCACCGTTAGCTTATGCTGTTATCACTAATTGGTGGTGTACCAAGAATTCACTGGTTCAAAATTCAGCCTTCAATAGCCGCTATTTATCAGTTAGTGACAACATTAGAAAACAGCGATATGTCAGCTTTAGGTCATTACCAACTTGGTCGATAAAACAGGCCACCCACAAAATGAGAAATTGAAAATCACTAAAAAATTCAGTTCACTTCAAAAAAGTCAGCGGGCAATGAGATTATCTAAAAAATAACAGAAGAGTGATTGAAGACAGCCATACTGGCTGTAAATCATTAAGATTAGCTAATGGAACAACCGATTTTTCTAATAATGAATATTCAAACGCGGCATCATCATAGGAATAGAGAATAACTGGAAAAAATAATAATAAGAAAAACAAATAAAGTCGTGGGGTATTTTTTAATTTAATATTTATTTTAATAAGAGTTGTCATATTATTAGACGTCAACTACTTTGTCCGATTGGCGACAATTAACTTGTCCGGTTGGCGACAATTAGCTAGGCCGGTTTGATACACTCCAGACAAATTTATTTACAAGGGTCTTTATGTCTGGAAAATCAATCACCCAAGAACAGGTCAAGTTATATATGTCTCACCGAAAACAACCGACTTACACCCAAGCCTCATCAGCAGCAAAAGCTGGGATTTCAGAAAGAACAGCCAGACGCATTGATACAGGCAAGCATCAAACTGGCACGACATTGCCCAGGCAGTACAAAACACGCAAAGATCCCTTTAATGGTGCTTTTGAAAAGCATTTAGTACCCCTACTTGAGCTTGAGCCAAAATTACAGCCTATCACCTTACTAGAAGCGCTGGAAGAGCTAGAACCCGGTCAATTTGATAATTCCCATCTAAGAACGCTTCAACGACGAGTCAAACGCTGGCGTGCTCAAGAAGGCCCTGAGCAAGAAGTTATTTTTCAACAAAAACACATTGCCGGTGATATGGGGATTTCAGATTATACCTGGGCCAATGAGCTTAAAATAACGATTAGTGGTGAAGCATTTAAACATAAACTTTATCACTATCGTCTGGTTTACAGCGGTTGGACATATGCTCAGATTGTATTGGGTGGCGAAAGCTTTGAATCCCTTTCAGCAGGCTTACAAAATGCACTATGGCAATCAGGTGGAGTCCCAACAACCCATCGAACCGATAGCTTAAGTGCTGCGTTTAACAATCATTATGAACAGGAAAAGCTGACCGAGCGCTATGAAAAGTTATGCCAGTACTGCGGCATTAAAGCGACCCGAAACAACAAAGGCATTGCTCATGAAAATGGTGCCATTGAATCACCTAATGGTCATTTAAAATGTAAAATTGAACAAAAACTACTCTTGCGTGGCGGTCGGGATTTTGCTTCATTATCAGATTATGAAGCCTTTATTGATGAAATTATCCGTAAAATAAACCAACGTTGTAAAACACGATTTGATGAAGAAAAAATACATTTAAAATCGCTTCCCAGCCGCCGTACAAATGATTTTAGTGAGTTGTATGTCAAAGTCACCACAAGAAGTACCATTTCAGTTAAACGTGTGACTTATACTGTGCCATCCCGATTAATCGGCACCACATTATTGGTACACATTTATGATGAACGTCTGGATTTATTCTATGGGCATGAATTAACGTTAACCCTAAAGCGTGTTTACGCACATCGTCACATCCGTTCACGTGCCATTAACTACAAGCATATCATTCATTCTTTAGCCAAAAAGCCCAATGCGTTTAAATCATCAGCTTATCGGGATGACATTGTACCCGAAGGTGATTTCACCCTGATTTGGACACACCTCAAACAAACCGGCATTCATGATGAGGACTGCCATTATATGGTGAGTCTGTTATCCATTGCCGATACCTATGATTGTGAAGAGGCATTAGGTCGTTTTGTTCTGACTTCGCTCGAAGCGGGCAATCGGGTTTCAATCAGGCAGTGCCGTGAATTTTTTGCACCGGTACTCACTGAAATGCCCCAGCTCACTCACCAGCAACACGACCTGTCATCTTACAATGCATTACTGAGGAATTAATATGGCCAATATCCAAAGCTTACCCTTTTTACTCAAAGAATTACGTTTAACCACCATGGCAAAACAATGGCAGGAGGTTTCACAAAAAGCCATTGAAATGGATTGGGAACCTGAATTGTTTTTAGCTCATTTATGCGAATTAGAAACCAGCTACCGGCATGATAATAAATTAAAGCGATTATTAAGAGAAAGCAAACTACCGGTGGGAAAACAATTAGCACAGTATGACTTTAGGGAAATAACGGGTGTTACTGCTCAACAAATCAAACAAAAGACCACTCAGTTAGATTGGCTCAAGCAAGGGCATAATGTACTTTTGTTTGGTGCCAGTGGTCTGGGGAAAACGCATTTAGCCGCGGCCATTGGCTATGCGCTATTAGAGCAGGCGGTGCGGGTTAAATTTATGAGCAGTACATCATTGGTTCAAATGCTTCAAAAGGCAAAAGAAGACTTGTCTCTGGAGTTTGAACTGAAAAAACTGGATAAATATGAGTTGCTTATTCTGGATGATATTGGTTATGTCAAAAAAACAAACAGTGAAAGCCAGGTGTTATTTGAATTAATTGCACATCGGTATGAGCGCAATAGCTTACTTATCACCTCAAATCAGGCTTTTAGTGAGTGGGATAGTATCTTCACTGACAATATGATGACAGTGGCTGCTATTGACAGGCTTATTCATCATGCTTCTATTTATCAAATTGAAGGAGAAAGTTATCGTAAAAAACAAGCTATGAAAAATTAAATGAGAAACCGGACAAGTTAATTGTCGCCAATCGGACAAAGTAGTTGACGTCTAATAATTGTCCAAAAGCAAAGAAAGATCAAGAGCCCCCTAACTCAACAAAATACAGTGAGTGGATTGGCAATAAATGCCAGAATCAGAAAGGCACTCAACCAAAAGCCATGTTTTTTCACTACCTCTACTTCATTAATATCATTCCTATCCATTTTTTTCTTAAAGTTTGTAAACACCAAAGCTCCAGTGCTTTGAACCTGGATCCTTTGGTCCTGACCAGCCGGTTTTTCTCAGTTCATTAGCTAAAATTCTGTTGTAAACACCATGACCAACAAACAAAATTTTTTCATGATTATAAGCTATTTGTTTAAGCTTATTGACAGCTTCCTTTGCTCTTTTTTTTGCTTCTTTAAATGATTCTGAATTTCTTGAAAAGCCAAATAACCAAAGAACCCTAAATAAGACGGTCCATATTTTGGGTGATAGTTTCAATTTTTGCCAATTTGCAGATGGTAATCCAGCTTCATTAAAAATTGAATCCGACAAAATAATTTTTTCTTTATCTAATATCTTTGCTGAATCAATTGATCTCGGTAACTCACTACATATGATAGCATTACACCGTCGGGCATAATTAAATGCCGCTTCTGTTGGTTTAGATGATTCTGACAAGGAAGAATCATTATAACCTTGAATCCAATAATAAAATTCTGATGCATTTAACTTGTTTAATGAAGTCTCTACTGGTTTTCCATGTCTTAGTAACGTAATTTCCATTTTGGCTTTCTTAAACATAACCCCGCCAACAGAGGCCGAGCGTAGCGAGGTTCAGTGCACGTTGCTGCTTGGCCTTGTTAAGCATTTATTTAGTTAGCCATTTTTAGGGAAAAGTAAAGAAAAGAAAGCCCCCAAAATGAGTAACATACTATAAATCTTGGCGTAAAAAAGAGTGCGGATTTAAAACCCAGTAGCTGAATTTTTGCCTCAGATATTTCGTGGTACCTAGCTTTTTCCGCATCGCCAGTGAGAGCGCTTTCTTGGATTTCTTTCTCCAGCTCGTTGAACATTTTTTTAAATGGGCGACGATCCCCGCGATTTTCAAATACCTGAGAGAAGAAGAGGAAAAAAATAACCCCCATAGATAGCAGCTGGATATATACATTTCCTACACTCCATGATCCGAGGGTGGCAACGAAGAGCCAAACAGCATATAAATTTAGATTTCTGTAGTGTGAATTTATATAATTTTTAATCTCAGAGATTTTATGGATGTACCCTTCAGAAACATCCAGCTTTTCCTTGCTCATAGATAACTCCATAGTTTGTATGCTTAACGGGTGTATAATTACCCCCTTTTTTAATTTTTACTGATCAATCCACAGTAACTGATATCAAAATCAGTTTCAAATCTTATGATGAAAAATACCAAGGGATAGTGATAATTTGTAGGACTAAGTGTACTTCAAGCAATAAAATATGAAAGAAGTGCCAATAAAAGCCTTATGGCCTATATTTCGACCTCAGTGGATGCTACGTCTTAGCTTTTCTATATTGTGAACCAGGCAGAACATCTGCCATTGTGCATTCACTTTTTCCCAGATCAGTTATGGACAGCCATTAACTAATACCATTTAAATGGGATCAGACTTATGATGGCTTTATGATCTACTAAGCTGGAATTAAAAATGATTTATCAATATGAAAAATATACTGGCAGTTTAATGACCATAGTGGCACTCCAAGGGCGCTTCTTCCAGGGCGTAATTTATTGGTTGCTCGAAAATCAAAAGAAGGGGGCGTTCGAACGAAGTGCTGAGTCTATCGGTTGCACTCGAGACTGATTCATCTAACTGGAGACGCTTCGAGCCCGTCCATGGGTTGCTTGACAGAAAACGGGAATTGACTCATTTTAAAGATGTAACTGTTTACCAATTCATAACGGGAATTTAGATGCTCAATTATTGCACTCGCCCCATTGCGTTAATTCAGAACTATTTAAAACTAACGTTTAAAGTGAGCATGAATCAATCATAGAACCAGAAAACTATCAAAAAATTATAGAACTATATTTTCAAATTCATACTACCAACATTTCTTCATGCCTTCTTCTACTTAACTTTAGACAAGCGTGCTTTGAAAAAATCAATAAACTCTGCAACATGCCCAGGCATATATCGCCGGCTTGGATAGATTAGTTGTAGTCCTGTATTTTTATTATCACTCTCCTGAAAACCAACAACAAAGTTATCCAACAGAGAGATCAGTTTACCTGTTGCAAGATCGTTTTTCACATCCCAAATCGATTTATAAGCGATGCCTGCTCCAGACAAAGCCCATTGACGGATAATTGCACCATCGTTACTAATAAAAGCCTGCCTAACTTTAATGCTCTGGTGACCCTCACCAGAATAAAATCGCCATTCATTTAATGGCTCGCCAAGGCGTTCCATCACCAGACAAAAATGATGTTCTAAATCTATTGGTTGTTCTGGCATACCATGTTGTTCAAGATATTCAGGCGAGGCGACCAAGACTCGATGATTATCGGCAAGGTGACGAATAACTAAATTACTGTCAGGCAAATTTCCAAATCGAACACCGAGGTCAAATCCATACTCGACCAGATTCATAACACCATCAGAGAGGTGTAAATAAGGGATTATTCCTGCATGTAGATGGACAAACTCAGATAATGCTGGTGCAACATACTGACGGCCAAAATCAGATGTTGCAGTAATACGAAGATGGCCTGATAAGACTTCTTTTTCATTTTGTAAAAGTGATTCAATACCTTCTACTTCTGCCAGTACACGCACACAGCCATCATAAAAACGTTGGCCTGCCGCGGTTAACGAAATTTTGCGTGTCGTGCGGTTCAAAAGGCGAGTGTTGTAATGCTGCTCTAAAGCATTGATACGTGCTGTGATTGTTGCGGGAGACAGCTTGACCTGTCGACCTGCAGCAGCCAACCCCCCTGCTTTCACCACTCGGACAAAAATCGCCATACTATCAATTTTATTCATATTCTTCAGTATTTCTGAATAATGTTTTTAGTATTTAAGCAATTGTTATAATTAATTGCAAGTATTATTATAATTACAAACGGAGCAAACTAAACGGGGGAGTGGATATGAATATTGAGATAAATCATGTATTGATTCACACCAGCAATCTTAATGGAATGATTCAGTTTTTTGAACAGGTACTGAAGTTAAAGAATGGCAATCGCCCGCCTTTTCCTTTTTCTGGTGTATGATTATCGTCAGATGACAAACCTCTAATACATCTCAGTGAAACAAACTCTGAAGATGAGCTCAACGTACTTTTTGAGGCTATGAGATTGTCTGCACCTTCTATTAACTCTCAGCCTTGGCTGGTTACCAATGCGATGTGACATTCGCTATCGGTTGTCATCATCAAGATGATTACAATAATGTACTACCCAAGTCACGCCGTCACTTAGAGAGTATTTTAGTGCATATTTAGTTAGAAGCTACTTATACAAAGAGGAGACATGCAATGAATATTTTAATTATAACAGCTGGATATTCCATTTTTGATGCCAAAGGACAATTGAATAGCTTTCTTGCTTATTTGACTGAAAAAAATCTTACAAAAAACGAGCATAAAGTAAAAATATCTGATGTAACAAAAGATACGTGGAATGTAGATAGAGAAGTAGCAAAGCTTCTATGGGCTGAAAGCATTATCTTTATCACACCTATCATGTGGTTTAATATGCCAGCCCCTATGGTGAAATGGCTTGATGAAGTACTTCTTTATGAGAAGACATTTATTATTACGGATGAGTATGGGGAGGGAGGACAAGTTCCAGCAGATAACTTTATGATAGTCACTTCATCGAACTTGAAAAGTAGTGACTTGGGTAAGGGGGTTGTCTTAAAAAATGCGCCTCATATTGATGATGTTCTGCAACCTCTAATAATGACTTGTAACTACCTCAGCATACGCAATCAAATTCCCACATTTCATGCTGATAATGTGATTGCAGGAGAGACTAGCTGGATTGAAACAGCATATGAAAAACACCTCAACAGCCATTTTTAAATATAGGCATAAGCTCATAACAATCACATGCCTCTGTCACAAAAAAATACCGCTTATCATACATTATCTCTTAGCTTGTTTTGTAAAAGTGATTGAATACAGCCATAATTTGAAAATAGTGAAATTAGTGAAATTAGTGATAAAAAATCCAGAAAAAAGAAGCCATAGCATAATATATTTGTAGGATGTTGGTCATTTGTCGTGTAAGAAATTACAAATAGACTACGGACTAGTTTTGCTAATCAGTCATTCCGCCAGATAAACTGTTGAATTTCTTAATATTTTAGTTGTTAAAAATCAGCTGTTTTTGTTAGCTGTCTTCGTATATAATCCGCCATAATATTTTTTCTTATTAAATATTTCCAAAATATTAAAGTTTAACTAGCAACACCTTATTATCCCTTTTTAACATGACACAAAATAAATGAATGATAAAACTATAGTAACTCACAACGGTAATTTTCATGCAGATGATGTTTTCAGTATCGCTGCATTTAAAAGTATATTCCCTTCTTTTAATCTTGTTCGTACACGTGATTTAGAGCTTATCGCCAAGGCAGATATTGTGATTGATGTAGGCGGTGAATATGACTCAGGTACAGACCGTTTTGATCATCATCAACGTGGTGGTGCAGGTGAGCGCGAAAATGGTATTCCCTATTCCTCGTTTGGTTTAATTTGGCAGAAATATGGCTTAGAAATATGCCAGGGTAAGCAAGACGTAGCAAACGCTGTTGATACTGGTCTGGTATCAATGATTGATGCCATCGATTGTGGTCATATCGAAGGTGTTTCTCAAGGTATTAGCCTTAGCCAAACTATTTCAATGTTTAACCCGACCTGGCAAGAAGATAGTCACTTTGATACATGTTTTGATGAAGCGGTTGATTTTGCCTCGCGCGTTTTAACACGATTCATTGCATCAGCTAACGGTGGCATTAGTGCGAAAGAAATTGTGGCTAAAGCTATTGATAATGCAGAAGATCCAAGAGTGATTGTATTAGAAAAATATACCCCTTGGAAAAGAACGGTTCATGCCTTATCTGAAGACGCTTTATATATGATTTACCCATCTCAGACTGGCCAATGGAGAATTCAAACAGTACCTGTTGAACCAGGTTCATTCGAAGACAGAAAATCCCTGCCTAAACAATGGGCTGGTTTGTCTGACAATGATCTTAAAGAAATAACAGGTATTGATGACGCCATGTTTTGCCATAATTCTTTATTTATTGCGGGTGCGGAATCATTTGAAAGTACTATGAAAATGGCATCCATCGCTCTTAAAGAATAGTAAAAGTACTATTAAAATAAAAACGCTGATCTCTTATTTATACAGAACTTTTATACGTCATCAACGAGAAGAGAACTGACTCTATGTCAAAGGTATTAGTTAAATTTAGCTACGAAAAAGAAACTAAAAACAGTGTCCGTTATAAAGAGCAGCCAGAAGCTGGGAAAGCACCCATTGCCGGTACTTTGTATGTGCAAAAGTGGTTTGCAGGTGATAGTAAAACACTAGAGATTTCAATCGAGAAAAAAGATTGATCTTCCGGGTAAAAGATTAAATGCAACCGCAGGCAGATCCGTTTATTGTTCCTCTTTGTGGTGATAAAATTAAAATTATTTATCAAGATGAGCATCTATTATTGATTAATAAGCCGAGTATTTTATTAAGCCTTTCGGGTAAACATCCGTTAAACAAAGACTCGGTTCATTTTCGATTGGTTAAAGATTATCCCTCGGCAACGATGGTGCATCGCCTGGATTTTGGTACTTCAGGTATTATGCTAGTAGCATTGAACAAATCAGTAAACGCTCATTTAACTAAGCAATTTCAAACCCGCTCAGTGGTAAAATATTATACCGCTTTGCTCCACGGTCATCTTGAAAATGATGAAGGGATTATTGAGTTTCCCATAGCGAAAAATGAGTTTCCTTTGCAAAAAATCTGTCACCTTAACGGCAAGGAAGCAGTGAGTTATTATCAAGTAATTGAACGCCTGGATAAGCCATTGGCAACAAGAGTACTGTTTAAACCGTTGACTGGGCGCACCCATCAACTACGCATACATAGTCGTGAAATTGGCCACCCAATTCTAGGTTGTGATTTATATGCCAGTGATGAGGCTTTTCACCTGTCGCCACGGTTGATGTTGCATGCCAGTCAACTTGAATTTGATCACCCCATTAGCGGAAAGAGAATCAAAGGAATTTGCCCTTGCCCGTTTTAATGTCAACAATCAGAGCCACATTTGCTCTTGCTTTTTCTTTGCTTTTGGACAGCACCAGTGAGGACAACTGAGGTAGAAGAGTGTACGCGAGACTGGTTCATCTAACTGGGGTGTCAGAAAACACGGACGTTTTCTGTCAAGCGACCCATGGACGGGCTTGCAGCGCCCCCAGTTAGACGAACCAGTCTCACGTGCAATCGGCAGACTCAGCACTTTGTCCGAACACCCCCTTCTTTTTCTCTTGATTTTAAAACATCCCGCAAATCACGCCCTGGAAGAAGTACCCTTGGGGTGCCGCTATGGTCGTAAAGCAGACATAAAAAAAGCCTCAATACCATTTATACTGCATCAGGAAGAAGTTAACAGTATTTAATATTAAGGCCCGTAAAAGTCAGGTAATAATCCGGAAGAAGCGAGGAGAGAATTATTACCTGTACTCAAATGATGCTATTTAACAGCACTCTTATTTTTTCAGCGCTAAAAGCTCTTAAAGTTCAGCACTAAAGATTTTTATATTTCTTTCTCTGCCCTCTCACCACAAGGAAGCCCAATATAAAGACTATAATTGCCCATGCCGCTGGGATAACGTAAAGTTTAATTGGATCACTTTCAGGTGGTAATAATAACCAATACCAGGTTGACAAGGTATGTTTGGATTTGGACTCACCATTACTGCCATCCCAGTTGGCAAATGAAACAGGGATAAATTCCCCTTCGGTGAAACTAATTTCACCATCCGTGCCAGTACGTTTACGCTTTAGAATGATTTGCCAGCGGCCTTCCTGCCATTTACCTTGCGCCGAGACTTCTTTGTAATCCATCATGGGTGCCAGCTTATTATCAGGACCTGTCCCTTTAAAAATCATTGTTGCAGCAGCCTGCTTAGGTTCCAGGCTGCCGGCATTCCAGTACCACATCGTGGTGTTATGACTGCTGTCACCATGACGATAGAGCGGTTTTTCAACCATTGGGCTTGAAGTATAAGCGCCCTCTCGTGGAAATTGCATCGCAACTGCATCTGAATAAAGTGTTAACTCTTCATCCTGAATACTCATGCTATATTCATGACCTGGAAGGCTCTCTGTTCTGTCATTCACTTCAAGTAAGAAAGCAATTTCATCCTCATTATAAAGTGCTCTGACACTAATCAGATCGTTTTTAGGCGTAAACAGACGTTCAGATTTAATAATATTAGGTACCAGACGCATCGATGTTACTGGTGCAATCGCCCATGCTTCATCATCAAGAGAATCCGGCAGAGTACCCTCCTGTTTTTTTGCTTGTATAACGCCGTTTCCAGGCGGAGTATTCAAATCACGCAGTGAATAAACATAATTTGCAATATGCCAGCGATCGTCCAGACTAATCGGATCTTCATTGCCTTCCCCTTCTGCCCGATGAGCCGGCATGGGTGTACCTGGAATACCGATTGATAGACGAGTATAAATATTTTTGACAATTTCATCTCTCGCTTTGAGCGGATCTTTATCTGTCGTGCGATTGCTCGTACGCCATGCCCAGGGTTTATTTAAATCACGAGGCCATATACGAAATCCCCAGTCATCAGCCAGACGTTTTCCGGAGCGAATATTACCTCGTCCTTCAATACCATGGCATTCCTGACAAGGTTCAAATGCAAGCTTACCCTTTGTAATCGATTCATCGGTATAAGCAATCTGACCATCAATTGGTTCTACTGCTGTGAATTGATTAAAGTCATTTTTAATGTATTGTCCATCGTCATTAAAGTCTTCATCTTCTGCATTTTCAGGTGCCCAGGTAGCTGAAATATCAAAGCGTTTTAAAACCGGAATTAAAGATTTAATCTGATCATCCGTCATTAACTTTTTCCAGCCTGGCATACCGGTGCCGGTTAAACCAAATTTAATGGTATTAAACAGATCTTCATCTCGAACTGGCACTGTACCAGGTGAGGTTTTATATTTAAACAGGCCGAGAGTAAAATCACGTGGTCTTGGATACAGTCTATCGGCAGCAATACCATCACCAGCGCCCTGCTCTCCATGACAAACGGAACAGCGCAGATCATACAATTCTTTACCTTTCATTTTGGCACGTTCGTCTTCCAGTTTGGTTTTCATACCGGTAACAATTTTAGAGGTCTCCGGATCCCAGATTCTTGGAACCTCGCCCACATAGTCATATAAAAAAGTGATCACATTCCAGACATCCTGCTCACCCAGCATCTCATGCCAGACTGGCATTGCTGATTTCCATGGTGTACCTTCTTTTGGCAAACCAGGGCCACCTGTCGTAATACGCCAGAATAAAAATGCTTCCTGTAACTGGTTAATGGTTTCATCCTGAAAGTTGATGGGCCTTGGATTAAAGCCATCAGCAAAGACACCTTCTCCATACATCAAGTCTCCATGACAGAAGAAACAGTTTTGATAATAAATATCACGTCCTGCAGTCACGGCTGTATTATAAACATCCCAGGCCTTTGACTCATCACCCGCTTTCATACTGCTAATCACTTCTTCTCTGACCGGGTTTTCTAAATCAGTCAAATCATAGGTTTTATTAAACACCTTTAATTTGGATGGTGGTGCAGGATGAACCTGGCGCAACTCAACCGGCGAATCAAAACTGGGCTTGACAATAATATGCACGGTATAACCAATCAGTGCGGGAATAGCCAGAAGAAAAAACCAGCGTAAAGGCCAAGTGCTATCTTTCTGAGTAACGGCAGTAATCGGTGTTTTAAATCGAGACCAGGTTTCTTCATCAAAAGAAAAATATAGCAACACACCAATGACACAGATGATCATATATTGAATCAAAAGCGACATCGGCAACAATGGCGGCACACCATATTTAAAAAAAACAAAGACAGCCACCAGGATGAGAACAGCCATTAATAATGGTGGAAATTTAAAACCTTTCATTGTAATTATTCGCCTTTTTTCTCAGTTTCATTTGATGGTTGAGTTTGTGGAGAGCCTTCGGCTGGCGAGGAGTCTTCAGCCTGCGAAGCATCACCCTTTGATGCCGCTAAAAAATCCACCAGCATTTCAAGTTCTTTCACCATCATTGAGTCAGCAAAAGTAGCCGGCATAATCGGTGGATAGCCTTCTGCAATCACTGCAGCAGGATTAATAATACTCTCTCGAATTTCTTCCCGGGAAGAACGTGCACCGATATTTCTCAAATCAGGGCCAAGGGTAGCAGGACTTTCTAAGACAGCATGACAGGCAGTACAGCCATTTTTTGTCAGCACTTCTTCTGCATTTGCTGCGGGTTTAGGCGGTTCAGCGTTGATACTTTTTTCTTCGATAACCGGAGCATCCGTTGGCAGTGCAACCGTCGGTTCACCACCATCTTTTGCTTGTAAAAAAGCAATGATGGCACCCATTTCGATCTTAGTTAAGCCAATAGGTGCTTTGTCAATGGTCGGCATGGGTGATGGATCACCCTCTTTACCATAACCGGGCACAACATATTTACTGGGAGCAATCATAGACTCCAGAAAATAGCTTTCTGAATCTTTTGATTCCCCCTTATAATCATCTGAACTGAGTCGTTCAGCAGCTGTATCTTCCATATTTAAGACCAGAATATCTGGGGCACGTCCAAGGTTATTGTGACACAGAGTACAGGTGCCTTTACCCTTAAAAAGAGCTTCACCCATAGCAATATAACTGTCCATGGTCAAAGCGCCTAAATCAACTTTCACATCCTTAGGTGCCTGTCCTTCCACTTGCGGCAATAAGTTGGCAATACCTGTAAATACTAATACCACCAAAATCATAAATGAAAGTACTTTGGCTATCACCGGGATTTTACCCGGAGGTGATATAAAATCAGCATCCCGCACAGAATGTGCTTGATTATTTGTTGTTGCTGTATTTGTCATTATCGGCTCCACTTATTTCGCAGGATTAGCTATCTTTCAGGTTTAGGCTGTTTGGTATCACCCAGAGATGCGACCCAGAAAATAAATAAAACAATGGCAAGAAAACTGATCGTTGCAATTGTCATCATATTACCTGCATGACCAATATTGGGAATAAAATTATCCACAGAATTATCTTTCATCACAGTATAAACATGCCAATGTGTCCTTACGGAGGAACGTACATATCCCATAAGTGCCATTAACCAGGTGAAAGCAATCGGCAGCGCAAATAAAGCATAGACACCCCGATTAGAAATTTGTCCCCATTTAACCGGTAAAGTTTTAGCCCCTTTGAACATCATGGAGTCAATAACTACACCAGAGACAATCACAATCAAAGTAGACATGACCTGAGCAACAGATGAACCAACTTTGTAAACCGTATTCGTAAAGTAGCCGTAGTAAACACCGAGGAAAATAATATTCGCAATGGCAACCACATAAATTGCCACCATCAAAGCATTACCAAAACCAGCCCATGGCACGGTAATTACTTTATCTGAACGACGATAGAGCTGGAATGATAAGAAGGTGCCCATCAACATCAGGTTCACAGCAATGTTTTTTGCCGGCATGATACCCAAAGGCCCAAGTAATGGATGATGTGAACCACCCAATGTGGCAATTTCTTTGGCCGATAAAATGAGCGTATGAGGTGTTACCCAGATTAAAAAGCTCACCACTAAGGTGCCGGCAATATATTTAATCAACCAGGTGTAACGTTGTGAACCATCACAACGAGACATGCCATTCCAGAGATAATAGTTTGCTGCCAGAAGAATCGTACCAATTAACACCGCCTGTACAATGAATAACCAGGCCAGAATTCCTCCCATTGCAGTAATGCCCATTTGTTGGGAATAAGCATAGATTTCAGCCATCAGCCAATATCCGGCAAAAGGTAAAGGTAAAAAGGCCAGTACAGCAATAAAGTTTGAGGTATAACCCATCCAGTCATAATGAGCACGCTGTGCCATGGTTCTGGCACTTAACATCTTATAACCGGCATAAGCACCGACTATTGCACCACCAAAAGCAATATTGGCCACAAAGCGATGTAAGTTTAATGGATTCCATAGAGGTCCACGGATAATATCCCAGATACCACCAGTCACCACACCTGCATCATCAACACCGGATGGTGCCATCATGAAGGTTGCCCAGGCATTTGCCACAAACAGAAGTGTGGTTCCCACACCATTGAGCAGAACACCCAGTGTCAGGTGAACATATTTTTTATTGCCGTAACGCAGTGCATACCAGCTGTAATAATACAGATACAATACGCCGCTTTCGAGGAAGAATAAGAGTGCATACACCATGACCTGGTTGCCGAATACTTCCATCATATATCCCATAAAAGTGGGATATAGCAAAAATAATGAGAAAGCTAAAGTGCCTCCAAACAGAGCGGTTAATGAGTAAGCCGTCATGGATACTTTCATGAATTCATGAGCCATATCATCATAACGCTGGTCACCGGTCTTAACACCAATCCACTCAATCACTGTGACAAACAAAGGAACGGCAAGAACAAATGCAGCTAAAAACAAGTGCAGTTGAGCAATCACCCAGACAAATGAACGACTGCTCATGGAACCAATCTGACGATAATCTCCCGGCCCCATTGTAGGAGCAGGTTTTAGAGTGGGTTTATTCTGCCCCACTTCATCTGCTATTTCAGCAGCAACTTCAGACACCGCATCCGATGACCAGGCAAGATCCGGGATCAGCATCAATGCACTGAGCATGATGATTACGACAAACAGCACTTGCATTGAACGATGCAAAAGCACTGCAGATGCCGTGGCAGGCTTAGCTGAATGACTGCGTGTCGTAAAATCTGAAAAAGTACCTGAAACAGCACCTGAATTATCAGTCATTAATTTTTTATGGGGTGACATAGAATGTTCCAATTTTTTACAATTATTTATTGAGCGGGCGTCATATCAATATTAAGCGGCAGTCCCTGCATCGACATCATTGCATGGTCCATAAGATAAAATACGGCAAATGCAATAACAAAAGACAACACCCAGTTTTTTAACTGTTTCATATTTCTCTCCAGATATTAATGATGAGCAAGTACGCCGTGATCATAAATCACCAGCCACCACATAAACAAAAGTGTCCCCGCCATAGACAGGCGAAACAACCATGGGCCCCAGGTTGCATCATCATGAAGTGATGGTTCAATATCACTATTCATATCATCACCGGTGTTTGGATTATTATCAGTACTCAAACCCTGCACTCCTTAATTTGTAAAATAACAACGCAATAAACTTTTATCATCCCCATAAATAAGCAACAAATATACCAACATAAAAGCAATGGTTATTTAAATTCTTATAATGGCATTTTAATCAATATCTTACATGCACTTTCCATTTGTTATCATTCACTAGCAAACGGCTATTAAGAAAACTATGAAGATCAGAATTGAATGAATCGTTCAAACCCTGTATAAAACTAAGAAGATTTGTTCAAGCAAATCAGGTTGAACGAATTGTTCACTTGGTTAAAATTTATACATCATTAAAAATAAAATGCTTCAATACGTTCCATCCTATTGTTTTGAATGTGTTTATTAGAGAACCCATTTTTATAATTTAAAACTGTCACATATTGGTATGATATTTGCTGAATATATTTTCTATAACAAACCAGTTCCTACATACCCGGAGTACGTAATCGTGCAGACAATGACCAGCAAAGTAACCACTAGCTTACTAAACTACCTTGAAAACGGTAATGAAGTTGATAGATGCTATGCCGCAAAGACTTTAGGCAATCTAAAAATCAAGGAAGCCACAAAAGCATTGCTGGAACGAATAAAAGATGAAGATGTCGATGTCTGCATTGATGCCATCAGTGCATTGGGGAAAATTAAGGAACTTTCTGCATTACCCGTTTTACTTGAATCTCTGGAAAAAGATCCGGACAGCGATGTAAAACTGGCCGTTACTGAATCCCTGGCTCATTACCAAAGCAAAGAAGCCATTGATACTCTATTAAAGCTGGCAGAAGAGCGTCCGGAAGAGATGCACTTTGATCAAAATGAAGACTGGGATAGCTGGTGGGATCTCCAGGAAAAAGCCATAGTAATTTTAGGTGAGATGAAAGTAAAAAAAGCATTTCCGGTGTTAAAAAATATACTGGAAGATGAATTTAGCCAGGATATTGAAGCCATTATTCTTAAGGCTATTGCCAGGCTGGAAGATACCCAGGCCGATGAATACTTGATTAATCGACTCAATGGCACAGATGGAAGCACTGAAGTTCAGCAAAGACGTACAGCCACCGCACTGGGTTTTTCAACAACAGATGCAACATTAAAGGCTCTGGGCCGTGGACTTGTCAGCAAATCAGCCAACACCCGAGAGAATGTTCTTTTAGCCTTAGGCCAACGACAAGCAACGGCCTACATTAAAGCCATATTTTTAAGTTTGCGCGATCCAGCTGCCAATGTAAAACGCACCGCATTAAAAGTACTTCAAAATCTGGAATCCAAATTGCAAACCAATCAAGCCTTTGATTTTAATCAAATCGCAGAAATGTTAAGCGAGCAGGATGCCACGCTGCAAACCGCCGTCTTAGCATTCTTTTTGGAACAACAGAAAATCAGTCCGGTTATTGAAGCACTTTCTGATGAAAATCAGCAATTAATCCTCCAATGTCTGAAATCTGACAATGACAACGTACTGACTCAGGCCGCTCAATTAAGCACCATCACCGGGAATCCAGAGAATACAGCGCTCTTATTCAAGCTTGCTTTATCTGAGGAACACTCTGCATGGGTACGAAAAGAAGCCATTCTGGCCCTGGGACACACAGTTAACACCATAAATGATGCCGAAGAAAGACAAAATGCTTTATTAAATTTACGCTCACTGGTGCACAATGATGAGCAGACAGTTCGTTCCTCTGCATTACAGGCATTACTCATATTGTCAAACTCAGCGAATGAATCAGAACCAGAAAGTGATGAATTGCCCCCTATTGCCATCCTGTTAGCAACCCTTAAAGGCGAACAGTTTGACCTCAAAGAGACAGAGGATGAAATCTGCAGCACGGGAGAAACCCCCACTGAATCCAATTGTAATACTTGCGCTGAAAGTGCTGCCTGTTCATCTTCAGTTAATGGAGAAAGCGCTAATATACAAGAAAGCATTATTCATCAATTCGAAGATAAAGATATAAACGATAGTGCTCACTTGATCGAGGCTAATGAAGATCAGACTATTAATTCAGCAATGTCCACCTTAGAAGCGATCGCTATGGATAATGTTGAAAGCTCTCAGGCTGTTGTGCCTGCCACCGAAGCAGAACAGGCACACGATAAAGAAAGCGGACCTTTTATTTCAGAAATTCTGGATGATAATATGGATGAGTTTGTTGACATAATGCGTAAAAATTTTACCAAAGGTAAAAAAATGATTCGACGCAAAGTAGATACCTTTGCTGATGCACGCTATATCTGTGCACGACTACTCAGCGACAACACCCAGACAAAATATGATGAAGTTGTTATCAAAGCACTTGCTGAATGCCTTAATGATGACGATGAAAATTTGCGTCAGGAGGCGGCTGAATCACTATCAGACATCAGCTTAAGGAATCCCCTCATTCCAGGTCTGAGCAATAGCTTCGGCAAGCTGGTGACTCTATTAGACAGCAAGGATAGTGATATGAGAATAGCCTGCATCCATGCCATAGCCCATTCAGGCAACCGAGCTGCATTACCTCACTTATTAGACTATTTATCCGATGAAGAGTACCTTGTGCAACTGCATTCACTGCATGGACTGGTTTATATTCTCAACAACAAGGCCGGATTAACAGCACAGCAGCAGGCTGAACATATGAATTTAGATGAAGTCAATGATGAGCAGATTATTAAAGCATTATTTGACTGTCTAAATCATAAAAACTACAGTGTTTCTATGGCTGCAATTGAAGCTTTAGCCGACTTGCAGCAAACTGAAGCCATTGAACAATTTATTGATGTCGCCCTCACGGATGAAGGTCAGTCAGCCAGACATATCTCCAGATTATTAAAAAAACTGGATACCGAAAAAAGTACTGAATTACTTTTAACACGTCTGGATACCGTTGCCGACAGCTCCTATCGACGCTATGTGATGGAAATGCTGGAGGTGGTTGTCAGTCCTGAAGAAATTCAGAAGGAAGCGGCTTAAATATTTTTTAATAACGAACAGTAGGAAGATTAAAATGAAAAAAACAATTGCATCAATTGCATTAGTAACAGCAGCAGCGCTCAGCATGCCGGCCATGGCAGGCTATAAAGTTGTTGATGTCACAGACGGAGGTTCTATCTCCGGTAAGATTAATTTTACCGGCAAGGATGCAGCTCCTCAAACCTATAAAGTTGCCAAAGATACTGATACTTGCGGTACAGCAAATCGGGTCATTGATTATGTTGATGTTAAAGATGGTGCTTTAAAAAATGTAGTCGTTTATCTGGATAAAGTAAAATCTGGAAAAAAATTCGAAAAAATCGAAGCAAAAATTGATCAAAAAGGCTGTGAATTTTTGCCGTTCATGAGTGTTATGACCAATGATTCTATTTTTGAAGCAACCAACTCTGATCCAGTCCTGCATAATATTCATACTTATGAAATTATGGGGCGTGCCAAAAAGACAGTAATGAATGTCAGTCAACCTAAACAAGGTGCTACCACAAAGAAAAAAGTCAAATTAAAGCGTGGTGCCGGTATGAAACTTGAATGCGATGCTCATGATTTTATGCATGGTTTTGTTTTTGTAGCCAAAAACCCGTACTACGCAGTTGTTGCTGATGACGGTACTTACACTATCAATGATATCCCTGCTGGTAAATACAAAGTTAAAGCATGGCATGGCACTCTAGGCGAGAAAAAAGGTAAAGCAACTGTCACTGCCGGTGGTGCAGCAACGGTTGATTTTACTTTTAAAGGCAAATAGAAAAGCTATTGGCCTGCAGAAGCTTGCTTTACTAACACTTGCCGGGAGGACAGGCGTCCTGTCCACTTCAAAGACACTTTCAGTACGGGCATGACGCCCGTACTCCCGGCAATTAATATTTATGCAACAAGTGTGATAATCAAGACTTAAATAATGTTTAAATATTTAAATAATAAATTCAACTTAACAATTTCTGATTACGTCATTTTATCCGGTGGTGTGATCAATATTATTGTTATAACAACCATCTTTATTTTTTGGTTGCTTTATACATAAAAAAACAGTGCCAATAACACACCTAATGAGAACTGACGAAATGCCGCATAGTAATACTGCTTCATTGGAAATCCCTGAAAATGAAGAAAATACGCCGCAATTAGAGACAGCTTACCGCTCAATCCTGATGGCAGTTGATTCATCTGATCACTCAAATCGTGCGACAGATGATGCGATTGAGTTAGGCACACTTTATCAGTCAGTGATCACAGCCTCTCATGTTTATGCCGCAAAAATGCATGATCTGCGCTTTAAACAAATGGAAGGCGGCTTGCCTGAACAGTTTAAAGAAGAAGATGAACTGGAACGTCAAAGAGACATCCATGACTCATTGATTACTAAGGGGCTGTCAATTATTACAGACTCTTATCTGATTCAGGCAGAAAAAGCCTGTAATAAAGCAGAACTTGTCTTTAAAGGGCGTTCGCTTGAAGGAAAAAATTATAAAACACTCATTGATGAAGCTCATAACGGCAAGTATGACCTGTTAGTCATGGGTTCATTAGGACTGGGAGCTATTCAGGGCAGTACCATTGGTACTGTCTGTGAACGAGTAGTCCGCCGAAGCAAAATTGATACTCTGGTCATTAAACAACCGGAGCGAAGTATCAAAGACGGTCCGATTGTCGCCGCAATTGATGGCTCGAAACAATCCTATGCCGCACTGGTAACGGCATTTAATTTAGCCAAAAAGTGGCAGGTGCCATTGCAGGTTATTTCAGCCTTTGACCCTTATTACCACTATGTTGCCTTTAATCGCATTGCTGGCGTTCTAAGCGACGAAGCTGGTAAAGTATTTCGCTTTAAAGAGCAGGAACAATTGCATGAAGAAATCATTGATGATGGCCTGGCGAAAATATATCAAAGCCACCTTGAAGTGGCTGAACAGTTAGCAGAAGAATATTTGCTTAAAGAAAACGGGGTAACGATTGAAACTCATCTGCTCACCGGAAAACCTCATCATGCCATTGAACAGTTTGTAGAAGAAATCGATTCCAGTTTACTCATTATTGGAAAAATAGGTATCCACTGTGATGATGAACTTGATATCGGCGGCAATAGTGAAAACTTGCTACGAAATTCATCCTGCGCTGTATTACTGACTCAACGTGAATTTACGCCTCGTGTTGAGATGGTGGCAGAATCTACCACAACCTGGTCAACACAAGCTGAAGAGGCTATGACTCATATTCCACCCTTTGTGCAAAACATGGCTCGCGCCGCAATTTTACGTTATGCCCAGGGTGAGGGCCATACTGTAATCACAGCCAGCATCGTTGAAGAAGCCACTAAGAATATGTGTCCTGCAGGAATGAAAAATCTGGACAATCTGGTTGATGCCGCTACTGAAGCAAAAAATGTCAGGAAAACTAAAACACCACCTGCCGGTGCATTTAATATGCAATGGTCAGCTGAAGCCGATGAAATGTTACAACAAGTCAGTGACACAACACTCCGGCATAATACCAAAATGCGTGCTGAAAAACGTGCACTCACTGAAAAATCAAGCGTCGTTGAAACCGATCATATTTTACCTTTTGTTATTAATCCTACCGTTAAAAAGCAAAAGGAAGAGAAAAAATCCTCTAAATGCCCTTTTGCTTCTATGGGCGATATGAGCAGCATGACAGCTCAAAGCGATACAATTGATTATCCCTGGGAAAAGGAAGCTCTTGAACGTCTGAAACAAATACCGGAAGGCACCAGTCGTGACATGACTCGAAAAGCAACCAATGCCATTGCACAACAACAGAGTATTGAATCCATCAGTTTAGATTTTCTGGAGCAAATTCTAAGTATTTTTAACTCCGGTTCAAAAGATGCTTCAAAAAAAATAGGTAAAACATTGCCATGGGATAAAGATGCTCAAGACTCTATTTCAAAAGCACCACCGATGGTCCAGGGTATGCTAGCCAGGGAAATTGAAGCCTATGCAAAACGAGAAAACCTCCCTCAAGTTGATCTTAAAACAGCAGAAAAAGCCAAAAAACAATGGGCTGATGAAGGTCAGTTTCATCTTGATCCAAGCGATCCCAGAAATCATTCTTAGGTCAATAAAGTTAGAAAGATAGTTATGAATAAATTATTCCAACTACAACAAAAGAGCTCTCAGAATGATCTCTATCTGCTGGCAATAAACATTACCAAACGATGCAATCTTGCTTGTGAGCACTGTTATCTGGATGCTGATACTTTAAAAAATGGTCAGGCTAATGAACTCAGCCTCAAAGAAGTAACGTCTATCCTGGATGAAGTTGCCACCCGTGGCAATAAAACCATGGTAGTATTAACCGGTGGCGAGCCTCTGGCACGTACCGATCTTGAAGATATGGTAAAACATGGTGCGGCTTTGGGCTTGTCTATGGTCGTTGGCAGCAACGGCACATTATTGACCTCACGCAGAGTATCTGCCTTAAAAGCTGCTGGAGCTCTGGGGATTGGCATCAGTGTTGATTCTTTAAACCAGGCACAGCATGATAAATTCAGGGGGCTGGATGGCAGCTGGGAAAAAACATTTAAGGGCATCCAGCACTGTCGTAAACAAGAACTTTCTTTCCAGATTCACTTTACTGTCACACGAAATAACTACACTGAATTAAACGATATCATCCAGTTTTCTCATAAAAATGGAGCCCGTGTTTTAAACCTGTTCTTTCTTATTTGTACCGGGCGCGCAGAATCAAGCTCTGATATCAGCCCCGACCAATATGAACGGACTTTAACAGAAATTATTAAGGCACAAATTGATTATCCTGATATGATCATTCGACCCCGCTGTGCGCCTCATTTCAAGCGCATAGCTCATCAGTTAAATCCTGAATCCCCGATTACCCGCGTGAGCGGCTTTGATGGTGATGGTTGTATTGCAGGGTCTCATTATTGTCGAGTGGCTCCAAATGGTGATGTAACTGCCTGTCCTTATATTGATACCCCATCCGGCAATATTCGAGAACAAAGTTTTCTCTCCATCTGGGATGATGCCCCTGATTTCCAATTATTAAGAAACCCCAGCTTAAACGGTGCCTGCGGTGAATGTGAATACCAAAAACTCTGCGGAGGCTGTCGCGCACGCCCGGTTGCCATGGGTGGTAATTTAATGGACTCCGATCCCTATTGTGCCTATGTGCCTGATGGAAAAGCAATTATTGAGCCTTTTAATGAAAACTCTGAGCATTTTATTCATTGGAATGATGAAGCCAGTCAAAGATTATCCAGAATTCCAGGCTTCCTGCAAAATATGATAAAAAAACGTGCCGAGGCCTATGTGTTAGAACTTGGTGAAGATACTGTTAAGGCTGAACACTTGTCTAATCTTGCCAGCAAACGATTTGGACAAAATATGCCGTTTAAAAAACCGGCATTCCTTCGCTCATCAATAGAAAGCGATCACGAATAATGATGCCTCCTGATGAAGAAAAATTAATACCTGACACTCATGACCTGGATGTACTGATTATCGGCGGTGGTATTTCCGGTCTAAGTACTGCCTGGTGGCTGGCTCAAAGCGGTCTACAGGTGCAGGTCTGGGAAAAATCCACCCGACCGGGTGGTAAAATTAAAACCCATACTGAAAATGGCTTTCGCACAGAACAGGCGGCTTCTATGATTATGAATTTCAAATCAGAGGTTGATCAGTTTTTTTCACAAAGTGGACTTGAACAATACAAAGCAAAACGCTTATTAAAGGCAGAAAATAATCGTTACTTAATCAATAAAGGAACACTTCAACCGCTGCCAATGACCATTGCCCGACTATTTTTCTCCTCAATGTGGAGCACACAGGGTAAATTTCGTTTACTGATGGAGCCTTTTGTCGGCAAAGCAAAAATAGCCAATGAAAGCGTTACTGAATTTATTACTCGTCGTTTTGGTCAAGAATTCCTGGAAAAAGCAATGGAGCCTTTTATTGCAGGCACTCTGGCATCCGATCCTGACCTGGCCAGCGCCCAACATGTTATTCCACGACTCACTGCACTGGAAAACAAATTCGGCAGTATTACCGCCGGCATCTTTGCACATAAAATCACTGGCAAGCGTACGGCGAGAAATCCTGAAAGCTTTTCTTTTAATGAGGGTATGGAAGCTCTGCCTCAGCAACTGGCCAGCGATCCTAAACTGTGCTTCCGGGGAAACATTCATGTCAATAAAATAATTCAACACGGGCCGCACCACTGGGAAGTCCAGGCAGCAGGACCTGAGGGTGAAATCCAATGTAAAGCACGTCATGTCGTCATATCCAGCCCTGCTGCTGCTGCTGCACAATTATTAAAGCCTGTCAGTCAGTCACTCTCTGAACTACTTGAGAACATTGAATATGCCCCTTTGTCTGTCGTCCATATAGGTTTGGAACAATCTGCAGTCAGTCATCCCCTGGACAGTGCAGGTTTTCTTGTGCCAAGACAAGAAAAAAATGCAGCTAAAATGACCATTAATGGTAATTTATGGATGAGTTCTATCTTTTCTAACCGGGCACCGGAGCATTGTATCTTATTATCCAGTTATATTGGCGGCATACGGCAACCCTCAGCCATTAACTTTTCTGAACAGGAAAGCATTGCTCGGGTTCTTAAGGATATCAGTCCCCTGTTAGGGATTCATGCAGACCCCATTATGGCTCGTATCGATAAACATCAAAAAGCATTACCACTTTATCATGCTCAGTACCCTGAAAAAATTAAGGCTATAAATAAAGAACTGTGTGCCCATCCGGGTCTGCATTTGGAGGCTAATTATATTGGCGGCGTTTCTATAAGAGATCGTATTGTCTCATCAAAAAAAGCGGCCTCACAAATTATTGAGCAATTGGCTATACGACATATCCCCTCTCAGATCGTTAATATCAACCATTCATTTATTCAAACACCGGCCTGATAAAAATGAATGATCTCAAAGCCAAAGAAACTGAACTATTTCAACCTTCCAATTTTAAGCCCTTTCGGTTTGTTTTTTTTATATTTTTGATTATGCTGTTTATTTCTCAGGCAATTAAGTGGTACAGCACATCGGTCACCTTGCCGAGATTTTGTGAAGATCCTGAGCTAGCACTGCATCATCTGGAAGAAATTATTACTAAGCCCCATCCCGCCGGACATACAAGAGAAACACGCCGCCCTTATATTATAGCGGCTAAACTCATCTATCTTGTGCCTCAACAGTCTAATGAATCCATTGAAAATTACCTCCACCGGGTTCGCAGGGAACTCAGTCAGCGGTGTATGAGATGAGCTATTCAAAGGGCCACCCCTCCGCTCTGGTTGCTCATTTTTTTCCAGGTAAATCCCAGTCATTTATCTGGCATTTTCTATTATTTCTGGTCCCTGTCTCTCTAGTATTAATTATTGGCATCAGTTTACATTATTCCTTTCATATCAAAGCCAACCTTAAAACACTAGAAAAAACCGATTTGCTCAATGTACGTCTGGCGCAATTAACGGTTAATAATGTCTTGCAGGATATTATTTCTGACATAAAATACTTACAGGAACACAATCAATTACGAAATGGTTTTATTAATACACCCAGAGCTAAAAAACTCCTTGAGCAGGATTTTTTAAGTTTTATTAAAAATCGAAAAATATACGATCAGATACGCTACCTTAACCTTAACGGCAAAGAAATTGTCCGTATTAATTATCAAAATGGTCAGCCTGTGGTCGTTCCAGAAGAAGAGTTGCAGACAAAAGACAGCCGCTATTATGTCGCAAATACACTGGCATTAGAAAAAGATGATATCTACTGGTCTCCCTTTGATCTCAATGTTGAGAACCATAAAATAGAAACTCCCTACAAACCCACCATTCGTATTGGCACCCCGGTTTATAGTACCTATGGACGCAGAACCGGTGTTTTAATCTTAAATTTTGATGGCAAAAAATTGATTAATGAATTCAGACGTGCCACAGCAAACATCGCTGATCATATTATGCTGATAAATGAATCCGGTTACTGGCTGATACACCCCCAATCCAAAAATGAATGGGGTTTTATGTTCTCTAACTCACAAACTTTTGCCAGTGAACATCCAGACATATGGAAAATAATAAATAGCAATCAACGAATAACTCAAGAATATATTGATCAGAGCTTATTAACTTATGCGACCATTTTTTTTAATTCTGTTGGTAGTTATAATCCTCACATCACAAAAGAAAAACAATCCGTTGATAAACCTTCACTAACTCAGAAAAAAGGCTATTGGAAAATAATTGCCTTTGCACCACCGAGCTTATTAAACCAGTCCAGTGCAGAGTTTTTTCAGCGCAATGCTTTATTTTACGGTATAATTTTTTTACTGATTGCCATCGGGGCTTTTTTACTAGCTCGACTGCAGATTTTTAATCAAAAATCTGAAGCCCAGGGTGAATATGAACGAAGTTTCAGAAACATTCTAGAATCAATGGAGCTTATTGCTATCACCCTGGACAAAAAAGGCAGGATTATTTTTTGTAACCATTCATTTATTCACCTGTCTGGTTATTCAACGACTGAAATAATTAATAGTGACTGGTTTAACTTTTTTGTTGACAAAGATGAACGAGCAGCTCGCAGAAACAATTTTTTGCAGGCATTTCAAACAAATATTATAGAGCATCATGGTGAAGGTGAAGTCACCATAAAAGATGGCAGCAAACGTTTACTCGAATGGAACAGTACGTTCTCCTATGACAGCCTAAAATCACCCATCAGTATTACCTTCATCGGCACGGATATTACAGAAAAAAAATACACTGAAAATGAGTTAAGAAAAGCCAGCCAGGCCATCGAACAAAGCCCAAATACTGTTTTAATTACAGATACGTCTGGAAATATTGTTTATACCAACCCAAAATTTACTGAAGTAACCGGTTATAAAAAAGAAGAAGTTTTAGGAAAAAATCCAAAAATACTACAGTCTGGTGAAACACTCAAAAATGATTATAATAACCTCTGGCAGGCTTTAAAAAGTGGCAATGAATGGATTGGAGAATTTCACAACAAGAAAAAAAATGGTGAGCTCTATTGGGAGTCCGCTCGTATTTCTGCCATTAAAGATACAGAGGGTAATATCACTAACTTCCTTGCAGTCAAAGAAGATATTACAGAAAAGAAACAACTTGAAGATGAAGTTGAGTTACGAAACAAAGAAATTGCCAAAAATGAACTACTCGCAGGTGTGGGAAAAATGGCCAATATGATTGCCCATGATCTTAGAAATCCACTCTCATCAATAAAAATGGGCATGCAGATCCTGCATAACGTCAGCGATAAACCAATTGGTGATGATGGTAAAGAGCTTATTGAAATAGGGCTTGAACAAGTTCAGTATATGGAATGCATTCTCAGTGATCTATTGAGTTTTTCACGTCCTGACCAACTTAATATGGAATGGTTGTCAATTGAAAAATTATTGGAGAGTGCACTGATTGGTGTCCAGAATGATGTTGAAAAAAATAAAGTCACCATTAACACTGACTTTCAAACAGGTCTGCCGACTATTCATGTAGATAAAACAAAAATTCGCCAGGTTTTTTCCAACTTGATTATTAATGCTATCCAGGCATTTAGCAGCAAAATAGACAGCTCTCCTGTTATTTCGATTTCAGTTTTTATTAACATTACTGATTTAGGGCCCATGCTCGAAATACAGATTGCAGACAATGGTGTTGGAATTGATGAAGAAACACAGAAAAAATTATTTGAACCATTTTTTACAACCAGAGCAAAAGGAACCGGTTTAGGACTGGCCATTGTTAAGCGTATTATTGAACAGCATAATGGTCATATCAGAGTCAGCTCTGAAGTATCTCAAGGTACAACAATGAGCGTCGTATTACCTATATCCAATATATAATAAAGTATAAAAAGACATAATAGACATGAGCACAATATTAATTATTGATGATGACAAAGCCAGTTGCCGAATGCTGCAAATGCATTTTCGCACCCAGGGACATGATGTCTCAATAGCACATTCAGTTGATGAGGGACTCGATTATAGCAGTACAATTACACCCGAGGTAATCATCCTTGACATCCGCATGCCTGGCCGTAGTGGGCTGGAAGGACTACCGGATATAAAATCGGCCTTTAAAAATTCTCGAATTATTATGATTACTGCATTTCACGATATGAACAGCACCATTGAAGCAATGAAAGAAGGTGCAGATGATTACATTCATAAACCCATAGACCTAACAGAACTTGATAACGCTGTAAGTAAAGCACTGGTCTCACACTATGGTTCGGATGATGATATTCAGATCACTTCACAATCATTATCAGACTCAGCACTGAACACTATGGTGGGCAGCAGCCCGGCAATGAGAGAAATATTTAAAACCATTGGCCGTGTTGCGCAAAGTCCTGCGAGTGTATTAATTACTGGTGAGAGCGGGACAGGAAAAGAACTGGTGGCTCGAGCCATTCATTTATCCAGTGAGCGTGCCTCCGGGCCATTTATAGCGATTAACTGTGCAGCACTGGTAGAAACCCTGCTTGAATCAGATATGTTCGGCCATGAGAAAGGCGCATTTACTGGAGCTGTCAGTAAACAAATGGGTAAATTCACATTAGCAAATGACGGCACTATTTTTCTCGATGAAGTCGGAGAATTATCACTCAGCATGCAGGCCAAACTTCTGCGGGTACTACAGGAAAAGGAGTTCATTCCTGTCGGAGGAAAAGCGACTCAAATGACCAATGCCCGAGTGATTGCTGCTACCAATATTGATTTCACCAAACAGGTTAAAAATGGCAATTTTCGTGAAGATTTATTTTATCGTCTGCAGGTCGTTAATATCCATGTACCGCCACTAAGGGAACGTAAGGAAGACATCTTTGATTTGGTTCAATCACTGCTTGGACGTGCCAATAAAGAAATGAACCGTAATGTGACTCGGGTTTCAGTTGATGTGATGCAGGCTCTGTGTGATTACAACTGGCCTGGTAACATTCGAGAATTGGAAAATATACTGACAAAATCAGTCGCCATGTCTCCAAGAGATATTATTACTGCAGATCTGTTACCAGACAAAATACTGCATAATATTCCACCCCATAGAAAAGAGCTGAAGGAATCTGATGATTTAAGCTACTTAAGTTTGCAGGATATTGAAAAAATTCACATTAACCGTGTCCTCAAAGCAACCAATGGCCATAAGGGGAAAACATGCGATATACTTGGTATTTCCCGCCCAAGACTGCGCCGATTAATAAAACAATATGGTTTATCTGATTCCTTCGATGAAACCAATGAGCAGGCTCCCATCAACAGTTCAAACAAAGAGAATCAAAATGAAAGTAAATAGTTTTTTTACATGTTTAATGGTACTTTGTTTTCTACCCACATTTGTTTCAGGAGATGAAAAAAAATTAGATCTGGAGAAAACGCTGACAACTCAGGATAAAATTGAAATAAACGATCGGGGTGGCGATTTTTCTTTGATTGGGAAAAAAGGCTGGGTTAACTTATCTGATTTTCGCGGTAAAGTCGTCGCTATCTATTTTGGTTATACACAATGTCCAGATGTCTGTCCAACTAACCTGAGTTTTCTATCCAGTGCTATTGCTCAACTCAATCCGGAAGAAAAGAAACAATTTCAGAGTATTTTTATCAGTGTTGATCCAGGGCGGGATACTCTGGAAAAACTGGAAGAATATGTTAAATATTTTGATGAGGCAATGATTGGGCTCAGTGCTGCACCTGATGATCTGGATCCTGTTGTCGCACAATATGGTGCTTATTATGAAAAAGTACCCTATTCAAACTCAGCACTAATGTACAGTGTTGATCACACATCTGAAACCTATATTGTGGGAAAAGACGGCAAGCTGGTCTACATTCTGCCCCATGCAACAGAATCAATCAAAGTTTTAAAAGCGATCAGGGATGCGATGTAAATTTATTAACACGATTTCGACCACTTGCCTTGGCCTCATAAAGTGCCTGATCAGACTGAGAGACTAATTCATCTAATGTACTGTTCAGCTCCTGGTTTCTTTCTGAAATACCAAAACTGGCGGTTATAGAACCGACTGAAGAAAATGAATATAACTGAATAGCCTGCCTTAATTTTTCAGCCAGTAGAAAGACTTTATCTGTATCTATTTTAGGAGAAATAATCATAAATTCCTCCCCACCCCAACGACCTAATATATCGGTAGTACGAATATTAGTTTTTAGAATTTTGGAAAACTCAATCAGTACTTTGTCACCCGCCTGATGGCCAAATTGATCATTGACTCGCTTAAAATAATCAATATCAATCATGATAATACTATATTTCTGCTGATATCGCTGATATAAAGCTTCTTGCTGTTCTAAAAACTCATCCAGTTTTACGCGATTATAAATTTGAGTCAACTTGTCTGTAATAGAAATTTGTTCTAATTTTTTATTATATTTATTTAATAAAAAATTACGATAGAACAAAAATATTAGAACAATTGCAATGCCAATTATCCATTTCCACAAACGAGAATAGTCAATAACTTTTTCATAACGAATAGCCAGCCATTGATTTAAAACTTGTTGTTTTTGTTTTTCTGATATGGATGCAACTGCTTTTTCAAAAATAGTATAGAGCAAAGGTTCATCCTTTCGTGTCGCTATTCCTAGCTCCCATTTTTTATCAAACTTACCAATAATTTTAAGTTCGCCAACATAATTTCTCTGAAATTCATAACCTATTGTAACCAGAGTTCCTATAAATCCGTATAGCTCTCCCTGATTAACCATTTCTAACCCTTGATGCAATGAATCCACATCAATAATATCCATTTCAGGGTATTTTTTTCTAATAATTTCACCAATAGCATAATCCCGGACAACACCCAGTTTTTTATCTTTTATTGCAGAGAGTTCCGCAATAAAAAACTTGTCTGTTTTAGTGGCGACCACAACGGGAATTGATAAGTAAGGCTTAGTAAAATTCATGTATTGCTTTCGTTCTTCAGTGACCATTGCCAAAGAATAAATATCACATTTTCTGGCTTTAGCAAATTCAATAGACTCAGTCCATGAAGCACTTGGAATAAGAACAACCGGAAGACCTATTTCCTTCGCCATAATTGCGATGTAATCAGCAGTCATACCAATGTGCTGACCATTTTCAATTTTTTCAAAAGGCATCCAGTCTGGATCAACACACATCGTAATTTGCTTTTTTTCTTTAATATATGCTTTTTCCTGATCAGTCAAATTCAGGCTGGCAAACGCAGGAAGAACCAGCCCAAAACAGCTAAAAAATAAGATAGAAAGCAATAAATTACGCATTAATTAATCACTCCATTTGGACGAGTTTTTTTAATCATGGTATTTTTCTTTAATAATTCAACGAATTCATTAAAATCAACAGGCTTTGAAAAATAATATCCCTGAAAAAGATAACAGTTATGAGCCAGTAAGAAATTCAGCTGTTCAACAGTTTCAACCCCTTCAGCAATAACTTCCAGATCGAGTGATCTTGCCATAACAATAATCGTTTCTACAATTGCATCATCATTTTTATCTTTTGTCACATCACGAATAAAGGTTTGATCAATTTTTAACATGTTAACCGGTAATGATTTTAAATAAGCGAGTGATGAGTATCCTGTGCCAAAATCATCAATTGAAAAATGAATTCCCATATTCTGCATTTTTTTCATTTTTTCAGAAAAAGAAGAAAAATTTCCTACTAACGTTTGTTCTGTAATCTCCAATTCAATATGTTTTGCATCGACCTGATATTTTTCCAGCAAATATTCAACTTCATCCAGATAATCCTTGCGAGAAAATTGCCAGGGGCTGACATTGATAGCAATACGTTTAAATGAATCTGACAGGTTTAGCTGTAATATTTTTTTTAAATCCCCCAAAACCATTTCCATAACCGCTTTACCTAATGCATGAACAAGACCAGATTCTTCAGCTATAGGAATAAACTCAGCTGGTGAAATAAAGCCTTTCTCAGGGTGCTTCCAGCGAACCAGCGCTTCAGCTGATATAATGGCTCCTTTGTCATTAAATTGAGGTTGCAGGTGAATAGTTAGTTTTTTCTCTTTAATGGCAACACGCAGATCATTTTGTATCTGCAAGCGATTTTCAAGCAGTTTCTGCATGTGAGGAGCAAATAACTTAATTGTATTTTTACCTTCATCTTTAGCCTGATACATTGCAATATCAGCATACTTGATCAAGTCATGACTATCACGTCCTTTTTCCGGAAACATGACAATACCAATGCTGCAGCTGATCTGATGTTTTTCACATTCTAATTGATAATGCTCCTGTAATAAGTCCAATGTTTTCTGGGCAACAATCTGTGCTCGTCTGGATGCTGAAACAATATTATCACCCAGCTCAGTTAAGAGAATAACAAATTCATCACCACCAAGACGACTGACTAAATCCTCTTTCCTACTCAAACGACTCAGTCGCCTGGCAACTTCTTTAAGTAACAAATCACCTGTACGATGCCCTCGGCTGTCATTAATTGTCTTAAAATCATCTAAATCAATAAACAACAGCGCCCCCTGCTCATTAGTACGTGTACAACGGGATATTTCCTGATCCAGACGTTCCATTAATAAGCGCCGATTTGATAAGCCGGTTAGTGGGTCAAACAGGGATAAATGATAAGCTTCTTTTTTTGCCATAACCTGTTCAGTCATATCATGGGCAATAAAAATAACCATCCCTTTGCCATGATTTTTTTTATGATCATAGTCAAAGTCAAAGACTGCAGTATGTCCCTGAAAATACTTTTTTTCATCATTTATATTTAATTCATAATCAATTACTTTTGATTCATTATCTACCAGAGTCTGAGTGATTACTCTCATAATTACTTCTGAAACATCTTCAGGGAGTTTTTCTGTTATTTTCTTACCGATTAAGCGCCCTCTCTCCTGATAGAGTAATTGATCATTATTGCCAAATATTTCTATATACTGCCCATCTTCATCCAAAACAAAAGCCAGCTCAGGCATAGCCTGAGTAAAGGCATCAAGCAAAGCGTGTTTCTCTTGTACCTCTCTTTTACTCTGTATGGCATTGAGTTCTGCTTTAGCCTGCCTGAACATCTTTTGTGAAATAATTTCTCCCATGTGATTCAAACCATGCTGTAGCTCAGTTATTTCATCATCACCTTTAATTATTTCTTCCCAAACATTCATGTCTCCATTTTTAATTGCCTGAATTTTATCTAAAGTTTTTTTAATCCGTTTAACCAGATAGTTTGAAAAGATAAAACCAGTCAAAAGCGCAACTAATAAAATAATCAAAAAGCCCTTCACGACAACTTCAATGTAGTCATTCAATCGTGCATAAAGTTCATTCTGTTTCAGGACAACAAAAATACCCAGATTCCATTGAGGAATTTTTTTATAAAAATAACCCCATGCTGCATCATTAAATTTTTGAAAATTATTGCCATTATTATTAGGGGTATTCGTAAAACCTTGTAGAAATCATGCAAATACAATATAATTTATTCTATGTTAAATTCGTAATTAAGTGTGGAAATATGACCTTAGAATATG
>JADGEM010000132.1 GCA_016744375.1 Gammaproteobacteria bacterium
GACTGTTTTCATCCCGATATTGAGTTCAATATCACCTTCGTCAATAAAATATTCACCTGGTATCATGATGTTCTCCTGTGCAGGTCTTAGTAAACTTTTATAGTAGAATGTTTGAGCAAAGTTGGTATTAAGTTATAGGGTTATGAACTGTTACTAATTTTGTACCATCAGGAAAAGTAGCCTCTACCTGAACATCGTGTATCATGTCAGCAATGCCATCCATGACATCATCAACAGAGAGTAAGGTTGCACCATAAGACATCAGCTCGGCAACTGTTTTGCCATCACGGGCTCCTTCCATAATTGCCGCTGAAATAAAGGCAATAGCTTCAGGATGATTCAGTTTTAAGCCTCGCTCTTTGCGCCGTTCTGCCAGCAGACCTGCGGTAAAGATCAGCAATTTGTCTTTTTCTCTTGGGGTAAGCTGCATACGATTCTCCACTTTTTTGAGATGGTTTGTCTCTTCTTCACTCTGATGAGTCAGTCAAAGATAATATTTTAAAAATGAGATTTAATCTATACGGTAAATAACCTAGTCTTGATGGTTTGCCGTAAGAAACAGGATCAGATAAGGGTTAAGTATTCCATATTCTTGGAATATGAGCCTCTTGCTGCATAATTGCAGGTCGAATTAATTTCCAAACTTCAATAAAACAATGCCGGGCTTGCTCTGCCTGTTCTCCCAGAAAACGGCAAATCAATAGATCATCTTTAAGGGTGACACTAATATGACCCTTGATGCTGTCTTTTGTAAAAGAGGCTTGTGCAAATAAGTCCTGAACGGCCTTGAGCTGTGCTTTAGTGCAGTGTGTCGCAATAAGAGTTGCGGTTAAAGGGAAGTGATCCATGCCCCATTTTTCCTTTAACATAGAGGCTTGCCCCTCAATCTGACAGCGCTCTATAAATAAAGGTTTGTCTTCACGCCATAACTCAAAGTGCTGTCTGCATTGTCCGGAAGTGTAGGGTTCAGCACTTGCCTTACGTCCCAGACAGAGCATTTCCCAACCAATAAAACGGGCCTTTTGGGATAATTTAATGAGAGTTTTTAAATGAACTTTACTTTCATTAAATAATAAAGTTTCCTGAGGCAGCCATTCCAGAAATGCAGAATCTTCTACCTGCAGTATTTGGGTCAGCGAAGCAACCTGACCTGCTGAACGATAAAATTTTCCAGCAGCTGGAGTGGTAATCAGTGCGTGAGCTGAAGCTTCAATATTAGCATTAATTTTGAGCTGGTCACCATGAACAACCCCGCCTGGAGGGTGTAACAGGTATATATGACACACTTTTGGTGATTCTGGATAAAATGGCTTTTGCACCATTAAGGGGCCAAAATGGTGATTTCGACTCAATACTGTTTTGTTATTTTTGGCTGTAAAAACTAATTCTAATGAAGCTTGCCATCCTTCAAGTATTGCGCAAGGGCGGGGGGATTCTAAAATCGTCATTTGGTTCACTTAGTATGGGCTCCCGGGAAATTTGACTTGATTATAAGTCTTTTAAACAGCAAAGCCAAAAAGCTTATTATAAAATGACTATCCGACATGCAGAAAAAAAATTTTTATGTAATAATCTGAAAACTTAAATTGTCTGGCTAGTTATAAGGATTTAAAAATGATTAAAATTTCCATACTACTCACGTTCTTTACCATTTCATTCGCTTATGCTCATCCGAATCATATGAGCTATGAAAGTGTCCAGCATAATGATGCAGACCAAACACTCAGCCTTTTTAATGATTCTGATAAAATGACACATATGAAAGAAGAATTAGGGCATAGTGATATCATACCTTGTAAAGAACAGCACAAAACGGTACCTTGCAAAAAGAAGTAACACTGGAAGCCTTTTACTGAATCCAGATAACACTGATCACATTAGACTAGTATAGAATAATAATCCAAAACTTCTGAAAATAATTTAAATTATGAATATTATTCTGTTTTAAACTATTTTCAGATTGAATTTATTTTGACTAATAGTTTTAGTTTGTCGTTATTACTTCCCAAGAACCATCTGGTTGCCTACATGCTACTCCATATGCCTGTTGGCTCTTGCCTGCTATATTGACTTGATGCTGAAATTCCCGACAATAGCGTCCTGATGTACTCGTACCATCCCGTACAGTAGTGACAGAACCAGTTACTCCATTAGCATTCCAGCTAATTTTTTCACCAACAGGTGCTGTTGCGGCTTTAACTTGAGCAGACTCATGAGCTCTTTTTTGCTCCTCATTGGCATTATCAAGTACTTTTAGGGTAATTGCAGTGAATGCTATCCATGGATAGGCATCATCATGAAGATAGTGTCCATATCCACGATGTCTAGTATAAGGTTTTGAGGGGCCTCTTCTTTTATAATAGGTACTTGGGCCAGGAAAGTGAGGTTGGTGATGAACAGGGCTATGTCTGGTTGGCCCTGGCCTATGATCAGCATAGGCATAATTATTAACAAATCCCATAGTACCTAGCACCATCACACTATAAAACAGCATGATTGATTTCTTTATTGGAATAATCATTATTTTTTCCTTTATTCAAATTTATTTTTTATCTCAGTAAAAAGTTTACGCTTCAAATAAGCAGTGAGTATGAATAAAATGTGAAGAGAAAATGGAGTTTATTATTAATGCAAGTTGTTAGTATTTGTTTATATCCTTATAATTCATACTTATAGCCGATACCATAGATGGAATGAATTATGTCATCTGTACAGCCCGCATGATTTAATTTTTTTCTAAGATTTCTAATATGGCTGTCTATAGTACGGTCGGTCACAATACGTTGATCTTCATATAAAGCATTCATGAGCTGCTCACGAGAAAAAACTTTTCCTGGCATATTATGTAAGAAAGTCAGAAGTCTAAATTCTACAGGTGTTAAATCTAATTGGGTTTCATTATAGTTAGTGTCCATCCGTTTATTCCAAGTGATTGATACTATTAAAAAAACAGGAAGAAAAACTGAAATAAACGGCTGAATAAAATGCAAGACCTG
>JADGEM010000133.1 GCA_016744375.1 Gammaproteobacteria bacterium
CCTGTAAGTATCTTAGAATATAAATAGAAGGTAATTACCTATGTCTAGGAGAAGAGCCGCAGTAAAACGCGAAATTCTACCTGATCCCAAATTTGGGGATAAAAGTCTTGCTAAATTCATCAACATTATTATGTTCAGCGGAAAAAAATCCGTTGCAGAAAAAATAGTTTATGGTGCTCTTGATATCGTTGTTGAGAAAACCAAAGGCGAACCTGTTGAACTGTTTAACAAAGTCATTGAAAACATCAGACCAACTGTGGAAGTAAAATCCCGTCGTGTTGGTGGTGCAACCTACCAGGTGCCAGTTGAAGTGCGTACCGAACGTCAAGCCACATTAGGCATGCGTTGGTTAGTGGATGCTTCCAGAAAACGTGGTGAAAAATCAATGGGTCGCAGATTAGCGGGCGAAATGATGGATGCACTTGAAAATAAAGGTTCTGCAGTTAAGAAGCGTGAAGATACGCACCGTATGGCAGAAGCAAACAAGGCATTTGCACACTACCGTTGGTAGAGGTGAGCTATAAAAAGTCCTGAGGTACTATCCTTTGTTAGTGCCTACAGGCGAAAATTTAAACCATTCAGGTACAGATAAATCCATAGAGGTTTTTTAGTAAGTGGCACGTAAAACACCTATTATTCGTTATCGCAATGTTGGCATTATGGCTCACATTGATGCGGGTAAAACCACAACAACAGAACGAGTTCTGTACTATACCGGTGTGTCACATAAAATTGGCGAAGTGCACGATGGTGCTGCGACAATGGACTGGATGGAGCAGGAACAGGAGCGGGGTATTACCATTACTTCAGCAGCAACTACCTGTTTCTGGAAAGGTATGGACAAGCAGTTTGAGCAACATCGCATCAATATTATTGATACGCCTGGACATGTTGATTTCACTATTGAAGTTGAGCGTTCATTGCGTGTACTCGATGGTGCTGTAGCAGTTTTTTGTGCTGTCGGTGGTGTAGAACCACAATCTGAAACTGTATGGCGCCAGGCAAATCGCTATGAAGTACCCAGGATTGCATTCGTTAATAAAATGGATCGTTCCGGGGCTGATTTTTTACGTGTTGTTGGACAAATAAAAACACGTCTCGGTGCCATACCTGTTCCTCTGCAATTGCCTATCGGTGCAGAAGAAAATTTTCAAGGTATTGTCGACCTGGCTCGGATGCAGGCTATTTACTGGGAAAAAGAGAACATGGGTCTTAATTATCAGGCAAAAGAAATACCTGCTGATATGATAGCGCTGTGTGAAGAATGGCGTGAAAACCTTTTGGAAGCCGCCGCAGAGGCAAATGAAGTATTAATGGACAAATACCTGGAAACGGGTGTCTTGTCTGAAGAAGAAATACATCAGGGTATCCGAGAACGTTGCCTGACTACAGAAATTGTTCCTGTTTGTTGTGGCAGTGCATTTAAGAATATTGGTGTTCAGGCAATGCTTGACGGCATTGTTAATTACCTTCCATCACCGGTAGAAGTAAAAGCAATTACCGGTGTTCTGGATGATAAAGATGAAACCGAAGCACATCGTGAAGCGTCCGATGATGAGCCTTTTGCAGCATTAGCATTTAAAATAGCCACGGATCCTTTTGTTGGGACCTTGACTTTCTTTCGGGTTTACTCCGGGGTTTTGAAAACCGGAGACATGCTCTATAACTCCGTGAAAGGGAAGAAGGAGCGCATTGGCCGAATTCTGCAAATGCATTCAAATTCCCGTGAAGAAATTAAAGAAGTTCGTGCTGGAGATATTGCAGCCGCAGTGGGGCTTAAAGATGTCACCACGGGTGACACACTTTGTGCACAGAAGGATATTATTACCCTCGAGCGGATGGATTTTCCAGCTCCGGTCATTTCAGTGGCTGTAGAGCCCAGGACGCAGGCTGATCAGGAAAAAATGGGAATTGCTCTGGGTAAGCTGGCGCATGAAGACCCTTCATTTAAAGTGCATACTGATCAGGAAACAGGACAAACTATTATATCAGGCATGGGTGAACTTCATCTTGATATTATTGTCGATAGGATGAAGCGTGAGTTCAGTGTGGAAGCCAATGTTGGTGCGCCGCAGGTTTCTTATCGTGAGACTATACGCAAAACTGTTGAAGTCGAAGGTAAATTCGTCCGCCAAACTGGTGGTCGTGGTCAATATGGTCATGTCTGGTTAAGATTGGAGCCTAATGAAGGCTACGAATTTGTTAACGAAGTGATTGGCGGAGCAGTGCCAAAAGAATATATTAATGCGGTTGATAAAGGTATCCAGGATCAGATGCTCAATGGTGTTGTAGCTGGGTTCCAGTTAGTTGACATCAAAGCAACACTCTATGATGGTTCTTATCATGATGTTGATTCGAATGAAATGGCATTTAAAATTGCAGGCTCATATGCTTTGCGTGATGGTGCAAAAAACGCCTCACCAGTATTATTGGAGCCTATGATGAAAGTTGAGGTGGTAACACCTGAAGACTATATGGGGGATGTTATGGGGGATTTAAATCGTCGCCGCGGCATCCTTGAAGGAATGGAAGATGGCCCATCCGGTAAAGTTATTCGAGCCGATGTACCATTATCTGAAATGTTTGGTTATGCAACCGCCCTGCGTTCAGCAACTCAGGGCCGGGCAACTTATTCAATGGAATTTGATAAATACTCTGAAGCACCAAACAATGTAGTGGAGGCTATCAGAAAGAAGCAGGGTTATTAATCATTAGTCAGTGAAATGACCTTTATAAAAGTACTACGTTCAAAGATGAGTTAATACTCTTTGAATGAAACAATTTGTGTAATGAATGTGACGACGGATGCTGCAACAAGTAAGTTGTCAATTAAATTTAAATTTTAGTCAGGAAAAAATAATGTCTAAAGAAAAGTTTGAACGTACAAAACCACATGTCAACGTTGGTACAATTGGCCACGTTGACCACGGTAAAACAACCTTAACAGCTGCTATTACAAAATGTATGGCGGAAGTA
>JADGEM010000134.1 GCA_016744375.1 Gammaproteobacteria bacterium
CGTGTCAAGTCACTGGCTGATGCAGCTCGTGAAAATGGTCTGGAATTTTAAGGGTAATATCATGGCTGGAAAAAACCAAGCAAAAGAAAAACAAACAGATGACTTGATTGAAAAACTGATCAATGTGAATCGTGTTGCTAAAGTAGTTAAAGGTGGTCGTGTCTTCGGATTCGCAGCTCTAACTGTCGTTGGTGATGGTAATGGTCGTGTTGGCTTTGGTCGCGGTAAAGCGAAAGAAGTTCCTGCAGCGATTCAAAAGGCAATGGAAAACGCACGCCGTAATATCGTAAAAGTTCCTGTTAAAGATGGCACCTTACAATATGGTTTGTATGGTGTTGAGGGTGCAGCTCGAGTTTATATGAAGCCAGCTTCTGAAGGTACAGGTATTATTGCTGGTGGTGCAATGCGTGCTGTATTTGAAGCTGTTGGTATTCGTAATGTATTAGCAAAATGTATTGGCACACAGAATCCAATTAATGTGGTTCGCGCTACAATTAAAGGTCTGTCTGAAATGCGTTCGCCTGATTTTATTGCTGCAAAGCGTGGTAAATCTGTTGAAGAAATTACTGGTTAAACGGGTATAAATTATGTCAAAGACAATTAAAGTGACTCAAATAAAGAGTATTAATGGTCGACTGAAAGCACATAAAGCCTGTGTTGCCGGTCTTGGCCTTAGAAGAATAAACCATACTGTTGATGTTATCGATACCCCGGAAAACCGTGGTATGATCAATGCGGTTTCATATTTACTAAAAATTGAGGACTAAGATAATGTATCTTAATTCACTAAAACCTGCCCAGGGTTCTAACAAAACTGGGAAACGTGTCGGTCGTGGTATTGGTTCAGGTTCTGGCAAGACCTGTGGCCGTGGTCACAAAGGTCAGAAATCACGTTCCGGTGGAACAGTCATGGTTGGTTTTGAGGGTGGTCAAATGCCACTGCAAAAGCGTTTACCAAAAGTTGGCTTCTCATCACGTGTTGGTATCATTACTGATGAAGTCCGTTTGCATGAGCTGAATCGCTTTGATGATGTTGTTGATCTGGATGCTCTGAAAAAAGCAAACTTAATCACTAAAAACATCAAACGTGTTAAGGTTTTCGCTTCAGGTGAAATCACTAAGGCTGTCACTCTGAAAGGAATTTCAGTCACTAAAGGCGCCCGAGCAGCAATCGAAGCTGCTGGTGGTAAAATTGAAGAGTAGTAAAGTGCCTTTCAGGTAAATACTTTCTCTAGTAAAGCGCTTTAGTTAAAAGTATCTAGTAAAAAAAGGGACGATTTGTGGCAGCATCAGCAGCTCAATTGGCCAGTTCACTAGGAGGCGGTAAACTCTCAGAGTTAAAAAATCGCCTCCTTTTTGTTCTTGGTGCATTATTAGTTTTTCGTATAGGAACTTATATTCCTGTTCCTGGCATCAATCCAGCCGCACTGGCTGCTTTGTTTGATCAGCAACGTGATTCCATTCTGGGCATGTTTAATATGTTTTCAGGTGGTGCACTGGAAAGACTCTCAGTCTTTGCTTTGGGAATCATGCCCTACATTTCTGCGTCGATTATTATTCAGTTAATGACTAAGGTTATTCCAACTCTTGAACAACTGAGTAAAGAAGGTCAGGCAGGAAAAAGAAAAATTACACAATACACACGTATAGGAACTGTCTGTCTGGCAACATTTCAGGCATTGGGTGTGGCTATTACATTAGAAAGCCAAACTGCAGGTGCAACAAATGTCGTGGTTGATCCTGGTTTAATCTTTCGTGTTTCGACTATTGCAACATTGGTGACCGGCACTATGTTTCTGATGTGGCTAGGTGAGCAGATCACTGAACGCGGAATTGGTAATGGAATTTCACTGATTATCTTTGCTGGTATTGTTGCAGGTCTGCCAAGTGCATTAGGTGGAACCTTCTCTTTACAGAGTGAAGGTACTATATCATCAGGTGTACTGTTATTATTAATTTTAATCATTATTGCAGTGACTGCGTTTGTTGTTTTTGTTGAACGAGCACAGCGACGAATTACAGTGAATTATGCGAAGCGACAGCAAGGTAAAAAGATGTATGCTGCTCAGTCTTCGCATTTACCTTTGAAAGTTAACATGGCCGGTGTTATTCCACCTATTTTTGCATCGAGTATTATTTTATTCCCTGCAACTCTGGGTAAGCTGTTTGCCAACTCTGAAGGTATGGGCTGGATGCAGTCAATGGCTGATGCTATTTCACCAGGTCAGCCGCTTTATGTTTTATTTTATGCTTTAGGAATTTTCTTCTTCTGTTTCTTCTATACCGCGATTATGTTTAATCCAAGAGAAACAGCTGATAATTTAAAAAAATCAGGTGCATTTATTCCCGGAATCAGACCGGGCGAAAATACATCCCGGTTTATTGATGCCATTATGAGTCGACTGACTCTAATTGGTGCGGTGTATATTACAGGTGTTTGTTTACTACCTGAATTTTTAATTCTTAACTGGAATGTACCATTTTATTTTGGTGGTACTTCTTTATTGATTATTGTTGTTGTTACTATGGACTTTATGGCCCAAATTCAAACTTATATCATGTCTCATCAATATGAAGGTTTAATGAAAAAAGCTAATTTAAAAAGTTCTAAGAAAAAATAACTTACATTTAGAAAAGATTTGAGTTTTTATATTTAGAGGTGTCACATGAAAGTTCGTGCTTCAGTAAAAAAAATATGCAGAAATTGCAAAATAGTTAAGCGTAAAGGCGTTGTTCGAGTTATCTGTTCAGATGGTCGTCATAAACAACGTCAGGGTTAAAATATCCCTGGCATTTGCTTTTACTTTAATACAATTGCCCTCAAATCAGGTAATTGTTAAATAAATGCTGTTTTCACATTTTATTAATAAAATATGTTTGACAGATAAATTAAGGGCGCGTATAATTACGCGCTCTTTGTATTACTATTAGATTGATGGGAGTGCCTTTTATG
>JADGEM010000023.1 GCA_016744375.1 Gammaproteobacteria bacterium
TGCTAACCTGACCGATGGTATCTGGCGTTTTACTGAAGCGGATCAACTGGCTAGTGCTAAGCGCACGATTGCACATGGTGTTAATGCTGCCGGTGATGCGAAAACCAGAAATGCTGAAATGCCTGCGTTTAAAGATAAACTGTCAGAAGCTGATATTAAGAAAATGGCTGTTTATGTTTATAAATTTGGTGGTGGTAAGTAATTACCAGGCTTACCTTAGTATCTTATGATATGAATCAATAAGAGACTAAGGTAAAAACACTAAAATATCGTTTTACCAAGTATAGAGGTGTTCAAAATGAATGATGCTGTATTATGGGGTTCAATAGCTTCTGTTGGTATCTGTATTATTATCTTTGTTTATCTTGCGATAATGGGGATAAAGAAAATTAATACCGATCACAGTGAAGATTAATTGCTTTTTAGCGTTAAATCTGAACAAGTCAGTTTGATTTGTTCAGGTAAAAAAGAGAGAGGATAATTCCTCTCTTTTTTTTTGATAAATCTTAGATAAATCATGAGATTATCCTACTATTTAAGAGCATGAATCCGGTCAGATTTTATGTAACATAAGTTACTTATTATTTGCTTATTTAAGCTATAATGTTTAATAAACTATTACAATAGCCTAATCATAACAAAGGACTCGTTATGACGAATAGATTCAGCGTTAAAACCAACCAGTGAAGAATCAATTATGTCTGAAAAACAAATCCATGAGCAATCCCTTGAAGAACTTTATGCAGAAGCCCATGAACACACAATCAATGTGGGTGATGTCAAAATCCATGCTAAACGTATGGGGGGAAAATTTAGGAATCTGAAGTGGGCTTCTAATCTATTGTGGATTGTTTTCTTTATTGGCCCCTTCCTGCGTTTAGGTGACCGCCAGGCTATTTTATTAGATATTCCTAACCGCCAGTTCCATATTTTTAATCTGACTTTATTACCGCAAGATTTGTGGATGCTTTCTTTTGTGTTGCTATTTTTTGCAATTTTACTTGCGGTAGTGACGGCTTTAGCGGGTCGAATCTGGTGTGGTTTTTTTTGTTTTCAGACAGTCTGGACTGATGTTTTTACATGGATTGAAGAAAAGCTTGAAGGTGGTCCTGCAAAGCGAAGAAAGTTGGAAAAAGCACCCTGGAATAGTGCAAAAATAATTGTTCGTATAAAAAAATACAGTCTGTGGATACTCATTGCATTTCTTACAGGTATGAGTTTTACAGCATGGTTTACTGACGCCTATCAGTTATGGGTTGACTTTTTTACCCTTAATGCTGCTTCTACTGTTTATATTACTGTCTCACTATTTCTTGTTGGTACCTTCTTTCTAGCAGGTATATTGCGTGAACAAACTTGTTTCTGGCTGTGTCCTTATGCACGTATTCAGGCAGTTATGATTGATGATACCACTATTGTCCCCAGTTATGATGTGAAACGAGGTGAGAAGCGTGGACGCATCTTAAAGAATAAGCCTGCCCCTGAAGGTCAGGGTGATTGTGTCGATTGTAATCAATGTGTTGCTGTCTGTCCAACTGGGGTTGATATCCGTGGTGGTCAGCAGGAAGGTTGTATTATGTGCGGCTTGTGTCTTGATGCCTGTGATGCCGTTATGGAAAAAATTAATAAGCCAACAGGTCTGATTAAATTTGCATCCTGGGATGGTATTATGGGTAAGGAAGAGCTGCCCTTGCTTAAACGTCCAAGAGTCTGGGTCTATTGTGCTATTCTATTGGTTTCAGTGATAGGTGTGACCCTAGGCCTAAGTGGTATGGAGTCTTTGGAATTGAAAGTGCTTCATGCCAGACAGCCATTATTTGTGCTACAGTCTGATGGTACGATTCAGAACCGTTACACTCTAAAGGTTCTAAATAAAATGAATGCAGATATGAATGTGCTAATTTCAGTGGATAAAAGCGAGTTTAAAGGCTTGCAATTGTTAGGTGCTGAGAAAGAACTCGTGGCAACACACGGTACAGTGACTCCTGTGACTATTTTTGTGAAAGTCCCTAAAAAAAATCTGACAGAGAAATCTCAGCCGATTGTTTTTACGATTAAAGGTCAGGATTCTGAAGGAAATGAGTATACGAGTAATCGTGAGAGTGTCTTTATAGGACCTAAGCGCTAGCAACAAACCTGACCATAACTTCCTCTTTTTCTGGAAGGGGATAGAGGGAATTGTTTCTTTTAATTGTAATATCTCAAGTTAATATTTTAAATAGGTTAAATTTGTGTCAGAAGTAAATGTAAATTCGAACAGTAACTCATGGTATAAAAGCCCATTATTATTAGGCTGGTTATTCCTGGTTCTTGCCGCCATGGCGGGTACTATTTTCATGGTAATTCAGGCAAATAGCGGCTTCCCCGGATTAGTCGTTGATGACTTCTATGAGCGTGGCCAGGATTACGAAGAAAATATTCAAAAAAAATTAGAAAACAATGAAAAATGGAAAACGCAGTTTCATATTGAAGATATTTTTCTGAATCAGGCCACAATAATAAGAATCTCATTTACTGATAGTGCCGGTGTACCTGCAACGCCTGACAAAGTCACTCTTTTTGCCTATCGTCCCTCCAATGCAGAAAAAGATTTTAACGTACCTATGATGTTGTTTGTTCAGGATGGGACAGCAAAAAAAGGCACCTATCAGGCAAGCATGACTTTTTCAGCAAAAGGGAAATGGGATATATTAGCCAGCATTAATATTGATGGTATTGAAGTAAATTATGCACAAAGCATCTTTATTAAAGATTAGCTGTCGAATTAATAGCCATCTGTTGGTTCTGGATATAGCCTCCTCCCTCTCTTTCAGAAGGCGGACGGAGAAGCTTGCGAATCAACAATTTAACTTCCCCTTAACCCCCCTTTGAAAAAATAACGACAGTGAACGATTCAAACCAATCTGCTGTGCCAGGAAATAACTCCCATCCCAGTGAGTGTGACCACTGCCATCTGCCGCTCCCATCAGATGAAGATATCTCTGCCACCATTAATGATCAGGAAATGCATTTCTGCTGCTATGGCTGCAAAACAGTCTGTGAGACCATCTACGGTGCGGGAATGGATGGCTTTTATCGCAGAACCCTTGAGGGTGAGACCTTAGAGCCACCGCCAGAGATTGATTCTGAACTGGATATCTATGATTTAGATGATGTGCAGCGGGAGTTTGTCAATGAACTGGGTGATATACGGGAAATCCATCTGCTGGTTGAGGGCATTCATTGTGCCGCCTGTCTCTGGCTGATTGAACGTCGATTAGAGATTGAGGATGGTATTATCAAAGCCAACGTCAATCTCAGTGCTAAAAAACTGCATTTAAAGTGGGATAATCGTGAAATAAAATTGTCCAGAGTTATGCAGATCCTTGGACAAATCGGGTATGCCTCCGTACCCTATGATCCTGAAGCGGCTGAAGGACAAATAAAAAAACAAAATCGAGCACTGCTGTTTCGACTTTCTTTTGCTGGTTTTGCTGCAATGAATCTGATGTGGATTTCAATTGCTTTGTATACAGGGGCAGATGAAGGTAAGTTTAAAGATCTGTTTTACTGGATTAGTCTTGGGCTCGCAACACCGACACTGCTTTATTCTGGATATCCTTTCTACCGAGGTGCGTTTACCGGCCTGATAAATCGGCACCTGACGATGGACCTCCCCATCGCAATTGGTGCGATTGTGACGTATCTGTATTCCTGTTATGTCGTTATCAGCGGATCTGAAATTGCGCATGTCTATTTTGATACAGTGGTTAATTTTATCTTTGTTATATTAACCGGACGTTATCTGGAAGCTATGTCAAAAAGACTGGCTGTCCAGTCCACACAGCGTTTACTGGATTTACAACCTAAAATATCGACCCTGATTATGGGGGATAAAACAAAGATTGTTCCGGTCAGAGCATTGCAAAAAAATGATCAGGTTCTGGTTAAAGCCGGTGAAAAAATTCCTGTTGATGGGATGATCATCAAAGGTGACAGTATTGTTGATGAGTCAATGTTGACGGGTGAGTTTGTACCGGTGGCCAAATTTATTGGTGATAAGGTTTCAGCAGGCACAACCAATAAAGAAGGTGTGTTAACAGTTGAGGTGACAGGAACACTCAAAAATACGGCACTAGGAAAAATTATTCACCTGGTTGATGAGGCTCAGTCGACTAAAGCACCCATCCAATGCACTGCAGATAGAATCATTCCCTGGTTTGTCTCGGTTACTTTATTTTTGGCCACTCTCACTTTTTTATATTGGCTGAGTGAGGGTATAGAGCTTGCTCTAATGGCTGCAACCTCTGTACTTATTATCACCTGCCCCTGTGCTTTTGGACTGGCTACACCAATGGCAATTGCTGTGGCAACTGGTGTTGGAGCACGGATGGGGGTGTTAGTCAAACATGGTGCAGTACTCGAAATATTATCTTCAATACGTCATTTTGTTTTTGATAAAACAGGCACACTGACACAGGGAAAGATGCTGGTCAGCACTCTGTTTTATATGCCTTTACAGGGAGAGGTTGGCAGGAAAGACTCCGTGAAGAAAATACTGCCTGAAGAAGACTGCCTCAGTTGTTTAAACCCGGCAGAGGAGCGAATTTTAAGCCTTGCCTGCTATTTAGAAACTCAATCAGAACATATGATTGCAAAAGCAATTGTTAATTTTAGTCAGTTAACGGGACTGGATAAAAACAAGCTAAGAAGTGAAGCGGAATTAGAAAACATAAAAATTGTTTCGGGCTCCGGTATCTATGCCAGCTATCAAGGGCAGACAATTGCAGTGGGATCATTCTCCTGGCTCAGGCAGTTAGCCGATTCATCTGAAAAAAAAGAATGGGCACTCATTGAAAAACAAGCAAAAGGTTATCATCTGTCAGGTAGTACGGTTGTTTATGGCTGGTTAGAAAATGAATCAATTTGTGCATTTATTATTGAAGACAGATTAAGAGAAAATGCTGTTGATATCGTCAGCCAGATGCACGAACAGGATTTTCAACTGACACTGCTCAGTGGCGATAAGAAGGAAGTAGCGGACTATATGGCTGAAAAACTGGGTATTGAAGAAGTCATTGCCGAAGTGATGCCGGATGAAAAAGATTCTGTGATTCAACAGAAACAACAGCGAGGAAATCGAATCGCCATGGTTGGTGACGGTATCAATGATGCGCCTGCACTGGTCAGAGCAGATGTTGGGATTGCTATGGGTTCAGGGACAGATGTTTCGATTGATAGTGCTGACATTATTTTAGTTAATGGTGAGTTAGAGAAAATCCCTCTTGCTGCGGCATTATCACGGGCCACACTAACCACAATTAAACAAAATATTGGCATCTCAATTTTATATAATATTATAATGGTGCCTCTGGCAATGGCTGCAATGATAACACCTCTGGTGGCAGCCATAGCAATGCCATTAAGTTCACTTCTGGTGATTGGTAACGCTGCCCGTTTAAGATGGCGTTTTGCTAAAAACAAGTAAACAATGTGCCTGAAAAATTCTGGAGTTAATAAATGGAAGTAATATATGGTTTAATCCCAAGTATGATCATTATTGGTATTATTTTGGTTGTGATCCTGTTCTGGGCAATTAAGACAGGTCAGTTTGACGATATGGAAGGTGATGCATCACGAATACTCATGGATGAAGATCTGACTCCGCAAAAGAAAAAAAGCGAAAAGATTCCAGATCAGGAAGACAAAGACAAAGAAAGTAACTAATATATAACAAATAAGGTAGATTTATTTTCAGTGATAATAGATTGAAATATTTTTAATTTATTAATGATTAACCGCTGTCATGAGGAGTTGGGGTCAATTGCATAAGGCTCTCAATTTAATAAGGCAATATGAGTTCAGGCCATTTGAATCCGTTCCCCAAAATGATATGCGAAAAGGAGTTTATATGAAAAAAATGACGGTACTGATTCTTGGTTCATCTCTATTGATTGCATCAGCTTCTGCTTCAGCATTCAGTTTTGGCAATGGTAATAATGGCTATGGAAATAACTGGGGAAATAATTCACCCTGGAATTGGGGCAGTGGTAATAATAACTGGAACACCCCCTGGAATGATGGTCCCTGGAACTCTAATTCAATGAGCGGCCCGTGGAACTCTAATTCAATGAGTGGTCCCTGGAATAGTCGTGGAAATCGTTGGGGAAACAATTGGGGTGGTAATAACACACCATGGAATTCTGGTTCATGGGGCAATGGTCCGTGGAGTCGAGGCAATAACTGGGGTGGAAACAATGCACCCTGGAACAGGGGTGGCAATAATTACAACCCTTATCGTGGTGGCCCTGGGGGTTATGGTATGCCTTATGGTGGTGGTTATGGTGATCCGTATGGAGGAGGCTATCCGTATGATGCCAATGGCGCACCGCAATATCCACAAGACCAGCAGGACTTACCTATTGAAGTTGAAGTAAAACGAGTACCTGCAGAGTAATATTTTTTTACAGACAAAAAAAGGGCGCTTTTCCATTGGAAAAGCGCCCTTTTTTGTTGGGGTTTATCTATCCAACCATGGAAGCCCTAAGCTTTTTCATGGCATTATTTTCCAGTTGACGGACACGCTCAGCAGAAATATCATATTTACCGGCAAGTACTTGAAGTGTTTGTTTATCATCACTCAACCAGCGCTGAGAGACGATATCACGGCTGCGATCATCCAATGTGGCTAACGCTGTATGTAACGACTCAGACTGAATTTGTTTAATGTTTGAGGTCATTAAATTTTGTTCAGGCGAAGGCTCTGCGGATTCCAGGTAATTGGCTGGAATAACAGGCGCATTATCATTATCTTCTTCATCGTACCCATCAAAGGCATTATCCTGATAGGTCAGACGTGCTTCCATTTGTAAGACATCCTTAGTGGTGACGCCCAATTCTTCAGCAACTGTGTGGACTTCTTCATCAGAAAACCATCCCAGACGCTTTTTCTTACGACGCAGATTGAAAAATAATTTGCGTTGCGCTTTCGTTGTGGCAATTTTAACAATGCGCCAGTTACGAAGAATGTATTCATGTATTTCAGCTTTAATCCAATGCACAGCAAAAGACACCAGACGCACCTTTTTATCAGGATCGAAGCGTTTCACCGCCTTCATCAGGCCAATATTACCTTCCTGTATCAAATCACCCTGAGGCAAGCCATAACCACGATAGCCGCGTGCAATATGCACGACAAAACGCAGGTGAGACATAATCATGCGTTGAGCTGCGTCTAAATTGCCCTCGTCTTTGACCAGTTGTGCCAAAGAGGACTCCTCTTCAGCAGTAAGCATAGGGATTGAGTTAGCCGCACTGATATAACTATCAAGACTGCCAGTCGGAACCGCCAATGGTATCGCTAAAGATTTTTTATTCATATTATTTTTCCTTCTCACAACATTTTGCAATACAGTACTCACTGTATTTACAGATGGCTCTTTATTGGCCAATAGCTCTAAGCCAGAGCAAGTCATTTTAGCACTCTTTGTAATAGAGTGCTAATTCTGGATAAAGTTCAATTTATTTATCATTTAAGAGAGCCAGAGGATAGCAGAAATATTTAACCAAGTAAAATACTCAGGAATGGGTAGGAAAGAATGCAGGTTTGCAGGAGGGGCTTATTTACTTGGCCTACCAAGTAAGAATGAACGCTTTATGTGATTTTTATTACGGACAAACAATAAATATGAGAATATGATAGATTCTTAATAATGTAAAAGGCGATACTATGGGAAATACACTTTGGTTCATTACTATTTTACAAGAAAAACCATGGTTGGGGTTTTTAATTGGTCTGTGTTTTATGGCAGTGATGTTTTTGTCAAAAAATCTGATTGTCTATTTATATTCGCGCAATCAGGAAAAAAAAGAAAATAATTCACCAGATTAAATAGTTATTTACCATTCATTAATAATACCGGATCTTTTTAATGCATGACTTTGAACAATTAAATCAGGTCCTTATCCTGCTGTTTTTCTCTGTATTGAGTGTAGCGCTTTTTCGCAAAATTAACTTACCCTCTGTTTTAGGTTATCTACTGGTTGGTATGATTGCTGGCCATCATTCTCTGGGGCTAATATCCGAATCAGCTGCCATTGAAAAAATTGCCGAAATTGGCGTGGTTTTTTTATTATTTACTATTGGGCTTGAAGTCTCGATTCCAAAGCTGATGTCAATGAAAAATATCGTCTTTGGTATTGGTTTGGCACAGGTTCTGATTTCCACGCTCAGCACCATGGGTCTGGCGATCTGGTTGGGTATGTCATGGCAGGCTGCTTTTGCAGTAGGTGGTGCTCTGTCACTCTCATCGACTGCGATTGTGGTCAAACAACTGACCGAACAGCATGAATTACACAGTCGCCATGGTCATATTGCTCTGGGTGTTTTGTTGTTTCAGGATCTGGCTGTGGTGCCGTTCCTGGTTCTAATTCCGATTTTTGCTCTTCCTGAAAGCGGCAGCCTTTTATTACCCATCAGTATCGCACTGCTCAAAGGTGCTTTTGCGTTTGCCGTGATATATGTGATCGGTACTTATCTGATACGGCCCATTACTCATTGGGTCTCTGGCACCTGCTCATCTGAATTATTTACCCTGTTTATACTTCTGATCACATTACTGGCGGCATCATTAACCTGGCAGTTGGGATTATCTCTGGCGATGGGGGCTTTTCTGGCAGGCATTATGCTGGCTGAAACTGAGTTTCAGCACCAGGTACAAACAGAAATTCGTCCTTTTAAAGATGTTTTAATGGGTTTGTTTTTTATCTCAGTCGGCACGCAGTTTGATATGCAGGTGCTGGTGAATGAACCTATGGCCGTATTCCTTCTGACCTCACTGCTTACGTTAGGAAAAGGCTTTGCCGTTATGTTTATTGCAAAACTATCAGGCAATGAAATGGGGGTTTCGATTCGTTCGGGTCTTTCTTTAGGACAAGGCAGTGAGTTTGGCTTTGCCTTATTAGGTGTTGGACTAAGCAGTGGCTTACTATCACTGGATGTTAGCCAACCCATTATTGCCGCCATTGTTTTCAGTATGGCAATATCACCTCTGATCATTCGATATAATGGCCGCATAGCAAAAAAATTAAGCCCGAATTATCTCGCTAAGCAAAAACAAAATGATACTCATATTGAAAAAGCGGCTGAACATATCTCCGAGCATATTATTATTTGTGGTTTTGGCCGTACCGGTCAAAACCTCTCTCAATTTTTAAAACAGCTCAATATTCCTTTTATTGCACTGGAACTGGACCCTGAATTGATCAATGAAAACTGGGATGCTGGTGAGCCGGTTTATTATGGTGACAGCAGTCATCCAGAAGTGCTTCAACATGCCGGTATTGGCCATGCGAGAGCAATTGTCATTACCTTTCATGACTTTAATATCAGTCATCATATCACTCGTACAATAAAACAGCTGCACCCTGATATTCCCTTGATTGTAAGAACTCGTGATGACCTGCATCTGGAAGAATTACTGGAAATGGGAGCTACTGAAGTTATTCCTGATACAGTTGAATCCAGTATTATGCTAGCCTGGCATGCTCTGACCCATATCGGGCTGGACAAAAAGATGGTTGATGGCATGATTGATCAGGCTCGCTGTGATCACTATTCACGTATCCGGGCTTTTTTTCATAGCAAGGAAGACTATGAACATCCTGAACATTTTTATCATCTGCACAGTATTGAAATATTAGCGGGCTCTCCAGCTGTTGGTCAATGTATTGATTCATTTGGATTTATAGAACATACGATAGTAATTGCTCTGATAAGACACAGCATCCGCTGTGATGACCCTGAGTTACAGACTGTTTTACAGGCCGATGATGTTCTGGTTGTGGAGGGGCCAACCAATGAAACTCGCGCAGCTGAACTGGAAATTTATCGGGGTAAAAAATGATACCTGTTATTTTTCCACATGGACTTGAAGGCTGCGCAAGCGGTTGAGTGCTCCAGCCATTTCAAGTGCAGAAATTTGAGCAAAAAAAGTGGGAGGAGGGGGCTTCGTGTTTAAGATGTTCAGTCCTTTCTCATACGTCAGATCAGCCAGTTTCTGGGCTAATTCTGTGGGGGAACATTTTTTTTTGTATAGTGATAATTGTTTGCTGAGCAGTAGGAGATAACCGATTGTCATTAACTGGCTCGAATCAACAATACCATATAAATAACGGACATCAATTTGATCCATGCCATATTCAATGATGTTATGTTCCTGTCCCCGAAGTGCTTTAATACGTATTGGCACTGCTTTTTGTAAACGTTTATTGATATATTCTGGATTAAAGTTATTCAGGCAGAGTATTCTTTTATCAAAAATTGACAGGTTTGTTTTAGGTATTACTTTAGAGGCAAGCACCCTGTGATCATTCAAATCTCTTATCTTTTGTGTCATATCAACAGGTAGATATTCCTTCATGGCAATCACCCGATCAGAAACAGCTAAAAAATAGGGGCTGCCACTGGCTACAATTAATGTACTGACACCAAAGTGAGTATACAATTCCTGTACACGATCAAAAAAAGGAATGATGGGATCTTCTGGTATGAGTTTTCTCAAGTCTGGATCGCGATAGAGAAAATTTGCGGCAGAAGAATCCTCATCAATGAGTAATAGCTTTGCTCCGGCCTGTACGTATTCGATGACAGCAGATGCTTCAGAAGTACTTCCGCTGGCATTATCTGTATTATAGTGGTGTGGATCGGAAGCTTGCGGCAATAAACTAAAAAAAGAAGAAATATTCAGGTCTCTGACGGAACGGCCCTCTTCAGCACAAATATAAACAGACTGTTTATTCACTGCAACCTGCTCCCTGCCATCCCCTGGGATGTGAGGATATATCGTTTTTGCAAGTGCATTTAACAGGGTTGATTTGCCATGATAGCCTCCTCCGATTATTGTGTTGATGCCTGATCTCAGACCCAGGCCCCGTATCTTTCCAGCATTGGGTAGCACAACTTCGATCGCCAGATCATTAGGTGCTTTAAATGGAACAACATGAAAGTGAGCCGGCCGATCAGAGGTACCGGATTCTCGTGCTAAAAGTGAACCATCTGCGACAAAGGCAATGAGTCCGTATTGACTCAGGTTATCCTGCAACGTCAACATGTCTTCAACACAATCACAATGTTGCTTCATTGTCTCTTTTTCAAGAATTGAGTCCTTAATAAATTTTACAATTTGTGGCAGCTCATGACTAAACATCTGTATTACATCTTTATACAAGGTGGTCTTTTTGGCAGAACCTGGAAGACTGATTCTAAAGTCAATGCTTAAAAGATGTGCAGAGATATGAACAATATTACGTTTGAGGATCTGTTGAGGCATCTTAACTGTTTGAAAAGAACCACTGCCTTCATCCCCTCTGTTCTGTTGTGCATAAAGGGTAACTGCATCATTAAAAATTCGTAAAATATAATCTTCTGCTGCAGTAATTCGTGCCACTGATGAAAGACTCCACTCGGGCAGGGGCAAAAAGTCAGAAGAAATAACCAACTGGCAAAGTGATGCGGGGCTGGCTCCCACACTGCCCTGAATATGTTTAAAAAGGACAGAATAATTCTGGATAGTAACACTCAGACTGGATAAGTCTTTATAAGTGTGAAAGGGTTGCCCTTCCAATTTTTTTAACTTTTTTTCAAAATGTATCTGATCCATTTAAGATAATTCCTCGGGATAAAGTTTAGATTAATCAACACCCCTGTCTGAAAATTATAGCTTATTCTGCTATGTTTAAAATATAAAATGATTTTAAACATAAGGTATGTCAGTGATGAATACACAATTTAAAGCACCTGAATTTTTTCCCACAAGCTTTTGGCATAAACTGGATGATGAGCGTATTCAGTGCGATCTTTGTCCTCATTATTGCCAATTAAAAGAAGGTAAACAGGGCTTATGCTTTGTACGAGCAAATCATGATGGGCAGGTTGTTTTAACGACCTATGGTCGTTCCAGTGGTTTTTGTATCGATCCCATTGAAAAAAAACCATTGAACCATTTCCTGCCTGGAACCCCAATCTTATCATTTGGAACGGCAGGCTGTAATCTCACCTGTAAATTCTGTCAAAACTGGGATATGAGCAAGTCGCGTGAAGTGGATATACTGGCAGATCTGGCCTCTCCAGAAAAAATTGCCCGTGTTGCCCATGAGCAAGGGTGCCGCAGTGTGGCTTATACTTATAATGATCCGGTCATCTTTATGGAATATGCCATTGATATTGCCAAAGCCTGTCGGGAATTAGATATTAAATCCGTTGCGGTCACAGCGGCTTATATCAATCCAGAGCCAGCGAAGGAATTATTCAATTACATGGATGCCGCCAATGTTGATTTGAAAGCATTTACTGAAGGCTTTTATCGTCAGTTAACTGGCGGACATTTACAAACTGTACTGGATGCTTTGGTTTATCTCAAACATGAAACGGATGTCTGGGTTGAAACGACGACTTTGTTGATTCCGGGTAAAAATGATTCGGATGAAGAAATCAATAAAATGACCCGCTGGGTTGTCAAAAACCTGGGCCCGGATGTGCCCATGCATTTCACTGCTTTTCACCCGTCATGGAAGATGATGGATATTCCTTCAACGCCGGATAAAACACTAACACGCGCTCGTCAGATTGCCCTGGATAATGGTGTGCATTATGCGTATGTGGGTAATGTTCATGATAAAAGCGATGAGAGTACCTACTGCCATCACTGTGGCCATCGTCTGATAGGCCGTGACTGGTATGAGTTGTCAGAGTGGGAACTGGATGAAAAAGGGCAGTGTAATCAATGTGGAACACCTTGTGCTGGGTTATTCGATAAAACTCCCGGTGATTGGGGAGCTAAACGCAAGCCAATTTATTTGAGAGCATTTGCATAAGCATGAAACCTTCATAAAATAAGAGCTTTATTACCTAATTGTAAATTAGGGGGGTAGTTCTACTGGTTTTTAAAAAGGTATCTATTTCTGCAGAAAATTCGATTTACGACAGAGATGAATCACTTGGGTTCAATCTCTTTAAGGTGCTTACCCACTGCAATCCTTGCTCCCAATAGCCCTAAAAAACAACCGGAGAACAGTAGCATAAGACTGGTATTGATGCCCATAAGACCCAGAGAGAACAAATTACTATCATAGAGGGATGATAAATGTGCCAGGGGATCATTGATGATGATCAGAGAGGTATTAACCAGCAGTATTGCGATTAAACTGCCTAACAAACCATACCAGAAGCCTGTATACAAAAATGGGCGACGGATAAAACTATCAGTACCACCGATAAGTTTCATCACTACAATTTCACTGCGACGATTCTCTATCGCCAGACGTATTGTGTTTCCAACAATGAGCAACACACCCAGTGCCAGCAGGCTGCCGATAATAAGCACACCTCTTTGACCAATTTGAAGAATGGCATAGAGTCGTTGTAGCCACTGGATATCCAACTGTACCAGTTCAACCTGTTTAATCGTTTTTAACTTGATTAACAAATCATTAATTTGTTCAGGATCACTATGAGTTAGACTTGGATAAACGATTAACAGGTCAGGCAGCGGATTATCTTTTAAAGCTTTTAGAGCATCACCAAAACCGGAATTTTCCTGAAATTCCTGCAATGCGGCATCTCTATTAATGTGTTTAACCTGAGCAATTTCAGGATAGTTTTCCAACTTTTTTTGAATTGACTCAATGGCTTTTTTGGAAACCTCTTTTTTCATAAACAGAGAGATTTGGTTAATGCTGTTAATATCACCCGAGAGTTGACTGGCATGATCCAGAATGACAAACAAACCAGCAGGTAAAGCCAAAGCAATGCCTAGTGCAGAGGCTGTCATCATCGTGGAAAATGGTGCACGACTGAGCAGGCCCAGAGAATAGAAAAAAACCTGCAGATGACGAATAAAAAATTCTTTAAAGCGAGAAGAGAAGCTAGGTTTTAATTGTCTGAGCTGCACGGAGCTGGTTTCTGAAGCATTGTTTTTGCCTGATATGTTTTTCATAATGAGTCGTTACCCGCAGTTAACAACTTACCATGGCTTAACTGAATGATGCGTTTATTGAGTTGGGTGATCAAAGGGATATCGTGACTGGCAATGAGAACAGTCACACCGACCTGGTTAAATGCCATGAATAAATCCATAATTTCACGAGATAAATCCGGGTCAAGATTTCCTGTCGGTTCATCGGCCAGCAGTAGGGCAGGTTTATTGACCACTGCACGGGCGATACTGACTCGTTGCTGCTCACCACCGGAGAGAGTAATGGGGTATTTTTTTTCAAAGCGTAATAAGCCGACTTTATCTAATGCTGCATGAACCCGTTTTTTAACTTCGCGTGCTGAAAATCCACTGATAATGAGAGGTAGTGCGACATTATCAAAGACCGTCCGGTCATAGAGCAGCTGGTAATCCTGAAAAATGATGCCCATATTGCGACGTAAATATGGAATGGTATGTCGATTGACACGATTCAGGTTTTTACCGCCAATAATAACGTTGCCGGTTGAGGCTCGTTCAATCAGAGCAATGAGTTTAAGTAAGGTACTTTTTCCTGCACCGGAATGACCGGTTAAAAAAGCCATCTCACCTGGGTGTAAATGAAAATTGACTTGACTGAGGGCTTCATTACCGCCCTGATATCGCTTACTGACCTGATCAAATAGAATCATAAAAAACCATTTTAAAAAACATTGTTATTATTATTTGAGGTTTGCTCGTTATTAATCACGACTTAATAAAGCACTAACAAACTCTTTGGCCTGAAAGGGCCTCAGGTCATCAAAACTCTCACCCACACCAATAAAACGGATGGGAATTGCTAAATTTTTAGCAATGGCAAAAATAATACCACCTATTAGGACACTTTCTTGAGCATGACTTACCTGTTCGTTCCCGGTATTAGAAGCGATTTCTGACTCCTGAATGCGAGTGGCTTCAGAATTACTCTCTAATTCCGAAGAATTGGGCAAGTCTGAGGAACTGTTTTGCTTCTTGATGGTCTCTTTATTACGTTTTATAAAACTAAACATGATATGGTGGTACTTTTTTAATTGTCGCTAAATGAGGTATTTTTAAGCCCCCTCTTATCTCCCTATTGAAAAAGGGGGAGGTAAAAAGCAATCTTGCAACTACTGCTAAGGGCTTTCCAGATGATCAAATGTTGGACATTAAACTATAACAGCCTCACATTATCCTGGATTTTATACAAGTACTCTCTATTTTAGAGCAGCCTTTAAGTTATAGGAAGAGAAAATCTTAATGATCGAAAAAACAACAGTGAATAGAGTATCTAATCAGGCCGCATTGCCTGTCTTTAGAGGCCTTTTTCATATAGGTGTAATGAGCAGTTTGCTTATCTTTACTGCGATACAGCCCCTATTTGCCAAGAGTGATGATGTCGCCGCTCAGGGAAGTGAACAGGTCAGTGAAAAGATGCTGGAAAATGGTTTAAAAATTATTGTTAAGCCTGATCATCGTGCCCCTGTAGTGATATCACAAATCTGGTACAAAGTAGGTTCCAGTTATGAAACGGGTGGTACAACTGGTGTTTCTCATATGCTGGAGCACATGATGTTTAAAGGTACTGAGAAATATCCGACAGGTGAATTTAATAAAATTGTTTCTCGAAACGGTGGTGAAGACAATGCTTTTACTTCCAAAGATTACACTGCTTATTATCAAAAACTGGAAAAATCCCGGCTGAAAGTGAGTTTTGAGCTGGAAGCGGATCGCATGCGAGGCTTATTGCTGCCAAAAGATGAATTTGAAAAAGAACTGATGGTTGTCATGGAGGAACGCCGCTGGCGTACGGATGACAAACCGCAATCTCTGACCTATGAGCAATTTTATGCCACGGCATTTGATAATAGCGGTTATCACAATCCCACTATTGGTTGGATGGATGATTTAGAAAATATGACCGTTGATGATCTCAACCTCTGGTATCAACGCTACTATGCACCTAATAACGCCACGGTCGTAGTTGTGGGTGATGTTGAAGCTGAAGCCGTCTTTGAGTTGGCAGAACACTATTTTGGCTCCTTAAAACCTTTTAAGATTGCTGCTCCAAAACCGAGAGTTGAGCGCAGGCAAAAGGGAGGTAAACGCATAAAAATGGAGCTGGAAGCAAAATTGCCCTATGTAATTATGGGTTATAAAGTTCCCGTCATTAATACTGCAGAAGAAGCATGGGAGCCATATGCTCTTGATTTACTGGCGGGTATTCTTGATGGCGGTGATAGTGCGCGATTTAGTAAAAACCTGGTACGTGGTACAAAAATTGCCACTTCTGCAGGAGCGGGTTATTCAATGGATGCCAGAATGCAGGCTCTGTTTTTACTGGATGGTATGCCCGTAAGCGGTATGACCACAGTGCAATTAGAAGCAGCCCTGTTAAAAGAGCTTAATGATATTAAAAAAAATCGGGTGAGTGAGGAAGAGTTAAGTCGAGTTAAGGCTCAGGTCATATCAGCAGCAGTCTATGAGCAGGACTCAATGTTTTATCAGGGGATGAAACTGGGCATTGCAGAAACCGTCGGTATCGGCTGGAAAAAAGACAGCCAATATGTTGAAAAGGTGAAAGCTGTAACTGTAGAACAGATTCAGCAAGTGGCTATCAAGTATTTTGTCCCTGAGACTTTAACGGTTGCAACACTTATTCCTGTCAATAAAACAGAAAAAACGGGTGCAGAAAAGAAACGGGTCTCGGAGTCGGTAAATTAAGATGAATAGAACAAATAAAATTAATACAGCAAATCTACTTTTAGTTGCAGTCATCACTTTCATGGGCTTTTCAGTGGTCAATGCCAGTGAAAGAGTTCAGGAAGGTAAGATAATCCAGTGGTTCACCAGCAATGGCATGAAAGTGCTTTATCAGCGAGCAGAGAGTTTGCCGATGATTGACTTCAGGCTTATATTTGATGCCGGTGCTGCAAGAGATGGTCACTTCAAATCTGATAATGGCATAGTATTAGCGGGTCTGGCAAAATTGACCAATGGTTTGATTTTTGAAGGTACCTCAGAGTTAAGTGCCGATCAAATTGCTGAACAGTTTGCCGCTCTTGGAGTTGAGTATGGAAATGGCAGCTATCGGGATATGGCTATTGTCAATCTGCGCACTTTGAGCTATGAACAGCAGCGAAATAGTGCTTTGGATTTATTGACACAGGTTTTATCCAACACTTCTTTTCCTGAAGAAGCACTGGCGCGTGAAAATGCCCGCATGCTGGTATCATTAGATTATGTCGATCAAACGCCTTCTAAAAAAGCGTCTCGCTTCTTCTATGAATCTTTGTATAAGAGTCATCCATATGGCACGCCACCCGGTGGCAACCGGGAGAGCCTGAAATTAATTCAGCGCAAAGATCTACTGGCATATTACCAACAATTTTATGTGGCAAAAAATGCAGTATTGGCAATCGTGGGTGATTTAACTGAAGCACAGGCTCAGGTCTATGCGGAGAAAATTTCCAGTGCTTTTCCTGAAGGTGAAAAAGTAGAAAAATTGCCCTTTGCCAGCCAAAATTCAGAAGCTGTTGTTATCAGAAAAAATCATCCTTCCACACAGGCCACAGTGCTGATGGGCCAACCTGTTTTAAAGCGGGGTGATATAGATTTATACGCACTTTATGTGGGTAATCATATACTGGGTGGTAGTGGTTTCAGTGCCCGTTTAATGAAAGAAGTGCGGGTAAAAAGAGGTTTAACTTATAGTATCGGCAGCTATTTAGTCCCCATGCATGCTCAGGGACCTTATCAGTTTAGTTTCACCACCAAAGAAAGTTCAACAAACGAGGCAATTAAGCTGGTTGAAGAAAACCTGAAAAGGTTTATTGAAGAGGGTCCAACTCAGGATGAGCTGGATGATGCAAAATTAAATATTACCGGCAGTTTTCCTTTGCGTCAGACCAGCAACAAAGATATTGTTGAAAATCTGGCGGTCATCGGTTTCTATGAATTGCCGCTGGATTATCTGGAGCAGTACAATGCTCATATTGAAGCAGTGACTCTAGAGCAAATTAAATCGGCTTATAAACGCCGTGTTCATCCAGAGAAAATGGTGACTATTATTGTTGGACCTGATGTTGAAGAAAAGACCAAAAAAGGCTAGCTCCTGTTCGGTAAAAAATGGAAAAAATCTGCTCAGGATCATTGGTGGACAGTGGCGTGGACGCAAGCTGAATTTTGCTGATGGTGAAGGTCTGCGTCCAACCATGGACCGGGTGCGTGAAACGCTGTTCAACTGGTTGCAGTACGAAGTTGCCGGGGCTCGCTGTCTGGATCTGTTCAGTGGCAGTGGTGCCCTGGGCCTGGAGGCACTTTCACGCTATGCAGGAGAGGTGGTCATGATTGATAAGAATCCCCATGCTGTTCGAATGATCCGACAAAACCTTGAATTGCTCAATGCTGATAATACTCAATTGATACAGATGGATGCTTTGGATTACCTGCGGCAGGTTGCAGAATCTAATCCTCCTGAGCAATTTGATATTGTGTTTCTTGATCCACCTTTTAAGCAACAACTGGTGGCGACATTTTGTGAGCAACTGGCTATGGCAGATTGCTTATCTGATGGTGCTCTTATCTACATTGAAATTGAAAAAAATACCCAATTACCGCAACTACCTGATGGCTGGGAACTTATCAAAGAAAAAAAAGCGGGCCAACTGGCTTATTGTTTAGTGCGAGTAACGTAGTTCGATTGTTGCTTTACTTTTGTATGGTCATTCTCTATATGTTAAAGTGAAAGGTCAAAAAAAGTATTACCTTTGTATATAGTATAGTTAGCGGATGATTTATTGATAAGAACCCATATGAGTTTAGAAAAAACCAAACAAATGGTCAAAAATACGGATATTTTTTTCGATGCAACTGAGTCGCTTCGTGCTCATGGGATCTATCCCACAAGCCAGCGTTTAACTATTGCTAACCGACTATTAATAAAGCATCAGCATCTGACAGCTGAACAGATTTATGAATCCATTCGTAACGATCAGATCAAGGTCTCTCAGGCAACGGTCTACAACACGCTTGGTCTCTTTGTGAGAAAAGGTCTGTTAAATGAAATTTTTGTTGATTCATCAAAGACTTTCTATGATACGAATATAAAGCCGCACCAACATTTTTATAATGTTGATACTGGTCAGTTGACCGATATAAAAACACCACTGGATACTACTTTTATGCGAGGTGATTTACCACCTGATACTCTGATAGAATCAGTTGATGTTGTTGTCCGTATCAAAAAATATCCCATCTAAACGTTTTTTAATTCCAATATAATTATAACAATAAGTACTTATACTGATCTGCGTCATGTTATTGGAATTAGAATAATTCTAATATTAACCCTGATAGTTTAAGGTTAACGATAGCCTGTTAATTAATTCTAAAATAGGAAATTGATATGAAAATAAAAGCAACGGTCCTTTCTTTACTCGCTGTATCTTCAATCGCAGCATCCTCATCAGTGATGGCAAAAGAACCGGTCCAACCGATCAGCCCAGTTAAAGAAATCAACCTGGCACAAGTGGAATTGGGTAAAAAACTTTTTTTTGATCCTCGCTTATCAAAATCTGGTTTTATTTCCTGCAATTCATGCCACAATTTAAGCATGGGGGGGACCGATAACCTCAAAACATCAATCGGGCATAAATGGCAGCAAGGACCGATTAACTCACCAACGGTATTAAATTCAAGCCTTAATATTGCTCAATTCTGGGATGGCCGGGCTGCTGACCTAAAAGAGCAGGCAGGCGGTCCCATTGCAAATCCTGGAGAAATGGCTTCCACACATACGCTTGCACTTGATGTCTTGCAGTCTATACCCACTTATAGGACAGAATTCTATCAAGTTTTTGGATCTGATAAGATTAATATCGATCAAGTGACACTGGCAATTGCTGAGTTTGAAAAAACTCTAGTCACACCCAATTCACGTTTCGATCAGTGGCTGCTTGGAAATACAGATGCCATTACTGAGAGTGAATTAGCCGGATATAATTTGTTTAAGCAAGTGGGTTGCACAGCTTGTCATAATGGACAAGCCCTGGGTGGCGGATCATTCCAGAAAATGGGACTGGTAAAACCCTATAAAACAGCTAATAAAGCTGAAGGTCTTTCCGGTGTTACCGGTAAAGATGTGGATCGTTTTAAATTCAAAGTACCCACACTGCGTAATGTAGAAATGACCTACCCTTACTTTCATGATGGTGAAGCAGCAACACTGACCGAAGCTGTTGATGTTATGGGCAAACTACAACTGGGTAAACAGCTCTCTTCCACTGAAAATGCACAAATTGTTGCATTTCTTAAAACATTAACGGGAGAGCAGCCATCATTCACACTACCTATTTTGCCGCCTTCAGTTGATAAAACTCCCAGACCTAAGCCTTTTGAATAGGGATATTGTCTGTCTTTATGGGGCAACACAATAGTGTTGTTCCTTTTACTAATCAGCGGTGTCTGCAGGGCAAAACTTTCTCGTCGAATTCGACTTTCATCTTCCCTAAAGGTCATATCTAAAGTTCAGTGTAATTGCATAATCCTTTTACCTTCAACAATATCTTTCCAGCCTTCTGCAGCACTAATCACGGTACTGACCCATAAGACTAAAATGCCTATTAATCCATGCTTTTTGTGTCTTTCTATTCGATGATCTTTTATGGTGAAAAGTGTTCTGCTATACTTGGGCTCATTAAAAAGGCTTCCATTTACGTTAAATTAGCTATTAGATCATGTAACTCACTGATGCTAATAGTTTTTTAACGATCTGGTCCTGGCTTTGCCGGAGGTCTTTGATTTTCATCGATACATTACGCGTATTCGGATAGCATACTGATTCCGCGATTCATATGACATAAAAAAACTATGGCCAGTTTCAAAAAAGATAACATTGGTTCAGATTCAAAGCAGTTCATAAAACAGGATATGTATTCACGGCTAAAGCGTGGACTTACCAAAACCCGTGACATTCTGAATACCGATGTAATGGAACTGGTACAGGGCCAACAGGAAATCGATGAGGACCTGTTGGAACAGTTTGAAGACCAGTTAATGATGGCCGACGTGGGTATCGAAGCTACTCAGTACATCAGCGCCCACCTGTCTGATGTTATGCAGGATAAAAAACTCAATAGCAGTGAAGATATGTACCGCACCCTGCAATCCTCCATGAATGGCATTCTGGAAAAAAGCAACCGGCCCTTGTCTGTCGAACATGAAAAAAAACCTTTTGTCATTTTAATGGTCGGCATCAATGGTGCGGGTAAAACCACGACTATCGGCAAACTGGCCCAGCAATTCAAGGATAGCGGACTAAGTGTCATGATGGCGGCTGGCGATACCTTCCGCGCCGCAGCCGTAGAACAATTGCAGGAATGGGGGAAACGCCTTGATATTCCGGTCATCAGCCAGGGTAAGGGGGCAGATGCTGCTTCTGTCATCTATGATGCACTGCAGTCCGCTCAATCACGTCAGGTTGATGTGTTAATCGCCGATACAGCGGGCCGTCTGCACACCCAGAACAATCTGATGAATGAATTGGAAAAAATTAAAAGGGTCATGGCCAAACTTGACCCGACTGCACCACACGAAACCATGCTGGTGCTGGATGCAGGAACCGGTCAAAATGCACTGGTACAAGCCAGGCATTTCAATGAAGCTATAGGCATCAGCGGTATCACCCTGACCAAGCTTGATGGCACTGCAAAAGGCGGTATTGTCTTTAGCATCGCGCAGCAATTGAAACTACCGATTCGTTACATCGGTGTTGGAGAGGCTGCTCAGGACTTACGGGTGTTCGACTCAAAGGAGTTCATAAAAGCACTATTATCCCATTGAGGATAAAATTATGTGAAAGATAATAAGAGTTATCCTGTTTGCCAGCACAGTTTTATCTATAATTGAAACAAAGGAGCCCGGCAATGGAATATTCTGTCCACATTGCAAATATTTTATACCTTTTTTCCTATAGCATGCGAGATATACTCTGGTTGCGTATTTTAACTATTGCTGCAGCATGTTTTATGCTTCCGTATTTTTACTTTCAGCCAGATCCGCTTTACCCGCCAATATTTTGGAATTTACTTTTCATGACACTTAATATTTTCTGGATTGTTCGATTATTGCTTGAGCGCAGGCCGGTAAAGTTGAGTGAAGATGAACAACGACTCTGCAAAATCGCTTTTCGCACTTTAACACCTCGTGAAATGAAAAAGATTCTTAAACTTTCCAGTTGGGAAGATGCCGAACCAGGTGAGTGTTTTGTCTCCAGAGACGAACCACTTGAAAGACTAATATTGATCTATTCAGGTAAGGCTGATGTCGAATTAGATGGTAACAAAGTAAGTGAACTACATGCAGGACAGTTTATTGGAGAGCTAAGTTACTTTACTGATGAAGTCGCGGCCGCCAATGTTGTAGCAACTGAAGCGATTCGCTATGTGTCCTGGCCGAAAGATCGTTTAAAAAGTTATCTTGATAAAAATTCTGATCTTCGTGCAGCATTCCAAATTATTTTAGGGTCGGTGTTGGCAAAACGGCTTAAAGATACCTGGATATGAACTGCGATTAAAATTTCGCCTAATCAACCTTCGCTTTAGTATTTCCTAAGCCTGTATTTTGATACTATTTGCTGCCTCGTCAAGGCCACATGTTTTGCCCAGGGCTAATTTGTTCTACCGCTAAGATTGCTGTTTTTTTTATTACAAAAAACAAGCAATAAGCCATTGATTTTGTGTTTTAGAAGTAGTTTTAATTGAATATATCCAAATCAAAGGTTATAACAAGACTGTATATTAGCTACTGAGATAGAGTAAATTAGCCGTGATGTTTTGCCCCTGGAATATGACACCTATCTTTTAATTATTAAGAGATGATTATTAAGAAATGATTATTAAGAGACTTAGCCATGAATTTTGATTTAACGCCACAATTGCCAGCCACATTTGATCTGACCCACATCGTGTTAGCAGGTATCGCCATAATCCTGTTTTTTGCATTTGTACTGAAACCCTCTAAACGTATTTTAGTTGATGCAGAAATGGATGATAGTACGACAGATGATACTCCCTCGGCAGGAGCCACTGATATTGAAGGTAAGACGATTGATTCCACAGCTGTTACTACTGCTAAAGAGTCATCAACTGTTAAAGAGTCATCAACTGTTAAAGAGTCATCAACTGTTAAAGAGTCATCAACGATTAAAGAGTCATCAACTATTAAACAGTCATCGCCAGAATCGGCCCTGCAGTTTTTGGGTTTACTACAGCAAGAAGCCCGATTAATTGATTTTGTACAAGAGGAAATTGGGGCCTACTCCGATGAGGAAGTCGGTGCGGCTGCCCGCGTAGTGCATGAGGGTAGCAAAAAAGCGATCAATGAATACTTTACCTTGAGCCCAATTCGAACAGAAGATGAAGAGAGCCGTGTTACTTTGGCAGAGGGTTTTAATGCGTCAGAAGTTAGATTAACGGGTAATGTTGTTGGTGCGGCACCTTTTACGGGAACGCTTATCCATCGTGGGTGGCGGGTGGCAGCAGTCAATCTACCTAAATTGTCTGCTGGGCATGATACCACTATCGTTGCAGCAGCTGAAGTAGAGTTATGAGCCAGTATAGTATTGGGATTGACCTGGGAACAACCCATTGTGTTTTATCCTATCTTGATTTGCAGATGGCTGATGAGGCGGCGAAGGCCGATGCAATAAAACAGGAAGTGTTATCTATTCCCCAGTTAATAGCCCCTGGCAGTATAGATGAGCGGCTACAACTGCCGTCGTTCATCTATCAGTTCCATGAGTCGGAAGTTGCTTCAGGTGATTTAGCCTTACCCTGGAATGGGGCGCCCAATCAATTGGTGGGAGAGTTGGCGAGGAATATGGGGAGCAAAACACCGATACGACTCATATCCAGTGCAAAGAGCTGGTTGTGCCATGGAGGGGTGGACCGTCGTTCAGCATTCCTGCCTTTAGAAAGCCCGGAAGAAGTGGGAAAAATATCACCTTTTGAGGCCACCGTTGCTTATCTGGAACACCTTAAATCGTCCTGGAATCACTCAAACAGCAATAATCCACTAGAAAATCAACAGGTTACAATTACGGTTCCTGCTTCATTTGATCCGGCTGCAAGGGAACTGACTGCCGAAGCTGCACGTGCAGTAGGGTTTCAGCATTTGACGCTTTTGGAAGAGCCTCAGGCAGCAGTTTATAGCTGGATTCATCAGGCAGGTAAAACATGGCGTGAGCAGGTAATGGTAGGCGATATCATCCTGGTGGTTGACATAGGTGGTGGCACAACGGATTTATCATTGATTGCAGTGACAGAAGATGAAGGCAAGCTCACCTTAAATCGTATTGCTGTCGGTGATCATATTTTGTTGGGTGGAGACAATATGGATTTAGCACTGGCCTATAGAATTAAGGCCAGGCTGGCGGAGCAGGGTAAAAAATTACAAGCCTGGCAAGTCATGGCTTTAACACATGGCTGCAGAGATGCTAAAGAGACCTTACTTGCTGATCCCAATGTGGACTCTGTACCGCTAGTTGTACCCAGTAGAGGCTCCAGGTTAATGGGCGGTACACTAAGAGCCGAATTAACGAGACAAGACGTTGAGCAAACATTAATCGAAGGGTTCTTTCCACAGGTGTCCGTGGATGAACATCCTGTGCAGAATCCCCGAGTGGCATTAACTAAACTAGGGTTGCCCTATGCTCAAGATGCAGCGGTCACCCGCCATCTGGCCGCATTTTTAAGTAAGCAGGTCGATGCTCTGGAAGCTATTGAAGGGTTTGAGGGTTCAGGTGGTTCCTTTATTAAACCAACCGCTATTTTATTTAATGGCGGTGTACTGAAAGCTCCTGTTTTAGCAAAAAAAATACTCAACATTATTAACCATTGGTTAACCAGTGATGGCGACGAAGCGGCTCGATTATTAGAAGGGGCTGATCTGGATTTATCGGTAGCAAAGGGGGCTGCATATTATGGCTATGTCAGGCATGGTAAAGGAGTTCGAATTCGTGGTGGTATTGCTAATGCTTATTACATTGGCGTAGAGAGTTCGATGCCGGCAGTGCCAGGTATGGAGCCTCCTATGCAGGCCTTGTGTGTTGCCCCGTTTGGAATGGAGGAGGGGACAGATGTCATGATCGATAATGAAGAGTTCGGGTTAATTGTTGGCGAACCTGTCCGTTTTCGATTCTATGGATCTGCTACCCGACGGGACGATCAATCTGGAGAAATGATGGAAGACTGGGATGATGGTGAATTAGAAGAGCTGCCTGAAATACAGGCAACGTTACCGATTGAAGGCCGTACAAAAGGTGAGATTGTACCTGTTCATCTGGCCGCGGCAATCACTGAAGTTGGTACGCTCAGGCTCGAAGCGGTGCCAGTGAACGGCGATGAGCGTTGGAATGTCGAGCTAGATGTTAGAGACAGTTGATATTAGAATTAATGGTCATCAACAGCAAATAATGGCTGGTAGAAAATAAATGAGTAACAATGAATAAGCAAGCAGGCGGCTCCAATTATATTGTCGGCATCGATTTAGGCACCACGCACTGTGTTGTGACTTATTGTGATCTAAGACTGACGCAGTCAGAGCAGCAGCCAGTAATAGAGCTGTTTGAAATTGAACAATTGATAGCACCGGGAGAAATTGCAGCCCGTCCTTATTTACCTTCTTTTCGTTATCACCCTACAGCTGGTGAAATCAGACCTGAAGATTCGGCAATGCCCTGGCAGCAGAAAAAGAATGCGCAGCCGCTTAGGGGTGATATAGAAGAGGCAATTGTTGGAGACTGGGCCAGGGAGCTGAACAGTAAAGTTGATGGCAGGGGGGTTGTTAGTGCAAAAAGCTGGCTCTCTCACCCGTCGGTCGACAGGCAGGCAGCGATTTTGCCGTGGTCCGCGGCAGAAGGTGTTGCCAAAATATCACCCGTTGCAGCAAGTGCCAGTTACCTTTCTCATATACGCTATGCATGGGAGCAACGTTTTCCTGACAGCCCTCTCGATAAGCAGGAAATAGTCATTACCATTCCAGCTTCTTTTGATGAAGCAGCGCGATCGCTTACCCTGGAAGCGGCGAAATTAGCAGGTCTGACTGACTTGCTGTTACTGGAAGAGCCACAAGCGGTTGTCTATGACTGGTTTTATCGACACCAGCACGCAGCTGCAGAAAAGCTGGCTGATACCCGGTTAATATTGGTGTGTGATTTAGGTGGAGGTACTACAGATCTTAGCCTGATTAGTGTTTCGGTTGATGGTGATGATATTGATTTGAAACGTGTGGCTGTTGGTGATCATTTGATGCTAGGTGGCGATAACGTTGATTTAGCGATAGCCCACCAAGCAGAAAAACAGGTGACAAAGGGCGGAAAGAAATTAACAGCGTCAGCACTTTCTCAACTGATTCAGCAAAGCCGCAAGGCGAAAGAACTATTGTTATCGTCAAATGCGCCTGATGCAGCGACTATTACTGTATTAGGAAGCGGCTCTAAATTAATTGGCGGCACCCGTAAAACTCAGGTGCTCAAGCCTGATATTCACAACATGGTCATTGACGGTTTCTTTCCGTTAACAGCATTTGATGAGATACCGCAACAGAGGCGAGCCGGTGTTGTTGAGTTTGGTTTGAATTATGCATCCGATCCGGCCGTTAGCAAGCACATTGCCTCTTTTCTCAGGCGTCATCAAATTGCCTGTGGTGCAGCGTTGGGGAAAGATGTTGATGCACAATCAAAAGCCCCTGTAATTCCTGATGCGATATTATTTAACGGTGGTGTTTTTAATAGCCCGTTGATTGTTGATAGAGTGCTCGAACTGTTTGCACAGTGGTCACAGGAACCATTGTCGGTTCTTGATAATGATCGACCCGATCAGGCCGTTGCCTATGGCGCCTCAGCCTATGGATTAGCTCGGCGTGGCTGGCAGACAAAAATCGAAGGGGGCTCTGCCCGAAGTTATTTTTTAAGAGTTGAAGAGCAAAACAATTCCGGGAAAAAAGCTGTATGTATTTTGCCAAAAGGAACTTCTGAGGGTGAAACTATTGCACTAAAAGATAAGCAGTTTTCCTTAACTCTAGGTCAGCCCGTTTCTTTTGATTTGGTATCGACAGTATCTGATAATTCCTATACTCCAGGCCAGTTGATTGATGTAGACAGTGAAAACTTTGTGACCTTGCCTCCTTTAGTGACTGTGTTTGATAAAGCTGGGAGCCATAAAAAAGAAATTGTCGTGGAAGTCGTGGCGAATATGACAGCGGTGGGGACACTGCAAATGCAATGCGTGGCGAAGAAGGAGCATAAACAGTCGTGGGAACTGGAATTTCAACTGAGATCACCTATTGTCAGCAATGACAGCGAAGAATCGACAGAACAGGAACTACCCAAAAATTTTGCGCAAGCGGTAGAGAAGATATCTGACGTATTTGGGCAAAGCAATAATAAAGCTGTTGATAAAAATGCAGTGAAAAATCTTCGTTTTCTGCTGGAAAAATTGTTGGGGAAAAAAGCGCAATGGGATACGCCAGTGTTACGGTCTTTAGCGAAGGCATTATCTCAAGGTGCCAAACGAAGACGACGGTCTAATCGGCATGAGAGGCTCTGGAACAATTTGACAGGCTATTGCCTTCGACCAGGGTTTGGTTATGCTTTAGACGAATGGCGTGTGAATGCGTTATGGGAAAATTATCAACAAGGTGTTCAGTATTCTAATGAGTCGCAATCCTGGTCTGAGTGGTGGACATTATGGCGTCGGGTTGCCGGGGGGTTAACAGAAGATGCCCAAAAGAAAATTTACAAGGATGTGGTTAAGTATATTAATCCGGTTACTGCGAGAAATCAGAAAGTAGCAAAGGAGTTAAAAACGAGATCTTATGAAGATATTGTTCAGCTGGTTGCTGTGTTGGAGCATATACCTGTTGAGAGCAAGATAGAAGTGGGCGGGTGGTTGGTAAAACGACTGAAGAAAACAAAAGAACCTGATGCTTCGTGGTGGGCTCTGGGCAGAATTGGAAGCCGTGTACCTTTTCATGGGAGTGCCCATAAAGTGGTACCTAAGGATGTAGCAAGCAAATGGATTGATTGTTTATTAGATCAAGACTGGAATAAAAACAGGCATGCCGCATTGGCCGCAAGTATGATCGCGCGACAAAGTGGTGATCGAGAGCGTGATCTTGATGATTCAGTGAGGTTGTTGGTAATCGATAAGCTGATTAATTCAAAGTGTGTAGTGAGCTGGATAAACATGGTTGAACAGGTTGCAGTACTAGATGCAAAGGATCAGCAGCGAGTCTTTGGTGAGTCATTACCCGCAGGGCTTCGGATTATAGGTTAAACTCGAAACCCTGTTTCAGTTTGTTCATGTCTACTTTCATCTAACATGAAATTGAGCACAGTCATATTTTGCTCTTGTATGTTAGCAAAATGACAGCGGAAAATTTCATTTGGCTGATGGCTCCTGATTGTGTGATTGGTACTCCTTCAACCCGTCATTATCGTGTTGAAGAAGTACCAGGGCAGTGGTTTCTCTGTCTGGTATGTGTTGCTTTTGCTGTGTACAATAAGGTTAGAAAATTATTAATTTTAACGACAGGTTGTTTAGAGTATGCTTTTTGAAGTCAGTGATGAAGAGAAAAAAAAGGCCAAGCTGCCTCATGATCTTTTTTTAGTGAATCTTATTGGTAATCATATCCTTACCTTTGTCGCAACTCTGGGGTTAGCCACCAGCTGGGCCTGGCCAATGCTTATTGTGCCTATTGTTTCTGTTATTATTCTCAGTATTATTATCTATAAAGGCATTCAGGTTCGTAGAAAAGCATCACTACAGGAAGAGTCCTGGTATGTTATGTGCCACTGGCAAATTGCTTTAAAGCGAAGCTTGTTCTTTATTAAAATGCTGGCGGCCATCATGATCATTGCGGCACTGGGTGTCTATGGGTATACCAGTCTCGGCTGGATGAAAGAAGCCGTTTTTGCCATGATTGGCGGTGGTTGTATTCTGCCTGTTATGGTGACGACTCTGGTGCTTATTTTGATGGAATCGGATGCACTTCACCAGGCGGCAGGAGGTAAACTGCCTGATAAAATGATTGAATTATACCCGAATCCCGATGTCAAAATCCTTGTTCCAGCATCAGAAGAGTTACAATAATGGTGAATGCAGTCTATCCAGGCACCTTTGATCCTATCACTAATGGTCATATTGATCTGATTGAACGAGCCACTAAAATGTTTAAGCATGTGACCGTTGCTGTTGCGCATAATACCAGCAAAAATCCGTTATTCGATATGCAGGAACGGGTTGCTATGGCTGCTGATGTTTTGAAAGACTTTGAGAGTGTTTCCGTTGTTGGCTTTGATAATCTGCTGGTTGAATTTACCAAAACGCATAATGCCAGCGTGATCCTCAGGGGACTGCGTGCTGTTTCAGATTTTGAGTATGAATTCCAGCTGGCTGGAATGAATCGAAACCTGGCTCCAGATATCGAAACTATCTTTTTAACCACTGCAGAACAATATGCCTACCTTTCTTCCAGTCTGGTTAAAGAAGTGGCCAGATTGGGTGGGGACATAACAAAATTTGTTCCAGAACAAGTAATAGCTGAAATTAAACTGAAATTAGGGTAAGATTTCAATAATTTTGACTTAGGTGTGCAGATGCATAACCTACTTTCTTAACTTTACATAAAGTGCTGTCCAGCTTGTTTGGGGCGGGGGATAGCATAGATACTGACTTTCAGACTGTTATGGTCTATCGTTAGTTTTTACAGAATTTTTTAGACTATTTCCGGAGGTTGCCAATGGCGCTGTATATCACTGATGAATGCATCAACTGTGATGTGTGTGAACCTGAATGTCCCAATGAAGCTATTTTTATGGGTGAAGAGATTTATGAGATCAATCATGAGCTGTGTACCGAATGTGTCGGCCATTATGATGAACCTCAATGTGTTGAAGTTTGTCCAGTTGACTGTATACCCAAAGATCCTGATCATGAAGAATCAGAAGAAGCCTTGATGAAAAAATATAAGGAATTGACCGGAGAAGACTGAAGCTGATCGCTCAATCTTCTCTTAAAGAGAAAGCCCCTTAGCAAAGAATTGTTAAGGGGCTTTTTTGATGATTCATACTCTGCCAGGATTCAACCGAGTGACTTGCTTAATAAAAACAGGTTTAACAGAAACAGGTTTAACAAAGAGATATCAAACAGACTGACATTATGAGCAATAATATATCCAAACTTGATTACGAAGATGCCCCTTATCAAATATTAGTTGATGATATGACCTGTCAGCATTGTGTCAAGGCTGTGGAAAAAGCTGTTATGGCTGTAAACGGGGTTTTATCTGCAAAGGTGAACCTTGATGGTGCTGTTGTTGAAGTGGCAGGCGGTTTACCTCATGAAGTGATTGAGGCAATTAAAGAAGCGGGATATCCAGCAAAACCACAGCCGAAAACCCCAGAGACTTGCCCCATACCAGAGTCAAGCACTGAGCAGACTGCAGAGCAAACTCCTGAAATAAAATCCTTTTCTGAATCGAGCCGTGCTTATCAGATACAAATTGCAGACATGACCTGTTCTTCCTGTGTTGCTGCTGTTGAAAAAGCCCTTAAAACAGTGGCTGGAGTGACAAAAGCTCAGGTTAATTTAATTGAAAAAAAGGCTTTTATTACAGGAGGAGATCCTGAAGCAGTTATTGATGCCATTATCGATCAAGGCTATGAAGCCTCGCTAAATACAGACAACACCAGAGAAGACAAACTGCTCTTACTTTTTAATGTGAATGCTGATAGCAGCAGTAGTGATGAAAAAAAACTGAAAATGCTACTCAATGAGCTGGGTTCCGAGCTGGAAATTAACTGGCCGAAGGCTTCCTTCATAACATCCATACATCCTGCTTCTATTCTAATTCAGTTAAATGATGCCGGTTATCAGGCAAGTTATGAAGAACAATTTGATGATCCGCATAAGAATCAGGCTGAAGAAGCTCGTAAAGAAATACGTCGCTCATGGCAAAGAGCCATTTTAGCCGGTTGTGTCGGTGTCTTGTTAATGGCAGGGGATATGAGTGGTATTTTTCCCAGACTGGAGCCGGGTGGCGGTCAGATTTTTTGGGCGTTTGTGGCTTTATTGTGTCTGTTTACCATGTGGTTTAGTGGGCGAAATTATTATCGGACTGCGATAAAGCAGGCAAAACATTTATCCTCTAATATGGATACATTGGTGGCATTGGGTACTTCAGCCGCCTGGTTGTCATCAATGATTATTATTATCGATCCTGATTTTATTCCCGATGGCGGAAATCATTTATATCTTGATGCTTCGGTTTTTATCCTGTCATTTTTACAGTTCGGCCATGCGCTTGAAACACGTGCTAAACGAGTGACCAGTGAAGCGATTGGTGCATTAGTTCAACTGACGCCTAAATCTGCAATATTGGTGTGGACGGAAAGTGAAGGCAAGGAAAGGGATGTCAGTCTGCCGGTTTCGTTATTACGCAAGGGCGATCAAATCCGAATAAAACCCGGGGAAACGGTTCCTATTGATGCAGAAGTGATCTCTGGCAGGAGCAATATTGATGAGTCCATGCTAACGGGAGAACCGATGTCAGTAGCCAAACAGCCTGGCGATGAAGTGATTGGCGGCACCAGTAATCGCAGCGGCAGTTTAATTGCTCGTGTTGTTCGTTTAGGTGAAGATACAACATTATCCAATATTATCCATATGGTACAGCAGGCACAATTGAGTAAGCCGCCCATAGCCAATTTAGTGGATAAAGTCTCGGCTGTTTTTGTGCCGGTTGTCATCGTAATTTCAATGATCAGTTTTTTTAGTTGGTACCTCTTTGGCCCTGAGCCTCAGCTGTCATTTGCTTTTACTGCCGGTATTGCAGTGCTGGTGATTGCCTGTCCCTGCGCTCTGGGTCTGGCAACACCTATTGCAATAATGGTAGGCACGGGCCGAGCAGCGCAATTGGGAATTTTGATCAAAAATAGTGATGCCCTGCAAAGCGCTGCACATCTTACTCATCTGGTTATGGATAAAACGGGTACTCTCACCAAAGGCAAACCAGAGATTACTGCCAGCTATGCTATAGCTGATATGGAGGGTGAGCGTTTGCTGCAATTGGCACTCAGTCTGGAAGTGGGTTCTGAACATCCATTGGCTGAAGCGATTATTCATGACGCCCGGAAAAAGGACATTGAGGCACTTGAGTGTGTGGATTTCCATGCGATTATCGGCCATGGTATTTCAGGGCTTATAGAACAACAAAACTATTTCCTGGGGAATGCTAAACTCTTGGTTCAGCAGGGCATAGAAATTGATAATAATTGGCAGAAAATTGCGTCCAGGGAAGCCAACATGGGCGGTACAGCTATCTGGCTGTCATCCAGTAATGCCTTATTGGGTTTGTTTATTTTAAAAGATCCCATTAGAGAAGAAAGTGCTGCAACAATTCAACACCTGCATAATTTAGGTATAAAAGTGGTTATGTGTACGGGTGATCACCATGACACGGCAATAGCAGTTGGAGAGTCTCTGGGAATTGATGAAATTCATAGCGACCTGCTCCCTGAACAGAAGCTGGAAGTGATTTCTGCACTGCAGAAAAAAGCTTATCATGTTGGTATGGTCGGTGATGGTGTCAATGATGCCCCTGCTCTGGCAAAAGCAGATACTGGCTTTGCTATTGGTAGTGGTACCGATGTTGCCATCGAACATGCGGATGTGACGCTGGTTGGTGATTCATTAAGCAGTGTCAGCACCGCTGTTGAGATTTCCAGTGCAACATTGCGTAATATCAAACAGAATCTTGTCGGTGCTTTTATATATAATGTGGTTGGTATTCCATTGGCCGCCGGCTTATTCTATCCATTAACTGGATGGTTATTAAACCCCATGTTTGCCAGTTTTGCTATGGCTATGTCATCAGTGACAGTAGTAACTAATGCTAACCGCTTACGTTTTTTTAAAGCGGCAGCTCAACCATACAAGCGCTCAACAGCAAAGAGAAATTTAAGTAATATTATAATGATGGAGACAAATATGAGTAATACAACCCATTTAAAAGTAACAGGCATGACCTGCAATCATTGTGTTATGCACACAAAAAAAGCACTTGAAAGTGTTGCTGGAGTTGACAGTGTTGAGGTTAATTTAGAGGCAAGTAGTGCCATAGTGACCGGTACTGTAGATAGTGCCCACTTAATTTCTGCAGTTAAGGAAGCAGGATATGAAGCAGAAGTTTCTTAGAACTCATTCATTGTCATTAGGGGTGTAGCCAGCAGTCTCTAATGACAACTTGCGAATAAAGTGTGGGCCACATCAGTCAGTGTTATAAGCCAACAGACTTAATTGCGTATTTTGAATAACCAAACTCACCACCGTCCATAAAGTGCCATTTTTTTATGCCAGTGATTTTTAATAATTCATATAGACCATTTACCTGTCTGCCGGAAGCATCATAAACCAGGAGTGTTTTTTTATCCTGTTTTACTTTGTTTAAGAACTTGATGATCTTATCTCGTTGAGTTAAAGAAATATTTTTTTCTTTTTGAAACATAAACAGCTTCAGAATAATTTTTTCACTTTTCTCTCTGATATCAAGCAGAGCATAATCATCACGGTCATGATCAGTTAAATAGTTTTCAAAATCAAAAGGACTTAAGGTGTGTTTTTTGATTTTTTCGAGGGAAATTAATGGGTTGGATTGAGACACATCTTTGCCATTTTTTAGTACGAGATCATTATGTGCATAAGCAATGGCATTGATTCCGGAATCATAAGTAAACACCTGCTTGTTAATATTTTTTTTAAGAAACAAATCAATCATTTTTGTAGAGGCTACATAACTTTTTGAGCAGGAAATACCATTGCAGTAAACGGCCAGAGGTTTATTGTTTTGGGCAACAAAAGCCAGAACTTCCTGTTCAAAGGTCTTACTTTTGACAAAAATATTGCTTGCTGATTTAACATGAAGAGCCTGAAAGGAGGTGTCATCACGGACATCAATGACATCAAAGCGGTTTTCTTTAATGCCCAGAGCAAACTCCTGTGTATCAATATAATTGAGTTTTGGATAAAATTTTCGTTTAGGGAAGGTTTCACTGTCAGATGCAGAAACAGCCGTGCTTGAAAAAGCAAGAAAAACAAAGCATAAAATAAGCTTAATTGTATTAAACATTAGATGACTCCTTTAAAATTATAAAAAAATAATCATAAAGAAGAACAAAAAATATCAGGTAACCCCACTTTCATAGCAGCAAATATATAATTTCCAGCCTTAGAATGGTAGCTTTGCGAATCTGCTCTTTCGAAACAGGCAGCCTTTTTCTGTCATTTTGTATGATTAATAGTCAACTCCACGCTACCATGTTTTATTTTGATAATCCATGACATTTTGTGCAAAGTTTATGACAATTTGTGCATAATTAATGAGGTTTTGGTTGGTAGTGATAATGTCACTGAAAGAGAATTTAAAATCACTTAATCTATTCTCAAGTCTTTAGGAGTACTAATATGCAAAATATTCAATCAAGATTAAGCTTTTTTCCAGTGTCTTTTTTCTCCTCTGTTATGGGGATGGCTGGTTTCAGCATTGCCATAGCCAAGGCTGAGTCAATTTATACGCTTGAACCAAAAGTATCACTGGCGTTATCAATTATGACTTTGGTTCTTTTTATTTCTTTATCCGGTATTTATATACGTAAATTAATAAAAGAAAAGCAGGCTGTGATAAATGAATTATATCATCCTGTAAAGATCAGTTTTTTCCCGACGATATCAATTAGTTTAATGCTACTATCCATTTGTATGATTCATAATAATGTACAATTTGCTGAAATGTTGTGGTTGGTTGGCACCGGTTTACATCTTGGTTTTACACTCTTTGTGATGAACGCATGGATTAACCATGATTATTTTGAAATCAAACACATGAATCCAGCCTGGTTTATCCCCATTGTTGGTAACATTCTGGTGCCTATTGCAGGAATACAACTGGGTTATAGTGATATATCATGGTTCTTTTTTAGTGTTGGTCTGGTTTTTTGGCCGGTATTATTAACGATTATTTTTTATCGGGTTATTTTTCATCCGGCATTGCCAGAAAAACTAATCCCGACTTTCTTTATTTTAATCGCACCGCCTGCAGTGGGGTTTATTTCTTACCTTCAGCTTAATGGTGAACTTGATAATTTTGCCCGTATTCTTTATTACACGGCATTGTTTTTTACACTACTGGTTTTTACTCAAGTTCGTCAGTTTTTAAAGCTGAAATTCTTTTTGTCCTGGTGGGCCTATTCCTTTCCTATGGCAGCGATTACTATCGCAAGCCTGGTCATGTATCAGAAAACCCAGAATATTGTATTTTCAGGCATTGGGATTGTTTTACTGACCATTCTAACGCTATTTATTAGTCTGTTAATTATTAAAACATCTAAGGCTGTTATGGATAAACAAATTTGTATTGAAGATTGACAAAATGAATATGTATTCTTTATTTCTAACAGGCGTCTGTGTGCCTTGATGAATGATTAAGCTAATTGCTTCAACATAATCAGTTGCATTTCTTTTGATCGCATAGGTCGCCCATACCAGTATCCCTGGACTGTTGGGCATCCAATTGATTTAACGTATTCTTTTTGTATTATGTTTTCCACACCTTCGGCAACGATATTTAAGCCCATTTCCTTAGCCATTGCTACGATGGCTGTCACAATAGAGTTTTCATCGCCCTGAGTTTGAATGGTCGAAATAAAAGAGCGATCAATTTTTAAGTTATTAAGTGGAAGTGTTTGTAAATAGCTTAATGATGAGTAGCCTGTACCAAAATCATCAACAGCAAAATTAATACCATGACTGGCTAATTGCTGAAATTTTCCAACCACCAGTTCCATATCTTGCATTAATGTGTTTTCAGTAATTTCCAGCTCCAGTTGTTCAGGCCTGATATTGTATTTATCCAATGTTTCAAGTACGAAATCAACAAAATAATCGGTTGTTATCTGTGACGCTGAAATATTCACGGCTAAAGTGATACTTGATAATGCCGGATTGTTGTCTATCCAGGTTCTTAAAATGCGACATGATGCATTCAGTACCCACTCACCAATAGCATTAATCAAACCGGTTTCTTCTGCCAGTGGGATAAAATCATCGGGGGGAATTAATCCTTTGTCAGGATGGTTCCAACGGATTAATGCTTCCACGCCAGATATTTTTTCAGACTGGACGTGATATTGTGGCTGAAAATAAACTTCAAATTGATCTTCCTGGATGGCTTTTCTTATGCCGTTTTCAACAGACAAGTGACTTTGAAACATATCTTTCATATGGTCTGAAAAAAATTCATGACCGTTTTTACCCTTACCCTTTATATTATACATTGCCATGTCAGCGTGTTTAATAAGGGTTTCACATGTATTACCGTCTTCAGGGTAAATTGCTGTACCAATACTGAATGTGACAAAAACTTCATTGTCATCAACAATAAATGGAATTTCTAATGCCTGAGATATTTTATTGACAAGATTTTTCACATCATCACGTGAGGCAATATCTGGGAGCAAAAGGTTAAACTCATCACCGCCGACTCTAGCTAAAGTATCGCTCTCACGGATGCATTTTTTTAATCGAATTGCGATCTCTTGCAAGAGTGTATCACCCGCAATATGACCCAGAGAGTCATTGACTACTTTGAAACGATCCATATCCAGAAACATTACGGCAACTTTGGTCTTATTGCGTTTTGCCTGTAATATTGCAAAATCAATACGATCACTGAATAAAATTCGATTTGGTAATTTGGTTAGCGCGTCATGGTAGAGTTGAAAGTTAATGGTTTCGTCCAGACGTTTTTGTTCAGTCACATCTCTGGCAACACCATAAATACCAATTAAATTTTTGTTTGAGCCTCTATCAAGGATATTGTGAGCACTTAGTTTAATTGCAATAGAGCGGGATTCAAAGCAGCGTCCTGACATGCTTGGTGATTTTGGAATCATGTTGAACTCAATTTTATGTGGAACATCAACATTGCTCCACGAAGTACTGAATGCATAATTCGCTTTTTCAATATAATCGGTATCAATAAACTCAGAATAATGGTGTCCGATAAAATCCTCTTTTGTGTATCCCAGTAGCTCCATGACTCGATCATTAACAAAAGTAAAACAGCCTTTTTGATTCAGCATATAAACCATATCGGGAGAATTATTTACAAAGAAACGGTATCGTTGTTCTGACTCCTGAATACAGCGTGACATCTCGTCCAGTTTCTGCTTTAACTCTCTTTTTTCAATCAGATTATTAATAACCTTGATTAATTCACTGGGTACATAGGGCTTGTGTAAAAAATCTTTAACACCATGACGCATAGCCAGAGTCGCATTTTGAAATGTTGCCTCACCACTTGTCACCACAACATCTGTATCCGGATAGTTGAGTTTTACCTCTCTCATGACTTGAAAGCCATCAACTTTGGGCATTGCTAAATCAAGTAATAATATATCAACGGGTTTTACTGCCATAATGTCAAGTGCTTCCTGACCATCGGAAGCCAGGATACAACTCATGCCATAGAGTGAAAGGAGTTCTTTAACACTATCAAGCATTAACTCTTCATCATCAGCCACTAAGATGGTAATTGCAGGAGGAATATTGTTTGAAAGCTCTATTTTTTTATAAACACCAGGCTTATTTTTGTTATATTTCGTTGTAATCTTACCACTCATTTACCACTTCCTTAATAATGAAAGATTATTTGGCTGCACCAATCACTAATGATGTTTTATTGGTCAAAAAGCCTTCTTGGCAGCAGAATAATAAATTCTGCCCCTGTATTTTCTTGTTGACTCGACGATGATTGTTGAATCGAATGAAGATTACTACCACCTATCGTTCCCCCCAGATCGTTAACAAGATTCTTAATAATTGATAAGCCCAATCCAGAATGTGCACCTGATTTTGTGCTTTTCACAGGATTAAATAAATTGTTTAAAACTTCTTTTTTAATTCCGGGCCCAGAGTCTGATACTCTTAATTCAATAAATTGCTCACCATTGAAGTTAACCTGATCACGTGTCCTGATATTAATTGTTCCCCCATCAGACATTGCTTCAACTGAATTTTTCAATAAATTAGTTAAAATCTGCTTTAAGCTATTTAAGTTACTGTTTATTAATGGTATTGTTGCGTCTAATGCAAGATTAGCAACAATTTTTGATTTTACAAATAAAGAGTCTCTAAATATTGATACTAATTGATTGATTAATAAGTTCAAATCGACCTTATTGATATCAATGTCTACTTTTTCGGGTAATTCCCTGATTCTAAGTACAATATTACCAACACGCTCAACTTCTTCCATGAGAATTTCAAGTTGGCCCTGTATTTTCAGGTCTTCTGAGTCAGCTAATTTAAGAGAGAGTACTTGCAGGTAATTTCGAATCACACTGATAGGGTTACTTGCCTCATGCACCAGTTTTCGAATCTGTAATGATTGTATTGAGTGTTGTTCTTCCAGGACTGCATTAAGCTGTTCGGCCAGAATTCGGTCTTGAGAAATAAGTGCCGATGCTGACATTGAAAATTCATACAGCAAGCCTTTTTCACTCTTAATTTTTTGCAGTTGTTTTGAACTTAAACCGGCAATAATGACGCCATAATTTATATTATTTGCTTTATCAAGCAGGGGAATACATAGCATTTCATCAGAATTCATGACATGCATTAATTGTCTGTCCAGAATTGATATATTATTTTTTTCAGACAGGTTATTTGATGTAACAGGGATATGTTTTATTAAGGCTTGTACAGGTAAAGCGGTTTTAATATCTAATGAAATATTGAACTGTGATAATAACGCTTCATGATTTTTTTCAGTATTGTTTTTTCCACACCATATGATGGGAAAACCGTTTAATTGCTGTTTATCTTCATCATAGGTCAGATAAAGCAAAGTTGACAAACCAAATAAAACCTTAAGATTTTGCAAAATCTGATCAATTAATTCTTTCTCGGAGCGTCCATCTAACCGACAGTCATTGATATGATTCAGAGAACTTGATAACGCGATAGTACGGACATTCTCAGCTAAATCTAATTGAATTTTTTCATTATCAAATTCAAAATGATTATTGTCATTGACAGAAATCCCCATCTTTTTGGCCGTTTCCAAAAATTCTGCATGGCAATTGACCAGAACTTCTTCCAGTAATGTTTGATTTAAACCAAAAAAAGATGACACCTCTTTAAAAATTATATCTTTATTACTTGTTACAAATGAGAAGATTGGGGTCTCTGATTGTGAGTTATCGGTTTCTTTTTTGTTGAAGAATGACTCATTGAGTAAAGCCAGCTTGTGAGCCTGGTTCACCAATTGTACCAGATGTGGTGCGCCAAGCAGTTGTTCAGCAGATTCGCGTTGGTATAAAATTGCATCACCGAGCATGGAGTTTTGGTTAAAATCACTGATAATACAATGACCTATCTCAGGGATGTTGGCACCAATAAAATTTTGTTCCATGATGCTTTGTTGGTTCTCAAATTCAGATATTGAGTCAACTTGTAAAATTTGAATCTGTTGTTCTTTTTGCTTTACATACTCTGAAGCATTGTGCATCAGACAGACTAATTCACCGATATTATGCAATAGACCAGCAATATAGGCTTCATCTTCACTGGGATAGCCTGTTATGTGTGCTAAAGCTTTGGCAATACTGGCAGTGGTTAATGATTTCTGCCAGAACTGAGCAATTATTTTTTCATTATCAACATTAAATTGGGAGAAAAATTGTTGTACTGCGGCATTGATGGTAATGGTTTTAACCATTTTCATGCCCATAGCGACAAGCAAATGATTAAAATCTTTGCTTTGATTCCATTGGTAGAATGCACCTGAGTTCGCAATTGACATAACTCGAGTTGTTAAAGCAGGATCGGATTGAATGATTTCAGTAATTTCAGTAAAACCGGCTTCTGGATCTCGAATCACCTGAAGTAATTGCAGTAATGCATGCGGCATTGATGGAATTTTTTCCAACTCAATGTTAAGCGAATTTTGTAATCCGGGTTGCTGCATTGCTTAAGTTACTCAATCTTTTTATATATACAATTAACTATGTCGTGTAAGTGTATGTAATTTTTGTCAAATAAACAATATTTGTGCAATATTTCTTTTTCTCATGTCATTTTTTGTGAATTTGTGCTTCTTTCAATTATACTCAATAGAACCCTAGAGCACATGAGCATCCAGAGAATATGCCTGACAACAAAAAATACAAGCCTGATTTTGCACGCGTTATTGCCATTTCCAGTGGTAAAGGTGGTGTGGGTAAAAGTACACTGGCAGTCAACCTAAGCATTGCTCTTTCTAACGCCGGTAAAAAAGTGTGTTTATTTGATGCAGATACTAATTTAGCTAATATTAATATTCTTCTTGGCATCGTTCCATCTCAGACATTGGAGCATTTTTTTAATAATGATCGCTCAATTAATGAGATTATTACCCCGGGTCCTGGTGGCATTGATATCATCTGTGGAGCATCCGGGGTTGCTGATTTTATTCAATTTTCTCCTCTACAACAAAAAAAACTGATTCAGGCCTTACGCCTGCTGGAAGAAAACTATCAATACCTGCTTATTGATACTGCTGCTGGGATCGATGAAACTAATATAAGTCTGATTTTAGCTGCTCCCTACCTGCTTCTGACCATTACGGGAGAGCCCACTTCACTAACTGATGCCTTTTCTTTGCTTCGAGTTTTAAAAAAACATCATTTTCAACGACCTATATTGGTCGTTGTTAATATGAGTGCCAGTCGAAAATCTGCTCAGGTGACATTTAAACGCTTTAAAATGGCTGTTAATAAATACCTGAGTATAACGCAGGTTTATCTGGCTGGTTATATTATAGATGATAAAAATATCCCCATTTCTATTGTAAAACAACAAGCAATTCTATTGTCAGAGCCTGATTCACCCTCAAGTCAATGCATTAATAATGTCTGTCGGCGATTGCTTACTTCGTTTGAAAAAAGCAAGCAATTGGCGACTCCTTTCAGTGACTATTTTAGTGAGCAGGTATTATTGGATGATATTGATATGTTCAAAGGCAATATAGAACCAATATCATCTTCTTCTAATTCTCTACAAACTGAACCAGCTGAGCTGGAAAGTGGATTAAAACAGAAGGGCTTGCTGCGAGCCAGTTATTATGCTCGTTTATTAGGTAAAATAAGTTCTCAGGATACTTGCACCTAAAGATTATGATGCTGGCTAAATACTTGTTCCTGAATGCTACACACTGATATGGAACTTAATAAATGGATAATATTAGTAAGTTCCTCAAAAAAGACTATACTTAAAAAGCAAAAGCATTTTTGTTTTTAAAGGGGTAAAATTTGCCAATTACATCTGAATACGCTATTGATGCTCAAAAGGTGGAAAGGAAAATATCTGAACAGCTTTACCTGCATGCACCTGCTGCTAATATTACTGTTCTATGCATCGCTTTACTCTACTACTTCTTTTGGCAGCCTTATACTGGACCATTGACTCAAATTGCCTGGCCTGCATTAATGTTTTTGGCTGCGGGTTATCGGTTGTTGTTATGGTATCGAAGAAAACGGAACCCAGCACAGCATTCAGCCGCTGGCTGGATTAAACATTATACAATTGCAACAGGGTTTACAGGGCTTGCCTGGGGCAGTATTTTCTTCATTCCCTACAGCAATCATGATTTTGTTCTTTATTCCGGGCTCGTAATGATTGCCTTTGGAGTGACGGCAGCTTCCATTTCAATTCTAACAGCTTCCTTAACAGCTTTTTTTAGTTATTCATTTCCTATTATTTCCGGTTTTGCCATAGCCACTTACCAATTGAATGATTCATCCTATTTCTTATTTATTATTGTCATTACTATTTATTACTTGATGCTATTCACATTTGCCCAAAATACGAATCGACAATTTCTAAAATCAATACGGCTGGAGTTTCAAAATCAGGATTTGATTCTGAAGCTTCAGGCAGAAATTGAACAGCGTGAATCACTGATAAGAGCCAGAACTGAGGAGCTTGAAAAAAGTAATCAAGCCATTATCGATACTAAAAATCGTTTGCAGAATGTTATTACTGGAGCTGAATTAGGTTATTGGGACTGGAACTATCAAACAGGAGTCTATGAAGTTAACGACCGCTGGCTGGAAATGCTCGGTTTAAGCCGGGATGATATTAATAATGATAATAGTGATTGGTCTGATCGGATTCATCCAGATGATCGGGAGAATATGATGGCTGCTGTAGAAAAATCAATCAAACTGCAGACGCCTTATATTGTTGATATCAGAATGAGGCATAAAAAAGGTCACTGGGCCTGGATACAATGCTCCGGCTCATTAATTGAATCCACACCGGGAGCTCATGCTCCCCTGCGCCTTTGCGGTACTTATCAGGATATTAGTTATCGAAAAACAATCGAGAAGGAACTGGAATATCAGGCAAAACATGATTATCTAACCAATTTATTCAACCGTACTGAATTAGAAAAACGTTTTCAGGAAGAAATTATCAGGGCTAGGCGATATCAGCATAAATTCTGCACCTTTATGATTGATATTGATCATTTTAAGCAAATAAATGACCGCTATGGGCATCAATCAGGGGATCATGTCCTGAAACAATTTTCGGCTTTTTTACAGGATACTATTCGCACCAGCGATTATGTTGCTCGTTATGGTGGAGAGGAATTTGTTGTCATTTTACCAGAAACCGCGGTTAATGAAGCTGAAGAGCTGGCTGAAAGACTGCGTGCCAAAACATCTGAACTCAGTATCGAACTTAATAAGGCATCATTGAGTATTACCATCAGTATTGGCATTGCCTGTTACCCTCAGCATGGTAAACTCTATGATAAACTACTTGAAGCTTCTGACTCAGCAATGTATAAGGCAAAACAAATGGGGCGTAATCGAATCCATGCTGCTGAATTATAGTTCCGGATTATAAATATTGAATGAATGATTCTATGGCATTGCTTGAACTTTAGAAAATGGGTTATCAGTTAATAAATGTTACATTTCGTAACGTTTAGGCTATAATCTTAACTATGAAACAACCTGTTCATAAAATATTTCGAGATAGAGTAATTCTGCTTTTTATTGCAGGTCTTTTTCTTTTGTGCTCACCGGCCCGCATTTTCTGGGCTTCCCCGCAACTCCCCTGGTTCACGCCTTACTTTATCTGGTTATCATTAATTGTACTCACCTGGCTTTTATATTGGTGGCTCAGGCGCAGTGAGTTTTAACTCATGAGTTTTGATTTATGGCAGTTGTTTATTGTGGGTGTTGGCTATCTGGGGCTATTATTTGTCATTGCATGGGTGGTTGATAACAAACCCCTTGGTAATAGAATAGGGTACAGCCGCCTGGCTCATAATCCTCTGACTTATTCTCTTTCTCTGGGTGTTTATGCAACTTCATGGAGTTTTTACGGCAGTGTCGGTCTGGCAGAGCGTCAGGGTTATAGTTTTTTAACCATTTACCTGGGTGTTACTTTAGCCTATCTATTGTCTCCCATATTATTTTCACCCATTCTAAAATTATCCAAAGAATATCAATTAAGCTCACTGGCTGATCTGTTTGCTTTCCGCTATCAGAGTCAACTTGTTGGCATTGTGGTCACACTGTTTATCTTAATGGGAACCCTGCCTTATCTTGCCCTGCAAATCCATGCAGTGACTGAGTCAATGCAGGTTTTAACCCATGAGGCTACGCCTATTATGATTGCTCTGGGTTTTTGTATCACACTTATTTTGTTTGCTATTTTATTTGGTGCCCGACATAGTTCTGCTCGAGAGACACATGAAGGTCTTGTGGTTGCCATAGCATTTGAATCGCTGGTTAAATTGTTTGCTATATTAAGTGTGGGTTTGTTTGCCTTATTTAGCATTTTTGGTGGCTTTGGTGAGCTACAGCAATGGCTTCTGGACAATCCAAATAAGCAGCAGGATTTAATGACTCCTATCTTTGATGGTTCATGGAACAGTCTGATTTTTTTATCATTCACCGCAGCTCTTTTTCTACCCCGTCAGTTCCATATGGGTATTACTGAAAATTTTAATGGGCAATCTATTCAAACAGCCAGCTGGGCCTTCCCACTGTTACTCTTATTAATGAATTTGCCTATCCCAGTTATTCTCTGGGCAGGGCAATATATGCAAACAGAAACGACGGCAGACTTTTATGTCCTGGGTGTCACACTGTACAGTGAAAATAGCCTGTTACCATTGATTACATTTATCGGGGGCTTATCGGCTGCCAGTGCCATGATGATTGTGACGACCCTAGCTCTGGCTGCCATGGTGATGAATCATTTTGTTCTACCTCTTACTTTCCCTCATAAAATAAGCAGTGGCATTAATATCTATAAGTGGTTATTACAGGGGAGGAGAGTTCTTATTGCTATCATTATTATGGCAGGTTTTGCATTTGATCGATTATTATCCGGCCATGAAGGGCTGGCAGAGCTTGGTTTGATTTCTTTTGTCGCGGTTGCACAGTTTTTACCGGGAACCATTGGCCTGTTATTCTGGCATGGGGCTAACCGAAAGGGCCTCTTAATGGGATTGTTGGCTGGTTCTTTTATTTGGGCCTATGCTTTGATTCTACCGCTTTTGGTGAACTCTGGTTTTTTAAGCCATGCAATTTATGAATTGATCCCGCCTTTTTCAGATTTTATTAGCAATAACGATAAATGGGGTTCAGTGACATTCTGGTCACTATCAGCCAATTTTGTCTTATTTGTGCTGGTTTCTTTGCTGACCAAAGCCAGTGATGCAGAGACAGAGAATGCTGTAAATTGCTGTGCACAGTCATTGACACCTCCCAGAGGGATGATGATCCTGCGCTCTGTTGAGCAAGTCAGAGAACAACTGGCCTCCATGATAGGCCAGGCAATGTCATCTCATGAGGTGATGCGGGCACTGAGTGATCTGGGGATGGGAGAAGATGATACAAACCCAGTACGCTTAAGACAGTTAAGAGAACGAATAGAGCGGAATTTATCTGGCTTGATTGGCCCTCTTTTAGCTAAGGTTGTTATTAATGAAAAATTAATCCTTGATCATGATACACGTGATATTTTTGCTGAAAGCTTTCGTTTTATGGAAAATAAGCTGGAAGATTCAAAAACACGCCTTGAAGGTGTTGCGGGTGAGCTGGATGATATGCGCCGCTATCATCGACAGGTTTTGCAAGATCTGCCTCTTGGTATCTGTTCCATCGGACTCAATGGTGAAGTTCTTAACTGGAATAAAGCCATTGAAATTTTATCCGGAATTTCTGCTGATCAAATTCTGGGTGAGCAGATTCAGTCATTGCCATCACCTTTAGGTGAATTATTCTATAGCTTTATTCAAGGGGAAGAACAGCAGCTGAGAAAAATCCAGATTCAGCTTGATCATAAAAAATGTATTTTAAATTTACACAAATCATCATTGATCAGCGCTTCAGTCCGATCACTTCATCTCAATCGAGGCTTGCATGATAAGCATCATCAGAGTGCAGATTCAAATGGGGTTGTTTTACTGGTTGAAGATTTGAGTGATTTGCAGGCATTGGAAAATCGTCTGGCTCATAGTGAGCGTCTGGCTTCCATTGGTCGTCTCGCTGCTGGGGTAGCACATGAAATCGGTAACCCTGTAACGGGTATTGCATCGGTGACTCAGAATTTGATGGCAGAAGATGATGCTGATTATTTACAGGCACATTTACCGCAAAACCTTGAGGATATTCTTAACCAAACTCGGCGAATTACAACGATAATACAATCTCTGTCCAGTTTTTCCCGCAGTGGTAATTATCTGGCTCCACCCAGAAAACCAGTGCCGGTCAGGCAATGTATTGATGAGGCGATTCATCTTGTTACACTCAGCCACAAAGCAAAACACCAGGCTTTCACCAATGAGTGTGATACAGGCCATATTGTGAGTGGTGATCATCAGCAATTGGTTCAGGTCTTTGTTAATCTTCTCAATAACGCCTGTGATGCTTCAGAGAATAATCAAACGATCTATATTCAATCTCGTGATAACAGTTTTGATACTGATGGTAGTGAAATGATTTCAGTTAAAGTGATTGATCAAGGGAAAGGGGTATCAGAAAAAAATAAAAAACGTTTATTTGAACCTTTTTTTACGACAAAAGAAGCCGGTGAAGGAATGGGGCTGGGATTATCAATTGTTTATAACATAGTTCGCGATCATGGGGGTGATATTAAAATAATGGACAATATCTATCGTAAGATAAAAAAAGGCAGTATATTTTTTGTTACCTTACCAAAGTGCAGGATTAGTGAATGAATACAATTTTAGTTATTGATGATGAAAAACTGATTCGAGACTCCTTAAAACGATTATTAGAAAAAAATAATTATCAGGTCAATATTGCTGAAACAGTTGAAGAAGCAATTCACTTGATTAATGAGCAGGCATTTGATTTGATTTTAAGTGATTTGAGACTACCGGGTGCACCAGGTACTTCCCTGCTTGAGCAGTTTCCTGAAATCCCCATTATTATTATGACCAGTTATGCCAGTGTCAATTCAGCTGTAGATGCCATGAAGCTAGGCGCTATTGATTATATTGCTAAACCCTTTGATCATACTGAATTAATATTAATGACTCAGAGAATCATTAAAGAGCGGAAATTAGCTCTGGAAAATTCAGCCCTGAAAAATGAGCTGGCAAAAGACTTTACTATATACGGTATGATTGGTGATTGTCCTGCAATGCAGGAAATTAACAATCTGATTCACAAAGTGGCACCAATGAATACTTCAGTTTTAATTCTGGGTGAAACAGGGACTGGTAAAGAACTGGTGGCTAGAGCAATTCATGAGTTCAGTGAACGACAAAGCTCTGCACTGATCAGTATAAATTGTGCATCAATTGCAGAAAACCTGATTGAATCTGAATTATTTGGTTACAATAAAGGGGCATTTACCGGAGCTGATCATGATCACCCTGGACTCATTGAGGCAGCAGATGGTGGTACACTGTTTCTAGATGAAATCGGTGAACTGTCTCTGGAAGTTCAGGCTCGATTGCTTAGAGTACTTCAGGAGAATGAAGTCAGACGAGTAGGTTCCACCCAAACCCGCCGTGTTGATATTCGTCTCATTGCTGCAACGCATAAAAATCTGCCGCAAATGGTTGAAGATAATTTGTTCCGTCAGGATCTGTATTTTCGACTAAATGTCCTTGATATTATCTTACCACCATTAAAAGAACGAGGTGGAGATATCAGTAAACTGGCCAATTATTTTCTGACTAAGCTGGTTAAGAAAATGGCTCATTCTCCAGTTCAGTTTTTACCAATTGTCTTACAAAAGTTTCAGGAGCATAAATGGCCGGGTAATATCAGAGAAATGCAAAATATCATTGAGCGGGCACTCATTTTAACGGACAGTGATGAAATTAGTCTTGAGCATATTTCATTATTTAATGAAGACTGTCCAGATGGACATAATCCAGTTGAGAAACATTCAACACCAGAGAAGAAGAATATGACCAATAGCTTCTCTCTGGATGAGTATCTCATTCATTTTCTCAAAGAGAATACACAGCAGACTGAAACAGAACTGGCAAAGCAATTAGGGATCAGCCGGAAAACACTCTGGGGAAAACGAAATCGTCTGAATATTCCTAAAAAAACTAAATAAATTTATCGTGCCACTCAAGTAGTTGAGTTCCGGGCATTGGTCGGGCAATAAAATACCCCTGTGCAATGTCACAGCCAAGCTCGGATAAGAGATTCCATGTTTTTTGATCTTCTATACCTTCAGCGACAACTTCCATCCCAAGTTCATGACCCAACATAATGGTCATTTTCACAATAGCCAATGCTTCCTTGTCTGATGTTGCCCGCATGACGAAAGACTTGTCTATTTTCATCTCAGAAAAGGGGATTCGATGCAACTGTAGTAAGGATGAATAACCTGTGCCAAAATCATCAATTGAAAGTTTGATTTGTTTCATTCTCAATCGTGTCATAATATCGAGTGATTTGATTAATTCCTGCATTAAAGTGGTTTCAGTCACTTCCAGAGAAATTTGTTCAGAACTGAGTCCAAATTTTTTAATTTTGCTGCTTATCCACTCCGGCAGGTCAAGATCCTTGAAGTTGCAGGGTGCCATATTAATAGCGACACAGGTTGTCAGGCCGCCCTCTTGCCATTGTGCTACCTGATTAAATGACTGCTCAACCACTTCTACAAAAAGCATATCCATAAAACCGGATTGTTCTGCCAGAGGAATGATATCATTTGCACCCAGAAAGCCCAGAGCAGGATGATGCCATCGGATAAGCGCTTCAACGCCATTGAGAGTTTTGTCAGAAAATCTAACCTGTGGTTGAAAAAAAACCTCGAGCTCATTATTGCTTATTGCCTGATGTAACTCCTGCTCTTTTGGCAACGCATGAGTTTTAATTTTATTCTGGTCATTGTTTTTTTCCGGAAAATTAATGGTACCAAGCAATTCTTCCAGATCGGTATAACGAATGGGTTTGCTTAATGTCCCGGCCACATGCAGGCCATGTTCAGAAGCCAGTTTCTGTGCTGAATGAAGTACGCCTGTGTCATAACCACTAATGAGTATAATTGCAGCTCGGGATTTATGTTGGGCCATAATTCTCAGGAGTTCGATGCCATCACGTCCGGGCATCACCAGATCCAGAATAACAATACCCAGCTCATCGGAGTAAAATTGCTCAAACGTATAAGGTCTGTGAGTTGCGACCGCATCATAGCCAAGCTCCAGGGCAACATCGCAAAGAAATATTGCAATCTCTGGTTCATCATCAATGATTAATAGTTTTCTTTTATTGCTCATGTGTTGACTTCCTGTGACTCATCGAGTATTTTCCGCACTTGTTTGAGCATGTCATTATGGTTATAGGGCTTAGAAAGCAAGTTGGATGAGAAACGAGCCGGGCCATTTTTTGTCACAGTTTTTTTAGTGAAACCTGATGTCAACAAGATCTTTAGTGAATGATTTTGTTTACAGGCCTGTTCGGCCAGATCATAACCATTCATACCTCCTGGCATCACCACATCAGTAAATAACATGTCAATTGTTTTAACAGAGTCAAGGATAGCAAGTGCTTCATCTGCCCTGGTTGCAGTATATATCTGATAGCCGCAACTTGTGAGACTGTCCTTTGCAAGTTCAAGCAGCTCAGCTTCATCATCAACAACAAGAATTGTTTCGTTACCCTGCAAAGATGAAGTGTCAGTATGAGCCTCTTTTCTGGATGGGTTTCTTTGTTCTATCGCTCGGGGTAGGTAGAGTCGAAACGTTGTGCCCACGCCAAGCTCGGAATATACTTTGATATAACCTTTGGAGCGTTTGGTAAAACCATAAACCATACTCAGACCAAGCCCAGTTCCCTTATTTAATGGTTTAGTGGTATAAAACGGTTCAAAGATCTGCTCCAATTCATCCTTAGCAATACCGATTCCCGAATCACTCACGATCAGTTGTAAATATTCACCAGGAGTAAAATCAGGATTTAACCTGGCATAATCATCATCCAGTGTCACATTGGATGTTTCAATAGTAAGCTTGCCCCCCATGGGCATTCCATCTCTGGCATTAATGATTAGATTGAGCAGGGCATCTTCAAGATCACCGGAATCAATGTTGGTTAACCATAGTGTATTATCGAGCAGGAGCTCAACTTCAACTTCTGGAGTAACGGAGCGTGCTATGAGGTTATCCATGTTACGAATCACCTCATTGATATCAGTGGGATGTGAGTCCTGTGCCTGTTTTCGAGAAAAACCCAATAATTGTTTGGTTAAATCGGCCGCTCGTAGAGCAGCCTTTGACACGGAATCGACCCTTTTTTCTGCTTTTTCCACGGACAAATCATCAGAAGTCAGCATGTGTTTAAGGAAATCAAGATTACCAATAATAATACCCAGTAAATTGTTAAAGTCATGAGCAATGCCGCCGGTAAGCTGACCGATAGCATCCATTTTCTGAGCTCGTCGTAATGCATTTTCTGCTATTTTTTGTTCGGTTAGATCGGTGACAAATGCAACGGCAGCCAGATTTTTGTTGTTATCCTGGTGTAAAGTAATGGTGTTGAAATAAACAGGCACATTGTTTCCGTCTTTGTGTTGTAACTGAATTTCATAATTGCATGTTTCGCTTGAGCCTATTTTTTCAGTTTGTGTTTGAAAAATGATTTTGTTTTCATCATCTGCAAAGTCCAAAGGTTTTTTCCCGACTATTTCATTAAGCTGATAGCCTAGTATCTCGCATAGACGATGGTTGACTTCAATGGTTTTAAGAGCAGCGTCAAGTAGCCAGATGCCTTCAGGCGCACCATCAAAAATAGTACGATAACGTGCTTCACTTTCCTCAAGTGCTTTTTGAGCCTGCCTTGTTCGAGTTAAATCATGGATCCCCATCAGTATACCTAAAGGTGATTGCTTTTTATCTCGAATGATTCGAACCATTATCTCAATGGGAAGGCCTGTGGGATTATCTGGATGGTCAGGTTCCATGCTGATAAACTCATCTCTTTGTTCCAATCTTGCAGCACAGACAGGGCAGGGAACTTCTTCACCCTGTGGGTGAATTATGGTGGCGATATTCATACCAATAGCCTGTTCAGATGTCAGTCCGGTCATGGTATAGAAAGCCTGATTTGCCCTTACTAACCTATCATTCAGGTCGATGAGGTAGATGGCATCCTCAAAAAAATCCATCGCCTGGGTCCACTCCTGTTCGGATTTGTCCAGTGCCTGTTCTGTCTCACGGTTTGCTGTTATATCTCGACTGATGCCTATCAGCCCCAATGTTTCTCCATCTGGGCTCAGGTAAGGCGTTTTTAATGTATTGAGTAAAATGCGCTGGCCATCAGGGTATGTGACCCATTCTTCATTGCTTTGTGTCTTGTCGCTATTGAGCATCTGATGATCTTTTTCCTGGAAGGCGCGTGTTAATTCGTTGGGAAAAATGTCCAGATCCGTCAGCCCTATAATCTCAGACTCTTGATAGCCTACAAATGCTTCAAATGCCCGGTTGCAGCCCATATAAACACCATTAGAATCTTTATAAAAAATCAGATCGGGAATTGAATCAAACATAGAACCAAGCAAAGCGTGCTCACGTGCTTTTTGTAATTCTACTTTTTTCAGAGACTGGTAAGCAGTTTCCAGTTCATCCATTGTTTGCATTAAATGCAGATTTAATTTTCTAAGTGAATAAAAACGCCAGATAAAGAATGTGACTAATAATAACGTGAGCAAGAAAAACATCAGCCAGAAAACCCGTTGAACTGTCCAGAAAGCTTCAGGCTTACCATACCATTGTTGATAATCAGCCAGATATTGATTTGATTGGGTATAGGCTTTAATCGTAGGATTCAGTTTTTTAACGAGTTGCTCATCACTCTTGTGGAGTAAAAAACCTCGCTTGAGTTCCATTAGTGGCTTTCCCACCACCTTAATATGATCAGAACCTATCCTCATAAGCTGCATTTTTTTCTTTAAAACAGGCTCAGGAAAAACAAAGGCATCAACATCCCCCGTCAATAGTTGAAATAAGGCAGACTGGATATTTTCAAAGGGGACCAGTTTAACTCCCGGCATGGATTTGAGTTGTGTTTCAGCGGCACTCTTGCCAATGACGGCAACACGATGGCCGGGTAATGACATGATTCCCTTGATACTCTGATTGCTGGTACGCACAAAACAGGAAACAGGAATAGTCTCGATTTTTTCAGTAAAAAGAAATTCAGCACTGCGAACGGGGCTGATACCAATACCGGGTATCAGATCGGCCTTACCAGTCCGTACAGCCTGCATAGCCTGAGCCCAGTTTTCTGTTGGAAAATACTTAATAACCAGATCATTTTGTTTGGCAACGTGTTTAAGGATATCAATAGCAAAACCTGTTTGATTCCCTGACTTGTCACGACTATATAGTGGTGGAAAATCATTGAGAACGGCAACTGTAATTGTGTTTGGTGAAGATTTTGTTGTTGAGTCCTGTGCCAGGGTAGGTAATGAAAATATCAGGTATATTGTTATCAGCAGCACTGATGTTATTTTTTTTGTCAACATAACTATATCCTAGCCGAAGTGCTTACTTTTTTATTCAAGGAGATATAGCTACTCCTTTTTCTCAAATGGATAGTATAGTCTAAATGAACAATTAATAGCTGTATTTCAATTGAGCTGGATCATAATAACGTTCAATATGTCAGTTTATCACTTAATAAAATTACAATTAGAGGCTGGTTTTATTAAAAAAGAGAAACAGAACTGGCTGAGCAATAATAGTGGGAAGCAGAAAAAAATGGAGAAAACAAAATTATCTGAATGTGTCCAAAAAAAGCCAAATAATTCATTAATTATTTTATTGCAACTGTTTCCTCTGTTGGGAGGGGAGAAGCCTGGCTATCTTTATTTTTAAGGTTTTTTTGATAAATTAAAATCAGGAAGATTGGCATTAGCAATATACTGGAGGACAAAACCGCAGCTAGCAAAAAAGAAAATGCTGGCAAGGAGACTGGCAAAAATAGGATCCTGTGTACCATTTTCCATTTTCCAGTAAGCAGCAGAGGCTACGCTGATTAAAGACATAATATAGCAGAAAACAGCAAAAAACCATGAGATTTTTTGACCCAATCTACGCTCTTTTTTTACAACATCATTATTCATATTGCTATAGCCCGAGGTTATTCAAAATTGTGGCGCTAATTTACCATACTGTTCATAATTTAACTATGATCTTAATTAAGGATAAATTAAATTCCATGATTCCTGTGGATGTCAGATGAAGAAAATATGATCCATTCATGGCTGCTTTTGTTACTAAAAGTAACAGTAACTAATGAGCAGAGATTAAAAATTTATAATTACTTAAGTTATCTATTTGTTTTTTAATGATTTTGTTCTAAATGGTCTTGAAATTGCTCTGCAATGAAAATAAAAAATTACTTCATAAAACAACAAAAAACACTTAATAACTAAACAATCTAATATCAAATAATGACTGACAGCACCCGAGCATTAAAGCCGGCCCTTACTTTTTTACAACAGCATATTCCTTTTTGTAGGATGCTGCCTGCTCACCAGGAATACCTGGCGATGCATCTTGAACAGGTTTTTTATGCTGAAAATGATGCAATTATCTTGCCTCAGGATGGTGCTGTTGAAAGCTTATATATTCTTAAAAATGGCTGTGTTAGTGGTGAAACAGATGGCTTTGCTGATGGCGTTAAAATATTAAATACAGGACAATGCTTTCCTATCAATGCTCTGCTGAATCAACGAGCAGTTAATTCACCTTATCGGGCTGTCAAAACGGTAATTTGCTATCGGTTGACACAGTCAAATTTTGAATATTTAATGCAGCAAAGTCTTATTTTTCATGATTTTATTTCTGGGGAGAAAATATAGATCATGACTGAGAGTCAAATAGAAAAAAAAATCTCTACTAACGAAATCCTTCTATTACAGCAAAAAATTGATGCTCTGGAGTTGGAGCTTGAGCAGACTAAGTTACAATTAGCCCATTGCCTTGGGCTCTCGGTTGAGAAAAAAAAGAAGCACTCTTCTGAGCAGAATGAACTGTTTAATCATTATAAAATATGTGAGGCAAACTGGTCAGACATACCTGAATACACTCATAATTCAGAAAGCAGTGCACAAAAAATTTCGGCATTTAAAATGCTCAATACACCTGTTACATTTGAAATGTTTGATTGTTATTGCGCAGCCACTGGCCAGCAACCTCCCGGGGATAATGGCTGGGGACGCGATAACAGACCCGTTATTAATGTGAACTATCAGGATGCTTTAACCTATGCACGCTGGCTTTCTGAGCAAACAGGCTGGTCTTGCCATATTCCCACTGAAGTTCAGTGGGAATATGCTTGCCGGGCAGGTACTTATACAGACTATTGGTATGGTAGTATTCCCGATCCAAGGATGATGGTTATGGGTACAGGAAAGACAATGCCAACTCCGGGAACACGCTTAGCCAACCCCTGGGACCTCTATGATATGCATGGTAATGTCTGGGAATGGACAGCAACAACCAAGGGAGATGAATACATCCTTTGCGGGGGCAGCTGGTATAACAAAGCCAATTGGCTGACCTGTACTGCAAGAAATATTTCATATCCGGATTTTAGTCATAACAACTGGGGTTTTCGATTAATACGTCAAAAGGTTTAATTTGTTACCTTTTTACACGTTATTTGTTACCAAATGTAACACTTATATAAAGAGTCTTGTTATATTTCTTCTAAGTTATTGTTTTAAAAGATATAAAAAAAGTGGCACAAATATCGCTTTTAGGTAAAGCTATACGAAAGGTATCAATCAACAATCGGATACAGGCTATTCGAGATAATAAAACAAAGGAAAGAATAATGAGTGATAAGAAAAATTCAGAAGGTTGGTCACGCCGTGACGTTATGAAAGCTGCGGGTGCATTTTCAGCCGCTGGTGCAATGCCCATGTTTTTCAGCCGGGGGGCCTGGGCTGCTGAGAGTTTTAGAAATGATCCAGGAAATTCAGCCACTGTAAAATTAGGCTTCAACGTACCACAGACCGGCGCTTATGCTGATGAAGGTGCTGATGAATTACGTGCATTTAAACTAGCGGTTAAGCACCTTAATGGTGAAGGTGATGGTGGTTTAATGAACACCATGAAACCATTAAGCCTTAAAGGTAATGGTATTCTGGGCAAGAAAGTGACTTATGTAACAGGAGACACTCAAACTAAATCAGATGCCGCTCGTGCTTCTGCAAAACGTATGATTGAAAAAGACGGCGTGCTGATGTTCTCAGGTGGTTCTTCTTCTGGTGTGGCTATCGCAGTACAATCGTTAGCACAAGAAATGGGTGTCATCTTCATGGCAGGCCTGACTCACTCAAATGATACTACCGGTAAAGACAAGCGCCGTTATGGTTTCCGTCATTTCTTCAACGCAAAAATGTCCGGTGCAGCACTTGGACCTGTATTGAAAAAAGAAATGGGTACTGAACGCGCAGCTTATCACCTGACTGCAGATTATACCTGGGGTTGGACACAGGAAGAATCCATTAAAGAAACCACAGAAGGTCTCGGCTGGAAAACTGTTAAAACAGTTAGAACTCCTGTTGGCGCGGGTGACTTCTCTCAATATATCACACCTATCTTAAACTCTGGCGCTGATACACTTATTCTTAACCACTATGGTAAGGATATGATTAACTCTTTAACTCAGGCCATTCAATTTGGTTTGAAAGATAAGAACGTTAACGGCAAAACATTTGAAATTATAGTGCCTTTATACTCACGTTTAATGGCTCAGGGCGCTGGTAAAAACCTGAGAGGTATTTTAGGCACTACTAACTGGAACTGGGCACTGAAAGATGCAGGTTCACAAGCGTTTGTTAAATCATTTGGTAGTGAATATGGATTCCCACCATCACAGGCAGCTCATACCTGTTATGTACAAACTCTTTTATATGCAAATGCCTGTGAAATGGCTGGCACATTCTACCCGCCTGAAGTTATCAAACAACTGGAAGGCTTCAAATTTGACGGTATGGGTAATGGTGCAACTGAATATCGTGCTGAAGATCACCAGTGCTTTAAAGACGTATTGGTTGTTCGTGGTAATGAAAATCCAACCAGTCAGTTTGACTTACTTGAGATTGTTCAGGAAGTCCCGCGTGCACAGGTTGAATACGATGCTAAAATCTTTGGCGGTGAGTTAGGCCCTTATAAGGTTTAATCATTTCTCCACTAAAAAGCAGTACTCTCATGTACTGCTTTTTTTATGGGCTAATAACTTCAGTGTTTACACATAAGTATTTTTTTTCTTTCCTACTTTATATAATAAAAAAATATTTATGTGCAAGTATTTTAAGTAATCAAATTTTAATCTTTAATAATAGCGAAGTGGTAAATTATGGATGCAATTTTTCTCCAGATACTCAATGGGCTCGATAAAGGGGGTGCCTACGCACTCATTGCACTCGGCCTGACCCTTGTGTTTGGTACGCTTGGGGTCGTTAACTTTGCACATGGCGCTTTGTTTATGCTGGGTGCATTTTGTTCTGTCAGTTTTTATAAATTACTCACCATTTCAAAACAGGTTAAAGATGAAAGCATTACTTTTTTTGATGCCTTCAAAGAACAACCTTATCTGGAAATATGGTTTGGTGATTATGGTACAGCAATCATTGATTATGCCGTACCACTCTCTATACTTTTTGCCATCCCGGTCATGCTGTTGATTGGTTTAATTATGGAGCGGGGCCTGATTCGCCACTTCTATAAACGAACACATGCTGAGCAAATTTTAGTGACTTTTGGACTTGCCATTGTTCTTCAGGAATTAATTAAGTCTTTTTTTGGTGCCAATCCGATTCCAATGCCTCCACCTGACATTGTTTCCGGCAGTGCTCCGATCGGCGCCTTGCTCGGTCTGAGTGAATCGGTTGTTTATCCCTGGTGGCGACTGATTTATCTGCTTTTTTCCGGCATCATCATTGCTTCTGTTTTTGCGTTCTTAAATATGACGACATACGGTATGGTTGTGCGAGCCGGTATGATGGATAGAGAAACAGTCGGCTTGCTGGGTATTGATGTTGAACGACGATTTACCGTTGTCTTTGGACTCGCTGCAGTAGTGACCGGTTTAGCTGGTGTAATGTATGCACCAATTTTACCGCCAGATTATCATATGGGTATGGACTTTCTGGTGCTCTCTTTTGTCGTTGTTGTTGTTGGGGGCATGGGTTCCTTAGGTGGTGCGGTTGCGGCCGGATTCTTACTTGGAATTTTACAGTCATTCGCTTCAATGAATGAAATAAAAGCCATTTTCCCCGGTATTGACCAAATTATTATTTATCTTGTTGCCGTTGTTATCCTGCTGGTTAGACCACGAGGTTTATTGGGGCGTGAAGGGGTAATGGAGGACTAATTATGAAAGCACCTACTATAAAAAACGATATATTCGTCATGCTGATTTTCTCAGCCGTAATATTAAGTATGCCAGTCTGGCTTGAACCTCTGGGTGCAAGCTATCCTGACTTACTGCAGAAATTTGCAATTTTTGGAATTTTTGCTGTGGGCTATAACATTCTGTTTGGTTTAACAGGCTATCTTTCCTTTGGGCACGCTGCATTTTTGGGTGTGGGTTCTTATACAGCAGTCTGGTCATTTAAACTTCTCACGATGAATATATTCCCTGCCATTATATTCAGTGTTCTGCTCTCTGGTTTATTTGCCTTGTTAATTGGTTTTATTACCTTGCGTCGGTCCGGTATCTATTTCTCAATTTTGACCCTGGCTTTTGCGCAAATGTTTTACAACCTGGCTTATTCTGTTTTGACTCCGATTACTAACGGTGAAACAGGTTTACAACTTGCAAGAACTGATCCGCGAGTTATTGACCGTCTATTTTCTGAAGCAGGTGAAGGCTTACCATCTACTGACTTTTTTGGTTTGGCCATGAGTGGATACTCTGGCTTTTATGTTTGTGCAGTCATTCTCATTTTTGCTTTTTTTATCTCGCAACGAATTTTCCATTCTCCATTTGGAGTCAAGCTCAGAGCGATTAAATCTAACCAAACACGAATGAAATATACGGGCTATAGTACCAGACCTTATCTGCTGACTGCCTTTGTGATCTCCGGCATGTATGCTGGACTGGCAGGTGGACTGATGGCGGCAACCGATCCGCTTGCAGGCGCAGAACGTATGCAATGGACAGCATCAGGCGAAGTCGTTCTAATGACTATTTTAGGTGGTGTGGGTACTTTAATCGGGCCTCTGCTCGGTGTTGGTATTATTAAATATTTTGAAAATATTTTCTCTGCACTCAATGAACAGGGATTACATCAAGCCTATGCCTTTATGCCTGATTGGTTAGCTAATATTATGGTCCCAATGACATCTCCTTTTGTTGGCGAAGGCTGGCATCTGACATTGGGTTCATTATTTGTTCTCATTGTTGTTTTCTTACCCGGTGGCATTATGGAAGGCATTAATATGTTTAAAAAACTTTTTTCTAAAAAAACATCTGAGCCTGATTTTAAGCCTATAAAGAAAAAAACGACGCCTGAGACCGTAAAGTAAGAGAAGGGAAAAGAACAAATTATGAGTAATATTATTTTAGAAATTGATAATGTCCAAAAATCCTTTGGCGGTCTTAAAGCTCTGAGCGATCTTAACTTGAAGATCGAAGAAGGCAAAGTTCATGCTATTATTGGTCCAAATGGTGCAGGTAAATCGACCATGCTGAATGTCTGTATTGGACAGCTTGCACCAGACAGCGGCACGGTCACCTTTAATGGTGAAAACATGATTGGCAAAGCGCCTCATGAAATTAATCAGGCAGGCATATCAAGAGTTTTTCAGACACCTGAAATTTTTCCTGATTTAAGTTTATTGCAAAATGTCATGATTCCAGCCTTTGCGAAACATGAAGGCGCGTTCAAAATGAATATCTTTCGTAGTTTATCCAATGAACATAATATTCAGGATGAAGCCTGCCAGATTCTTGAAGATATTGGACTCATAGGCCAGCTACACTCAATCGCGGGTAGTTTGTCCCGTGGAGATAAAAGACGCCTTGAGTTAGCGATGTGTCTGGTACAGCATCCCAAATTGTTGCTTCTTGATGAACCTACTGCAGGAATGGCACGCCATGACACAAATAAAACAATTGATCTGTTAATGAAAATTAAAGAAGGCGGTATGACTAAAATTATTATTGAACATGATATGCATGTTGTCTTTAGTGTTGCCGATCATATCTCGGTCCTGGCACAGGGAACTATTATTGCCTCAGGAACCCCAGATGAAATTCGAGGTAATCCAAAAGTACAAGAAGCCTATTTAGGTGGAGCACATTTATGAATAATCATGTTCACGCTCCAGTGGCACCCAAAATTTCAAACACTGGTAATGCAACTGCTTTTTTTTCCGTCTGGGATATACATTCTTATTATGGCGAAAGCTATATTGTTCAGGGTGTTAACTTTGATGTGCGTGAAGGTGAAATTATTGCCCTTCTTGGCCGAAATGGCGCAGGTAAAACATCAATCTTACGTTCTATTGCCCGGGCATCATCACCTCAGGTAAAACATGGTGAGATCTGGCTGGATCACAAAGCCGTACACAGCATGAAATCTTATCAGGCTGCGCAAAATGGCATCGCCCTGGTCCAGGAAGATCGATGTATTATTGCAGGACTGACTGTCGAAGAAAATATAAAACTGGCTCAAATTGAAAAACCAATAGGTTGGTCAATCGAACGTATTTATGAACATTTTCCAAGACTCGGTGAACGTCGCGATCAAATGGGTGTCACCCTATCGGGCGGTGAACAACAGATGCTGGCCATTGCACGTGCCTTAGCCAGAGACATCAAGTTGCTTCTTCTTGATGAGCCTTATGAAGGCCTGGCTCCTGTTATCGTACATGAAATCGAAAAAATACTGGACAGTATAAAAAAGCTTGGTATTACAACTATCATTGTCGAACAAAATGCGATAGCTGCATTACGCCTTGCTGATAGAGCAATTATTATCGATATGGGTCATGTTGTGTTTGATGGCCTGGCTCAGGAAGTTCTTGATGATGAAGAGTTGAGACAGCAATACTTGGCGATTTAAGTCTGGATGGTGAACATTATTATGCTCTTAACTTCCCCTTCTTTATAAGGGGAAGAATAAAATTATCTATTTACAGATGAATACTATTTAGGAACAGTTATTTTAGCTGTTGGAGCTATCGTTTGTTAAAGATTAAGCCACCAGCCATAAATTTTATCAGCATGTCTGTGTAAATCCTTCAAATGTTTATCTAAGCCTTCGGTTATTTCCAGAGGAGATTGTACTGATTGTGATGGTTCAGGCAAACAAGTCTGGTATTTCTTCAGCCATTCACCAACCATGTGTTCTGTCATTTCCAGATGAAACTGCATCACTAGGATTTTTCCCAATAAATAGCCCTGATTTTCATGACACTTTCCACTGAAAATAGGAATTGCCCCTTCTGGTATTGAAAAAATATCCTCATGCCATTCAAATACTTCAAATTTGTTTTCCAGATTTAGTGGCTGCAAATGATTTAGTTTTGAAGTATCCGTTTCGATCATATGCCAGCCAATTTCCATCTGTTCAGCTTTATACACCTTAGCATTCAGTGCTTTACTTATCAGCTGAGAGCCAAAACAAATGCCCATTATTAATATATCTGCAGCAATGGCTTTTTTAAGTAGTTGAAATTCATCCTCTAGCCAGGGCAGGTTCTCATAGACACTATAAGGTCCGCCCATAAAAATGAGTCCGGCAATAGCAGACATATCCAGAGAATTAAGGTCATGTTTTATGGCATTAATTTTTTTGTATATGATATTGTGTTTATCAAAGTATAAGCATAGATAACTGGATGGTTCACAGTTAGCATGGCATATGATATAAATTGGTAACATGGTTTGCAAATATTTCCTATACTTGAAGCTAAATAAATCAGTTGAATTGTTCAACTGATTCTTCCAGGTTCAAAAAGTCATCTTAGAAGTCTAAGAATAGAAAATTCAATGACTTTTTTCAAGTTAAAATAATTCGTATTGGGCCTGCGTTATTTTTTCTAATGAGTTGTCGAAAACCATTAACAATGCATCCACAACCGGGGCGATCTGTTTTTCAATATAATGATCATAATCCAGAGGCATTTTATTAAACTCGACAGGCTCCGGTCCACTGGTCGTGATTACATATTCTATCCAACCGCCGTATTGGTAGCGTGAACCTTTCCTGTTTTCCTGTTGTGCGTACAATTCAGCCTTCATTGCAGCCTGCGCATGAGGAGGACGATTTTTTGTATAATCAGTGAGTTTTTGTCTTAACCGTTTTCGATAGATCAGTTTGTCATCCAGATTTCCCTGCTTTAAATTACTGATAATGTTTTTCAAATAGTATTCATAGGGTAAATCATTAAAAATACACTGGTAGATTTTCTGTTGAACTTCTCTGGCCAGGCTGGTCCAATCTGTTCTGACGGTTTCTAAACCTTTGAAAATAATTTTTCCTTCATTCTTCTCTTCTAAGCTATCAGCCTTAGACAACATTCCCGCATAGCGTTTTTTACTGCCTTTATCAGAGCCTCTCACAGTTGGCATAAAGAAACGGATATAGTGAGTTTCATATTCCATTTCCAGAAATGATTCGATCTGATATTTTTTTCTCAGTTCTTTTTGCCAATACTGATTAATAAGTTTAACCAGTTTATGGCCTGCTTTATCAGCCTCAATTTTATTCTTTGCTCCCCCCAAAGAAATAAAAACGGAGTCGGTATCACCATAAATAACCTCATAGCCTTCTGCTTCTATCAAATCGGCTGTTTTTTTCATTAATTCATGTCCCCTCAAAGTGATTGAACTGGTGAGGCGTGCATCATGAAGTCGACAGCCTGAAGTGCCCAGTACACCGTAAAAAGAATTCATAATAATTTTTATGGCCTGTGACAGTGCCGCATTTTTTGATTTTTTTGCCTGATCTCTGGCTTGCCATAGGGCGGTAATAATGTAAGCGATCATTCCCCGACGTCCTTCCAAGGTCTCCCTGAATAAAATATTCTTAAGCCTCCTGAAATTGAGTAGCCAGGAGGCTATTATGAACAC
>JADGEM010000083.1 GCA_016744375.1 Gammaproteobacteria bacterium
CGAAATTATCGGCATTAAAGACACCACCAAAACCACTTGTACCGGTGTTGAAATGTTCCGTAAACTGCTTGACCAGGGTCAGGCGGGTGATAACGTGGGTATCCTTCTACGTGGTATTAAGCGTGAAGACGTTGAGCGTGGCCAGGTACTTGCTAAGCCGGGTTCAATTACCCCTCACACCATCTTTGAAGCCGAAGTTTATGTGCTGAGCAAAGATGAAGGTGGTCGTCATACACCATTCTTCAAAGGCTATCGTCCACAGTTCTACTTCCGTACAACTGACGTAACCGGCGCTTGTGAATTACCAGAAGGCGTTGAAATGGTTATGCCAGGAGACAACGTACAGATGGTTGTTACACTGATTGCACCAATCGCGATGGAAGACGGTTTACGTTTTGCGATTCGTGAAGGCGGCCGTACTGTTGGTGCGGGCGTTGTTGCCAAGGTAATTGAGTAACTTTGTTTACTCAAAAGCTCACCGAATAAGGGCTTTAATCTCTTAAATCTACTCCAGAGCTCAACAGAGATTCTGGAGTAGATAAACGAAACATACGCCAATCTGTATCGTAAGAGAAATTATTCAATTTTAGGCTAGTAGCTCAATTGGCAGAGCACCGGTCTCCAAAACCGGGGGTTGGGGGTTCGACTCCCTCCTGGCCTGCCACTTTCTTGGAACGAGCGCAGCTTATTTAATGAGCAGCGCTTTTTTCATTCAAAACAAATACTTTTTAGATTAATGGCTTTGGTACTGTAAATAAAAAGTATTAGCATTAAGATAATTTAATGGCAGATAAAATAAAACTAACCATTGCAATGCTTGTCATTGCAGCATCTCTCTTTGTTTATTACACCCTGGGTGAAGTTTCTGTACTGTACCGAGTACTTGGTGTATTTGCAGGAGTTATCATTGCTTTTCTTATTTCAGCTAAAACTGAAAAAGGCGCTAGTAGTATCGCCTTTGTCAGAGCTTCTGTTGTTGAGATGAAAAAAGTTGTATGGCCAAGTAAAAAAGAGACAACACAAACAACCTTAACCGTCGGAGTCATGGTTGTGATTGTGGGTATTATTCTCTGGACTTTCGACCAGATCATTGGTTGGGCCGTTCGTTTATTGACTGGTCAGGGATAATAAAATGGAATTACGCTGGTATGTAGTGCAAGCCTTTTCAGGTTATGAAAAATCCGTAAAACGTTCTCTTGAAGAGCGTATTATTCGTTTTGATATGCAAGCAAGCTTTGGCGATATTCTTGTTCCAACCGAAGAAGTGGTTGAAATGAGAGACGGAAAAAAACGCCGAAGTGAGCGTAAATTCTTTCCAGGGTATGTACTGGTACAAATGGAAATGAATGATGATACCTGGCATCTGGTCAAAGACGCACCAAGAGTTCTTGGTTTTATCGGCGGCAAAAAAGATGAACCCGCACCGATTACAGATAAAGAAGTTGATTCAATCCTGAATCGAATTCAGGAAGGTACAGATAAACCCAAACCGAAAGTTCTCTTTGAATCAGGTGAACTGGTTCGGATCATTGACGGACCATTTAATGACTTTAATGGTGTGGTTGAAGAAGTTGACTATGACAAGAGTAGAATGCGTGTGTCTGTCAGTATTTTTGGTCGTTCAACGCCTGTTGACCTGCAATTTATTCAGGTAGAAAAAACTTAGGATAGCATATATCCATCAGAGAACTTCTTTTCTTTAACTTTCCCCTTCTAAAAAAGGGAGAGACTAAAAGTGAATTTAAATGGCGTCATAATTGAAAAAGTTGTGGCGCTTTTGCTGTTTGTCAGGTATAATTTCTGGCTGAATTTAACAGGGGAGCCTGAATGCGACTGAATGTTGTGTTTGTGAAGGGCGATATCACCCAATAGAGGAAATCATGGCTAAAAAAATAGAAGCATATATTAAGTTGCAGGTAGCCGCAGGCTCTGCAAATCCTAGTCCACCAGTAGGCCCAGCTCTGGGTCAGCATGGTGTTAACATTATGGAATTCTGTAAAGCATTTAATGCAAAAACAGACAGTCTTGAAAAAGGCATGCCGGTTCCAGTTGTTATTACTGTTTATAACGATCGTAGTTTTACTTTCATCACTAAAACACCACCTGCAGCTGTATTGCTAAAAAAAGCAGCGGGCATCAAGAGTGGTTCAGGTGTTCCTAACCGCGATAAAGTGGGTAAAGTGAACCGTGCGCAATTAGAAGAAATTGCCAATACTAAGATGGAAGATCTTTCTGCTGCTGATATGGATGCTGCTGTACGTACAATTGCGGGTACTGCGAGAAGCATGGGTATTGAGACAGAGGGAGTGAAATAATTATGGCTAAACTATCTAAAAAGCAAAAACTGATCAACGAAAAAGTAGAGCCAGGCAAAAGCTATGGTTTTAGTGAAGCAGTTGAACTATTAAAATCTTTACCTGCCTCTAAATTTGAAGAGTCACTTGATGTCAGTGTTAATCTGGGCGTCGACCCTCGTAAATCTGATCAAAACGTACGTGGTGCCTGTGTGTTGCCAAATGGTACCGGTAAAACTGTTCGTGTTGCTGTTTTCGCTCAGGGCGAAAATGCAACTAAAGCCACTGAAGCAGGTGCAGATCTGGTTGGCTTTGATGATCTGGCTGCAGATATTAAAGCGGGTAATATGGATTTTGATGTGGTTATTGCAACGCCGGATGCAATGCGTGTCGTTGGTCAATTAGGTCAAATCCTCGGCCCTCGTGGTCTGATGCCGAATCCAAAAGTCGGAACAGTGACTCCTGATGTTGTGACTGCAGTTAATAATGCTAAAGCAGGTCAGGTTCGCTTCCGTACAGATAAGGGCGGAATTATTCATTGCTCAATTGGTAAAATCAGTTTTGATGCATCGGCATTACAAGGTAATCTGGAAGCCCTGGTTCTGGATCTGCAAAAAGCGAAACCTTCTTCTGCAAAAGGTATTTACCTGAAGAAGATCAGTGTTTCAACGACACATGGTCCAGGTTTAGCAATTGATCAATCTACAATTGCTCTTAAGTAATAAATTAGCACCTTCCTCTCCTTCAGAAGGGGGAAGATGCTAGGAAAGACTTTGGTTTATCATTAATTCAGCACCACCGAATATGATAAACGTCAAAGACCGTGGGAGAGCTTGCTCTTAATCATCCATCCCACGCAGACGGTGTAATTCAATAGGCTCTACGGATGCTTAGAACCATCGTTAACAATGATTAACAACGGGGTGATCTCTTTGTTAATTTTTATCTGTAACTCGATTAGTTATGTACTGTTTACAGACATAAAACTAATCTCAACGAGAGGTGAGTTGTAGTGGCTTTATCTATTGACAGTAAAAAAGCGATTGTCGCTGAAGTAGCTGAAATAGCCGCAAATGCACACTCTGTTGTCGGCGCAATTTATCAGGGTATTGAATCAAACGAAATGAACGAGTTACGTGCTAAAGCACGTGCTGATGGGGTTTATCTTCGTGTGGTTAAAAATTCTCTGGCTAAACGCGCTGTAGAGGGAACAGAATTCGAATGTATTCAAAGTGAGCTGTCCGGCGCACTGGTTCTTGCTTTTTCGCAAGAAGATCCAGGTGCAGCGGGTCGTGTAATCTCTGAATTTGTGAAAGAAAATGATAAGTTGGAAGTTAAAGTCGTCTCTATTGGCGGTAAATTGCTTGCACCTGAAGACGTTAAAGTCCTCGCTAAGATGCCTACTAAGGATCAGGCGATCGGCATGTTGATGTCTGTCATGAAAGCACCTATTTCGAAATTTGTTCGTACTCTGGCAGAGCCGCATACTAAACTGGTTCGTACTATCGCAGCAGTTCGCGATCAGAAGGAAGCCAGCTAAGGCTAGTAGCTATCATACAAAAAGCAGTTTTATAAAAGAGGCTTGTTGTATAAATTTAATTATTGGTAAACCAACCAGTTGTTTGGAATGTATTTTTAAAATACAGAAAAATCAAACAACAAGAAAAATTTGGAGTTAAAAATGGCTGTAACTAAAGACGAAATGTTAGACGCAATTGCTAATATGTCTGTAATGGAAGTTGTTGAACTTGTTGAAGCAATGGAAGAAAAGTTTGGTGTGACTGCTGCTGTTGCAGTTGCTGCTGCACCTGCTGCTGGCGGTGATGCTGCTGGTGCTGCTGCAGAGCAAACTGAATTTGATGTAATTCTATCTGCAATCGGCGATAAGAAAGTAAACGTGATTAAAGCGGTTCGTGCAATCACTGGTTTAGGTCTTAAAGAAGCTAAAGGCGTTGTTGACGGAGCTCCTGGTCCTGTTAAAGAAGGCGTTGAGAAAGCTGAAGCTGAAGACATCAAAAAGCAGCTTGAAGAAGCTGGTGCATCTGTTGAACTTAAGTAAAACTTTGCATCTTTATCGCTTGGCAGCTTGAACTTGATGTTCAGAAAGAGTGCACAGGAAACTGGCACAATTTTTTTAAAGTTGTCACGATAAATATAGAAATGGCCGGTGGTCCAGACCACCGGCCTTTTTCTGTTTCTAAAAAATGATTTGTTTGAACTATTTATTCTGGTCGTTCAGCATAAATTAATAAGTATAACAAGTGTAAATAGTTGAGATAACTCGAATGTGCGGCAACGTACACGCATAAACAGACTGCTCAGGAATATAAATGGCCTATTCATTTACAGAAAAAAAACGTATTCGTAAGAATTTTGGTGCATCTAAACACGTGATGGATGTACCCTACCTCCTCGCTATCCAGTTGGATTCATTCCGTAAATTTTTACAATCTGATATCAATCCGGAAGGGCGCGAAGAACATGGTTTGGAAGGTGCTTTTAAATCAGTATTTCCAATTGTCAGTTTTTCCGGCAATGCGGCTCTTGAATTCATCAGCTACAGATTGGGAAAGCCTGCTTTTGATGAAAGAGAGTGTCGTACCCGTGGAGTGACCTATTCAGCGCCATTGAGAGTTAAATTACGCTTGATCATTTATGACAGAGAATCAAGCGCAAAAAACAAAAAAGTAAAAGATATTCGTGAACAAGAAGTCTTCATGGGTGAAATTCCTCTGATGACAGGCAATGGTACTTTTATTATTAATGGTACTGAGCGTGTTATCGTTTCTCAACTGCACAGAAGCCCTGGTGTTTTCTTTGATCACGATAAGGGTAAAACTCATTCATCAGGTAAATTACTTTTTAATGCCCGTGTGATTCCATACCGTGGTTCCTGGTTAGATTTTGAATTTGACCCCAAAGATAATGTTTTTGTTCGTATCGATAGACGTCGTAAATTGCCTGCAACGATTCTTCTGAGAGCTCTGGGATATGAGTCGGAAGAAATGCTTGATATGTTTTTTGATTTTGAAGATTTCAAAATCGGTACAGAGGGTGCTGAGCTGAAGCTGATCTCTGAAAGAATGCGCGGTGAGACGTTCTCTTTTGATATTAAAGATGGTAAGGGTAAAGTTATTGTTGAGCAGGGGCGTCGAATTACTGCACGCCTTGTTAAGCAAATTGAAAAATCCAAAATGAAATACATCCAGGTACCACTGGAAATTCTGCATGGTAAAGCACTGGCAAAAAATGTAGTTGATGGAGAAACGGGTGAGATTGTTGCTAATGCCAATGATGAAATCACTGAGGAATTACTAGAAAAGTTGCTTGAAGCAAAAGTCACTGAACTTCAGACCATTTACATCAATGACCTGGATGCTGGTGGTTACATTTCTGAAACATTGCGTGTTGACCCGTCATCAACACAGCTTGAAGCTCAGGTTGAAATCTATCGTATGATGCGCCCTGGTGAGCCGCCAACCAAAGAGGCTGCTGAAGCTTTATTTTCAAATCTGTTTTTTACCGATGAACGTTATGACCTGTCTATTGTCGGTCGGATGAAATTTAACCGACGTATTGGTCGTGAGGTATTGACTGGTGAAGGCATCTTATCTAATGATGATATTATTGCGGTTATAGAAACCTTACTTAATATTAAAAATGGTAAGGGTGTTGTCGATGATATTGATCACTTGGGTAACCGTCGTGTTCGCAGTGTCGGTGAAATGGCAGAAAACCAGTTCCGCGTTGGCCTGGTTCGTGTTGAACGTGCGGTAAAAGAGCGTCTAACGCTGGCAGAAGCGGATAACCTGATGCCTCAGGAGCTTATTAATGCTAAGCCTGTGTCTGCTGCAATTAAAGAATTTTTTGGCTCCAGTCAGCTGTCACAATTTATGGATCAAAATAATCCACTATCAGAAATTACTCATAAGCGTCGTGTTTCTGCCTTAGGCCCCGGTGGTCTGACTCGTGAGCGTGCTGGCTTTGAGGTTCGAGATGTTCATCCGACACATTATGGGCGTGTTTGTCCGATTGAAACGCCAGAGGGTCCAAACATTGGTCTGATTAACTCGCTTTCTGTTTACGCGCGGACCAATAATTATGGTTTTCTTGAATCCCCTTATCGTAGGGTAATCGATGGTAAATTGACGGAACAGATTGATTATTTATCCGCAATTGATGAGTCTGAATTCATTATTGCTCAGGCCAATGCCACAATTGCGGATGATGGTTCAATAACGGATGACATCGTTAACTGTCGTCATATGAATGAATTTACAACCTATTCTCCCGATAAAATAAACTATATGGATGTTTCACCAAGGCAAATTGTCTCGGTTGCAGCATCGATGATTCCATTTTTGGAGCACGATGATGCCAACCGTGCCTTAATGGGATCTAATATGCAGCGTCAGGCTGTGCCGACTCTGAAAGCAGATAAACCTCTGGTTGGAACCGGTATGGAACGAACCGTTGCCATTGATTCCGGTGTTGCAGCCATTGCTCGTCGCAGTGGTGTTATTGATAAGTGTGATGCTTCAAGAATTGTAATTCGAGTGAATGATGATGAAACATTACCTGGTGAATCAGGTGTTGATATTTATAACCTGACCAAATACACCCGTTCAAACCAGAACACCTGTATTAATCAACGGCCACTGGTTCAGGAAGGTGATCTGATTGCTCGTGGTGATGTACTAGCTGATGGCCCATCCACTGATATTGGTGAGCTGGCTCTTGGTCAGAATATGATGATTGCTTTCATGCCATGGAATGGATATAACTTCGAGGATTCCATCCTGATATCTGAGAGAATGGTTGAAGAAGATCGGTTCACAACCATCCATATTGAAGAGCTGACCTGTATTGCTCGTGATACCAAACTGGGTTCTGAAGAAATCACCAGTGATATCCCGAATGTGGGTGAATCTGCTCTGGCTAAACTGGATGAGTCCGGTATTGTCTATATTGGTGCTGAAGTTAAAGGCGGTGATATTCTGGTTGGTAAAGTGACACCTAAAGGTGAAACACAATTAACACCGGAAGAGAAACTACTGAGAGCTATTTTTGGTGAGAAAGCATCGGATGTTAAAGATACTTCATTGCGTGTTTCCGGCAGTAAAGTGGGAACCATTATTGATGTCCAGGTGTTCACCAGAGATGGCCTTGAAAAAGATGCCCGCGCAAAATCGATTGAAGAAGACGCTTTAGTTGCTGTTCGAAAAGATATGATGGATCAATTCCGCATTGTCGAAGAAGACACCTATAGTCGTGTTGAGCGTTTGATTGTTGATCAAGTGGTTGATGGCGGTCCCGGTATGAATGCTGGAGATAAAGTCACTTCTGAAATACTGGCTGGACTACCTTCAAAGAGCAAATGCTTTGATATTAAGCTGCGTGATACTGAACTGCAGACTAAATTAGAGCAATTATCTGAAAACCTGGAAAACTCCAGAAAAGAGTTTGATGAACAGTTCGAAGAAAAGCGTCTGAAAATTGTTGCTGGCGATGACCTGGCTCCTGGTGTTCTTAAGATGGTTAAAGTCTATATGGCTGTTAAGCGTCGTGTTCAGCCCGGTGATAAGATGGCGGGACGCCATGGAAACAAGGGTGTAATTTCGACCATCGTACCAGTTGAGGACATGCCTTATCTGGAAGATGGCCGGACGGTTGATGTTGTCCTAAACCCTCTGGGTGTACCTTCTCGAATGAATGTCGGGCAGGTATTAGAAACTCACCTCGGTTGGGCTGCTCGTGGTCTGGGATTGAGAATTGGCAATATGCTTCAGGAAAAAACAGAAGAAGCTGAAAAAGCCGTCAAACTGCGTAAATATCTACATGATATTTATAATGAAAGTGCCGGTCAAAAAGAAGATCTGGATAGTCTGAGTGATACGGATATTCTAGCTCTCTGTCAGAACCTTAAAGGTGGTGTGCCAATGGCAACGCCTGTTTTTGATGGTGCTGAAGAAGGTGAAATTAAGCGCATGCTTGAGTTAGCTGGTTATGATAAATCAGGCCAGTCAACACTCTATGACGGACGTACCGGTAATAAATTTGATCGTCCTGTCACCGTTGGTTATATGTACATGCTGAAATTGAACCATCTGGTTGATGACAAGATGCATGCACGTTCAACTGGTCCATACAGTCTTGTTACTCAACAGCCTCTGGGCGGTAAAGCTCAGTTTGGCGGTCAGCGTTTCGGAGAAATGGAAGTCTGGGCTCTGGAAGCCTATGGTGCAGCTTATACGTTGCAGGAAATGTTGACAGTCAAATCAGATGATGTGGCAGGCCGTACTAAAATGTATAAGAACATTGTTGATGGTGATCACCGCATTGATGCCGGTATGCCAGAGTCATTTAACGTATTACTCAAGGAAATACGTGCTCTGGGTATCGACATCGAACTTGAACAGGTCGATTAATAGCAACAATTTCCCCTCTTGTTCTTGTTAAGAGCAAAGAGGGGGAACAAACGAACAATTTTTCGGAAAATATGATGCAAATGTTTTCCACCTGGCGCTATAGTAGAGGATATCAAGTTGAAAGATTTATTAAATCTCATAAGACAGCAAAATCAACACGATGATTTTGACGCCATCCGTATAGGACTTGCTTCACCGGCTAAAATTAAATCATGGTCCTATGGTGAAGTAAAAAAACCAGAAACAATTAACTACCGGACATTTAAACCTGAAAGAGATGGTTTGTTTTGTGCCAAGATTTTTGGCCCAGTTAAAGATTTTGAGTGTTTGTGTGGAAAATACAAACGCCTTAAGCATCGTGGTGTCATTTGTGAAAAATGTGGCGTTGAAGTCACTCAGTCTAAGGTTCGTCGTGATCGTATGGGTCATATCGACCTGGCAAGTCCGGTCGCACATATCTGGTATTTAAAATCCCTGCCTTCACGCATGGGCTTAATTCTTGATATGACTTTACGCGATATTGAGCGAGTACTTTATTTTGAGGCCTTTGTCGTTATCGATCCAGGCATGACAACTTTAGAAAAAAATCAGATATTAACGGATGAGCAGTATCTGGATGCTATTGAAGAATATGGTGATGATTTTGATGCCCGCATGGGCGCTGAAGCCGTTCGAGAATTGTTGAAGTCGATTAATGTGCAAAAAGAAATTGCCATGATCCGTGAAGATATGGATGGCACAGAGTCAGAGACTAAACTGAAAAAATTCAGTAAACGCCTGAAGTTGATGGAAGCATTTGATGAGTCAAAAAACAATCCAGAATGGATGGTTATGACAATTCTTCCAGTTTTGCCACCAGATCTGCGTCCCTTAGTGCCTCTTGAAGGCGGCCGCTTCGCGACATCTGATCTGAATGATCTGTATCGTCGTGTTATCAACCGCAACAATCGTCTAAAACGCCTATTAGAACTGAATGCGCCTGATATTATTGTGCGTAATGAAAAGCGCATGCTGCAGGAATCTGTTGATGCATTATTAGATAATGGCCGTCGCGGTCGTGCGATTACTGGCTCTAATAAGCGCCCGCTAAAATCTCTTGCTGATATGATTAAAGGAAAGCAAGGTCGTTTCCGCCAGAACTTACTGGGTAAACGTGTTGACTATTCTGGTCGTTCAGTGATTGTGGTTGGTCCAACACTGCGTTTACATCAGTGTGGTTTACCTAAGAAAATGGCACTGGAATTATTTAAGCCGTTTATTTTCAGCAAGCTTGAATTACGTGGTCTGGCGACAACTATTAAAGCAGCTAAGAAAATGGTCGAGCGGGAAGGACCAGAAGTCTGGGATATTCTGGAAGAAGTCATTCGCGAACATCCAATTATGCTTAACCGTGCACCGACACTTCACCGTCTTGGTATCCAGGCATTTGAACCGGTCTTAATTGAAGGTAAAGCAATTCAATTACACCCGTTGGTTTGTACTGCATTTAATGCCGACTTTGATGGCGACCAGATGGCCGTGCACATTCCATTATCTATTGAAGCACAGCTTGAAGCCCGCTCATTGATGATGGCTTCCAATAACATTCTTTCTCCTGCAAATGGGGAACCAATTATTGTACCCTCTCAGGACGTGGTTCTGGGGCTGTATTATATGACTCGTGAACTCATTGGCAGTAAGGGCGAAGGCATGGTCTTTGCTGATCAGATGGAAGCTGAACGTGCTTTTGAAACAGGCAATGTTGTTCTTCATGCAAAGGTTAAATCCCGAATTACTGAGGCCTGTCAAAATGAAGAAGGTGAACTGATTGAACAGACACGTATTGTTGATACCACGGTAGGCCGTACAATCTTGTCTAAGATTTTGCCTCCAGGTTTATCATTTGACCTGATGAACAAGGATTTATCTAAAAAGGCTATTTCAGCATTGATAAATGCCTGTTATCGTGTTGTGGGCTTGAAAGAAACAGTTGTTTTTGCCGATCAGCTAATGTACACCGGATTTGCTCATGCAGCACGATCAGGTGCTTCATTCGGTGTCAATGACATGGTGATTCCAGATGACAAGTACACCATTATTGATAAGGCTGAAAAAGAAGTTCAGGAAATTCAGGAGCAATATGAGTCTGGACTGGTCACTAATGGTGAAAGATATAATAAGGTTATTGATATCTGGTCACATGCCAATGAACATGTTGCTAAGTCTATGATGAATAATCTGGAGACGGATTCTATTGAAATTGACTATGTACCAACCTCTACTATCTCTGGCCAACTCCTAAAAGACATTGTTCCTGAAGAGATAAAAGCATCGATCCCTGATAAAGGTGATGTGATTAAGCAGACTTCATTTAACTCAGTGTATATGATGGCAGACTCAGGCGCTCGTGGTAGTGCTGCTCAGATTAGACAGTTATCTGGTATGCGTGGCCTGATGGCTAAACCTGATGGTTCTATTATTGAAACACCGATTACCGCTAACTTCCGTGAAGGTCTGAGTGTCTTGCAGTACTTTATTTCTACCCATGGTGCTCGTAAAGGTCTGGCTGATACCGCTCTGAAAACAGCGAACTCAGGTTATCTGACTCGTCGTCTGGTTGATGCCTCACAGGATCTGGTTGTTGTTGAGGATGACTGCTTTACTAATGACGGTATCATGATTCAGTCTCTGATTGAAGGTGGTGATGTTGTTGAGCCATTGCGTGAAAGAGTGCTGGGTCGTATTGTTGCTGAAGATGTTATTAAAGCCAACAGCGATGAAGTGATTATTCCAAAAGGTACGTTGCTGGATGAAAGCTGGTGTGAGCAACTTGAAGAACTCAATGTTGATCACATGAAAGTACGTTCTCCCATTTCATGTGAGACTCGCCATGGAATCTGTGCGACCTGTTATGGTCGTGATCTGGCTCGTGGACACAAAGTCAATATGGGTGAGGCAGTTGGTGTTATTGCAGCTCAATCTATTGGTGAGCCAGGCACTCAGTTAACTATGCGTACTTTCCACATTGGTGGTGCTGCATCTCGTGCTGCATCTGTGAACAGCATTGAGATTAAATCAACAGGTACTATACGCCTGCACAATATTAAAACAGTCCTGCAGGAATCAACGGGTAATAATATTGCGGTATCACGTTCAGGTGAATTAACCGTCGCTGATAGTCATGGTCGTGAGCGTGAGCGTTATAAAGTTCCTTATGGTGCTTCATTATCGGTCTCTGATGGTTCAGAGGCTGATGGTGGTGCAGTTGTTGCAAACTGGGATCCACATACTCATCCGGTTATTACTGAAGTCGCGGGTGTGGTGCGTTTCATTGATTTCATCGAAGGTGTTACGGTGAACAAGGAAACTGATAGTATTACTGGTTTGAGCTCCCTGGTCGTTATTGATCCCAAGCAACGAGCCAGCAGTGCAAAAGATTTACGCCCAATGGTGAAGTTGTTAGATGCAGACGGCAATGAACTGAACATTGTTGGTACCGACATTCCTGCGCAATATGCATTGCCTGCTGGCGCGATTGTCAACCATGCTGATGGCGATACGGTGGGTGTTGGTGATGCAGTCGCTCGTATTCCTCAGGAGTCTTCTAAGACTAAGGATATTACCGGTGGTCTGCCGCGTGTTGCTGATTTGTTTGAAGCAAGAAAACCAAAAGAACCCTCAATTCTTGCTGAAATTTCAGGCGTTGTCAGCTTTGGTAAAGAAACCAAGGGAAAACAGCGTCTGGTTATTACGCCTAAAGAAGGCAAGACATATGAAGAATTACTGCCAAAATGGCGTCATATTAATGTCTTCGAAGGTGAGCATGTTGAAAAAGGTGAAATTGTATCGGATGGTGCAACCAACCCTCATGATATTCTTAGATTGAAAGGTGAACAGGAGTTGGCAAATTATATCGTCAATGAAGTTCAGGAAGTCTACCGGCTGCAGGGTGTTAAAATTAATGACAAGCATATTGAAGTCATCGTTCGTCAGATGATTAAGCGTGCTGAAATTATTAATCCGGGTGATACTAATTTTATCAAAGGTGAGCAGGTTGAATATTCTGCTATTATTGAAGAAAATCTAAGAGTTGAAAAAGAAGGTAAGATGCCAACCACCTTCCAGCGTCTACTTTTGGGTATTACAAAAGCATCTCTGGCTACAGAATCCTTTATTTCTGCGGCATCATTCCAGGAGACTACCCGAGTTCTGACCGAAGCGTCAGTCAGTGGTAAAATGGATGATCTTCGTGGCTTGAAAGAAAATGTTATTGTGGGACGTCTGATTCCGGCAGGAACCGGCTTAACTTACCATAATGAACGCCGCAAGCGTCGTCAGAAAGATAAAGAGCGTTATCAACTTAAAACTGAATTAAGCAGTTTAGATAGCTAGGCTATCGGCTTAAATTGGTTCGGAAGCAGTCTGAACCAATAAAACTTGACAAATACAGGCCAAGTGTTTATATTTGTCCGTCCTTAACAGGCTGGGGTGTTCCCGGCCTGTTGTTTATTGTGTGGAGAATAATAGTTTATGGCAACTACCAACCAAT
>JADGEM010000084.1 GCA_016744375.1 Gammaproteobacteria bacterium
TTCTACTGCTTGTATTTTAAACGATTGAGAAAATCTTTTTTTCATTTTTTGCCTCTAACTGTAAAAATTTAGAGGCGACAACTAGTCTGACACAGGGGGGGTAAAAGATGAATACGCTGAGTAGTTACAAAAAAATAATATAAAATTCTGCGAGATAAACGAATGAGCGAGTTATTTTCTGAGTCATGGATAGAAGCCCTGGGTGATGCATGGAATAATGACAAAACTAAATACAACGTTTTAGGGTCTCAAGTAAACTAACTTTTTATTTTTTGAGCAGCTTTACTGATAAGCAGCTCAACTTGTTCAGATGATAGCTGACTTAAATGCTGACTCAGATTTTTTTTATTCACATTCAGCTTGCTTTTTTCTGCTTTAATTTTTCCTGCTGCTGCAGCAATTCCCTGATGCCTTATATCAACATACTCAAAACAAAGCGTCGCAAACTCATCACAAGTCACACCCAGCTGTTTTGCTTTGCGTGTTAATGCATCAAATGCTTTTTGTGACAAATTTAAAGTCACTTGTGTTTTCATTTTCTCCCTCCGTGTCCTTAAAGAATGGACTAAAGAGTATCTTAAACTTAAATAAATCAGTTAGAATGCACTTTTGCACCATATAAAAATCTGGACTCAATTGCAAATTCAATAGATAATGACAGGTTTAAATTCCAGCAATAATGATCGATTAGTAAAATATATGAGCATACAAGCCACTGTTAATTGGGAAAGCAATGTCCCGAGCACTCAAGAAATTGAACACAGCAAACCGCAGATGAACGAGCAGCAACAGGATATCCTGATTAAGCGCATCAAACAATTGCTTATCAAACAAAATGCCGTACTCGTTGCTCATTATTATACCGATCCTATTTTACAGCAATTAGCAGATGAAACAGGTGGCTGTGTTTCTGATTCTTTAGAAATGGCCCGTTTTGGCAAAGCAAGTCCGGCCGACAAAATCATTGTTGCCGGAGTTCGCTTTATGGGTGAAACAGCTAAAATCCTTTCACCGGAAAAAACCGTTTTTATGCCCAATCTGGAAGCCACCTGTTCGCTTGATCTGGGTTGTTCCGCTGAAGATTTTATTCCTTTTTGTGATGAGCACCCCGATCATACTGTGGTTGTTTATGCCAATACCAGTGCCCGGGTCAAAGCCCGTGCTGACTGGGTCGTCACTTCCGGTATTGCCACTAAAGTGATTGAGCATCTGACAAAAGAAGGCAAAAAAATCCTTTGGGCGCCGGATCGCCACCTTGGAAAATACATTCAGAGCGTCACTGGTGCAGAAATGTTGCTTTGGCAGGCATCCTGTATTGTGCATGATGAATTCAAATCCGATGCCTTATTGACACTCAAAGAAAAGTACCCCGATGCAAAAGTCCTGGTTCATCCTGAGTCATCTTATACTGTGGTGGAAATGGCTGATATGGTTGGCTCCACTACCCAGCTCATCGCTGCCGTACAATCTATGCCTGAGCAAACCTTTATTGTGGCAACAGATAACCGTATTTTTTATAAAATGCAGCAGGCTGCCCCCGATAAAACTCTCATTGAAGCCCCCACTGGTGGCGTTGGTGCAACCTGCACCATGTGCGCTCACTGTTCCTGGATGGCAATGAATACACTTCAGGGGATTCTGGAGGTACTTGAGAAGGGAGTAAATGAGATCCATATTGAAGAGAATGTACGTCTTAAAGCATTTGAGTCAACCCAACGGCTGCTGGATTTTGCCGCATTGAACAAATAAAATGACATTCCTGTTTTTAAGATTCAACATCCTGAATTAATCCATCATTAACCCAGTTCTGTATAAACCCGGCAGCTCGAACTGCAGCATGCTGCTCATCAACCCACTCACAAACACCACTACAGATTTCTGAAAATGTATGCCCTGAAAGCATTGCATCCATTGCCCAGGCTTCATCCACGTCCAGAGAACGGTACAAGGTTCGTAAGTCTTTTCGCCAGATACACCAACCAACTGGATAATCATTTTCAAGCATATCAATTTGAGCTTCTTCTTTATCAATCGTCTGCCATATCTGAGGAACATTAAAACTTAAATCCACTCGGCTGACCGAGGGATGAAAGGTAAATCTTAATTCTGGCCAGGACTGAGGATCAATTTGTTGCAAAGTATCTATACCGATAACAGCATTATCCGCGGCATCAAATGCTTCTCGTAGCAGCCATTCAAATTGAGCCATTTCTGATAAAATTGCCTGATTGCTATAAGTATTTGCTTTTTTCAGAAAAGGACTCATCTCATGACCGAAATAGCGCAGAGAAAAGTGTTTTGACGGTCTGGCTGTCAGATACTCAACTCCCAGGTTAAAAAAATCTTCATCGCCCAGAAGTGTGTGTAAAGCTGGAAAAGTATCCTGCAGAGCTTCGACTAAACGAAACCGATAGGCATTGGCATAGATATCCAGGCGCAGATCCGCTGATACTTTTTCAGTTCCTGTAACCGATTGTTTTATCTGGGGATTGAATTCTTGTAACCAGGCTAGCATTTGCTGTTGTAAAGACTTAAGGGGAGATGACTGATTTTGCATGTTGTCCTGAGTCATACTGAAATCACTTGTTTTTGTTCAGTATCTGAGGGCATTTTTACCTGTAGTTTTTGTATGACATTGGCCTCATAACCATTTTTCAGCACATTTTTTGATATTTCCCGAGCCAGTTCCAGCTCACCTAATAATTCATTTAATGGTGGAATATTATCATCACGTTCAATCATAAATGTGATATCACCAAAGCGTTCTACCGCTTTAGCATAGAGGGACCAGACAGCATTACAAATCGGCATGTCATGTGTATCAATCACATAATCACCATAATCACTATGCCCTGCTAGATGAAATTGCTGTACTCGATGCTCAGGAATGGATAATAAATAATCCAGGGGATCAAATTCATGGTTTACCGCTGATACATAGATATTATTGATATCCAGCAATAATAGACAATCAGCTCTTTCAACAAGCTCAGTTAAAAATTCCCACTCTGTCATCTCCGATTGATTATAACTGACATAACTGGACACATTTTCAATCAGCATCCGACAGCCTAAGAAGTCCTGTACCTGAGTGATGCGCTCAGCAACATGCTTGATGCTTTCTTCGGTATAAGGCAGGGGAAGTAAATCATGAGCATTGGTGCCATTGGTTCCTGTCCAGCATAAATGATCGGACAACCAGTGGGCATTCACTCTGTTTTTAAGTGTTTTAATCTGTTGAAGATAATTTTGATCAAGTGGCTCTGTGTTGCCGATATTCATAGAGACCCCATGCATAACCATGGGATAGCGCTCTGCTATTTGATCGAGGAAATAAAGTGGTTTTCCACCGGGAACCAGATAATTTTCAGTGAGTATTTCAAACCAGTCGATATTGAGAGAGGAAGAACCTTCAGCACTAAAAGAGTCAATAACATCCTGATAGTGTTCTTTTCTTAACTCAAGGCCAAATCCAAGGCCCTGATATTTTTTACTATTTTCCATACGACAAATCACTTAATCTTCTGCAATGCATTAATAGCACAGAAATTTATATAAAATACAGCCTCAAGTCACAAAAAACTGAGGCTGCATTCGGCTCTACATTAAGCAGTCCATGTTTAGCCTAAGACTTTACCACCTTTATCAGAACACTCTTGTGCACTGGCTTTAATCCAACCTTGTCCTTTACAGCTGTTCTGACCTTTACAAGAATTTGTTGCCGTTGCACAAGCTGAACTTCCTTTACAGGCATTGATTCCACTGCATTTTACAGTGGCTTCTTCTGACGCAACAGCAGTTGCAGTAAAACCAGTTGCGAAAAGAGCGGCAGCGGCAGCAGCAATAGCGACGCCAGATAATGTTTTAGTTGCATTCATTCTAATATTCCTTATTTAGGTTAAAAGCTTATATATTATTTTACTTTAAAATGTCTTGGTTTTGCTTTACGCGAAATGCAGCCAGAACGACACCAAAACATTGAGTAGAATCGAGTATAATTGATCTATATCAAGAAACAACTACGGAAACTACCTACTTTTCTTATAATTCTATAAATATCTCTTCAGAATTCAGAACAAAAAATTAAATGGTATACTACAAACCGCCTGGAAAAATTAAAGATACTTTTATGAATAATGAGTTATTTGCTTCAAAAGAACAGTTTCGCCACTTGTTTGAACAAGGACTGGTCAAGCTCCTGGATCATGATGGCCTGGGTGTTTTTATTTTAGTCCTGGCCAATGCCAGTTTTGACCAGCATGTTCATGATTACACTCATAAATCATTACTTGAAAAATATGAGCAATTATCCAAAAAGTATTGCTTCTTATTACAGGATGGTCAGCTGCTGACAGAACCTGAGGACGATATTCTGGTTTTTTTAAAACTCATGGCCATGGGTATAGATAAGGTCAGCCAGACTGAGTTTCGTCATACAAAGCAGTGGGAACTACAGTTTAACCACATTCGTTCACTCAGACCTGCCCGTATCAGCAAAAACCTCATTGAAGGAATACGTCTTGATTTTGATCCAGACAGCTTTCATTTTAATAAACCTTTTTTACAAAAAGAGTGTTATTGGAATGGCATGATGAATGGCAAACATCTGGATATTTTTTACAACAAGTTTCCATTTGCCCGCTTCCACTCACTCCTGGTCCCGGAAAAAGAAGCTTCTCTGCCACAGTTCCTGACACATGAGTATCATGAGTATATCTGGAAAATTACTGAACATCTTGGTCCTAAACTGCCAGGTATTGGTATGGCATATAATTCCTACGGAGCTTTTTCTTCTATCAATCATCTGCACTTTCACCTGTTTATCAAGGATCATCCTCTGCCGGTTACCGACGCAATCTGGAAGCATAATGGCGGCACTAAGGCCTATCCCATTCAATGTGAAGTTTTCCACTCTATTGAAGAAGCCTGGGTATTTATTGATGCTTGCCATCAGCAACAGACCAGCTTTAATCTAATTTACCAGCCTGACAGGGTTTACTGTCTGCCAAGAAAGCATCAGGGAACTTACCCTGATGCTTCCTGGAGCAGCGGCTTTGCATGGTATGAAGTCAGTGGTGGCTTTACCACCTTTAATCACACTCAATTTCAAGAGCTGGACTGTGAACAACTTGAACAGGAACTATCATTGTTAAAAACTGAATAAAATTACTTAGGTGTCTCGCCATATTTTATCCGGTGAACCAGGATTAGCACCTTGAATTTTAAGCGATTAACACCATTTGTGTTAGAATACACCCATGATACTTAAAGATGCAGGTTTCAATAAGTACAAAATTATTATTTCATTTAAACGATAGAAGAGTTTTATTATGTCATTTGGTCACGTCCACGGCTCCATGCTCCGTAAAGTAAAAACCCCCGAAGATTTCATCAGTATGGTCAAAGAACTCAGAGAAGATGTCTTTGATTTACGCGAAGCCTGTGAGTATGATCCTGATGAAATGGGACGTGCTGCATTATTTGTCGAGCCTCTAGAACAAATAGTCGAAGCCCTCTACCAGTCTTTTGTTGATGGCAGCTATGAATTCAAAGACGAAGATCTGCCCTATATGAAAATTGTCAACGAAAATAACCATACCGCTATTCTTCCAATGTTACATTTATTAAAAGAAGTCAATAGAATACATCGTGAAGGCCTGGATATCGACTAGACAAGGCAACTAAACTCATGGAAAAACACTATTGCAGCCATTGCGGCAACGAAATTGAAAAAGACGCAGGTAGTTGCCCAATCTGCAGTGCTCCGACCAAATTTCATGGCAAAGACTGGCAGAAGAAAACACCCCGGAAATTTATTTATTATTTTATAGGTCTGGTGATTTTTTGCTTCCTGGTCATGTTTCTTGCCCCAAGGTCAGATAATCTAATTTTTTTCTAGACAAATCACTCTCTTCCCAGTATCATACACGCCTGTTGTTCGGGGCTATAGCTCAGCTGGGAGAGCGCTTCGCTGGCAGCGAAGAGGTCAGGAGTTCGATCCTCCTTAGCTCCACCAAACAACTGTTATTAAATGCATTTTAAAATGTGTTACCAATTGCTGTTTTCACAGCGAAGAGACTTTACCTAAGCTAAAAGCAGTTTATAAGCTTATGTCCCCTTCGTCTAGTGGCCTAGGACACCGCCCTTTCACGGCGGTAACAGGGGTTCGAACCCCCTAGGGGACGCCACTCTCTCTTTAACTACATGTCCATACTCTCTTTATACAGACATTATCCTCATTCTCTACGAGACTTAGTGAAATTCATTTTCATTTAGCGTAATATTCCTACTTCTTAATTTTAAGTTTCTATCAGGAGTATTGCCACATGGTATCCAGTTCATCTCATCCCAAAATTATTTATACATTAACGGATGAAGCTCCGGCTCTGGCCACCTATTCATTCCTTCCCATAGTTAAAGCATTTACTAAAACTGCCGGAATTGAAATTGACACTAAGGATATCTCTCTGGCAGCACGTATCCTTGCCTGTTTCAGCGATACTATAACAGCAGATCAGAGAGTACCTGATGCTTTGATGGAGCTGGGACAACTGGTTAAACAGCCTGATACAAATATCATCAAGCTTCCCAATATCAGTGCCTCAATTCCACAGTTAAAGGCAACGATAAAAGAGCTCCAGTCTCAAGGATATGCACTGCCGGATTACCCGGAATCACCTCAAAATGATGCCGAAAAAGACATTAAGCAGCGTTATGACACAGTAAAAGGCAGTGCGGTTAATCCGGTATTACGAGAAGGAAATTCTGATCGTCGAGCTCCAGGGGCAGTAAAACAATACGCAAAAAATAATCCACATTCTATGGGAGACTGGCAAGCCAGTTCCAAAACCTGCGTTGCCAGTATGACTCAGGGTGATTTTTACGGCAGTGAAAATTCACTCACCCTGAACAAAGCCTGTGAGTTTAAAATTGAACTGACTGCAGATAATGGCCAAATCACATTGCTCAAAAATAATACCCCACTTCTCACCGGAGAGGTCATTGATACGGCAGTCATGAGTAAAGAAGCCTTAAGAACTTTTCTGGCAGAGCAGATAGAAAAGGCTACAAGAGATGAGGTGTTATTATCCGTCCACCTCAAAGCAACGATGATGAAAGTTTCTGATCCTATTATTTTTGGTCATGCGGTCTCTGTTTATTTCCAAAGCGTTTTTGCTAAACACCAGACTGTCTTTAATGAACTGGGTGTTAATGTGAATAATGGTTTGGGAGATTTGTATAATAAAATTCAAACTTTGCCCCAGGAGCAACAGAGTGTAATCAAAGCAGATATTCAGTCCTGCTACAATTCAAGCTCTGAATTAGCCATGGTTAATTCTGATAAGGGGATCACTAATTTACATGTGCCAAGCGACATCATCATTGATGCATCGATGCCTGCCAGTATTCGCTCCTCAGGTAAAATGTGGGGAGCAGATGGCCAGCTTAAAGATACTAGAGCCATTATCCCTGATCGCAGTTATGCTGGTATTTATCAGGAAACTATCAATTTTTGTAAACAACATGGTGCATTTGACCCGACATCAATGGGCAGTGTGCAGAATATTGGTTTAATGGCCCAAAAAGCTGAAGAATATGGTTCACATGATAAAACTTTTGAAATTCCACATCGTGGTATTGTCCGTGTAATTGATGAGAATGGTACAACCTTATTAGAACAAAACGTTGAATCCGGTGATATCTGGAGAATGTGTCAGACTAAAGATGCTCCTATTCAGGATTGGGTTAAATTAGCAGTTAATAGAGCCCGGGCAACCCAAATGCCTACAATTTTCTGGCTTGATAGGCAACGTGCTCATGATAAACAGTTAATTATTAAAGTAGAACAATATTTAGCACAATATGACCTGTCTGAATTAGATATCAGAATCATGTCTCCCGACGAGGCAATTAATTTCTCTCTGAAACAAATTAAAGACGGCAAAGATACTATTTCTGTCACGGGTAATGTATTGCGTGATTACCTGACAGACTTATTTCCAATTTTAGAACTGGGAACCAGTGCAAAAATGCTTTCAATTGTCCCATTAATGAATGGCGGAGGATTATTTGAAACAGGTGCTGGTGGGTCTGCACCTAAACATGTACAGCAGTTCTTATCAGAAAATCATTTACGCTGGGATTCACTGGGTGAATTTCTGGCACTGACCGTCTCTCTGGAATACATTTTCGATACGTATGCTAATAGCAGAGCCGGAATTTTAGCTCAGACGCTGGATCAGGCAATATCTAAATTTCTGGAAAGCAATCGCTCCCCTTCTCGCAAAGTTAATGAGCTGGACAATAGAGGCAGCCACTTCTATCTGGCATTCTATTGGGCCCAGGCTCTCGCTGATCAATCACAGGATACCGCACTTCAGAGCAGTTTTTCAGACTTAGCAAATGAATTGAAAAGCAATGAGCAGAAAATACTCAATGAACTCAACTCAGTTCAGGGTAAATCAATTCAACTCAATGGCTATTTTCATCCAGACACACACTTAATAAAGCAATTCATGTGCCCCAGCCAGACATTTAACTCAGCATTAGCTCTCGTTTAAAGTCCTTATAATTATTGCGTATTTTTATCTGCTTTATGGCCATAGCTATATGGTCAAAGCGGACACTTTAAAACGTAAGCAATTTTATGACGAACCGAGTAAAAATATAGCATATATCCCCTTGTAGCTATCTCCCTACAATAACGTCACACTTATTATCACAATCTATAATCTGTCAATAGTTAATGATTTATGCCACAGAACTTGACTTAAATCATTAGATTATTAATTAACTAGTTTTTCACATCCACAGTGATAATTAATATTATTTTCATGCTATGTTTAAGATTAAATGTACTTAGACCTGGATTAATCAATGATTATTCCAGCTTGAAAAGTATATTAACCAGGTGATTCTGTCAGGTGAGATCTTCATATGAATATTAAAACAAAAATGCTACTGGGCTCGGGTTTTCTAACGATTATTCCTCTGATTATTACCAGTATTGTCATTGGCTGGCAATCAATTGATAAAGGTGAAAAAGCACTTCAGGAACAAATTAAACAACGTCTTATTGCGCTTCGTGATGACAAAAAAGCTCAAATAGAGAATTATTTTAAAATTACCACGGATCAATTAATTACATTTTCTAAAGATCAAATGTTTATTGATGCCAGTCTTTCTTTTAAAGATGCTTATGCCAACTTTACTGATGAATTCATTGATGAAGTACCACTAAGTGACTATAAAAAAAATCTTGTCCAATTTTATAAGCAGGATTTTACTCAAGGATTTAAGCAACTAAACTCTGAACATCCTAAAAATTTAGAGCGTTTCACAAAATCTCTCAGCGAACAAACAATTTCATTACAAGCACAGTATCTTACCAATAATAAATTTCCTCTGATGGAAAAAGACCAACTTCTTGATCCTGGTGACGATACACTCTACGCACAAATACACAGTTTGTATCATAATAAATTTAAGGAATTTAAAAATCGTTTTCTATTCAGTGATATTTACTTTGTCGATCCTGAGACAGGAAATATCATCTATTCCGTGAGCAAACAAATTGATTTTGCAACGTCTTTAATTGATGGTCCTTATGCTAATACAGGTTTAGGTAAAGCATTCAAAAAAGCCAATAAAACCAGTAAGGCCGATCTGGTTTATCTAACAGATTTCGCACCTTACGCACCTTCACTGAATCAAGCTTCTGCCTTTATTGCTTCTCCCATTTTTGATGAGAGTGAAAAAACAGGCATTTTGATCTTCCAATTAAATACAGAGATGATCAATCAAATTATGACCAGCAACAAAAAATGGCAGCAAGTTGGTATGGGTAAAACCGGTGAAAGTTATCTTGTCGGAGCCGATATGAAAGCCCGTAGTATTGATAGAAGACTTCTCGAAACACCTGAAACCTATTTTTCATTATTAAAGAAAACAAGCACCAGCCAAGCAAATATAAATACAATTCAATCTCAAAATAGTAATATTCTACTGGAGTCAATCAAAACCCCAGGAGTAAAAAAAGCACTTTCAGGACAAACTGATTTTTCAGAATTTTCAAACACTCTGGGCATCCCTGTTTTATCAGCCTATTCTATGATCAACATTGATAATTTAAAGTGGGCAATCATTGCAGAGATCAGCACTAATGAGGCATTTGCACCCGTTGAAGCTCTGAAAAAAACAATTGCAGCTTCTGCCCTTTCTGTGTTTATCATTATGCTAATTTTTTCCATCATTGCCGGTATATTTTTTTCCGGTATGATAACAAAACCTATTATTCATTTGAGCCATGTTATTAAACAAATTGAGCAAACCTCTGACTTAAGAATGCGTATCAATCTTAAGCAAAATGATGAAATTGGCACCACAGCAAAAGCCTTTGATAATATGCTGCAAAAGTTTCACAATAGTATTCAGGAAGTATCACATACCGTAAAATATTTTAGTGATGCCGCCAAAATACTCAATACCCGATCTGATGAAACCAATAATATTATCAATAAACAAAACACTGAAACCAGTCAGATTGCCGCATCAATCAATAGCATGATGGAAAAATCTATAATTGTCACAGAACATTCAGAATTTGCATCTAAAGCAACCACTCAAACAAAGGATGAAGCTAAAAAGGGTCAGCAAAGCGTTGTAGAAACAATCGAGGCCATTAATCAAGTTGCTAACCAGATTGAACAGTCTTCAGTGGTTATTCATCAGTTGGAATCTGATAGTGACAATATTGGTTCAGTAATCAATGTTATTCGTGGAATTGCAGAGCAAACCAATTTATTGGCTCTCAACGCAGCAATTGAAGCCGCACGTGCCGGAGAGACAGGGCGAGGATTTGCAGTAGTCGCTGACGAGGTAAGACAGCTTGCCAGTAGAACACAGGAAGCGACAGCAGAAATAAAAACACTGATAGAAAGCTTACAGGTTGCCAGTAAAAATGCGGTACAGGTGATGGACTCCAGTAAAAACCACACAAAAACCAGTGTTGATAAAGCCAAACATGCTGGAGAAGTTCTAAGTGCAGTCACGCAATCTATCGATTCGATTGATATAAAAAATCAACTCATTAAAGAGACTGCAAATGAAGAATCAACCATCTCATCCGAGATAAATCATAACATTGAAACAATAATAACTGACAGTGAAAAAACCCGTGCTTCATCATTAGAAATTACAACATCCAGCAATATTCTTTCTGAATTATCTAATAACTTACAAGAGTTGGTTAATCAGTTTAAAATTGATGAACGCCCAGTCAAGAAATGAATGATTGAACTCTATCCAGAAGCCAGTCTGCCAACAGACAATTCCTAATCATTCTTATTTTTTTCAATCGCATCAAAATACACGTCCTTGCGATAGTTAATTAAACCATTTGTGGAAGAGTCATGGTTATCAACATCACCGGGACTTGAGAGATCAGACTGAATTTGTCCGGCAAGGATCTTTCCATATTCAACGCCCCACTGGTCAAATGAGTTAATATTCCAGATAATTCCCTGAACAAATACTTTGTGTTCATACATTGCAAGTATAGAGCCTAAAGTCTTTGGTGTCAGACGTTCAAAAATAATGGTATTGGTTGGCTTATTACCATCAAAAACCTTATGCTGAATAACTTCATCAATAGCCTCATCATCATATCCCTGATGCTTCATTTCTGCGACAGCCTCAACATATTTTTTACCCAGCATCAGAGCTTTAGTCTGGGCAAGACAATTAGAAAAAAGGACCCGATGATGTAAACCCAGAGGATTTTGGCTTAAAGCTGGAATCAGAAAATCTGCTGGAACAGGCTTAGTTCCCTGGTGCAGTAACTGGAAAAAGGCATGCTGACCATTGGTACCGGATTGTCCCCAGATAATCGGCCCGGTTAAATAGTTAACACGATGACCATTCTTATCAATGGTTTTGCCATTACTTTCCATATCAAGCTGCTGAAGATACGCCGGTAACCGCTCCAGATACTGACTATATGGCATAATGGCGTGGCTTTGTGCATCAAAGAAATTATTATACCAGATACCCAATAATGCCATAATAACCGGTATGTTTTCCTCAAGAGGTGCTTTTTGAAAATGTTGATCCATCTCATAAGCACCATCAAGGAGCGACTCAAAATGATCCATCCCCAGATAAAGCGCAATCGTTAAGCCAATGGATGACCAGAGCGAATACCGGCCGCCTACCCAATCCCAGAAAGCAAATATATTATTTTCATTAATACCGAATTCAGTCGCCAGATCAATATTTGTTGTCACTGCAACAAAGTGTTTTTCAATGGCTTTTTCATTACCCACCAGATCTAAAAACCATTTTCGGGCACTATAAGCATTCAGCATGGTTTCCTGAGTTGTAAAAGTCTTTGATGCAATGACAAACAAGGTGGATTCCGGCTCGACCTGCTTTAAAGTTTCAACCAGATGAGTGGCATCAGCATTGGACACGAAAAAGGACTTCAACCCTCTCTGAGCAAAAGGCTTCATGGACTCGCATATGACATGAGGACCCAGATCAGAACCACCGATACCGATATTAATGATATTTTTTATTCTAGCTCCGTTGTAACCACGCCATTCACCAGAGCGGACCTGTTCAGAAAAATCCCGCATATGAGCAAGAACTGCTTTGACTTTGGGCATTACATTTCGACCATTAACACGAACTGGCTTATTCGACCGATTCCTCAAAGCAGTGTGCAGTACCGAGCGGCTTTCGGTTAAATTGATCGCTTCACCAGAGAACATATTTTCTCGCCACTCTTCAACATTAGCCTGACGAGCCAGATTAAATAATAACTCCATGGTCTCACCTGTGACACGATTTTTGGAGTAATCCAGCAAAATATCATTCAACCTGGCAGAAAAATGTTCAAATCGAAATGAGTCTTCAGCAAACATATCTCGCATATGAAGGTCTTTAACTTCTTCATAATGTTCTTTAAGCTTAAGCCAGGCTGGGGATTCATTTAATTCGGTCATAGTCATAATAGTCTGAGTTCCTGGTAGGATTCCGTATTTATAGGCTTATTTTAGTATAATATAAAAAAATGCTAATACAACCTATAAGTGTATGATAATTTGATACTTATTTTAAAATATTTGGCTCTTCTCCGCTCTGATGAGTGAAGAAAGATGCTAATACTCACAAGATCTGTTGCAATATAAAGCTTCTGACAGTTTTATAAGCAAAAGATAATA
>JADGEM010000085.1 GCA_016744375.1 Gammaproteobacteria bacterium
TACAACCTTGAAAGGCTGCATACAGCGAATGGTGATCAATCACCAATTAACTATGAAGATTCTCTAAAAAAAGTGTCCGGTTGGACTTGACCAGAACAATCAACTCAAAAAGCTGTTTTAATTTATCTTGATTATAGTTAATAAAGCAAAAAATTCTACGGTATTTAATAAGGAAATAAAGTAAATCTAATATTTAACAGTAATAAATAGAGAATAAAGAGAAAAAGGTGGGTGATATCAAAAACAAAGCGCCTAGAGAGAGTTTTGCCTGTGGATTGATTTGACGGTTTGTGGAACCTTTTGTTTGAGTCTTTCTGACCTTTATTTCAAATAGATGATCACCAGCAGTATAGCTTGCATAAAAAAAGCTACCCCATTCGTTAGCCAAAGTGCCACTCTGCGGAATCTAATTCCATATAGGGTCCAAAACAAGAAAATACATAGGAATCCAATGGCATAGAATGGTGACATTGTTGATGGTGCATCAATGCTATACTCAGCAAAAACTTGTGTTCCTATGCTCACCGAAGCAAAAAGGCCCACAATTATACCCATCACCTCATAATACTTGTCCGGTATCTTTTCCAGAATAATTTCTCTCCTTTTTTAACATCAAATCCTGGTGGCATCTTTTTGCCCAACATGAATTCCTTGGTTATGCCTTGATTTCATCTTATTTTAGTTTCAGTGGCTTGCTGGATATATGAACTAACTCCAGATCTGAATTCAGATAAGGGTTGAACGACTTCCTGGAGGTTTATAGGTTGCATGACGAACACTTTTTGTACGATATTACGTATAAATTTAGCACGTATTTTGAAAAATGCCTACAAGATACTGGATATTGCACCCCCTAAATCAGCGGAACATTTTTTGCCTTAGGTGGATTTTTTGCTTAGATTGTTTTGTGGTAAAAATGCATTAATTAACTTTAGTATAAAACGATCATCACCACCTCGTTTTTTAAAAAAACATGTAATATAAGCTATTGATGCAAAAACACCCTAAATAGCCCACCAATATTCTGTAATAAATTGTTTCATTAATATTTCTTTTTTACTATAACAGGATTAATCTTTATCTAAACATGACTTAATCATTAATTACAAAACTATTGTAAGTAATAAGTAAGGTAAACGCTCAGGATCTAAAATTCGGGCTGCACCTCCAAAGCTTTTTGTAGGCCACCAAATTTTATCTGATGCAGTCTCTGGTTAGAAGATTTAGCTCATTACTGATAATTTTTGAGCAGTCTTCAGGGTTTACTTGCAACACAAAATGAGAGCCTTCAACTTTGAAAAGCTTGAAATTTTTTGAGACACTTTCAATTGAAATTGCATTGCGTTGAGAAACTAAATTGTCGCTATTGGCTTGAATATAAATGCAGTTTTTTTCAATCGGTTCAATATGTGTTGATAAACATGCCATTTCTTTAACTCTAAACTCCATTGCTTGACTGCTGACTTTTGATAATGCTTTATTTATTAATAGATTTAATTCTTTGTTCGCCCATGAACCAAGCAAAAGCCTTAAAATAAACTCAGGTAACTTTTTAGGGATAAGAAAATAAAATGGTATTACCTTTGCGAGTGATAGTAATTTATTAGGTGGCTGTATAAAGCTAGCCACAAAAATAACTGCTTTTAGTCTCTCATTCTCTTTTTTTGATATTTCGTAAGCGATTGGCCCAGAAAAAGATTCTGCAAGTAAAACATAATCATTATCTTTGGGTAATTTATCACATACATATGAAATTAACTCTTGATATGAAAGTTTTTCATTACATGGGAATGTAATGACTTGTGTTTCAATTTTATCTGGAAATATGTCTAAAAAAGGCTGAAATAAAATTCCAGTTCCATCCATTCCAGGTAGTAAAATCAACTTCATAAGTTACTTTTTTGTTCAATGTCGGTTGTTTGTTCACAGGGAGTCAAGTAAAGAGTATGATAATAATTCAACTCTCACGGAAGACTCACTCTATTTTAAAAATAGCTGAGTCCCTGTGGTACAAACCAACCCCTTGATTATGTTCGACCTTTCCATGAGACTGGATCTTTTCTAACATGGAATACTGCTGTAATTACAATGTGTTGAGATTGAACAAGATAAAAGATTCTGTATGGAAAACGTTCAATTGCAATTCGTCTGAGATCTTTGTAAATTTTTTGTAAAGTAGTGGATTCCGTTCGATTTTTGATAAAGCAACATCAACACAAAGAAGAAAATCATGACCTAGACCGAGCCTATGTTCTTCATAAAAATTAAAATTATCTGAAATATCTAGCTCAGCTTCTTTCCGTATAGTGAGCGAATACTTCATTTTCGAGAAATAACTCGCTTTTTAACATCAGACCAAGAAGAACCTAAATTTTGATCGTTTATGAAGGCATTTAAACGCTTGTCTAGTTCAACTTCTTGATTTTCCGTTAATTTTATTTCAGACTCTTTGCTTAGCACACTATCCCAAAGCTTCTCGGCTAAGATTATACGCTCAGATACTGTAAGCTCTTGTATTTCCATGACATTAGTCTCTCAATTGGATAAGTACTATGAGTAATTATAGCATTTTCTTAGAATGTGATATATGGGGTTTGAAAACATAACTTCAAAATCATCGAGGCGTCTTTTTTTCTCCGATGAATTTTCTTGATCATATTCTTATTTCTACTTAAGCTCATTTAATTTCTAAAATATTCATACTTGTTTTCTAAGCTAATTTTTTCAGCTTCACTCAATATAACACCATCTAGCCAAAGACTCTTAAGTGATGTAAAGTCATTTAATCGAGGAAGTATACCTTTTGATGTTAGGCGAGTTTGATCTTCATATCCACCCAGCGACAAGAATTTGAGATTAGGTAATTTTGAAAGTAATTCTAAATCTTTTTCGTAGATGTCTGTAGCCCAAATATCAAGTGATTCCAATTGTGACATTTCAGATATTTTTTCAAGTCCTTTGGAAGTTAATTTGCTTGCACCAATACTCAGATCTGTAATTGTATTTGATTTTGACATAATTGTTGCCATTTTGTCAGAAAATTGTGTTGCTTCAAGGTCAAGTTTTATAAGATTAGGTAATTTAAGTAAAGATTCTAAAGCTTGCTTACTTAAAGAGGCATTTTGCGCTCCAATTTCTTGTACTTGAGGTAACTTAGCTACTTCAAACAGATCTGCCTCAGTCATATAGTGATTGCATCTAAATTCCTTTAGAGTAATTGCTTGTGAGAAATTTAACAACTTACCTGGATGTTGAAGAGCTAAAATATCTAAAATTTCTAAATCAGGTATAGGAATTATATGCCGCATGGCAGTTCGATTTACAGAACTCCAGAGAAATAACTGCCTGAGTGATTGTATAGAAGAAAGTCCACTAGCTATTTTTATTGTAATGTTTTTTTGTTTTGTCAGACTAAGCTTTTCAATTTTGTTATATTTTTCTAATTTTTTAAGATCAATTTCGGAATATGGTCCTTCAATAGAGATCGAATCTTCATTTGTCATATTTTTAGTTCCATTACCTCAAAAATGTTTTTGTTGGTGTTACCCACGGATAGTGGACACATTTTATTGTTCAAATATAATTTCATAATCATGAGGACTGACATATCCCAATGATGAATGTCGTCTTTTGCGATTATAAAATATCTCAATGTATTCAAATATTCCTGCTCTTGCTTCTTCTATCACTTTGTAATTTTCTGCATAAATGAGTTCAACTTTGAATCGACTAAAGAAGGATTCCATTACGGCATCCCAGCAATTGCCTTTTCTACTCATACTACAGTTAATTCCATGACTTGCAAGTATGGCCTGATATTCATTACTTCGATACTGAACACCTCGATCAGAATGAATGAGTATATTTTTATTCAAATCTCGCTGTGATACGGCCATATCTAAAGCAGACAGTACCAAACTTTCACGCATATGTTTTTCCAGTGCCCAACCGATGATTTTTCTGGAATACAAGTCCATAATAGCTGCCAGGTATAACCAGACTCGTCCCACCTTAATATAGGTAATATCAGAAACCCATTTTAAATTTGGCTCTTTTACATCAAATTTTCGTCTGAGTAAATTGTCACTGACATTGGTTTTAGCTTCCACTCGGGGATAATATTTATACCCCTTGCCATTACGTGCCCTTAAACCTTTTTCATGCAGTAAATCAGCGACATGATTCACACTGCATTACGAATAAATTTGGCATGCTCTATTGAGTTTTTAAGCACCTTAATATGTTCCGTTATGTCTTGTGCAATTAATTTAAATTGCTTCAAATTCAGTATTTTCTGTTCTAAGTCATTAATATCTTCTGTTGAGTGTTTTGTCATGTTTATTGGTTCATCCTTGATAAAGCTAAAATCATCCTAAACGAGTATTCCATTACAAAAAATATATTATCACGTAAAAATTAAAATAAAAAATTGGTAATATTTGATTAACAATGACTATCTGTAGGACAGATATTACATTTTTCAATAAAGTCCTACATTCCAATCAGTATTGTTACTACAGATTATCATTTGAAACCATATTAGAATATACTTATCGAAAATATGGACTTTCTTATGGATATAGAAACAGGGATCATTGTTAATATTATAGACATCCAGCAGCTATTGCAGGATGCGATTGAACTTAAACGTCCTCAGCACATCATTGAGTTATTTCAAAGTATGATCGATACAAAGGAAGACGAGCTGAAGCTACTGGAAAGCGTTGGATTTTAGTCGTAAAGTAATCAATTATTCAGAGTGACTGGTATGTTTAGGCTAAATTTTAACTCTAGATACCCCTAATAGGAAAGAAATACAAAATTTTATGCAATAAGTATGGAGAATGACTCTCCTCTTCTGAATAGAATGCAATCAGGAGAACGCATATAACAATGGATGTTTTATCATGGATGAAAATAAAGACGCTCACGCTCAAGAAACAGAGCAAAATAGCACTTATTTACTACAACAGCAATTCCAGCTGTTTGCTCAGAGCCAAACCTCTGAACACCTTTATATTCTGTTCAATTCTGCTAATCATCCCCAACTGCCTCAACAATATTATGCATTGAACCCCGAACAGCAGTACACAGGGTTACTATTGGAAATATTAGAAGGCTATAACGAGCAATCCATCCTTATCATGCCTTATCTGGTCAAAATCAACAAAGACGCCATTGAAGATAATCCCTTTATCCTCTGGCTATTCAGCACTGTAGAAACTCGTGAGAGTTTTTTTGCTCTAAGCAGTGACTTTGATTTAAATACCGTTGCAGCTCATTGGGACAGTATTGCATTAGCCTATAGCAGTCAGCAGCAAACTGTTATTCTACGTCTTTTTGATGGTCGTATCGGCAAACAATTTTTCCCCAAACTCAGTCAGTCTGAACAAGATTCATTAATGGGACCAAGTCATACGCTCTGGATTCCTGATGAAACAGATGGGCCATTACTCATAAAAAATACAACCGTTAGTTCTCAAACTCAATCAGCCCCCTGGTTTCATCTGACTCAACAACATGAAGCCTGGTTAGCAAGCAATGATACTTCATCGCTACGCTATAATGTATCACTTTATTTATGGGAAAATCATGAACAAACATTATCACAATATTCCGAAGAGACTATTGAACAAATAACCAATCTCGGCCTGAACAAAGTTCAATCGCTTGGCTTTACACTGACCACCACTATTTGCCAGTGCTTTTCTTTGATGCTTGAATTTTCACCTGTTTTTTACCGTCACAAAGCCATTCAAAACCTTTGGGAACAACCAGCCAGTGAACAGGAACAGCTAGCAAGACTGAGTGAAAAGATAACACCACAACAATGGCAACAAATTGCTCAACAATCAGTTATGGATGATTGGCTGGATATTCCAGAGAGTCCCATTGCGATGAAACCACAAACTTAAAATCAAAGATTATATTTTTATAACAAAGCAAACTGATTAAGGACAATCAATGGCTGAGTCAAATATCCCAACAGAAGAGTCTATCTCTAATACTTTTAGCCTGATAAAAGCTGAACAGGCTCGTGCTCAACGTGAAGGTGAACCAGCAGGTATAAGATGCCACCCTCAAACTCACTTTATTAATCTGCAATACATTTATGACGATATTGATAAAACACCAGCAGCCTTTGTTCCATACACCTTAAATTTTGCTGATAAAACCTGCCGAACTGGATTTTTAGATCAATCCGGTCAGGCCTTTGAAGAGTTTATTCCTGTAGGCCCCATTATTGTTCAATATGGTGAAGATCAGGATTATAAAGAAGAAGAAACGCACCTGAGACAAGAGTTTCAAAAAGTTCTGAATCAAATCATTACTGATCGAAAGTATCAACAAGAGTTGCAGGCAATGACTTTGGCCGATAGCTCTTCATTTGAAATTGGTGCTATTCATTTTGGCGCATTATTGACGGGTGTTTATGATGGAGCCCGAGGCCTGTCAGACGATATTGATACAGTCTCAGAAATGCTCGACACCGTTAGTCAGGCACTTTCTAAAGCAGGAATTGAATACCTGGATATTGTGAATTGTCTGGTCACAGGTAACTATAATGAGCTTGAACGTAAAGCTCGTATCGCAAGGGAAAAGGGACAAACTTACTATGAGGAAGCCAGTGAAACCTCTGAAAACTTAATTTTATTACTCAGTGATGGAGGCACTCGTCAGGCACTACTCAAGTTTGTCAAACAATATTGGGACAGCCGAGCCAGTATTGAAACATACCGAAAATTAGGTGTTGCTACTTTTGATGTCGCTCTGGGTATTTTAATTGCTGCGGCCGTGGTTGCTACGAGTGGGCTTGCAACGCCTGCCGTGGCAATACTCGTGACTCGTCTGGGTCGATATGTCGGTAAGGCCGTTGAAATATTGCAGAAATTGGTAATAGTACTTAAGAAAATTCGTACTAAAAATGAATATGAAGCTTTTTCAAAAGACTCACCCAACAAAAAAGTAACCCATATTATTAATAAAAAAGAAGATGCGGGAAACATTGCCGAAAGCGGAAAAACTCAAACCGGTGAAAAGTCAGAAGACATTGATAAAACCATTACCTGTAATGATCCCATCAGTCAGATAACAGGTGAAGAACTCTTACAACAAACTGATTTTACGTTCACAGGCCCATTATCATTAACCTGGACACGGACTTACCGCACCAGTAATGCCCAGGATGTTGGTCTGGGCCATGGCTGGACTCACCCCTTAATTGGCTGGCTCAGCAGTGACTGGCAATTTATTTATTATCACAATCAGGAAGGTCGTAAAATCCCCTTTCCTATTCCTCAAAAAGGACAATACAGCACCAATACCGTTGAAAAAATACGCCTGAGTGCACAGGAAGATGGTTTGTACCGCCTTCAATTTCTCAAAGATAATCAACCCGATCGACTGTTTCAGCACATTAATGGAGTCTATCGCCTTCATGCCCTTGAGGACAGCATCGGTAATACCCTGCAGTGTCTTCACAATGATCATGGGCAAATTACTCAGTTATTAGGCGACTGGGGCAAGGGACTGCGTTTCCATTACCAGGGTAAGCACATTATTCAAATTGATGAACTGAGTGTCAATGATGAGACAGCCGAGTCGTCATCTGAGCTGGACAAAACAAAGTCTTCATTTCACACAATCAATCGAGTCCGTTACCAATACAATCAACAAAATGATCTCATTGCTATCATTGATCCTGCCAATAACAAAGAGCAATTTTCCTACAAAAACCACATGGTCACTCAACGTACCTTAAAAAGTGGTTTCTCCTATTATTTTGAGTGGGATCAATACAATCCAAAGGGACAATGTATACGTCAGTATGGCGATAATGGCTTCTATGATTATCACTTTGAGTGGGATAAAGAAAGCCGCATTTCCCGTGCCACCGATGGCAATGGCGGTGTACTGGTCACCCATTACAATGAACAAGGTCTTGTCGTTAAAGAAATTGATCCAAATGGTGGAGAAACCCAACACGAGTATGATGAACAATGGCAATTAATTAAAACGATTGATCCTCAAGGCGGAGCCACAGCGTTTCAATACAATGAGCTGGGTTTATTGACCCAGCAAACGGACTCTTTGGGTAATACACAAAGCATTGAATACAATGATAATGGACAGCCGACAAACCTAATCGACCCCAATGGCAATCATTGGCATCGAGACTATGATGAAAGAGGCTTATTGAGCCAGTTAACCGATCCAGAGGGTAATAAGACACAATACCAATACAATCACTTGGGTCAGATAGCCTTAATCACCAATGCCCTGGGACAAACGACCCAACTCATGTGGAGTGCCAAAGGTCAACTGCTGGCAGAAAAGGACTCCGATGGACTGACCACTCATTACCAATATAATCAACAAGAACAAATTACCCGTGCCCAACAAGGTAATGAGCTATCCACCGAATATCAATACGATTTATTAGGCAATATCACTCAAATCAAACAGGCCAATGGTCAAAGCCAACATTTTTCTTACAATAGCAGCGGACAGCTCACTCAATATACCGATGGCGCAGGACGACAAACTCAATACCAATATGATGGCCTGTCACAAGTTCGTCGCCGCATTGATCCCATGGGACAAACGCTGTCCTATTTCTATGACAACGAGCGTAACCTCACTCGCCTGCAAAATGAAAAAGGCGAATCCCATCAGCTGCACTATGACAAGAACGAAAACCTGATCGCTGAAATTGGTTTTGATGGTCGTAGACAACACTATCGCTATAATTCAGCCAACCAGCTCATTGAACAAATTGACGGCTGGTGCCCGGAACAAAGGGATGCACTCAGTGAAGACCAAAAAGCCCATATTCCAGAAGCATTGGTCACACAATTTCAGCGAGATGCACAAGGAAGACTGACCGGAAAAACAACGGCCGATGGCGAACAAAGCACCTTTGCCTATAATTCTCTGGGGCAACTGACTCAGGCCGAAAACCCACACAGTAAAGTAATATATGACTATGACTCACTAGGCAATCCGATAGAGGAAACTCAGAAAAGTAGCCATCACTCTCAGAGCTTGTTTCATGAGTACGATGCCTTAGGCAACCGGATTAAAACCACCCTGCCCTCTGGTCAGGTCGTGTCTTATCAGTACAATCATCAACAACTCTTCACACAAGTTTCACTGGATGATGAACTCATCAGTCAAATACAACGAGACTCATTAGGACGGGAAATCAATAAACAGCAGGGCAAACTGAATGCCCGTTATCACTACGATCCTATGGGGCGATTGGCCAGCCATCAAGTCACCCACAAAAAGAACAAACACACTGTCATTCAACGAGGCTATGGCTATGATCATGCCGGCAATTTATCCATTATTGATGATTTGAAAAAAGGCACCACCCAATACCAGTATGATGCCTTAAACCGCCTGACTCAGGTGAACAGTTTTATCAGTGAACAATTTGCTTTTGACCCAGCGGGCAATTTACTGGCTCAGCAAAGTACCGCTGACAGAACCGCTCAACCCACCAGTCCCACACAAACCAACGGCAACCGCCTGGCCTTTCAAGGGGATCGAAAGTTCAAATATGACGCTTGGGGCAACTTAATTAAGGAGCAGCGAGGCAAAGAGGGGCAATTGCAAACGGAGTTTGCTTACAATGCCTCAAACCAGTTGGTGAAAGTCACCAAACAAACCAGTAACAAGCAGGAAGAATATCAATACACCTATGATGCATTAGGGCGCAGAATCAATAAAACCACACCCAAGGAAAACATTGATTTTATCTGGAACAATGATGTTTTACTCAGCGAACACAGTACAAACAATCAAGATACAGAACAAGCAGAACCAATCCAATCAAAAATTTACCTTTATGAACCTGATAGTTTTAAGCCACTGGCCATTATTCAAGACCAGCAAATTTATCACTATCATTTAGATCACCTGGGCACGCCACAGGAACTGACCCATCATAATGGGGATTTAGCCTGGTCTGTGCACTATAAGGCTTATGGCAATGTCGTTAAAAAAGTGGTTGAGTCCGTGGAAAATAACCTGCGGTTTCAGGGGCAGTATTATGACAGTGAAACGGGCTTGCATTATAACCGGCATCGGTATTATGATCCCAATACGGCCAGATTTATTCATCAGGACCCGATTGGATTAACCGGCGGTAATAATAATTATCAGTATGCGGATAATCCTGTTGCCTGGATTGATCCGCTTGGACTGACTAATGAAGAGTGTCTGAATGGTTGTGTTGCAAAGGGTGGAAACAAAGTTTTTCACTATACGGATGAAGTTGGGGCTAAAGCCATTGAAAAAACGGGAGTAATTAGACCTGACTCAAAAGGTAGAGTTTTTGTAACTCAGGACAAGGTTTCAGCAGCAGATGCCAATAATGCCTTATTTATGGGAAGAGGAGGCACAAAAGGAACTCATCGTGTTGAAATTAAATTGAAGGATGGTGTGAACTTGAATAAGGGTACACAGCCTAATGAATTGATACATAAAGGTTCTATCCGAGATCCACGACAAGGAAAACTTAAGGTTAAAAAAAATGATTTCTAATGATTTTATAGTTAGTGATTACTATGAACTACTTGCACTTCATCGGGCACTACTTGAAGCTAAATTTTGTGATGAACCAAATGATTTTGATGTTTCAGCAAGTCCTATTATTGCTTCATTACATAAAAAATTACTTCAATCCTTGATCAAATTAGAGGTAGAACAAAAAGGCTCTTCTGCTCAAGATAGCTGGAATAATTGGCTTGCTATTGATCCAGAGCGAAGGGAATGGAATGTTGGATTGCAAAGAGCACGGGATGAGCGACTTTGGTGTGAGTGGAGCAAAGAAGATAAAAAAAAGTATATTTTAGACTTATTATCGCCTTTTCATGTTGACAATGAACTGGCTGAAATTTTTTTAAATCAAGTCTAATTTATTATACTATGGAAAGTATCGATCAATATCCAGTGCCCCATGAAACACACCCAAAACATCAATGGTTTCATCCTGAATAATATAAGCAATCCGATAATGCCCATAGAGCAAAATCCGAATAGAGCCTTCTGGCTCTGTCCGGTAGTTATAACCAATTTCAGGAAAACTCTCTAAAATCTGAGCTTTCTGATAAATACCGGAAACCACTTTGTTAGCGGCTTGCGGATTCTCCAAAGCAATATAATCAAAAATATCTTTTAACCATTGCTCTGCTTCAGCAGTCCATCTCAGGGTTGCCATGTTTTGATCCGTTGCTCCATTTCATCATTAGTGATCACACGTTCCTGACGGACATCTTCTAAACCCCGTTCAATCATATTCTCAAAAGCCAGCTCTCGTATGATTTCATCATAACTGGCATCTTCTGGTTGATTCTGGATCACTTCGGTCAAGCGTTCTTTGACAATGGACATAGTTCTGTTCCCATCAGGTTAAATTATTGGCTGTTGTTTAGCACTCAGAGTGGCTTCTGGCAGAGTCCCAGCGTCTTGTCTGATACTTTATGATCAGGCTGTCCAGGACTTCCTTAACAATACGTTGTTCATCAGAAGAAAGCTCACTGATAGCTTCAAATTGTAACACCAGTTCATCATTTGGCCCACGTTCATGTTCTTCAAATAGTAGGAAGTCAGTACTGATATGCAGTGCGGTTGCAATCTTCTTGATAACTTCCAAAGAAGGTTGTGTTTGGCCCGATTCATACTTCTTCAGACTGTTTACATGAATGCCAATCGCTTCAGCCATTGCCTGTTGTGTTAAACCTTTATCTTTGCGTAATTGTATTAATCGGGCTGGTAAGCTCATATTCATCAGTGTTGTTATTAATCTCACCATAATTTTAACCCATGATATTTTTAGTGTTTGACAAATATACATACATGTGTACTATAATAATACACATGTATATTCTTGACAAGGTTTTAGCGCATAAAATAAGACAGCCATCATTTAAACACAAAATTTAGTCTTTTTTCCCCATAATAATACCAATTTCACTCATTATAAAAATAAGCTCTATTATTTTATAGAAAAAAGAACAATTAATTCAGCTCTCAGAGTAAAAATTGAATTTCAGGCAGGAGATATTCTACAGATTGACTGCATTACAATTGAAGAGATGTTTTTTATCAGGTAAGAAGAGGGTCAGTAGAACCAAACAAACGCCGACACAATGATAAGCCCTTGGTCCACTGCTTTTGATGAGGAGTTTTTTTGCGCTCAGCAGTGACTTTGACTTAACAACGGTAGCCGCTCACTGGGACAGCATTTCACTGGCCTACAACAGAGGGCAACAAGCCATTATTCTACGTCTGTTTGATGGCCGTATCAGCAAACCGTTTCTAGAAAAAATCAAGCAAAGTGAACAGCAGCAACTCATGGGCCCCTGTCGAAATCTCTGGTTTCCTGACCCAACAGACCAAGCCACACTTGTAAATAATTCAAAACCAGTCAACCATTCCTTGATTGCACCTTGGTTTCATCTATCTAAGCAACATGAAATTTGGTTAGCGGGTGATGATGATAATGCTACACTTCGTTATAATGTGTCACTTTATTTATGGGAGAATCATGGGACAACCTTGTCACAGTATTCTCTAAGCACCGTTGAGCAAATAATAGATTTAGGCTTAAAAAAAGCCCAATCTCTCGGTTTTACACTGACTTCTACTATTTGCCAATGTTTTTCTCTATTTCTTGATTTCTCCCCCATCTTTTACCGTTATAAGGAAATTCAAAGTCTCTGGACTCAACCTGCCAGTGAACAAGATCAACTAATATTACTCAGTGAAAAAATAACACTATCGCAGTGGCAACATATTGCTCAGCAAGCCGTTATTGATGATTGGCAGGATATTCCAGAAAATCCAATTGCCCTGACTCCACAATCTTAAGAACAGATACTCTACAAATAAAGCAAACTGATTAAGGACAATCAATGGCTGATTCAAAGTAAGCGATCATTCCCCGACGTCCTTCCAAGGTCTCCCTGAATAAAATATTCTTAAGCCTCCTGAAATTGAGTAGCCAGGAGGCTATTATGAACAC
>JADGEM010000086.1 GCA_016744375.1 Gammaproteobacteria bacterium
TTAACGCCCCGATGCTGGAAAGATAAGTTTGAGGCTAATCCTCTTTTATCAGATTTGGCTAGATTGGGGAAATAGAATCGCCGATTGATCGCTTACGTTCGAACGGATGTTTTTTTACCTGGCAGTGCGTGAATTAATAAGGCTTTGGCTTGTCTGGCGGCTTCAAATTGGCTACTTCCACTCATTTGCTACTCCCAATGTAGCTGATCAGCACATCAAATCGTCCGTGCCCAAGTTCTGCCGAAATTTTAAATCTAGCATCCATATCCTCTTTTTTACTCGCTTCCCTTTGACCAGTAACAACCGGTGCATTTTTTCCTGTTTCTTGTTTGTATCGCTCGCAGGCATAGGCACTTCTGGCTTCATGAAATCCTTTAATACCTGCTTCTTTAAAAACATTTCGAATAGTTTGTCCATGTAACTCATTGTTGGTCTGTATCCAGTTTTTATCAGTAGCAATTAAATTGTTTTTATCACCCTGTAGCACAACAACTTTTTCTAACAATTCTTTTCCTTGAGAACTAACAGGGACTAATCGTTCTGTGTTCCTATGACCTCTACCACCTTTAGTACCTTCAGTAATGTTTATCTGACCTATTTTTCGGGCTTCGGTGAGTGCTTTGGAATAATTCATCAAAACAGCCTCTCTTTCTCTTAATCCAAACTCTCGTGCAACCTCAATAACTGCTGCAGCTACAGGATGATTTAGGTTTCTGAGAGTTTCTGTAACCTGACTGATTTTTTCTCTGTTCAATGATGCAGGAGCTTGTGTTCGAATATTTGAACGTTGACCTACGGCTTTTGAGGGTGATATTCGTATGCCCCGATTTTCTCGCAGTGCTTCAAGTGTGACATTGACGCTTGAAAGCAAATTTTGAGCATAAGAAATACTCATTTTATTTTGTGTCACGCATTCTGATAATTGCACAGCGTAATTGTCCAATGTTTCCTGAGTAATATGTCTGGCATCCCGAATGCCTTCGGACTCTTTCGCATAGTTTACGAATTGCTTAAATCTTTCTGAATGGGCTGCAACTGTCGCATAATGTCCATTATTGTAAGCTTCTCTTAATGCATTATTTGCGGCATAACTGAGCTGCTTTCCATAACCGAAATTACGTCCTGAGGCACTACCAAATCTGGCAATAATTTATCTCCGTTTGTGTGTTTTTATTTGCACCATAAAACATTTATTTTGACTCATATTTTCTTCATGTTTGTTAAGTATTAAACCGTTTTTAAACTCTCGGTCTTGAGCTTTGAGTCGCGCATTTTCACTGGGTTTAGAGTGTGAAATTCTCTTCCTTTTTGGAATGATAAGAACTGTCGATAGCATGGCCGTTTCTGCACCCGATAAACGAATGTGAATTTAAACGACTGAAATATTACAGACATCCGGTGTCATAAATTTCGCTGAGAGCAGGTTTTTCTTTATTTGCTAGCTTCAGAAGTTATCAAATAAAGTGTTTTAGTCCGTTTTCGTTCAATAGCAAATTAACTAACCTATTGTTTGTTATTGTTTTTATCGGGTTCATAGGAACCCGTCTCTATGTCGAAAACATAGAGACGGGTCTGGTTGTGACATGAATTAATTGCTCATTGATACTGCCACTTTTTCTGTCCCAGAAAAAATGGTGCAAGGAGCTACACAAAAATAATTCATATTTTTTGAAAAGTAGTAACGTGGTTGCTAATGATAGCAAACTCATAGAATCTTTTTGTCAGGCACAATAATGCGAATGGCAGGCAGAGGCGTTACCTGGATACTGTAAAAAAACTGGCTAAATATGCCAGTCTCTATTGTGGGAATGAAATATATTCCATTATGATGTCACTTCTTAATGAGCGACACATGGTAGGCCTTATCAGCCAAAAGGAAAGAAGGGTATAAATTTTTTAAATTTACGAACAGGTCTATTATCTTCTCTACAACAGTTCTAATCCACTGAGTATGCAGTAGTCACATATAAGTGCATCCAATTTATCTTGAATGATTTTATTTGTCAATACATATGATTTACTCTGGCATTTGTGGTCTAAAATCATCACGATTTTGTGAAAACAATTTATCTAAGTATGCTTGAAGACTATATTCTACATTTTTAAACAGTGTTTGTATTCGAAGGCATTTTTTTACTTTTTCATAAATATATCCATATGTTTTATCTGTATATACATACACAATTCTAACTGCATCCTCACCACAATCTCTTGTATTATTTGTATCTTTATTCACAGAAGAATAGACCAAGAGATACAAGCCTTCATCATCGCTTTTTCCTGTTCGGAATCGATACACATATTCATTAGTTATATAGCCATTACTTTGAATAATTTTAGAAACTTCAGATCTTTTCCCGAGATAAGTTATCGATTGTTGAATTTTTTTGAGTTCAGCTTCAAATTCATCTTTATTCCTTTGTACGTAAGCTCTATTAATATTGCGTCCAATATTCAAATTATTGAAATGATGTTTAAGCATGCTCTTCCCTTTTTCTGATATTTTGAAGCTTTTGAACTAATGGGTTATTTATATTTGCAGGCTTTAAATCAGGTTTATATTCTTTTGCCTGACGGTTTATTTCTTGAATTTTCTTAGCATTCATGGCCGACTCTTTATATTTGATACCAGTTCGAAGAAAAAATTCTCCCTGTTTAGCTTTTCTGACGAAGCCTTGAACAAGGGAAACTTCATCTTTTTTAACCAGATTTTTATCTATAAAGCCTGATAGTTCAAAAAGAATGTCCTGGCCTATATCTGGAGCAATAGTTTGTAATAATTTACATATTTCAATCTTTTGATTTTTTGTGATTTTTTTATGAAATTTGAAACCACTACAACCCACATCATTTAAAATGGTAGTAGTTGTTGTTTTTTTAGTATTTGGTAAGACTTCGTATTTAGTAATGTCCTTATTTTCAGGATCAGGATTTCCAGTATCCTGATTTTTAGCTATAGAATCACCTGTATCCTTATTTTCAGGAAGTGGATATATTGGCTCTTCACGTACTATATATTCAACATGACTAATTCTGCCATTTTTATTTCTATGATCAATCCTGGTAATATAACCACACTCTATTGCATTTTTAATTCTCTTATAAATCGCATCTCGGCCTAGATCTCCTCGTTTGCGTAAGTCTTCTACTTGTAATATCCAATTATCAGGTTTACTTAATAAATAAGCTATTATTCCTCGTGTCGCCCAGCCAAGCCTAGGATCTTCAAGTAACATTCTACTGATTACAGTGAACCCTTTGTCTCGTTTTTCAATTCGAACTATATTTTTTACATTTTTCATTTCTTGGACACTCTTCGAATTGATGGCTTTTCAATAGAAGTTGAAATAGTGTATTGTGCCAGCCATTTATAAACATCCTCTTTCAGCCACAATCTATGTCTGCACCCTGGTGGTTGAATGCGTGGAGGTAAATTTTCTCCTGCTGAGATCTTACACCTTAGACGAGACATTGACAGATTAAGTAATTCAGCAATTTCAGAATCACTATAAAATTCATTTAAATTCATAACAGTTATTACCTTTTCTTTTTTAATATTGACTGTTATTGTTCAATTACTTGAAAATGAATTCGAGATACTTTTTTAAATAAAAAAAGTACCTTCCAAATAGGAGTATCATATGGCAGACATTAATAAACGTTCATTACGCACAAAATTTCTCGATAAAATGAGAACCATCTTTTGGTATCATAATTTGTGTAAAATAACTGATATGTCTTCTTTACCAGAACTTTTGGAACATTTATCAATAGTTGCTTCCGTACAAAAAGGGGATGAATTTAATGAACAATATGAGCATGGTACTTGGAAGAACTATCCAAAAGGTAAAAAGGTTGTAAGTTTAAAAAGAGTATTATTTATAGATACGATAATTCCAGGTTCAGCTGAAAGTTTTTTAATAGGACCAAACTCTATTCCACTATGGCTAGCTCTAAGCAAGCAAGTAAATTTATCTGACTCTATTGATGCCTGGTATTCATCTTTTGATTGGCCAACAAGAATAAAAGAACAATACCAATTAGAGAATCAATATATTAGTCTTGAGGATTACAGGGAACGCTTCCAACCTATTGAAAAGCAAACTAGACCAATAGAATTAACATTCAGTCCTTTAACAAATTTGTGCAGAGAGTTAAAACTACAGCTACCCAAGGTAAATTTCTGGCATTTATTTACAAGAATAATTCTTTTTTATAGAAAGCTTTATTTCTTTGAAGTTTTAGAACATTACGACAACAGTCGGTATAGTTCGTGGGATGAAAAAGATCTTTTTTATAATGATGACATTCCACATAAAAATCATCATTTTGATGACAAACCACTTAGTTACTTAGATGAAATATATCCAGAGGACTGGAAATACACACTTTATGTTGATGAGATAATTCAGAAAGACGAAATTAAGGAGCAATTTTACAATTTACTTCTGGAAAATAAAGCACTTATAGAATCTTACGGCCTAGTTGCTCAAGATTTCCATCATTTAATGTCAAACCTCCATAATAATTTTGTTTTTGACTTAGAATTCAATGCTCGAAAATCACACCCTCTTTGGTCTAAACCTCTAGTTGAAGTAATAAACAATGAATTTTAGGGACAAATTTGGGACAGTTAGGTCAATAATTACCAGTATCCAACAATATTCAACAAAAATAAATATGCTTGTTTATCAACAAATTAGATGACAACCTACTGATTTACAAATAAGAAAAATCCCACTCCGGAGGCAGAGGCCGGACGTTCGAATCGTCTCAGGCGCACCATTTTTCTTGCTTCCCAATCCGTTTTTGGGGGAATATTTAAAGCATTTTTCTCGATTGCCCATTAAACATCAAAGTCAATCTTAAGCCCTTTACCCAGATAGTCACTTAAATTTATATCAAAGGCACCATCGATATAAGCCTCTTTAACAATATAAATCTTATTGCATGAGTCTGTTGCATTAGCAGACAAATCAACCAACCGCTGTTTGATTGTGGGATTTGTTTTTGTCCTTAACAATAATACCTTTGGTTGTAAGCGTTGTCCTTTATTAATAGAAAGAACAATACCAACTTCGCCATTGGTCATTTCCACAATGCAGCCAGGGGCATACACACCCATCATTCTAATAAAGGATTCAACCAGCTCTCTGTCATAATTTGTGTCACAATGCTTAAATAAAATTTCAAACGCCTCAATGGATGGTGTTCCATCTTTATAACAGCGGTGACTGGTGATAGCATCATAAGTATCAGAAATCGCCACAATTTTAGCAAAATAAGGTATTTTCTCAGCACCCACACCTCTGGGATATCCTGTACCATCTAATCGCTCATGATGTGAAAAAGCACTATCCACTGCACCGGCATAAATACCTGGCTGACCAATAAGTAATTTTTTTCCATAAGTTGTATGCGCCTGCATAAGCTCATATTCTTTTGAAGTAAAAGCACCAGGCTTATTTAAAATATCGATAGGGATTTTTACCTTACCAATATCATGCAATAAACCACAGGTCGCAAGATTTTTTATTTCCAGTGGTTTCAGCCCTAATTCTTTTCCTAGTGCCGCCGAAAACAATCCGACTCGAAGACTGTGTTCGGCTGTGTATTCATCTTTATTCTTAATTTGCGACAGCAGCAGCATAGCACCATCATTCCTCAGGACACTCCCCACCATTTCATCAACAATATTATTAATCCGCTCAATATCAAGGTTTCCAGTGAATCGCATCGTATCGAGGATGATTTTGGTATCAGAACAGGCATTTTGATACGCTGATCGGGCACTGGATAGCTCATCATTGAGACGAATTTTATTAATATATTGCACCTTCTCCGTTTGCATCGGCCCATTTGAATGGACTGCAGCACGCACATAAACATAGTTACATTGTTCTTGCAATGCCATGAGTTCAGCAGTGTTGGTGATCATAAAGCCCTGAAATAAAAAATCAGTCTCTTCCCAGGGTTTATCAAGGTTGGTGACATACATACCAAGGACTAAGTCATTAACCGGTATTTGGTGCTCCAGATCTTGATTATGATGCATATTTAATATTCAATGATAAGATCATAGGAGGTGTGCGATACTCTAAAGTGGAATACCTTGAGTATAGTAAACTTTCGTTAAAAAAACAGTTTATATAGAGTTAACCTTACCAACGACACAGTGAGTTTAATTAACTGATATGTTCGATTTACCCACCTAAGCGGCAATTGGAAGTTAAATTAAAATTATGCAAAAAAAACAAATTGAAATTCAATTACAGGAACATCAAAAGAGCCTTGAAGATTGTGCTTGCTGCCCGCATATGTATGGCCCCCCAATACATGGCCTACCTGTTGTCTCAAACGTCATGCTGATTGGCCAGGCTCCTGGATTTAAGGAGATTGAGGTGTTGCGGCCCTTTGCATGGACTGCAGGTAAAAAATTATTTTCATGGTTTGATGCCATTGGTGTGGATGAAACTAAATTTCGAAAAACGGTTTATATGTCTGCCATCTGCCGCTGCTATCCCGGTAAGAAAACAGCTAAAGCTCATGGTGACAGAGTACCGGATAAAAATGAAATAAAGCAATGTGCTCAATGGTTACAATCAGAAATCAGGATTCTAAAGCCACCTCTTATCATTTTAGTCGGCAAACTAGCAATCAGCCAGTTTATGACCGTCAAAAAACTCTCTGATATCATTGGTCAGGTACATACAATAAACATCGATGAGCACCAATGTGATGCTATCCCCCTGCCCCATCCTTCTGGCGCTTCAACCTGGCCGCTGACTGAGCCGGGGAAAACACTACTTAAGCAAGCAATGACTCTTATTCAGCAGCACCCATCATGGTCTATTCGGACCGACTCCTGATCTATTCCATCCATTGATTGAGTAATTGATTGGCTGGCTGAGTGAAGATTTTATTGACCATTAACAAACCCAGGCCACTAATTGACAGTACTGAAATAATGCTCAGACCCAGCCAAACTTGAGGATGCAGTACATAGGCTATTTGAAAAACCTGCTGATAAAGAACATAACTTGCCCCCTCTGCCAACACAACTGCAATTACAGTGCTCACTAAAGCAACGACTGTAAACTCAACCAATAAAAAATGTCTTATTTGCCCGGTGCTGGCCCCAAGTGTGCGGATCACAGCATTTTCATACATCCTTGAGGAAAGCGTTGCCATTAATGATGAACTTAAAATCAGTGCTCCGGCAACGACAATAAATACAAAGATCAGCTCAATGGCATTTGAGATCCGATTAATGATTAATTGCACTTCTTTAAGAATTTCATCAACTTCTAGAATCGTAATCCCGGGAAATTGTTTCACAAGCAGGTTAAGCTTAAACTTATTTCCAGAACTTAAATAAAAGCTGCCAATCCAGTTCATAGAGTATTGCTCAATAAGCCCAGGGGAAAAAACAATATAAAAATTTGGTTGAAAAGAATCCCATTGTACCACCCTGATTACAGCGACTTTCCCCTCTATTTTTCGTGAACCAATTTGAAAACCAAGTACATCACCCGGATGAATATTAAGGGCTTCGGCCAGTGTACTTTCAATTGAAATTTCTGCATTAGTACCACTAAAGTGGTGTCGTTTCTGGTTTTGAGTTTGCTCAAAGCTCAGATTCAGCTCACGGTGCAGGGCATTATGCTCTCGTGCCGCTTCTGGCACAGCCTGCATAATCGGTATTTGATTCAAATGGGTCAACCTGCCGCGAACCATAGGATAAAGCCCCTGAGTTTTAATGCTATTTTGCTCAAGGAAATCTATAAATTGCCGTTTTTCATTACTTTGTATATTAATAACAAAATGGTTGGGTGTGTTTTGAGGGAACTGTTCCTGCCAGTTTTCTAATAATTCTGTACGGACAAGAAAGATAACAATCAGCAGTGAAAAAATTAGGCTAAAGGTTGTAATTTGTAGTAAAACAGCTCGCTTATGGCGCTCTAGGTTGAGTAAAGAGAGACGATTAATAATTTGAAAATATCGCCCTGATTTAATAATAACATCAAGAAGAACTCTCGCCAGAAAATAGAGCACAATCACACTAATCAATAACACCAGATAAAATAACAGGGATAGCCGAACATTCTCAGTATACCAGATAGAAATTAGTATTAAGCCTGCAAAAGCAATCAGATAAAACCATTTTTGGCTGATATTTTCCTGTAGAACATCTTTTCGGATCAATCCCATAGGTGACATTTTTTTGATTTGAGTTAAATTGGCCATAGAAAGGCTTAAGAGTAAAAACAACCCTGCAGCAAGCCCTGTCCAAACAGGTAAAGTGTAATAATAATACCCCTCTTTTGCATGCATAGAAAAACCTTCAACAGGCAAGACTGTTTCTATAATATTCAAAAGACCAGTAAAAACAAAGTAACCCAGGATAATACCAAGCACACTCCCGACTAACCCCAGAAGCAGCAGTTTAATCAGCTCTATAAATAGAATGTGATTTTCACTGCACCCGAGACAAAGCATAATTGCATTATTTTTAAACTGCTTCTGACCATAGCGATGGCTATTGATAGCAATGGCTACTGCAGATAATAGTAAGGTCAACATTGCCGCCAGTGACAGGTAACGCCCCGCTTTTTGCAGACTGGCGTTAACGGCTTTAATATCTTCTACACCAGAACGAAGTGTCTGTCCCGGCTGTAATTTATCTTGCAGCCATTGCCTGTATGCTTCTAATGAACCTGATTTTAATGAAGCAGAGGAGTTGGAAAAAAAATACAAATAGTCAATCTTGCTTCCCGGCTGAATAATATCCGTCAGTGCAAGATCAGCTAAATTAATCATAGCTGAGGGGGCAATACTAAAAAAAGAGCTCGATTGTCCGGGCACCCGATCAAGCACACCGCCAACTTGGAATTTGAACTCACCTAATTCAATAGAGACCTGCTGTTCATTTTCCTGTTTCTCATTATTGCGCTCATTCAGGTGCTCTTCTAAGCGTAAGTCCAGCCAGATTTCACCTCTGGGTGGTGCTTTTGCGGCAGTGATTGTATTTTTTCTTACAATCCGTAATTCACCCTGCAATGGAAAATTATCAGAAACGGCTTTTATCTGAGCAAGTTTAAACTCATCACCAAAAACCAGCATGCTGGTGAACATTTGCATCTGAGCCTGTTCAATATTTTCTTTGCGCGCCTCTTCTAACCAGCGCTGCGGCACTGGCACAGATGATTTTAAAATCAGCTGTGCCCCATTAAGCTGGTTAGCATGTGCAGCCATTGAATATTCAATATGTTGAATCAAAAAACCAACACTGCTTAAACTGCCTATTGCAATAATTAATGAAAGCAGTAACAGGGTGAATTCACCATGACGCAATTCACGTTTAAAAAATTTCCATGCCAGAGCGAGTACTGACATTACTCAGACTCCTGAAGATTAATTTCCTGTAAAGACGACTGTTCCAGGCGAAACTGTCGATGACAGTTTTTGGCCAGCAATGGATCATGGGTGACCAGTACCAGAGTGGTCCCCTGTTCTTGATTCAACTGGAATAACAAGTCAATCACATTTTCACCACTGAGCTGATCCAGATTGCCCGTTGGCTCATCTGCAAATAAGAGCCTGGGCTTTCCCGCAAAAGCCCGGGCAATAGCCACTCGCTGCTGTTCACCGCCAGACAGTTGCAGTGGTTTGTGATTGTACCGCTCAGATAAACCAACACGTTGTAAAAGTTTTAAGGCCTGTTCCTGAGCATCATCATCACCCTTTAACTCCAGGGGCAGCATGACATTATCCAGTGCGGTCAAAGCAGGGATAAGATGAAAAGATTGAAAAATAAAACCCACTTTATCCCGTCGAAGCTGCGCTCGCTCCTCTTCGCTCAATTCACTCAGAACTTGACCATCAATCTTAACTTGTCCTGATGTTGGTTTATCCAGCCCTGCCAATAATGAAAGCAAAGTCGACTTTCCAGAGCCTGAAACCCCGGTTATTGCCATTGTTTCTCCCGCTTTAAGGTGAAAATTGATATCATTTAAAATATCTAAATGACTATTGGGGCTTAGTATTTTTTTTGCTAAGCTATTGACTACTAACAAAACAAAACCTCTTTCTATTGTGGGAGGTGAAAAACATAACGAAGATTCATCAGGTGGCAAGTGCCCGATAACAAACTAAAGTTTTTGACCGTTGTTTGTCTGATTGGTTTCATAATAACCTTTCACTTCAATGATGTCAGTGCATCTAATATAAAAAATTTAAAAACACTGCTCATCCTGGGTGATAGTCTGAGTGCTGGTTATGGCATTGAACAGGGGAAAAACTGGACCGATAAGCTGCAGCAAAAAATGAATGAGATAAATATTCAGCTCATTAATGCCAGTATTAGCGGTGATACCACAGCAAATGGCCTGAATCGCTTAAACACAGCATTAGATGAATTTAAGCCTGAATGGGTCCTTATTGAGTTAGGTGCTAATGATGGCTTGCGAGGGCTTTCTATAAAACATATCCGACATAATCTGGAGCAACTGATTCAGACCTGTCTTGCCGCTGAATCAAATGTACTGCTGATGAACATTAGCATTCCTCCTAATTACGGCAAAAAATATACACAAGCCTTTGAAAACATTTATTCCGATTTAACTCATAAATATTCTTTGACATCACTGCCTTTTTTACTTAAAAAAATTGCCCTTAGACCAGAATTCATGCAACCGGACGGCCTGCATCCAAATGAGAAAGCGCAACAGAGAATCAGTGATAACATGTGGCACCTGCTTGAACCAGTCATACTTAATCATCAGAGCCCGGTCATAAAGTAAAAATAAGTGATTTTACAAATAGAGCTCAACACAAGCTTTTTCTAAGGGTTAACCCTAGAGCCAATAAATACAAGCACTTAGGTTAAGTGTACTTCATAAAAAAAAACACTTTTTTTTATATTAATGGTTGCTTATATTAAAACACAGAGATATACTGGTCTCACTAAATAAAGAGATTGAACAAGCGGATTTATCGGTTTTTATCAATCCAATACGGATACACAACACATTAATTTAAATAATATAAACTATTTTTTTGGAGAGTATAAAATGAAAAAATTATTAATTGCTGCTGCAATCGCTGCTACTACTGCTTCTATGTCTGCCAGTGCATTCTGGGATGATGGAAACAGCAATACTAACTTCCGTGGAAATGGCTATAACAACATGAACAACAATGCTTATGGCAATGGTTATGGTAATGGTTGGGGCGACGGTTCTGGTGATGCAGACATGGACGGTGATGTTGAAATCACTATCAAAGCTCGCGGTCGTGGTCGTGGTAAAGGTAACACTCGTGGTTCTGCTTACGGAAGTGGTAACAGCAACTACAACGGTTATAACAACTCTAACTTCCGTGGTAATGGCTACAATAACTATCAGAACACTGATGGTGGATATGGTTATGGCCGCCAAGCACCTATGATGCAAGCTCCAAGACCTGCTCCAATGCCAATGGCAGCTCCAGCACCTACTGCACAACAAAAAGCTCAGATGGAAGCTCATCAGAAGCGTATGCAGGACATGCAAAAGCAACAGCAAGCTCAAATGCAAGCTGCTCGTAAAGCATACGAAGAGAGAATGAAGCAATGGTCAGCTCAAGCGCCTGCTGCTCCAGCAGCACCTGCTGCTAAGTAATCTTTGATACAATAAAGATTCTTAGCTGACAAAAAAGCCGTAGCAGAACTTCTGCCACGGCTTTTTTTATGTAACGTTTTATGCCGCGACCACTTTATTTCGTCCAGTTTCCTTGCCAGTATACATGGCAACGTCAGCCCTTTTTATCAGTTGTTCAATATTATTTTCATACGTTTTTAATTGCACAATCCCTATACTCATGGTGACCACTAACCGTTCGGGCTGTAATGCTTCGATCAAACGTCTCAGTTGCTCTGCTTTTTTCTCTGCATCATGAATACCGGTGTGATCAAACATAATAACAAACTCCTCACCACCAAAACGAACAACTATATCTTCCTGACGACAGTTTTCTTCCAATAATGTTGCAACCTGCTGCAAAACAGCATCGCCTACCGGATGTCCATGAGTATCATTAATTTTTTTAAAGTGATCAATATCCATCATAGCCAAGCTTAATGGCATTTCATGTCGGAGTGAACGTGAAATTATATTTTGTGCGCTGTGCAGCAAGTAGTGTCGGTTGTAAAGCCCGGTTAATTGATCATGCGTTGCCATAGACAGCAGCTGATCTCTTTGCTGCTTCAGGGTGATGTGTGTATTGACCCTGGCTTTCATAATTGAGGGACGAATGGGCTTAGTGATGTAATCAACCGCACCCAAATTCAAACCTTTTTCTTCATATTTCTCCTGATCATTGCCAGTCACAAAAATAATCGGAATATGTTTTGTCTGAGAATTGCTTTTTAATTGGCGGCATACTTCGTAACCGCCCATTCCGGGCATTTCTATATCTAACAGAATTAAGTCGGGTTCAGGCATAAGTGATACCTGCTCCATACAATGCATACCACTTGAGGCCTCTTTAATCTGGTATTTATCTTTAAGACAACCAGCCAGCACCTTAATATTGCTCGGCGCATCATCAACAATTAGAACAACGGGTCTGTCAGCCATTTATTATCTCATCCATTGGTACAGGCTCAATATCTTTCCCCTACTTTGCCCTGATAAATCTGGGGAAATGGGCACTTTCTTAAAGTAATAACTAAAGTTATCTGATTTATATTTTATTAATTTTTCATATAGTTACATGTCGAATTTACGAAAAGACATTAATTTAAAGTATAGTCAAAATTTTTCACATATCTATATTTAGGTAGTAAATCTTCATAGGGAGGATCTTTAGAGGTTGAATTGAAGCCAGTTTGATGATCAAATAGAAGTTACCAGACCACTATTTATTCACTTCAAAAAGACTTCAAA
>JADGEM010000135.1 GCA_016744375.1 Gammaproteobacteria bacterium
TGTTGGCTTATTATAACATTTCTGGTCGATTTGGTCATTCAAAAATAGAACTAATTCTTTATAATTCAATGGGATGAATGATTTTTCAGGGCTGACTACGTAAGAATTTATCCACCTCAGAATCCAGTGAAGACTCAAGGTTTCCCATGTCAGATGCATTATTCATGCGATAATTTAAATAAAAAATTATTGATAAAGCAATGAATATGATCAGAGCAAGTATTATGAGGATGTATTTCATATTGATAGGCTGTCCTACATGTTGTTTGTCTATTTAAAATCTAACGTTTTTATAATATATGTGAGGCTTATTGCGCCATCCTGGTTGATGGCGTTGTGTACACCCGACATGGGCGTATTAACTGATGAGGAGAAGGTTCTCTGTAGGAAGGTTACGGCCATAACCCTAAATAATAAGGGTTATTATGACCTTGGCTACTAGTGAAAAGCAAGTGCTGATCCATGAGGAAAAAAACAAAGGAAGCTCAGAATCCTCAAATTATGGGTGTCATGAATTGCTTTCATGTCTAACGGCAGCAGGCAACGCGCCTGGGTTCCCGTATTTCTCCACCACAGTAATGTAGGCTTTTCTTCCAGCTAAGTACATGATCGCACTTCATGTTGTTGATGCTACATAGGGCGCCAAAGTGCGATCTTCCGTCACTTGTAACACGTGCGAATCCCCCCGTGACTTCTTCGAGTTCCTTTTCTTTGTCAGCTATCCCGTCATGGTCTTTAAAGCCCAGATAGGTGCAATACATGGTTTTGTCGCGGTTGCAATTGAGGGTGCAAACACTGGATTGCTCACTGCAGCGATTTTTTTGCTCTTGGCTTGTTGCTGTCTTTTGGCAGTTGCTGTACTCCACCTCGCAGGCAGTAGGGCAATCGGCAAATGCCTGTGCCGACAAAAACTGCATTACGAAAAGAAAAAACAGCTTTTGCCAGATGATTATTTTTACGTGCATTATTCAACTCCTGCTTGGATTATTTAAAGCTTTTCAAAATTGCTTATGACCGGTTTTGTATGGAAGGACTATCACAAGCATTTATTTAATGAGTGTCCAATAACAACTGATAAACATATCGTCTGACTGCAAATGCACTGTTAGGTTTCATTATTTATCATTGATATTATAACATTGCCTTTTTTATGGCCTTTATCAACATATTTATGTGCTCTCGTTGTTTCCTCTAAAGGAAAAACCTTATCAATAACTGGTTTCATGTTTCCTGACTCAACAAGTTCCCTAAGGTATTCCAGCCCTTCTTTACTTTCTCCTGCAACTCCACTTATTAAATTTCTTCGGAAAAGGGCTGCCAAGTTAGTTAGTAACCCAGTATTGATTGAGATTAGCTTACCGTGTTCTTTTAATAATTGTCTACAGTGATGTAGTGAAAGATTGCCCACTGCATCAAGTATTACATCGTAGACTTCACCTATTTTTGTAATATCCTCTTTTTTGTAATCGACAACATGATTTGAACCAAGCAATTTTACTAATTCAATATTTTCTGTACTGCATACTCCTGTTACTTCTGCCCCCAAATACTTAGCAAGCTGTACTGAGGCAGCACCAACGGCACCAGATGCACCATTAATAAGTATTTTCTGGCCTTTATTTATATTTGCCTCATTTTTTAAAAAATGTATTGCTGTTAATCCTCCAAATGGAATTGCAACGGCCTCCTGATATGTAACATTAATTGGTTTTTTTACCAATGCGGATTTTTCCGGCAAACAGATATATTCAGCATAGGCACCTAAATGCATTCCCGCTGTGCCGTAAACTTTATCTCCCACATTAAATAATGTTACATCATGCCCAATGGACTCTATTTCACCAGAAATATCCATTCCAGGAATTATCTTTCTAGGTTTAAACAAACCAAAAACTAAACGGGAAGGCAGCCAGAAACCAGCAGGGAAGTTAAAGGAACGAAGACGGACATCTCCTGCCGTTACAGTGCTTGAATGTACTTTTATCAACACCTCATCGCTCTTCGGTTTTGGCTTTTCTATTTCGATTATTTTCAGAACATCAGGTGCACCGTATTTTGTCCACGCTATAGCTTTCATGGTTAATTTCGAGTTTCCCATATCTCTTGATTAAACCTAACAAGTATTTGACTAGTTTCCGTTTAATTATGCATCATTTATATTTTTCACTCAAGAATAGCTCTAATTACTAGTAATTCATTTTGGATAACGCTCGGAGCCTGCTCGTTTCCCAACGGTTCAGAAGTTTGCTTCTTATGCCCGTTTAATCAAATGTAAAGCAGAATCTGCCGGTAAGGTCTATAGTAATTCAGGTAGCAAAATTGGCAATGCTCACTTAAAGTGGTTTTTTTCTGAAGTGGCTACACTGTATTTAAGAGGTAATAAAAAAGCACAAAACTATCATGCCCGTCTGGTTGATAAACATGGTTGTTGTAAAGCGATGGCGATACTCTCTCATAAGTTAGGGTGAGCTGTGTATTTTATATTAAAATAAAAGGTCCCTTTTAATAAAAGTATCTTTTTAAATGGATAGTGTCATATTGTTATAGCTCGATATCTAACTGGAACTGATGTCAGGAAGGTCACCGAATTACTTTTAAACTATGGCTTGGCCATCATACTTCCACGATAAGTAACCAATTATTCTTGATTAGAATAAAAATATGACCTTTACTTTTAACAATTAAATTGACTGTGCCTTAACTGGCCCTGAAGATAACTGGATAATTAAATTTAAGCCAATCCTTTGACTAAATAGCTGTTCCAAAATGGTGATCACTTAATTGAACTTAAACCTAAGTTGTTGATCAAAGTAATTGACTAAAAAAACTTACTCAACAACAAGGTT
>JADGEM010000087.1 GCA_016744375.1 Gammaproteobacteria bacterium
TATGGTCTGGAGCCTGCATTTTATGCGGCTCTTTGATAAAGAGCGGGTAGGTATTTATATGAAATTTAAAGATAAATTCCTTAAGTACCTACCTATGATAACGATATAGACATGGGAATGGAGCTATAAAGCGTATTTTCAAATACAAGTGAGTTTAATTATTAGTCGTTCAGTTTTAGTCCACCCCAAAAAAAGCACTTTAACGTGCCGGTTTTGATGGTGTAACTACAGGTGTAGAAGTAAGCGGTATACGCCATTTATACTGACTAGAGGCCGAATCAGGAAGTAGGAAGTAGGAATTTTTTGCTCAACATCTAGTCAGCTATGAGGTCTAGATACTGTTTAAATTGTTTTTTTGCGGTACGTACAGAGTATTTCTTGTTGATTATGCATTTTAATGCTGCATTTTCAATAAAGGCAATGATGGCCAGTGCCGCCGTGTCTACCGGCAGAGAAAGCTGGATACGCCCCTCTTTTTGTGCTTTTTCGAGGCTTTTGGCTAACATGCGTTCACCATGATCTAGCGTCACAATCGATAGAACTTTTTCATTTCGCAGGGCTTCAGAAAGGATATCCGTATACACTAATAATTCAGATTTATTAGCGATCTCTTTAATGAATTCGCTGCCTATTTCCTGCAATATCACTTTGAAATTTTTGGCACTGTCCAGCAGTTCAAAAGCTTCACCTACCTCTTGGTTATCCACCTCAATAAAGGTCTCAATCAGCGCCTCTTTGTTTTTAAAGTAGCGGTAAATATTCCCCAGACTCATGTCCGCCTGGCCTGCGATATCCCGCATGGTGGTACGTGCCAGCCCAGTTTCTACAAAACACTGTTTTGCAGCGCTCAATATGCGTTCACGCTGTTGCGTGGCTAACGCTGATATTTTTTTGGTCATTATATTTTTTCGCTGCTCTGATGTGAACATTTGTTCATTAAATTATGGACGGATTAGATTGCTTAGTCAACATGAAAATGAACATTTGTTCATTTTATCTTGACATCATCAGCGTTGACACCAACAATAAGTGACACATGTTCATTATTTTGAAGTTGGACTTACATAATCATGCTAAATTCACCAATCAATATAACTTACAAAGTAGGTAGGGTATTTATTTTTCCAATTGCGCAGGCGCTTCTTTTTAGTGGTGCACTGACTCTTGCCGCTTGTTCAGCACCGCAGCACGCGCTACAAGTTAATCATCAGATAATCCACCAAAGTGAAAGAGTATTACACGAATCAGGTCTACCATCATTTGAGCTGCTCGATGCAGCGGCGCAGCCAGTACTTATGGCTTATATCAAGGCAGTACTAGCACACAACCCTGATTTGCAATCCATTCGTGCAACGATTAGCGCCACTCGGCATCTTGTAGAGACTGTCGCCGCACAGAAACGCCCCCAGTTGTCTGCCTCCCTTAATGCCAACCGTGATAAAAACACGTTTGAATCAGCCCCCAATAACCTTATTGAATTGACCTCTGGTATTAGCTGGTCACTGGATCTGTGGGGAAGGATAGCGGACGAAAAGGCAGCGGCTGAATTAACGGTACTGCAACAACAGCAGACGTTGCAGTGGGCATCGCGCATTCTGGTCGCAAGAGCTTTAGATGTCTGGATTGTCAGTACGATACTGGAGCAACAAATTATTCATTTAGACACTCAGCAAAAATTGCAATCCTCTGCCACTGAGATCGCACGAGACCAATATCAATCGGGATTGTCATCTTATGAAGCATGGCTTGAGCAACAAAATATAACCCAATCGCTGGCGACTAATTATCAAGACTTGATCCATCAACAAAGGCAAATACGTTTCCTAATGAACGGTTTGCGGGGCAAGCACCCGAATGAGCCTGTTGATACTTTCGATGCGGGCAACAACGGCTTGCTCGTGCCTTTGCCAACAAATATATCCGCATTGGCACTGTTAAACCGACCCGACATTCTTAGTGCTTTTACGCAGATTGAAATATTCGATAAACAAACAAAAGTAGCTTACAAAGCACTGCTGCCCCAAATAACGTTGACGGGACAAGCGTCAAAAACGGGTAGCTCTCTCAGTGAAGCCTTTGGTGAAACGACACTTTGGGCGCTGGTCGGTGGTTTAAGCCAGCCAATATTAAACGGCGATGATCTGCGTGCTCGTGCCCGTAGTGCTTCCAGTGAAGCCAAAAGTGCCTTTTGGCGTTACCAGCATGTTGTATTGCAAGCCTTACAGGAAGTTGAAACGGTGTTATCCCAAGAACAGGCGCTGCATGCCAATGTTCAACATCAGCAGGCAATGCTGCGTAATCAGCGGCAGCTTCACGAGATACGCTTGCAGCAATATCGACGAGGCGATGTGTCAGTTAGTGATTACCTACAATCTAACATTCTATTACTCGACACTGAAAGGCAACTGTTGAACCAGCATTCCCTGTATTTGAGCAACCGTGTGGCATTGACTCTGGCACTGGGCGAACCCTTGGAACGAATAAGCGAGAAATATACCGGAGAGGCAACCGATGACTATTAAGGAATTTTTCAACAATCACGCCAGCAAAAAATGGTTATTTATTGCTATCGTTCTTTTGTTGGCTGTGCTTGCACTGCTTGTCGTTACTGAAGACAGCGCAGATGTAGAAACACAAACAAGCCCAAGCTATTTGTCTGAAGTTTCCGTGATATCAATAGTAGCGGGCAACCATCAGGGACACATTGCCGTTTTTGCTGAATTAAATTCGCGCTGGCGTACCACGATTAATGCGCATGTCAGTGGTGAAATAACAGAGATTACTAGTGGTGCATCTGCTGGTGCTCAAATACAAAAAGGCCAAACTTTACTCCGTATAGAAAGCAGTGTTTATCAAGCACAGGTAGACGAAGCGGAACAACTATTGGCTGAAGCTGAAATTCAGCTGCAACAAGAAAAGCAACGCAGTGAACAGGCTGAAATCAATTGGCAGCACTCGGGCATCACAACGCCGCCCTCTGAGCTGGCATTGAATCGACCACAGTTAAAACTGGCCGAAAGAACGGTGCAAGCGGCAACCAGTCGCGTTAATGCCACTAAAACACAACTGGCCTATACCCGCGTGATAGCGCCTTTCTCGGGTTATGTTGCTCAGCGCCATGTCAGTTTGGGGCAAACGCTTAGTGAAGGTGATCCTTTGCTGGATATTCTTGGCAGCAATACACAAGAAATAACCGTGTCACTTGCGGAAACTCAGTGGCGACTCATTAATAAAAATGGAGCACACAGTAACACCACATTACACAGCGACAATGGCGTACAAATAGGTACCGCTACGATAACTCACGGCGGTGATTTTGTAGATAGTGCAACCCGACAATACTCACTGTATTTAACCGTTGACCCTGTTGATAAACCCGTTCCTGTTGGTAGTTTTGTGCAAATACGTTTACCCAGTGTGGTGGTTAGCAATAGCCTGAAAATACCGGCGGGTAGCTTGACACGCGAAGGCTATGTCTGGACGGTGAACGAAGATCAGCAACTGCAACGTTTTCGTGCCGAGGTGCTTTTTTATCAGGATGACTGGGTCATTGTTCATCAACCTGAACCTGCCTCCGCAAATTGGCAAGTCGCCACTTTGCCGTTAGCATCGTTTTTACCCGGAACAAAAGTACAGCCAATACAGGCTACCCCACAGATTAATTCAGTGGTGCCTCAATGACGTATCTGACACGTTGGTTTATTCACAATCCGGTCGCTGCAAACCTGTTAATGGCATTGATTTTAATTGGCGGTATATTAACCGCAAACTCAATGCGCATTGAAGGGTTTCCCAAATTACCGGCAGATACCTTGGTGATTGAAACGGTGTTCCCCGATGCCTATACCGAACAAGTCGATGAGCATATAACCCAAAAGATTGAACTCGCTCTAGAGGGTTTACAGGGGGTAAAAACAATACGTTCGACATCACTGGAAAACCTGTCGATTGTGCAGGTAGTTAAAAATTCAGGCTATCCATTGCAGCGCTTGCTGGATGATACGCGCGTACGTATCGATGGCATTAGTCGTTTCCCCGTAGACGCTGAAAGCCCCACTATCACCCAAAATGATTTCGACTTTCCTGCGCTGTACCTGCAGCTTTATGGTGATGCCGATCCAGACACCTTACAAACATTGTCACGGAGGTTAAAAGAAAACCTACTGGCACTGCCAGAAGTTTCTCGCCTCAATATATGGGGTTTAAAAAATCCCGAAATTCGTATCGAAGTCAGGCCTGAGATTTTGCAAAAATACGACCTGACGATCAATGACCTCAGTCTTGCAATTCAGCAATCCTCCCTATTGTTTAAGGCTGGGGAGTTAAAAACACTGGAGGGAGCGATATCTATACGCGCCGATAGTCAGGCCTACTATCAACAAGAATTTGCCAATATCTCAGTTTTCGAGACCTCAGATGGGAGCCAGGTTCGTTTGTCGGATGTTGCCACCATTATTGATGATGTTGAAGAAGACGATGTCATTGTACGTTTTAACGGTCAGCCAGCCGTTGGGATGGAAGTGCTCATTGGCCGTAAGGAAAACCTGTTGCATATTGCTGCTGCAGTAAAAAATGCCGTTACGGATTTTAACCGACAGTTACCAGAGGGTATGCAGCTTAGTATTTGGGGAGATTCCAGTCATTACATATCAGAACGTTTACATTTATTACAGAGCAATGCCCTACAAGGCCTATTGTTGGTCGTTATAATTTTGGCCTTGTTTCTCAATTTTAAACTCGCCTTTTGGGTCGGTATGGGTATCCCTATTTCTATTGCTGGGGCGATAGCCATAATGGGCAGCAGTTGGGTGGATTACTCCCTTAACGATGTCACCACGTTTGGATTGATTATTGCGCTCGGTATTTTGGTCGATGACGCGGTTGTGGTGGGTGAAAGTGTCTTTGAGCAGCGAAAAATTAATAGCGACCCGTTAGCAGGAACTGAAGCAGGTGTTAAGCGCGTGGCTGCAGCAACTGTATTTGGTGTGCTTACCACCATTGCCGCCTTCTTCCCGATGTTGTTAATCGATAATGCCCTTGGCAAAGTGTTGGCTGGTTTTTCTGGTGTGGTGATTCTTGCGTTGTTGTTCTCACTGCTGGAAAGCAAATTTATTCTGCCTGCTCATTTGGCGCATCTTTCTCTTAAACCCGTTGATAAAAAATCATCAGCCCCATTTTTACAGCGTTACTGGTTACGTACGCAAAGCAGTGCACAACACGCTCTGTTTTCGTTTAAGCAACGTGTTTATCGCCCCATGCTAGTGTGGAGCCTGAAACAACGCTACGTCGCATTCATTCTATTTACATCATTGGCGATTCTTGGCGTTGGACTGATGGCAAACGGGAAAATAAAAACCGTGTTTTTCCCTGATATCCCTGGTCAGGTGATTACAGTCAACTTGGAAATGGATGCTCGTGCGCCGTACCCGTTGATTAGCTCTCACACCGAAACCATTGCGTCAATTATCGAACAACTTAATAGTCAATACCAACGTGAATACGGCTTGACAGAGAAGCCGATACAGCATGTTTTAGTGGTCGTTAACAGTGCGTTTTCCGCTGAGATATACGCCGAGCTAAGCTCCCCTAGTCAACGCAGTCAAATCTCTCTGGGGACGATGGCTATCTTAAAAGAATGGCAGCAGCGAGTAGGAAAACTCGAAGGTGCAACCAAACTAACGTTCTCAGGTTCGGAAGACGTTGGCGGTGGTTTTGAGGTTAAATTGTTGGCTGGAGATGAAGACGTTTTACGTCAGGCCAGTCAACAGCTATTAACGGCGTTACAGCATATCGACGGTATTAGTAATGTGCGTGACAGTCTGAAAAATGGCAAGCCCGAAATTCACCTGCAACTCAAACCTGAAGCCAGACACCTCGGTTTTACTGAAGAAATACTAGCTACCCAAATTGGCCAGCGCTACGGTGGTGCAGAAGCACAAAGAATTCAGCGCAATGGCCAAGAAGTGAAAGTCATCGTGCAAAATGCGCGACAAGCGCGTCAGCAATTTGAAGATTTGCTCAATGCTCGTTTAAAAAGCCCCGCTGGCCACTGGATTCCACTACCGGCCATTGCCCACTTCCAATCCAGTTACGCCACTGATTACCTGGCCCGCGACAATGGCAAGCGTGTCAACACAGTTCAGGCTTTTATTGACAAACAAGTGACATCGCCAACGGAGGCTGTTCAGCTCCTACAGCAAACGGTTTTTTTAACGATTAAACAACGTTACCCCAGTGTCGCTATAAAATTGGGCGGTGAACTGGAACAAGAAGGCGAAATAAAAGGCGGTTTGCTACGGGCATTAATTTTTACATGCGTACTTATTTATGCACTATTGGCCGTTCCACTGAAATCCTATTGGCAGCCTTTTATCATTATGTCAGTGGTTCCCTTTGGTTTTGTTGGTGCGGCGTTGGGACACTGGATTATGGATCTCCCTTTTAGCCTGCTCTCATTTTTCGGCATGTTGGCACTAACCGGTGTAGTGGTCAATGATTCGCTGGTGATGATGACCCGCTATAACCAGGCGCGAGAAGAAGGGTTAAGTGTAAACGAGGCATTAATGGATGCTGGCGTTGGCCGTTTTCAGGCTATTTTTCTTACCACTGCAACCACCGTTGCGGGGCTAACACCGCTGATGCTTGAAACGTCAGAGCAGGCGCAATACTTAATACCCGCTGCCGTTTCACTGGCCTACGGCGAGCTATTTGCTACCGCTATTACTTTGATTTTAATTCCTGTCGTTATTGCCATTGGCAATGATGTTCGCAGCTTATGGCAAGTTGACAAAAACGAGGTTTAATAGGATGACAAAACGAACTATGCCCACTGTAGCAATAAGCCTTGGCAAACACTCAAAATGGATGCTTACAACTGTTTCATTATTGCTGGGTAGTGTTGTTCATGCTCAGGCGACAGACAGCGATGACTATTTTCTGTATGACATGTTTGCAGAAGGTGGCGATATTGGTGACGCCCGAATTCAGTTTGTTCAACAAAGTAACGGTACTTATATTATTGCAGAGCAATCACACATTCTAACATCGGGCTGGTGGGGGAAATTAGATGTACGCACAGACTACGTTGAAGAATATTCAAAACAAGGTCAACTGCTTAATGCTGACGGTAAAGCTTACGATGGTGACACTATTTTTTGGTCGCAAGTTCATGAAGTTGACAATGAATATTGGGTTTCTTTATCTGAAGTAAAAACGATTAGCAAAAAAGAAGAGGACGCATTTATAGGTATCGCTGTCGGGCTGGCCAGTGAATACATACCTAATGTCAGTGAGGTATTGGCAATACCCCAATTACTCTTTAGCAATGACGCCCAGCAATCTAAAAGCTATCGTTTTGCTATTAACGATTTTGATACCAGCTTCAATCATTTGCCCTTTTTCTGGGCTAACAATGGGCAGACCCTGCCTGACAGTATTTGGCTATTTAATAGCGAAGATTTAAGCATTACTCAATACACCGTCGTACGTATTGCCGACCACTTTCGCCTGCAACCTGAGCAGGGTAAGCCCATAGATATATGGCTTTCCAGCAATATTGCAGGTACTCCGCATTTCACCAAAGTCATCGGAGAAGGTGAAGATGGCCAATTTCACATGACACTTAAACCCAATAAAAGATAAAACAATGACTGTTACAAAAGAGTTTTTTCCTTTATTAGGAAGGTGGCTGAGAAGTACAAAGTGAGATATACGCGTCCCGCAAAAATTTAATATTAACCATTGATAATAGGAAGTCACATGTATTTTAAAAAGTTGTTTTTCATCCCCGTTATAATGTCAGTACTGGCATCCTGTAGCACCAATCTGACAAAAATAACTGGTGTTCAAGGCGACCATTATCAGCAAATGCATCGTGATCTGGATAAGAATATCCCGAAATTACTTAAGCAGAAAAATGTTGCCTCAATGGTAGTGTTGGTTATTGATGACCAACAGATTGTGTATGCCAATGGGTTTGGCTATGCTGACAGAGAAGGCCAATTATCGGCATTACCAGATACCGTGTATAGCATTGGCTCTATCTCGAAGCTCTTTACCGCAACGGCGATTATGCAATTACAAGAGCGAGGTAAAGTCGATATTGATAAGCCTTTACATACCTATTTACCGGAATTTTCGATTAATACTCCGTATGGACAGGAAGGCATTACTCTACGCCGAATTATGACGCATCACTCGGGGTTACCGTCTGATTATGATAAAGGTTTTAGTCGTTATTCTGCGAGTGAAACATTGTTAACGGATTTGGCCAACGACTATATCGCTTTTAAACCCGGTACTGTTCATTCCTACTCCAATCTGGGCTATGGATTACTGGGACGTGTGATTGAGGAGGTTAGCGGCTTGAGCTATGAGCAGTATCTTCAGCAATATATCTTCCAACCACTGAAAATGAAAAATGCATTTGTTGGCATTCAAAATTCCTTGGTAATGGCTCGCGCCTATGAGGAAAACAAGCGCCAGCAGCCAATAGAAATTCGAGATCGTGCCGCAGGAGATATCAACATGAGCGCTAATGATCTCGCGCTATTTGCTAAAGCGATGCTGCAATATACCAGTGATGATTTAGCACAATCATCGACGTTGCTAACGAACGACAGCGTCAACGAAATGTGGCACCCACAAAATGAACATATTGTATTGGATGGTGGCTTAAAAATGGGGCTGGGTTGGATTTTATCCTATCCCGATGAAGGTTTAGAAACGATGCAAGATTTGGCTTGGCATAATGGTAGCACCATTTATTACCACTCTTCTTTAATGATGAATAGGAAGGAGAAGCTAGCCGTAATAGTGCTGAGTAATTCCGCAGAAGCGGCAACGGTTAATGAAGAAGTGGCAAATAACACATTGCTTGCCGCAATGGCCAGTAAAAGTGGCTACACATACGTAGACTACGAACCGCCAGGAAAGCGGGTGACACAGTTTACACCCGAACAAGTTGCTATTCTGAGTGGTCGTTACCTTTCATCTTCTTTAGGTGATTTTACGATTGAAGGAAATGTGAACAAGCTGAGAGCAGTTGTTGATGGCCTACCAATTACACTTTTACCCATGAATGATGGGACTTTGAGCATAAATTTACGTTTATTTGGGCTGATACCACTCAATACTAAAGAATCGAAAAATGTACGCCTGCAAACTATTGAGCATGAGGGGCAGCAGTTAATTAGAGTGAACAATGGCCCGGCAATTGCGCAGAAGGTCACGGATAAAATATTACCAGAATATTGTGAAGTGTTTTTAGGGAGCTACCACCTCGTTAACCCAGACCCCTTACACGATAGAATAGGTTTAAAAATTCTTACACTTAGTGAGGCGAACGGATATATTAAGGCTGAGCTAAAAATGAAGAAGGAGACTAGTCAACTTTTCTTTGATGTTGTTAACGAACAGCGTGCCAAGGTGATTGGCTATGACCGCAGTCTGGGAGGAAGCGCTATATTTCAAACTGATGAAAAAGGGAGGCAAGTTATTCTGTATTCAGGTTTAAAATTTATTAAAGATTAAGCCCCCTTTGAGGCTATTCGTATTAAATAGGGCAATATAGCTCGCGGTTTTCTAATGTGGGCAAAGAAGGTTATATTTTTGGTTTTTTTCAATGGAAATAAATATAGGCGTGTTCATTTAGGGCTGCCTATATTGAAAAGTACTAAAAAAAGTTTATTTAAGTATTGATTTTTTAAATTATTATATAAAGCATGGTGTGAGTGTAGTGCATGATCGTAAAACACAAACTTGTTGCTTGCATCGATTGCCTACCATCAAGAAGATAGATCAACCAAGAGTAAATTTGACTTTTAGAACAATTATAGAAAGTTAATCAATATCGCTACAAGTTAGCAGCAAATAGCTAAAGCCGCCGAAAAATTCAACGGCTTTGAATTAATAATCGTTCAGTTTTAGTGCACCCAAAAAACATGTACTTCATTAAAGTGTTACAGATTAAAGATCAGTTATGGCCACCCATCAATATGTGTCATCCGAGCTCAATACAGCCACCCACAAATCATTTCAATGTGGTTGCTATCACTCAATTCAGGACAAGCACGTTTCCATAAAGGAAAACGCTCTGCAGCTAAAGCTCTCTCCATACTTTCATTGCGAGATCAGTTATGGCCACCCATCAATATGTGTCATCTGAGCTCAATACAACCACCCACAAATCGTTTCAATGTAGTTGCTATCACTCAATTCAGGACTAGCACGTTCCCATAAAGGAAAATGCTCTGCGGCTAGAGCTCTCCATACTTTCATTACAATGTTTAACAATATCGTTCATTAAGGTTCTTTCTTTGCTCATGAGCATTCACCATTTTATAGGGTTATAAAATGGTGAAATTTTGAAAATTGACTTTGTGTTGGCAAATCTTTTTGATTTATATTAAGAAAAAATTATTGTTTCAAAATGATTGCCACAGAGCATATTTTTTGCCTCTCTGCTAATTCTGAATAAACTTGAGTTATGCCTTAATCAAGTTAGAATGATGTATCTACAACGACCTTTTTAAAACACTGTTGGTTTAAAAGAGAACACTGATGATTAAATCATTTGTTTCAGATGAATGCACTGTTATTGTAGGAACGGTTATAGGATCTGAAATGACCGATGAACTGCATGTGATGATGTCATTATTTAAAATATCAGAATCAGGCATCTAAAGTTGCTGGTTCAACTTATATGCTCCACATAAAGGAGTGTTTTTTGAATATGTAAGTTTATTTGTAGAAAAAACACTCAGAAATAATAATTAACCCAAAATAATACCCACTTTAGCATAAAATACCCTTGTATTTTATTATAAGCAGCGATATTCTACAGGAATGGAACGAAAATTAGAGCAAGCACTGGCTGACTGGAAAAATAGAACAAACCGAAAACCTTTGGTGATCCGTGGAGCCCGACAGGTGGGTAAAACATTTTTAGTCAGAGCATTTGCTCAACAAAACTTTGAATCCTTTGTTGAAATTAACTTTGATCGCACACCTGATAAAAAACAACTCTTTGACAGCAGTGATATAGAACGAAGTCTGCAACTCTTAGAAATAGAAGCAAATGTCTCGGCTATCACAAAAGACACATTGCTCTTTTTTGATGAAATACAAGCAGCTCCTGAAGTTTTTCATTTTTTACGTTATTTATATGAACAACGCCCTGATATCCCTGTGATTGCAGCAGGATCATTACTGGAGTTTTTATTAGCTGAGCATAATTTCTCGATGCCCGTTGGTCGCATTGACTATTTACATATGGGGCCTTTAGATTTTGAAGAATTTCTTATGGCCATTGGTCATGAAAAATTAGTACAATTCCTTGGCACTCATCAACTCAATAACAGCATACCTGAGTCTATACACAAGAAGTTGCTTTATTACACTCAGCTCTTCTTTATTATCGGAGGCATGCCTGCAGCAGTGCAAAGTTATACTGACTCATCAGGCCAACTCTCTGAAGCACTTAGAGAACACCAAAGCATCTTGCAAACCTATGAGGATGACTTTAGTAAATATAGAAAAAGAACCGATCATCATCGTTTAAAAAAAGTCTTTGAAAAACTCCCCTCTCTGATCGGTAACAAACTGAAGTATGTCAATATTGACCCCAATGACAAAGCAAAAGATCTAGCCAATTCTCTGGAACTATTAGAGATGGCTAAAATATTTTATAAAGTAAAACACAGCTCAGGAAATGGTATCCCTCTACGAGCCGAAGTAAATGATAAAATGTTTAAGCCCTTATTTCTGGATATCGGATTGGTATCCAGTTCTCTTGGATTGAAATTAACCAAACTCACCACCGATAATAATATGATGGTTAATCAGGGTGCATTAACTGAACAATTCATTGGACAGCATCTGCTCTATAACCATCTATATTATGAAAAACCTGAATTATTTTATTGGAATAGAGAGGCCAAAAGTTCATCCGCAGAGGTTGATTATTTATTGACAATAAACTCAAGCATCGTACCCGTTGAAGTTAAGGCAGGAAAAACGGGCACATTAAAATCATTGCAGGTATTTATCGCTGAAAAAAAATCACCCTTAGCAATTCGCTTTAATACATCAACACCCATTTCTTCAGAACAGACAACACGCATAGTGAATAAGGATGATTGTGATTATTTGTTTATATCATTGCCTTTGTATTTGGTTTGTCAGGTAGAGCGATTAGTTTTACAAAGAATAAAAAATAATTTTTTACAATAAGTATATTCTTATCCCCTCTGTCCCAGAATTCAGGATCATCATTCCTTAATCAAAGTACATAAATCCAATCTGGTTGAATACAATATTATCAGTTATGGCCACCCATCAATTGAATCTTTTAGGCAAGGCAGAGTGCTATATTAGATTCATCAACCAGGGAAGTTTGTTATAACTAACTTAGATTTATGATTTTAAAAAAATGAAATTAGAAATGATGTATAAAAATTTTATAAAAAAGGCGCAAATCACTATAGCCCCCTGTGTCAGACTAGTTGTCGCCTCTAAATTTTTACAGTTAGAGGCAAAAAATGAAAAAAAGATTTTCTCAATCGTTTAAAATACAAGCAGTAGA
>JADGEM010000088.1 GCA_016744375.1 Gammaproteobacteria bacterium
ATTATTTTATGTGCTGGTGATCCCAACAACTATGCCCGGTGGTTTTTTCTGGAGAAATAAAGGTTTTGTTGAACATGCTCGTGAGACGGGTTTAGCGGATATGCCGCAGGTGGGTGTTGTCTATGAGAAACATCACTCATTTAATGTGAGCGAATTAATTGAAACCATTAAAACAACTTCAATGAATGATAAACTTGAGCAATTGAAGCGAGTATTTACGGGTTGATTCGATTAAACTTTAATGTCGATTTATGAGCATAAGAGTAATTTTCAAACAACCAGGCAATTACTGCTATGGTTGAAACAGCCATTTGATGTAGATGGTGCTTTGTTCTTATAAAAATAAAAAATTAATTATACCATGCTGAAATATCTTCAATGGCCTGTCGAGTTTTTTCCGCGGGTTGATTGATACGGTAACCAAAAGCCACCATGCATGCGACACTAAACTCTGACGTATCGACATTAAAATCTTCAGACATTATTTTTGCTAACTCATCAAATTTAAAGCCTTCAACCGGGCAGCTGTCAATATTTATCATTGCAGCAGAAGTCATCATGTTTCCCAGAGCAATATAGGTTTGTTTACATGCCCAGTCAAAGCTTGCTCGTTCATTTCCCAATAAATGGAAGTCATTTTCCTGAAATGTTTGATACATTGCGCCTCGTCCCTCAATAGCCTCTTGCGGGAGATGGTGAATATCCCGCATCATATGATCAATATATTCAGAGTCATAACGCATACTTTTTTGTTTTCTGGCTAATATAATCACAAAATGACTGGCACTTGGCAGTGTACCTTGAGCACCCCAGGTAACGGTTTTAAGTTTTTCTCTTAATTTCATGTTCTGAACTACAAGAAATTTCCAGGGTTCAAAACCAAAAGAACTCGGGCTCAGTCGTCCGGTCTCAAGGATAAATGAAAAATCTTCATCATTGATCTTTTTATCTGAGTCAAATTCCTTACAGGCATGTCTAAAATGGTATGCGTTTAGAATTTCATTGGTTTTCATGAAGTCAATCCTTCTTTAAGCTTAAGTGATTATTCTGTTAATGTGTTGTATCATAAAACATTCTGTAGAATATATTAAATAAACAGTACAATCATTTTACTAATAAAAAATAATGACCATTCATAACACCAGCTTACTACAGCAAACCTTTCATAAATACCTTTCGAAAATCCCTGATCTTAAAGATTATAAAACTCGCTTTGAAACAATACAGCAAGAGGATGATAGCACTAAGAAAATTGAAAAACTTGTTTTGCTATACCATGAGATTTATCCTTTATTTGAACAAGAATTATGGCTATCTGATGATTTTGATGAAATGCTGCAGGACTATCAGGGCTTGTTTCGTGAACAAGAGGATTTAATTCAAAAATTAAACCCTGATTTTAAGTTTAGAAAACAGTATGACTTTATCTTAAGCATTCCTATTGCTGATAGACCTGAGCATTTACGGGGATGCCTGGAAAGTATTTTTCAATTGTGTGAGCTTTATTCATATGGCGGTTTTTCAGTGTGTGAAGACAAGCCTGATTTTTTTTCTAAAATCACAGTGGTTATTGTCGAAGACAGTAAAGAAAAAAAATATATTGAAAAAGATATTGAACTTGCAGATGAATATACTAAAAAAGGACTAAGAGTCCATCACTATGGTTTAGATGAACAATATGAATTAATGATGAGGCTTCCTGAAGATGTTCGTCATGATGTCAGTTCTATTATTGGTGAACCATCAACCAAAAGCTTTTATCACAAAGGTCAGGCCGTTACACGAAACCTGAGTTATTTAAAGTCATTGCAATTAACTTCACTTGATAATATGCCTGACAAAGAAGATGCATTGTTTTATTTTGTCGATAGTGATCAACAATTTCGTGTTAATCGAATTACGCCAGAAGGTGATGAATATGTTTACGGGCTTAATTATTTTTATCATATAAACCATTTGTTTAATACAGAAAATCTTGCCATGTTAACTGGTAAGCTTGTCTGTGACCCCCCAGTATCTCCATCAGTGATGTCAGGTAATTTTCTTGATGATGTCATAGCCTTTTTTCAGCAATTATCAGAGAAAGATGCAAAAGAACAATGTCAGTTCCATCCTGAGTCAAAAATAAAACCTGATGATGCGGCCTATCATGATATGGCCCATCTTTTTGGTCTTGGAACTCATAGAAAAACATATGATTATTGTTGTTCTATGAAACAGGAGCATGATCATATTGCTTGTCTTAAATTATTTTCCCAACGCATTAATTATTTCTTTTTTGGAGAGCATTTGACACGGAAAACTTATTTTTCTTATATGGGATCATTGACTGATATTGTACCTGCCAGAACAATTTATCCTGGTAATTATATTACAACTTTTGAAGGTCTGAAATATATTATTCCTTTTGGAAAACTCAGATTAAGAATGTCCGGGCCGACAGCAGGGCGATTAATTCAATCTGAAATTAAAGAGCGTTTTGCATCGGTTAACCTGCCCATGCTGCATGCCAGGACTTTGCAAAGTGATTTTAAAGATGAATATCGACCTGGTGTTGAGGACAATGTTCAAAATATTGATTTATCCGATGAATTTGAGCGTCAGTTTTTTGGTGATTTAATGTTGTTTAGTGTGGTCCGACTGTCAAAATCAGAAGTGGAAATTAAAGATTATAATCGAAAACTACTCAGTGAGACGTTTGCAGTTGTAGAAAATGAATTGCTTGAATTATACGATCAAAAACACAACAATGTGCTTAAAAAATGTGATGTTCTGCAGACAGTGGTAAATGATCACAATGTCTGGTGGAATCAATCTGATGAGGTAAATGACTCTATTAATGAAGTGCGAAAGTTCATTAATAGCATTGAGTATAATTTTAACAATAAATCAATAGCTTACAAAAAAATCCAATCAGAGAAGAACCGACAGAAAAAAGTTGAACAGATGATTTCTGCTCTACTGAATTATCGCACTGACCGTCACTCGTGGGATAAAATGATTAGGCAGTTTCAAAATTATTAACCTGGATTATAAATTCCAGGTATCAGGATTTTTCTTTAGCTTTTTACCTGCTGATCATTGAGTCAATTGCATGCTCAATAATAATCTGTCGATTTTTATAGGTTTCAGTGACTGCTTTTTGCAGCAGTTTTGGCTCAATGATTATTTCTTCATAATTGCTTTGCTGTTTGACAATATGGCCCGCTTGCATATTCTCAGATGAATCACCGACTCGAGGTTTTCCCGTGAGTGAAAAAATTTGATACTCTTCAGCTAATGGTGTGCTCAAAGAAAGCCATTTTTGGATGCGGCTCAGGCTTTTTTTTGAATCTGAGCGAATGAGATCAGCATCATAGTAATAATACTGTTTTTTATATTGTTCACAAAATTGAGTCAGTATTTTTATTCTTTGAATATAATAGCTTACAGCCTTCTCTGGATCGGCATAAGCGTGCTGAGTCTTTTTATTACGAAATAAACTAATAATGCTTTTTAAGGTTTGTTCAGGTGCTCTGATAGAAAGTAGAACTTTAATACTTTGTGAGTCTAAATTATCCAAACGGAGCTTATAAGCATTATGCAGTATTTTATCAAACAAATATCGGGTGTTATCATTTTTCGCCCCTTTGTTTGCAGGCAATTGCTGCTCTTGTTCTCTGAGGCTGGCCTGCGAAAGATAACTGATGTGCTTTTCATAATAGCCATTAATCTGAGGGTGAGAGCCTAAAATATGGCTGATTAAACTGGTATTTGCGCGCATATGGCTCATTAAGAAAATATGCTGGCAGTGTTGTGACTTATCTTCCATAAGCTGTTCAGAATCTTTTTTTAAAATCAGTCTCTAGGAGTTTATCCCTGGCTACGGCTTCTATTTTGGGCAAGCTCCTAGTATAAACAATAATTTGAAGAATAAAAGTGGTCAATCTTCTCTGCACATCATTTACTTTTAAAGACTGGAAGTCAGTGTGTAAAAAAAATATAATAGCCAGTTATTCTAATATTGTAAAAAAGTAAGCATCTATATTCTATGAAAATTACAGTAAGTGAGCTAATTGTCCGTTTTATGGAGCGCCTTGGTATTGACCATATTTTTGGTATGCCGGGTGCTCATATCCTGCCGGTTTATGATAGTTTATATCAGTCTTCTATCAAAACAGTGCTTGCTAAACATGAGCAGGGTGCTTCCTTTATGGCCGGAGGGTATGCACGGGCTTCTGGAGAAATTTCAGCCTGTATTACAACTGCCGGACCTGGTGCGACTAATTTAGTGACGGGTATTGCCAATGCCTATGTTGATAAGCAGGCGGTCTTTATTATTACTGGCGAAACTTCGACACATATTTTTGGTAAAGGGGGTTTACAGGAAAGTTCTGGAGAAGGTGGTAGCATTGACCAGGAGGCATTGTTTAAAAGCATCACAAAATACACAAAGTTGGTTGAACGTACTGATTACCTGGCTAATGTCCTCAATCGTGCTGCTAAAATCCTGCTATCTGATAGTTCAGGTCCAGTATTACTCAGTATTCCTTTTAATATTCAAAAGGAGATGGTTGATGAGACTATTCTTGACCAAATTAAAACCACTCGAAACAATCATCACCTTCGTCATGATGTTTATGCTGCTAATGAACTGGCACAATTAATTCAGCAAGCATCTGCTCCTGTTATCGTGGCTGGATATGGCTGCATTGTTTCCGGAGCACAATCTCAGGTTTCAGAGTTAAGTGATCTGGTGGGGATCCCCGTCACATCAAGCCTTAAGGGTAAGGGAGTCATCAGCGAACACTCTGAGTTTTCACTGGGAAGCCTTGGGGTGACTTCCTATAGTGGTGCTTATCATTATATTTTTGAGAAAGCTGACCTGATTATTTTCCTTGGTGCTGGCTTTAATGAACGGACCAGCTATGTCTGGAATGAAGATCTGTTAAAAAATAAAAAAATTGCTCAAATTGACAATAATATTGAGCAGTTAGAAAAAGTTTTCAAATCCGATCTTGCTATTTTAGGCGACATTAGAACCATTTTAACAGCAGTTAATAGCCATTTAAGAGAACAAGTCAGTGCCGGGAGTGTTGTAAGAAAGACATTAACCGATACTTTTGATTCCTATTGCAGCGAAGAGAGTGATAGAAAAAGTGAAGAGACCGGCAGTGACATAGTCAACCTGCGTGATCGTTTCCCATTAGTTGAATTGTTTTTTTCTGAGCTGGAAACTATGTTTCCAAAAAATATTATGGTGTTCGATGATAATATCATCTTTGCTCAGAATTTTTTTCGTGTTTCCTCAGAAAATCGATATTACCCGAACTCTGGTGTTTCTTCTCTAGGTCATGCGATTCCTGCTGCTATTGGTGCTCGTTTTGCCTCAAACAAGTTAGTTGAAGAGTGGGGTGTTTTTGCTGTAATTGGTGATGGTGGTTTTCAGATGTGTTGTATGGAGATTATGACTGCGGTTAATTATCAGTTACCAATGACGATTATTCTTTTTAATAATTCAACGATGGGATTGATTCGAAAAAATCAATTTCAACAATATGAAGAGCGATATATTGATTGTGATTTTGTGAATCCGGACTATGATTTATTATCTCAATCATTTGGTATTAATCATTATAAAGTTTGCTCTGAAGCTGATATGGAAGGTCTTTTAGCAAAATTAGATTTTAAAAGCTCTATCAATCTTATTGAAATTATAATTGATAAAGATATTTTCCCCGGTTATGTATCAAGACGATAGGTGACTACTAGTCTTTAAATATTATCAGGCAAAGCCTTATATCATCCAACTTGCACGTAAAAACAGCTTTTTGAAAAATATTACTGAAATTATTAAATAATCAAGAACTGGTTTTTTTTGAAAGACAGAGCTTAGAAAAAAAACGACATCATTTTGAACAAGGCCATAGAATGGGGTACTGAGGATGAAACCTGATTAAAGCAAATAGTTGATGCTCATTAAATTGAGAGTTGAATTGTAGATTATGCTAAATGTTCCAATAGGGAGTGATTGTCAAACGCATGCTCTTCATCCCAAAAACCACATGCACTTATTGTATACCAACTTTCAGCATTTGGGTGATTGGGTGAATTTTAATCGATCGGCTCAAATATTACTTATACTAATGAAACCCAAACCAGTGTCACTGCGGTTATTATTGAGATTAAAACAACCGCGGCTACAGTGCAATTAGCACAAATTTTTCCAAGTACTTTCATTGTAAGTCCCCACTTAATAATTAATTTATAAAAAACACAAATCTGATTAATCAATTATTGTTCTTGGGCACTCAATTGAGTGCCTAATTTGCTTATTATCTAAGTTGAGTATAAGTCTCTGAATATTAATAATTGAAATCAGTGAGGCTATCTTAACAAGTTGATTCACATATATTCAATAGGGTTATTACTATTTATTTCAATGAGTTGCTAGTTATAATATATTGATTTTCTAATGTTTTATTTTTTCTCACGTCTTCCTTTTAGGATTATTTGAGCTGCTGCAGCCCATCTAAATACCATTTTGGTTCAGTGCTTTTGTTCGCTCTGACAAAGTGCCAGAGCTCTCTGGCCTGGGTGGCACGCCCCTGATTATCATCAGGAGCACTTGACTCATCCAGTAAGGCATCAAATAATACAGATGCCTCGCTGTGATTTTCCAGATGCTTAAAGTCTATAAGTTCAGCATTTAGCTGTAGTATACGAGTTGTACCCTGAGAATCTTCTGTATCAAATTGTCGTGAGATTTCATTAAAAACAGACTCGGTTGTCAGGTCTTTTATTGACTCCAGATCGCCGATGTCCCAGGCTTGCTGCAGGAGAGTATAGGCTGATCGTGCGCCATTCAGAAATTCTTCCTGATCAAACCATTCGGGTAAAATAACGGCTTCAGATTGGCTGCTTTGTTCTGTTGCTTTGCTTTTATTCAACTCCTCTTGGCCATAATCTACCCCAAAACTGTCGGCAAAGCTGGTTTCTTTATCAGAAAATCCAGCATCCACTTTATCTGAATTAAGCTTAAAGTGTGTTTGAGTGACTTCCTTGTCTTTTTCGGAGGCAGCATTTTGAGGGCTGTCAGATTGGGCATTGTTAAGATCAAAATCATAGGCACCGGGTGTTGCTGTATGTGCTTTAGGGGCAGGGGCTTTACGTCTTATAAACCACATAATAGCCCAGATAATACCGCCGATAATAATAAAGTCAAAGAAGTTAAGGTTTTCAAATGCACCACCAAAAAAGAGAGCACCCAGCAAGCCGCCCAATGCTAAGCCCCCTAACATTCCCATAAGACCTCCGCGACTGGAGAGTTGCTGTTTGCGTTTCTGATTTGTTGCAGATGCTTTTTTTTGTGAAAATGATTTTTTTTGACTTGTTTTTTGTTTAAATGGGGAGCTGTATGATTTTTTCCCACCAAATGAAGAACCACCGCCAAAACGTTTGGCTTCAACAGTACTGACCATGATGAAAGCCAATGAGATGATACCGACAAATAGAAGAAGTAGATTTTTGTTCATTGAAAACTCATATGTAAAAGGTTAAATGTTAAAAATTCCCAGGCTCATTATATTACCAGAAGGTTGCTTCTTTTTCTGGTTTTTGTAAAGTGAACTCTGCAATCAGTTGATCATCCAGGCTTAGTTTTGCATGACCTTTCTCTATGACAACAAACTGATAGATGACTGTATTATCAGTATTTTCAGAATAAACGCACTGCATATTCATTGTGTTCTCAGCAACTGCAGACCAAAAACAACGACGAATGGATTCTTCTTTATTTTCGCTGTAAAAATCAGCATTGCCTTCAAACGAAATGTTTATCATATTGATATTATGTGAGTTTTTTGTGTCAGCCTTCCAGTTTCCGGCACCCTTGTGAGGTGAACAACCGGATATCATAAATAGGGTAATAACGATGAGTAGTGCGACTGAGTTTTTTAACGCAAGGATGGCTTTTAAGCGGCTTACAAATATCATGAGCATCAGTTGTTCTCTCGTATGTCAATAGAATTAGGTAATGATTTGAATTGATTTTGTAGAAAAATATTAGTTTTCTCAGCTCAAAATGGTGCCCCCGAGACGATTCGAACGTCCGGCCTACCCCTTAGGAGGGGGTCGCTCTATCCAGCTGAGCTACGGGGGCTTTATATCGGTGGCTAATATATCATAAAAGCTGATCGGGTTATAGACTGAGAAAGGTATTGCTCAGTGAATACAATTAAAGAATTGTTATTTAGTTTAATTTTGAACCTGTTTTCGCTTATTTCGATCCAGACGTGTTATAAATTTTTGAATGAACTTTTTATGTTCCTGGGAAATCTCCTTCAGGTGCCCCGAGACAATGGTACGGCCAAGTGTGTTTGAAATACGCTTTATTTCCATTTCACAGGCAATTGTCTCTTCAAGATGAATGGTGAGAAATGGGATTATCTCCTTATTTGCCAGCTCAATGCTCTGGTTGGGTTCTAATCGAATAGAAATGCCGCTGAAAGAAATGTCATTGAGAAACCCGGCAATAAAAATGCTGGATTCAGTTTGCATATTGACTTGAATTCGTTGACTCAGCGGGATACTCACACGGTAACTTTCTCTACGTTGGGTTGAGCGAACAGATTCTGGAAAATGCATGATGTACTGGGGAATTCCTTTTTCTTCTCCAATGGCTTTCATAGTGCATTCTGCAGTGAGTATTGCACCATCAAGGCGTGTCCTAAGTGTAATTTTGCCCAGTTTTTTGATTTGATCATTACCAAAGTCAGGTATGAGTTCATCCAGGTAAAATAATTTGTTTTTGTAATCAACTTTAATAATTGCAGTATTATAGGTTTCCTGATCGGATATAAATTTTGCAGTCATGATGACCAGGTGTTTTTGAAGTTGTTTTAATAGGCGGGCTATTGTTTCTTCAGTGTCAAAAATTTTTCGTTGAACGGGCTTATTTTTTTTCTGCCAGAAGGTAAAAAAATAATTGAGAAAGGAAAAATGATTATTAAATGCCAAAGCTTTATCCTTATTTATTTCCGAACCCTAAGTGTTATGTTCAGACTGCGGTATTGTATAAGGCTGTTTTATTTTTTGAGTGTGCCTGACCCAGGTGGCTATAGGTTTGTGAATTGTTTGCTGGCTGCCCTGACAATATCTGTAATATCTGTTCGGTATTTTTCTTTCTGATAGCAATCATCCGGCCATTTAGCTCATTAAGCTCTTGACATTCAGGAAGCTTTGTTTTGACTGCCAACCAACTATTTTGAATCCTCTGTGATGGATGTTGGCTGATATAATGGGAAAAATCAAAATGGTTGTATGCAATACCTGTCTGTTGCTCAAAATAGTTCTGGCGTTGTTTGTCCTGCTGTTCCAGTTTGCTGAGCAGCATGAGTTTTTTATCAAGCAAGCTGTCAATTTGTTCGATTTTGCGTTCTGCAATCGCTGTATTTTCAGTTTCTAATAACTGGATAACCTGTTCTAAATAGAGCTGCTCCTGTTCTAAAATGGCAGACAGATTTTGGTCTTTGGTGTTTTCTTCTTGGCCAGAGGTCTGGTCTGATATTTGATCAGCTATAAACGGGGTCATTATTATATCCTATCAATTTTAATTAAAAAGTTTTGTACGTAAGTTAAAATAAATCTCTTTCAAAATTAATCAATTTTTCTGCAACTCGAGCTGAATTAAATTCAAATGTGCCTTCACTGATTGAGTTTTTTACTTGCTCAACCTTCTGAGTATCTACGATAGGTAAGCGTGCAACCTGCGCTTCTAATGATTTTATACGCATTGCAGAATGGGTCAGATTAACTAAATCCTGCCCAAGGGATGCCTCAGCTGATTGAGTTAAATCTTTATTTGAGTTGTTGTCAGAACCCTGAACTGCTTTGGCTTGCTGATGCTCATTAGTTTTATTGGCCTGCGTTGTATTATTTTGTATATTGCTTATATTTATTGGCATTTCTTATACTCTCCCGTTTGGCTATATTATCGGCCATTTATGGGGAAACTTTAACTTTTATAACATTAATTGTTCTATTATAAAGCAGTTTCAATTGTTAAAAATTAACAGCGACGACACCCCTGTCAATGACTACAGCATCAATAATTTTATTAGAGCTGTTATTACGGACTCGGATCATTTCGTTATAGCGTCCATTTTTTAGTGCAGTACCTTTCATGCTAATTTTGAGCCTGGCATTTTTTGCATAAATTAAAACCGATTCCTTTTTGTGTACCATTAAAGCTTCTTGCAGCATCGAACTGCTAATAACGTGATTGGGTCGAATTGTTCTACGTGCTTCTCGTCCGATAATATCTGTCAGTTCAGAAAAATACTTCTTATTTCGGTTGCTTATTTCCCGTTCAATAAGGGTCAATTTATCAGCTGTAATTAATTCACCTCGGGTAATTGTGGTATTACTAGTGATCATTTTTTGGGTCAATTCTGCTTTAACCGGTATATAAATCCTCCAAGGTACTTTACCTGCGCAATGGATAGCAATTGTCCAGTTTTTTGCAATATGTTTTCCCATACTTGAACTGGCTTCAAGAGCCTGTGAGCATTGTTTAAAATGAATTCTGGAGTCAATTTTCCCGGCTGTAATTTCTTTGATAGTAATACCATCAGGAATAAGTGAACGCACAAGCTCTACAGCAGTTTCCTGAATATTCTGATGAGAATGATGTTTGCCGGCAATAAGGGGAGACATAAAAAATAATAATATGAATGCCATTCCGAATTTTAATGATAAGTGAACCTTATTGCTCTGATCGTCTTGTTTATTGGCCTGTCTTTTTATCAGCGTCATTTTTTTGTCCTTTACAGCACATATTTTATGCTTATATGCTCTTCAGTACCTCTCTATTACGTCTTTATTACCTTTTATCATAAAAATATGCAATATTTGGACCAATAAAACCATTGTTTCTTCTTCAGTAGCAATGATTGCCACAATGAATAACCATATTGCTGCCCTGGCAATCGAACAGCATCAGGTGACAGATGAAATTGTCAGTAGTATTTTAGCGATTAATTCTGTGGTCGAGGAATTGTTAATGGGGCGGAAATTGTGACAAACTTAAGCAATGAAGTTGATCGGCTCGTCAATGAAATGAATGCTCTGGTGAGTACGTTTACAGTATAATTCGTTTTTAGCTGGCTTGCTTATTTCTACATACAACCGCTTTTATTTTTTTTAAACGACTCACCAATGATTTCTTTGAGCTGATCAGGCTTAACAAGGGTGATTGCCTCATCATCAATACTAATTAACCCCTCTTTTTTTAGTTTAGACAAAATGCGCGAAAATGTTTCCGGGGTAATAGAAAGTCGGGAAGCAATCATTGATTTAGTGGCAGTGAGTTTCACTGTTGGCTTATCCTGGAGATCATTTATATGGCCAAGCAGATAGCTGATCAGTCGATGTTTCGCATTATAAATGGTTAATTCACTGATTTCAGTCAATAGTCCTTTTAAGCGGGTACTCATATCCGCCATCATGGCAAAGCAGAGAGCGTTTGATTTCTGCAACTGTTCTATAAAGGCGTTATTTTCAAAATAGAATAATTCCGTATCACAGGTTGAACGGGCATTGACGGGATAACGACTACCTTCCATAAACATCACGGCTTCGGCAAATGTTTGCCCAGGGGCAATGATATCAACCACCTTTTCATTCCCCTCAGGTGAGGTTTGAAACAACATTATTTGTCCGCTTCTTACCAGAAAAAAACGTGATGCTTCATCACCCTGCTCAAATAATGCCTCATTTCGTTTTAGTGAGGTTAAATTTGATTGTCCAAGAATGCTATTGATTGCTTCATCAGGCAAACGACGAAATAAGTAGTGTTGGCGAAGTTCTTGCTGGAAAAGTTTGCTGATACTCAAAAGGGGAGTCCTGATAAGAGGTTCATAAATGATCAGAATTATAGAGGAGTTGATGAATTAATTAAAGGAATTAAAAAAGAAAGTGTTAGTTAAGAGCTATGTGTTTGGTTCTAAGTAAAGGCACAAAAAAAGGGTGGAGTTATTAAACCCCACCCTTTTCTTTATCTCAGTTTAAGTTGTGTTAGTTTGTTCGTAAGTGAGAGTCGCTTACAAACGGGTCA
>JADGEM010000024.1 GCA_016744375.1 Gammaproteobacteria bacterium
AGCGTTACATGGACGTACTTGCAGCGTCCCCAGATTGTTGCATTAGCTGCCCTTGCAGTCGTTTTATACGCATTTATTTGAACGCCGCCACTTCTTTTTAATTAGATAAAGAAATCAACAAAGCTCTTTTGTTCCTGAAGAAGGCTGGAATTCTGGATTTTTGCATAGGTATCCTGAATGTTTTTTTCACTCTGCTCCTGTTGAGAATCTAAATAATCAACGTCCGTTGTGTGCTCGTTAATATATTCTGTTTGTTGTTCTCGGCTCAGCTCAGCAACTTCTATACGGGCTTCTGCTTCCATTCTAGATGCCTGTGCTGCAACAGATCGATCCTGAGAAGATGGATCGGCAGGGGCTGAGGCGGCCCTTCTGATTTTTTGTGCCTTTAATAGTGTTGCCTGTGGGTCACCTGCTACCGCAGAGGTATCAATACTGACTTCTCCACCAACCGCATATCGTTTACCATCAGGGCCGGTTTCATAATCAAAACTGGCGCCACTCTGGGCCAGATTTCCAGCAGCAGCAGTATGTGCCTGTTCATGTGCTTTTACCTCGGCATCCCGGCGTCGGAGCTCTTCAACTTCAAGTTGCTCTGCTTCTGTTAGCTCTCCCTCTGGTGATGAGGAACGAGTTTGTCCTAATTTATCCGATGGCTCTGACTTACTCCCTGTCTCAGGTAACTCAGTTTTATCTGATGTATTTTTTTTCTGTTCTTGTGATATGAAACGACTTGCTCTATCAGAAAGCCTGAATGTGTCTTCCACTGGCGCAGAAGCACGAGCTTCCGCCACTGGGGCAACAGAAGGGGATAAAGCTGAAATTTGCTGCAGAGTATTTGTATTTATTGTACTGCTAACATCCATCACAATCTGACCCGATCATAAAATATAAGTATCCGTTGCTATTAGCGACCTCTAAAAGTGAAACTTTAGGGATTCTTTATTGTAAATATTCAGTTTATCTCAGTTCAATCCACAATCAATGAGCATTTATAAGTAAAAATCTGTTAAAATCAGGCCAATTTTAATTTTCAAAGAGTACAAAAGACTGATATGAACAGACAAAGCTCATTCAATAGAGAAGAGTTGCTCCAGTGTGGTCGAGGTGAAATGTTTGGCCCGGGCAATGCCCAGTTACCACTGCCCAATATGTTAATGATTGATCGAATTGTTGATATCAACGAAGATGGCGGTGCAAATGGCAAGGGCAGCATTATAGCAGAGTTGGATATTAAGCCTGATCTTTGGTTTTTTGACTGTCATTTCAAAGGTGATCCGGTGATGCCAGGTTGCCTTGGTCTGGATGCCGTCTGGCAATTAGTTGGTTTTTATCTTGGCTGGTTAGGCAATCCCGGGAAAGGCCGCGCATTGGGAGTCGGCGAAGTTAAGTTCACCGGCCAGGTTTTACCAACAGCAAAAAAAGTCACCTACAAACTGGATTTGAAACGGGTTATTACCCGTCGTCTTATATTGGGCATTGCAGATGCCAGTATGCTGGTTGATGATAAAGAAATTTATACCATGAAAGATCTCCGCGTCGGTTTGTTTACTTCCACAGAGAACTTTTAATTCTGAGGGGTGTCTTCGGAGTTGGAGTCAAATAGCCTGAGGAAACCCAAGTATATAAAATACAGTAAGTTCCGGCTATTGACTCCGGCCCTGAGAGATTAATGCAGTTGATTAAGCATTAATTAAAGCCGCATGAGCAACTGCTAAGCGAGCAATCGGGACTCTGGGTCCCGAACAGGAAACGTAGTCCAGGCCTATCTGATGACAAAAATGTATGGACTCCGGGTGCCCTCCATGTTCGCCACAAATACCAATCGACATATCTTTTCGACTGCCTTTACCCCAATTAACGGCTAACTCCATTAATTTGCCCACACCTTCTCTATCCAGCACTTCAAACGGATTGTCCTGAAGGATATTGCGTTCATTGTAAAGCGGCAGGAATTTATTTTCAGCATCTTCACGAGAAAATGAGAAAGTTGCCTGACTGAGATCATTCGTACCAAAAGAAAAGAATTCAGCCACTTCAGCCAGAGATTCTGAACGCATGCAGGCTCTGACCACTTCAAGCATCGAACCAAATTTGTAATGAACGGTTAAATTATAACTTTTCTCGACTTCTGCATGAATCACATCAGCAAATTGTTTGATAAATTTAAGCTCTTCAACTGTAGAGACTTGCGGGATCATAATCTGAGGCTGAACATCAATGCCTTTAGCAATGCATTCCGCTGTGGCTTCCAAAATCGCCCGAATCTGCATAGAATAAATTTCTGGAAAAGTGATGCCCAGGCGAACGCCCCGATGCCCCAACATGGGGTTGGTTTCATAGAGTGCCCGGACTTTTTTTAACATACTTCGTTTTTTATCAATTGCTTCCTCAACCAGCAAAGGATCAACCATCTGCGGTAACGGGACTTTATCCGAGACACGCCGACCATGACTACCTTCAAGTAAATTCATGGTATTGCATAATACATTTGCCCCGGCAGCCATTCCATGGAGTTGTGTTAATTGCTCAATTTCATTTTGTAATTGAGGTTCTGATGGCAAGAATTCATGAATAGGCGGATCAAGTAAACGAATAGTAACTTTTCTGGGTGACATCACTTCAAAAAGCCCCTTAAAGTCAGCTCGTTGAATCGGCAGCAATCTATCCAGAGCCTGTTGTCGCTGTAATTTATCTTCCGCAACAATCATTTCAATCACCATAGGCAGACGTTTTGGATCATTGAACATTCGTTCTGTGCGGCATAGGCCAATTCCCATGGCTCCATATTTAATGGCCTTAGCTGCATCAGATGGCGTATCTGCATTGGCCATAACCTTAAGTTGAGCAACTTCATCCGCCCAGCCTAATAAAATGTTGAGCTCATGCGTAAAATCAGCTTCAACTGTACCGATTTTCCCCTGGTAAACATTGCCAGTCGTACCATCAAGTGTCAGCCAGTCTCCTTCTTTAATGATAATGTGACCGATATTCGCCAGACGCAAATTGACATCCACAATAATACCCTCAGCCCCGGCAACACAGGGCTTACCCATGCTTCGGGCAACAACAGCCGCATGGGAAGTTTTGCCGCCACGACTGGTCAGAATTCCCTGAGAGGCAAAAAAACCATGAATGTCTTCCGGTTTTGTTTCCTCCCTGATCAGGATCACTTTCTCCCCATCTTTGCCCAGTTGTTCTGCTCTGTCAGCATCAAAAATAGCTTGTCCACTGGCCGCGCCGGGTGAAGCAGGCAAACCCTGGGCAACAGCATCAATGCGAATATCGGGATCAAGTCTTGGATAAAGCATTTGCTCCAGATGTTGGGGATTAATGCGCAAAAGTGCCTGCGGTTTATCGATAAGTCCTTCCCGCTCCATTTCAACTGAGGTTCTGACCATTGCTGCGGCATTCATTTTGCCATTTCTTGTTTGCAAACAGTATAGAACGCCACGTTCAATGGTAAATTCAAAGTCCTGGATTTCACAATAGTGCGTTTCCAGCCGGGCTCGCAATTCTTCAAGCTGCTGATACATTTCCGGCATTTCCTGAGCCATATGCTCAATCGCCTTAGGTGTTCTGATACCAGCAACGACATCTTCTCCCTGTGCATTGGTTAAATACTCACCATAGAGACGATTTTCTCCGGTTCCCGGATTTCGGGTGAATGCAACACCCGTGGCACAATCATCCCCACGATTGCCAAAAACCATGGTACAAATATTAACAGCCGTACCATTGGCCATTTCCGGGGTAATATTAAATTCCCGCCGATAATCAATAGCCCGCTTACCCATCCAGGAGCCGAACACTGATTTGATAGCCAGCTCCAGTTGTTCAAAAGGATCTTCAGGAAAAGCCCGGCCTGTCTGCTGCTGGATAATCGCCAGAAATTCATTGCAAACTATGGCCAGATCATCCGCAGATAAACCAATATCTTCTTTAATTCCTTTTACTTTTTTTATCTGAGCCAGTGCTTCATCAAAGGGAACATCTGAAATTCCAAGAGCCACTTTTCCAAACAATTGAATAAAGCGGCGATAGGAATCATAAGCAAAACGAGGATCACCTGTTTGCTGAATTTCACCATGAAGCGTGTCACTATTTAATCCCAGATTCAGGATAGTATCCATCATACCCGGCATCGACATGGCTGAACCTGAGCGAACAGAAATAAGCAGAGGATCGTTGGCATCACCAAATTTTTTCCCGGTCTTCTGTTCCAGTGTACTCATCTGCAACCGCACTTCAGCCATAAGCGTATCAGGGAGTGAATCGGTTTCTGAATCCAGATAGCTTAAACAGGTTTCTGTCGTGATAACAAAACCCGGTGGAACATTTAAACCAATCTGAGTCATTTCACACAGGTTAGCGCCTTTTCCCCCTAATAGAGCCTTATTTTTACCGTTGCCATCTTCAAAAGCATAAATCTGCTTAGCCATGTATTACTTCCCCTGAATTGTAATTTATTAAACCATACGACCATAAAGCGTATTCATATACCTGGCCTGCATCCTCACTTCTTCTTTGAGCTGTTCCCAGGAGAAACGCCATTGCCAGTTTCCTTCTGTGGTTCCTGGTGTATTCATCCTGTGGCCTTCACCAAAGCCCATCAAATCCTGCATGGGTAAAATAGCAAGTTTAGCCACTGATGCTAGAGCAGCATTCATTAAGACACGATTTAATGGCTCATAAGGAAAGTTAAAATACTGTTTTGTGTAATGTTTTTCATCTTCGCTCAATGAGTTCAGCCATGATAGAGTCGTATCATTATCATGAGTGCCCGTATAGATCACACTATTAATTTGGTGGTTATGGGGTAAGTATGGGTTCGTGCTCTCCCCCGAAAAAGCAAATTGCAGAATTTTCATGCCCGGCAAATTATATTGCACACGCAATTCATCGACCTCTTTGGTAATAATACCCAGATCTTCTGCTACTAAAACTAAATCTGGATAAGTCTGATATAAAGCATTAAGTAATTTTCCTCCCGGTGCTTTAACCCAGGAACCATTAATGGCTGTTTCTTCATCAACGTCTATTTCCCAACTGGCTTCAAAGCCACGAAAATGGTCAATACGAACCAGATCAAAGAGATCTTGCTGAGTCTTAATTCGCTCAACCCACCAGCTAAACTGAGAGGCTTCAATGGTATCCCATTGATAGTGAGGATTACCCCAACGCTGACCTGTTTCAGAAAAATAATCTGGAGGGACACCCGCCACAACCTCTGGTTTCCCCTGAGCATCCAGCTTAAAAAACTGACGCTGAGCCCAGACATCCGCACTATCATGAGCAACAAATATCGGTAAGTCACCAAACAGGTAAATACCACGCTCATTGGCATAATTTTTCAAAGAGGCCCATTGACTGAAGAAAAGGTATTGTTCAAACTGATAAAACAGAATCGAGTTTCTAAGACGATCCTGAGCTTCACTCAATGCCTCGGGTTCACGATTTTTTAACGCATCCGGCCAGTCCATCCAGCTCTTTTTCTGGTTCTCTTTTTTTAGAGCACAATACAGGGCATAATCTTCAAGCCAGAAACCTTGATCTTTAATAAACTGTTGAAAGTCATGGCACTCAGTCTGTTCATCCGGACGAGTCTCTTTTGAATCATCATCTAAATTGATATCTTCAATACATTTATTTTTGTGTCTTTTATTATCATTAGATTCTTCAAATTGTTTGCGAAATGCATTAAAAGCCAATGAAATACATTTTGAACGACCGAACACATCGGAAAAACAATGATGGATATCGTGATCAGCCAGCCAGCCTCGATCAACCAGCCATTGCAGATCAATTAACTGAGGATTCCCAGCATGAACTGATAAAGACTGATAGGGAGAGCCGTCACCATGGGTGGGCCCCAGAGGCAGAGTCTGCCAGACACTGAACCCCGCATCTTTTAGAAAATCAACAAAACGATAGGCATCTTCTCCAATCACGCCATTACTGTAGGGACCAGGTAATGAAGTCAGGTGTAATAAAACACCAGAACGACGTTTATCCAGTGGCGCAGATTGATTGTATTTGTGATTATGAATTTTATTCGTGTTTGTCGTATTCATTGACATCCCTGATATTTTATTATTCCTGCCCTGGTCTCATCGTCCCGCCCGCTGCAGGTGCACCACTGCCCTGAGTAAAAACCTGAGTCAAATAACTTGGAGGTAAGACGCCCAGATATTGATAGAGTATCGACAAATTCAGACGAAACAATGATTCAAAACTACTGACCGAATCCGCAGGATTATAATCACCAAACCACCAGAACCAGTCCGAACCTTCACAAACTGCCAGCTGTTGTTCTGCCCTTGCCAATTCTCCAGGATCCAACTCACCACCCTCAACCACATGGTCAAAGCATTCTTTTGCCTGAATCAACATATCCCAGCCCCGGTTTTTTGCCTGATCACCAATCCAGGTTGAAAAAGAACCATAGACCCAGCTGCCAGCAACCAGAGAGGGCAATTTGGTCGGCTCAATTTTTAAATCAATGCAATCTGAAAATGTGGTTAAATCAATATTAGGATGATCGGCCAGACGTTTATAAAGTGTAGTCAAAAAATAATAACCATTCTCCGGATAATATTCCCAGGCATTTTCACCATCAAGAATAATGGAAACTACTCGCCCGCTTTGATCTTCCCGATAGTTATAGATCGTTTCCAGGTGTTCCATCAGATTACCCACGGCATCATCAGCATGCCATTTGGAATAGGTAAAACCAATGAGATCAGAAAGACCATCATCTCGGAAAAAGACATTAATAGGGCTTTTATCAGACTCATGGCTATCTTCAGGCTCATGGTTATCTTCAGGCTCATGGCTACTTTCAGCCTCTACAACATAAGGTCGGTGCATTCCAATATCATTATAGACAACATCCATCATTTCCGCCCGACTCAGGCTATTATTGAGAACACTCCCTCCGGTGGCAGCCCATTTAAAACCATATTCTGATAAAATCTCCAGTGTTTCATCACTGACAGCCCCTTCTGAAGGCCAGCAGCCAACAGGCTTAAAGCCAAAATGATTTTTGAAGATATCAAGCCCCTGTTTTATATGCCAGTGAACCCGCTCTTTACCGCCGGGATAAGCAGGCTTTTCAGGCAACGGGACATCCGGCATAGCTTCTCTCGCAGAGTTAAGATCCAGCATCAATGGTATAATTGGATGCGCATAAGGTGTGACTGATAACTCAATTTGCCCTGACTGGGCCAGACGTCGATAACGCTCAATAATCGTATTATGTATCTCACCAATGACCTCCAGCAATAAATAACGATCATTAAGCGTGTAATCACTTTCTTTAAGGAGCAATCGTTTGATGCGTTGATCACTGCGTTTAACCGTTTCACCAATCCATGCAAGATGATGCCATGTGAGTAAATCAAACAGATATTGCTCATCAAGATAAAAAACAGTATCTGGATTATTTACAAACCACTCTGACATATTGGCCAGCTTCTGATAGGCAGGGAAACGATCAATCAAACGTTCTCTGTTTGCTCTAAGACAGTCATTAATAATTTGTAATCTTAAAGGTGGACTTGAAGGTAATTGGCTGCAGGTCAGGTTGGCTAACAGGGGATCTCTCAATGGTGTGTTGTGTCTTAAGAAATCTTTTATCTGATACTTATAATCTTCAATTTGCTCTAATAGAGTCGGGGTGAAATTAACAACAGCACGGGCACCTGGGATAGACTCTAGATGATCGACCATATCAACATAGTCTTTGATCACATGCAGATAAGTCCAGGGTAACTCATATTCATTTTTTCTTAAATCGCGATACTCCGGCTGATGCATATGCCAGCAAACAACGACTTTCAACTTATCTTCAACTGAAGAGCTCATTTTTTCCCCTTTAAAAAATACTGTACTCTAAGAAATTATTATTCTAATTTTCACTATTTTATGTATATTATCCTTTGCTGGGAGCACACAATTAATGTATGAGCCCTTATTATTATGACAGGTTGGGCTAAACATTATAAATCCCAATAGCAAAGAGTATTATTATTTTATTAGCAACAGATGTTATCTAAAAGTATGTCTTTTCGGCCCAATCATGTCTGCGGTAACCAGAACAATACCATTTTCTGTTACCCGAAAAAGTTTTTTATCTTCTTCAAGATTAACACCAATGGTTGTACCATCCGGTATCTGAGTACCTTTATCAATCACTGTATTTTTTATATGACAGTGTTGTCCAACATGAACATCCGGCAACACAACTGAATCTTCAATCAAAGAATAAGAATTTACCCGGACATTAGAAAACAATAATGAATGACTGACTTTAGAACCAGAGATAATACACCCACCCGAAACCATAGAGTCAACAGCCATGCCTCGACGTTCATCATCATCAAAAACAAATTTTGCTGGCGGTAATTGCTCCTGGTGTGTCCAGATTGGCCAGACATCATCATAAAGGTTTAATTCAGGGGAGACGCCGATGAGTTCCTGATTAGCTTGCCAGAAGGCATCAAGAGTTCCGACATCACGCCAGTAGGTCTGACTCTGTTCTTCTTTATTATTAAAAGAGTAAGCATATGCGCGGTAATTACTAACCACATTGGGAATAATATCTTTACCAAAATCGCGACTGGAGCCACTTTCATCAGCATCTTTAATGAGTTGCTCAAACAAAAAATCCCGGTTAAAGATATAAATACCCATAGAGGCCAGAGCACAATCTGGATTATCGGGTACATGTTTTGGATTTTCAGGTTTTTCAGTAAACTCAACAACTCGATTCTGTTCATCAACAGCCATCACGCCAAAAGCCTTTGCTTCTTCCAGCGGTACTTCAAAACACCCAACAGTCAAATCAGCTTGATTTTCCACGTGTTTTGCTAACATCACCCCATAATCCATTTTATAGATATGATCACCCGCAAGCACCAGAACATATTCTGGATCATGTGCCCGAAGAATATCCAGATTTTGATAGATGGCATCCGCAGTCCCTAAATACCAATTTTCTTTAATACGTTGCTGAGCCGGTAATAATTCAACAAATTCGCCAAAGTCACCACGAAAATGTCCCCATCCTTGCTGAATATGCCGTATTAAAGAATGGGATTTATATTGTGTGGCCACCGCAATCCGTCGAATACCGGAGTTAACACAATTTGATAAGGGGAAATCAATAATCCGGAATTTACCACCAAAAGGCACACTTGGTTTGGCACGCCACGCTGTTAGTTCTTTTAAACGGGAACCCTGCCCCCCGGCTAAAATAATCGCAAGGGTATCACGGGTAATCCGACTGACATAACGTTGAGAATTTTTGATTGACACTGACGACTCCTTATATGAAGTATGAACTGAGTTATGGCACTCAAAATAGATCATGAAGTAGGATAAAATACAGCTTTATTCAATATATCCCTAATACTAAGATCAATATAGCACAATCTTAAGCGCCATTATGTTAATTAGAAGCAATAATTGATAACTATCAATTAATTTGCAGAGGTTCAGTATTAACTGCTAATTTAGACTATGATAAATCAAACAAATGACAGTATAATGAATGCAGACTTACCAATCCGACAGGAAAACTCATGGTAAAAAAATACCAGAAATCATCCATCAAACATGATTTATCCCGCATTATTGATGCTAAACATCATGATCCGTTTGAAGTACTTGGTTTTGATAAGAAAAACAAGCTCATCCGAGTTTTTCTTCCCTATGCTGAAAGCGTTTATATCATCACTTCGGGCACCTCTTCAAAACAGACTAAAGAGCCGCTTATACGGCTCCCGGACAGCGATTTTTTTGAATGGCAGGGTGATATAGATTCTCTGGATACTCACTTTAAGCTGAGCTGGACCGATAGAAGTAGCTATGAACACGAGAATTATTATCCCTATACTTTTGCACCTCAGATCAGTGATTTTGACTTACATCTGTTTACTGAGGGAAAACTGCTTCAGTGTTATAACATGTTGGGTTCACACGTAGCTGAAGTTGATGAAATACAAGGCACTCTGTTTGCAACCTGGGCACCTAATGCGGAACGAGTCAGCGTAATCGGTGACTTTAACCAATGGGATGGACGTAGTCATCCAATGAGAGTTCGGGGCAGCAGCGGTGTCTGGGAATTGTTTATACCGGGGGTTAACTCAGGTTCTTTGTATAAATATGAAATACTAAACCGCTACACAGGGGAAGTCTTAGAAAAAATTGATCCCTACTCTAATCAATACGAATATCGCCCTGCCACCGCATCAATTACCTCAGATAGAGATCAATTTCAATGGCAGGATGACCATTGGCTGACTTCACGTAAAGAAGATAACTGGCAGCATGCTCCTTTATCCGTTTACGAATTGCACTTGGGTTCCTGGCAAAGAAATGAGAAAGGTCAGTTTTTAAACTATCGTGAACTCGCTCACCGACTGATGGATTATATTAAACCACTGGGATTTACCCACATTGAGTTAATGCCTGTCACCGAACACCCTCTGGATGGTTCCTGGGGATATCAGGCCACCGGATATTTTGCCCCCAGCAGCCGTTTCGGCAGTATTAATGATTTCAAATATTTCGTTAATTACTGTCACCAGTATCAGATTGGTATTTTAGTTGACTGGGTACCAGCCCACTTTCCAAAAGATTCCCATGGGCTGGCAAAATACGATGGTAGTGCCCTGTATGAACATGAAGACCCGCGTCTGGGTGAACATCAGGATTGGGGGACACTGATTTATAATCTGGGCCGAAACGAAGTAAAAAACTTCTTATTTTCAAGTGCCTTATTCTGGCTGGATGAGTTCCATATTGACGGTCTGCGCGTCGATGCCGTAGCTTCAATGCTTTATCTTGACTATTCTCGGGAAGAGGGTGAATGGCTGCCAAACAAACACGGTGGCAATGAAAATCTGGAAGCCATTGATTTTATTAAAGAACTGAACCATCTAACCCATGTTGAATATCCCGGCACAGTCGTAATTGCCGAAGAATCAACTTCCTGGCCTCAGGTTACCCGACCCGCCTGGCTGGGTGGTCTGGGATTTACCATGAAATGGAATATGGGCTGGATGCATGACATTCTGAGCTATATGCAGATGGATCCGATTCATCGCCATTATCATCATGACAAGCTCACCTTTGGTTTATTGTATAGTTTCTCAGAAAACTTCCTATTACCTTTTTCTCACGATGAAGTCGTTCATGGTAAAGGCTCAATGCTGGGGAAAATGCCCGGTGATGACTGGCAGAAATTTGCAAACTTACGACTGCTATATACCTTCATGTTTACCTATCCGGGGAAAAAATTACTCTTTATGGGCAACGAATTTGCCCAGCGAGCTGAATGGAACTTTGATAAAGCACTGGAATGGCATGAACTTGAATCCGATTCACATCGAGGCGTTAAAGATCTGGTCAGTCAATTAAATAAACTATATACACAAATACCTGCACTGCATTATTATGACTTTGATGCACAGGGATTTGATTGGGTAGACTGCCATGACTCTGCTCAGTCTATTCTTATTTATCAAAGAAATGGCCCTAATGACTCGGTTATCATTGTACTTAATTTTACTCCCATTATCAGAGAAAATTATCGCATTGGCGTTCCTTTTGGTGGTCACTATGAAGAATTGTTAAACTCAGATTCCAGTTACTATAATGGTTCAAATACAGGCAATGACAATCCCATTATCAGTGAACCCACATCCTGGATGGGCAAAGAACATTCTATTAATATTACTCTGCCGCCACTAGCCGGATTAATTATTAAAAAAATTGATTAAGAAACAAATTGTTTATATATGAATGCAAAAAAGAATAAATCATCTTCAAAAAAACCTGAATATAATATTTTATTTGTCAGCAGTGAGCTTCACCCTTTAGCCAAAACAGGTGGTCTCGGCGATGTTTCCAGCAGTTTACCCAAAGCGCTTAAAACTTTAAAACAGGATATTCGAATACTTATACCTGCTTATCCCTTTGCCATACAGAAAGCTAAATCAATAAAATATATTGCCACAATCAATCTGCCTGACAGTGGATTTCCCGGCCACCTTGGGCTTCCTGTTCAATCAGGAAAAAGCGTAGCAATTATAGAAACCAAATTGCCCGGCAGTCAGGTTAAAGTCTGGATGGTCGAATCAGAGCTTTATAACCGTTCCGGCACACCTTATTCTGATGATGACAATAATGAGTGGGAAGATAATGACTTTCGCTTTGCTCTATTAAATTATATTGCCGTTGAAATAGCTATGGGGCGTACGACTCTGAAATGGCAGCCTGATATTGTTCATGGTAATGACTGGCAGACTGGCTTAATTGGTGCACTTCTCGAAGACGAACATTCTCAAAGCAGGAAAAGGCCCGCCACCGTATTTACCATTCACAATATGGCACATATGGGCATTTACTCAAGAGAGCGATTTGATGCATTAGAACTCAAATCTCATTTGTGGAATCACCATGAGTTAGAATTTCACGATGATTTTTCATTTATCAAGGGCGGACTGGTTTTTTCTGATCGAGTCAACACCGTCAGTCCAACCTATGCAGAAGAAATACAAACTGAAGAGTTTGGCTATGGATTATCCGGCTTATTGACTTACCGTAATGAAAGACTTTCCGGCATATTAAATGGTATTGATATGAAAGAATGGAATCCAGCAAAAGATCCTCATATCAACAAAAATTACTCTAAAAAAACTCTATCCGACAAACAGAACAACAAAATAGCTTTGCAAAAACATTTTAACTTGCCAGGAAAGAAAAACACACTACTATTAGGCCTGGTTGCTCGTCTGGTTTATCAAAAAGGCATTGATCTTTTACTGGAAAATATGGAAGAAATTCTGCAACTTCCCGTACAGATTGCCATTCTTGGTTCAGGCGATCTTGAATTAGAGTGTCGCCTAAGACGCTGGGTCACCAAATACCCGGAAAAAATTCAGATTCAGCTTGGTTATGATGAAGCTCTGTCTCATTTAATCGAAGCAGGCTCTGATGCCTTCCTGATGCCTTCACGATTTGAACCCTGCGGACTGAACCAGCTCTATAGTTTACGTTATGGCACGATTCCTATTGTCAGAGAAACCGGTGGACTCGCTGATACGGTAACCCATGCATCCAAAGAGAATCTGACCAACCAGACAGCAACCGGCATTGTCTTCCTTGAGTCAAAAGGTTCGACCATACTTGATGCTATCAATCTGACTTCATTGCTGTATCAAAATAACACCGTCTGGAAAAAATTGATGGTGAATGCTATGAAACAGAAATTTTCCTGGAAAGAAAGTGCCAAACAATATCTCAGGCTTTATACTCAGGCAATAAAAGACAGAGATGAATACAAGAAACACACCCCTGTTTTTTAAATAGCAGGACATCATTAAGTATCACAATCCTTAGCATCCAACTTATTCCGCCAAAACTGATCATTACTATCAAACAGTCTTGAGGAAACATCTGGCCCCCAGGTACCTGCAGGATAGGTGTGAATATAATCCTGTTCTTCCATCCATGAACGTAAAACAGGGTCTACAATTTTCCATGCCCATGAGACTTCATCATAACGTAAAAACTGAGACTGGTCCCCTTCCATAACTTCCAGCAGCAAGGCTTCATAAGCATCAATTTTATGTTTTGCATCACAGGAACAGGCATCCAGCTGAGTAATCCTGGTTTCCAGTTCCAGTCCTGATTTTTTTACCTGCATTTCAATTCTTAAACATTCTTCCGGTTGGATATTTAATAAAATCCAATTGGGTTCCATTTGTTTCAGGGCGGTATCTTTAAATAATTGCTGAGGTGGGCGTTTAAAACGAATACTGACGAGGAAGTTATCTTCTTTCATCCGTTTACCAGTACGCAAATAAAAAGGTACGCCTTTCCAACGCCAGTTATCCACATAAAGTTTCATTGCAGCGAATGTTTCTGTAGTGCTGTCATGAGCAACATCTTCTTCCTCAAGATAGCTGGGAACAGCTTCGCCATCAATATGCCCTTTTGCATATTGCGCACGAAAAGCATGCATATTAACCGCATTTCGGCTGACAGGACGAATTGAGCGAAGAGCTTTAACTTTCTCATCACGCAATGCATTAGCATCCAGGTGAGCTGGCGGCTCCATAGCAACCAGGGCCAGCATTTGTAAAAGATGGCTTTGTATCATATCACGCAACGCACCGGCAGAATCATAATAGTGAGAGCGTCCGGCAACTCCTGCTGTTTCAGCGTGGGTAATCTGTACATGATCGATATAATTTCGGTTCCACAAAGGTTCAAGCAATAAATTTGCAAAACGAAAAACCAGAATATTCTGTACCGTATCTTTACCCAGATAATGATCAATTCGATAGAGTTGTTCCTCTCTGAAATCCTTATGCAGTTGGGTATTCAATACTTCAGAACTTTCCAGATCATGCCCAAATGGTTTCTCTATTACCAGACGGCAGTAACCATTATTTTCTTCATGCAATCCACTGAGCACCAAATTTTTTGTGGCAAAACTGTAATCCTGAGGCCTTATAGCCAGATAAAAGATATGGTTAGCCGGAAACGTCTCAACATCTTTCAGGCGTTGTTTCAATTTTTCAAAAGAAGATTCATCTTTTAAATCACCTTGTTGAAAGTAAAGGCGATTTGAAAAATGTTCAAATACATTATCATCCAGACCACCACGTGCATGTTCTGTGATTTCATGCTTTACTACTTCAGACCACTCTTCATCACTCCAGTCTCGACGACCAAAACCAATAATAGTGACTTTATCAGGCAAGCGGTTACCTTCTTCAAGATGATAAAGTGCCGGAAGTAATTTATTAATACTAAGGTGGCCGGTCACACCAAAAATTATCAGCGTACAAGGCTCTGTTATCAGATTCATTTTATTTTCTCATCTGCCCACTCATGATGAAAGAATTGTCCCAGAGGCTTATCAACTCGCTCAAATGTATGTGCACCAAAGTAGTCCCGTTGTGCCTGCAATAAATTTGCCGGTAGTGATGCCATTCGATAACCATCATAAAAGGTGAGCGCTGCTGCAAACCCCGGCACGGGTATACCCGTTTCAATTGCTCTGGAAACCGTTTTACGCCAGCCTGATTGAGTTGCAGCAATAGCCTGTTGAAAAAAATCATCCAGCAACAGGCTTTCCAACTCAGGATTTTTATTGTAAGCCTGTTTAATGCTCTCCAGAAAGCGACTGCGAATAATACATCCTCCACGCCACATGAGGGCAATACCACCGTAATTAAGATTCCATTGATACTCGTTGGCAGCTTCTCGCATCAACATATAACCTTGTGTATAGGAAATTATTTTAGAGGCATAGAGTGCTTCTTTGACTGCATTGATGTAGTCTTGTTTCTCTTCCTCTGAGTATTCATATTGTATCTCTGGGCCGGACAGTACCTGGGCCGCTTTAACTCGCTCTGATTTTAAGGCCGATAGAAAGCGGGAAAAAACGGCTTCACCGATTAATGTTAGAGGAATACCCAGTTCCAGTGAATTAATGGCAGTCCATTTACCTGTCCCTTTTTGACCGGCAGTATCCATTATTTTATCAACCAGCGGTTCACCATCAGTGTCTTTAACTCTGAGAATATGACTGGTAATTTCGATTAAATAGGAGTTGAGTTTTCCCTTATTCCACTGTGTAAAAATGTCAGCAATTTCATCGACACTTAAGGAAAGACCTTCACGTAGGAACTGATAGGCTTCACAAATCAATTGCATATCACCATATTCAATACCATTGTGAACCATTTTTACATAGTGCCCAGCACCTTCTTCACCAATCCAGTCGCAACAGGGTTCACCATCCACTTTTGCTGTAATGCTCTGCAAAATGCCTTTCACATACTTCCAACCTTTTATATTACCGCCGGGCATAATCGAGGGTCCGTTTCGTGCGCCTTCTTCGCCTCCTGAAATTCCGGTTCCCAGATAGATAATTCCCTGACTTTCTAATGATTTAACCCGACGAGTGGTATCGGTATAAAGTGAATTACCGCCATCCATTATAATATCGCCTGTATCCAGATGAGGCAGCAGCAAATCAATAAAGTGATCCACAACCGTTCCGGCTTTCACCATAAGCAGTATGCGGCGAGGAATTTCCAGAGAGTTAACAAACTCTTCAATGGAATGCGTACCCACAATTTGTGTTCCGTTGGCAGCACCATTGATAAAATCATCAACCTTACTGGTTGTCCGATTAAATACCGCCAGACGAAAGCCATGATCGTTAATATTCAGAGCAAGGTTTTGCCCCATGACGGCTAATCCAATTAAGCCGATATCAGCCTTTTCCATGATATCTCCAAGATAGAATTAAAGAAGGGGAATTCGAAGTATAGTATAGAACGATTTTGATTTTTTTCTAGTTTAAGGGCGGAGGAAGTTTTACTATTTATTAATTTACGTGCTTTAAGTTTATATATTCCACTTCAAGCTGTAATTAAATCGAATGACGTACTGACAAGCAGGGTTAACTGACCGCCTGAACAGGAATTTGAGTGTTGGTGTGCGTTATTTTATTTTGACTATCAACATAAACCAGGGTGGGTTTATAGGTTTTAAGTTCCTGCTCATTGTAATCGGCATAAGCAGCAATAATAATTAAATCATCAGGGTTTGCCTTATGAGCAGCGGCACCATTTATAGAAATAATATTTGAGCCAGCCTCTGCTTTTATTGCATAGGTTGAAAAACGCTCGCCATTTGTAATATTGTAAATTTCGATCTGTTCATACTCAAGAATACCTGCAGCAGCCATTAATTCTGTGTCAATGGCGCAAGAACCTTCATAATCAAGCTCTGAGTGAGTCACTGTGACCCGATGTAATTTACATTTCAGCATTGAGCACTGCATAGTCTTTCCCAAAAGATATTGTACAAAATAGCGGGGTATAATACCATAAAATGTCTATTTAGGCTAATCACATCAGTGAACTTCATTCACTGATATTTTTCCACAGGCGCTTCTAGCATCTAAATCGTTATCTGCAGATTATCAATCAAACGTGTATTTCCCAGGTAGGCCGCAGCCAATATAACAAGCTGTTTTGACTGCATTTCTGGCTTATTTAAATCAGCATCACAAATAACAACGTAGTCTATCCTGAACCCCAGATGATTGAGGTGTTCTTCAGCCCAGCGCTGTAAAGCACTATAATCCTTTATACCATTGTGTATCTGGCCCTCAATGTTATTCAGGGTTTCATAAATTGCCGCCGCCTGCTGTTTTTGAGCACTGCTGAGATAACTATTACGCGAACTCATTGCCAGCCCATTGGTTTCGCGTACAATCGGATGTGAGATAATTTCAACCGGAAAACATAAATCTTGAACAAAACGCTTAATAACCTGTAACTGCTGATAATCTTTAGAACCAAAAACAGCCGTATCGGGTTGTACCATATTAAATAGTTTCGCAACAATTGTTGCAACGCCAGTGAAATGACCCGGTCGTGAAGCACCTTCATAAATATCACTGATATCAGGGACAATGATCTGACTTTGATCACGTCCATCAACTGTTGATTGAGGATACATTTCATCTACTGCGGGGGCAAAAACAATATGACAGCCTGTCTGCTTCAGCTTTTCTGTATCCCTGTCCAGGGTTCGGGGGTATTGCTCAAAATCTTCCCCTTCACTAAATTGCAGGGGATTGACAAAAATACTGCAAATCACAATATCTGTTTTTGACAAAGCCATTTTAACCAGTTCCAGATGCCCCTGATGCAAATTACCCATCGTGGGCACAAAGCCAATGCTTTTTCCCTTTTGCCTATAAGTGACTACCTGCTGTCTAATTTCAGAAATCGTATGAATAATCTGCATTGAATAAAAGCCTTCAACCAATAAAAGTTGTATTAATTGAAAGTATGCCTGAGATTTGGGAATTGGCTATTTTTTACTTGTTCAACATACGCTTTAAAGGCATCCTGGATTGAATCAGTCTCAGCCAGAAAGTTTTTTACAAAACGGGCGGGTTCACCATTGGTCAGTCCCAGCATATCATAACAGACCAGAACCTGTGCATCGCAATCCACTCCGGCACCAATACCAATAACAGGAATGCTGACACTTGATGTAATACGTGCAGCAAGTTCAGCTGGCACACACTCTAATAATAAAATATCTGCCCCTGCCTTTTCTAAAGCAATGGCGTCATTGAGTATTATTTCAGCTTCCTCCGGCGTGCGTCCCTGAATCCGATAACCGCCCATTTTATAAACGGATTGTGGTAATAAGCCCAGATGAGAACAAACAGCCACCCCCCTTTGTGCGAGGAAGCTGACAGTTTCCAGCATTGCAGCTCCACCTTCAATCTTAACCATATGAGCGCCACCCTCACTGATAAGGCGAGCTGAATTGCTATAGGCTTGTTCTTTAGTAATATCAGAAGCAAAAGGTAAGTCAGACATAATGAGCGATTTTTGGCAAACTCTGGATACATTAGCAGTATGATAAACCATCTCATCCATAGAAACAGATAGAGTACAGGCTTGTCCTTTAACAACCATCCCAAGGGAATCACCCACTAAAATCACCTCGATACCTGCATTTTCCTGAGCAATTGCAAAGCTGGCGTCATAAGCGGTTAAGCAGGTAAACTTCTCACCTGAAGATTTCAATTTTTTTAGTGTTGATAGGGTTATTTTATTCATGTTTCACTTTGATAAATTAGTACATTTCCTGTCAGATATATTCATTTTCCGCAACCCGTCCCAGCTTGTTTTTTCAACGATAGCAGCCAAATTACCCTGTCCCGGAATGTTGATTGCTCCAGCTATTTCAAAGAGCGGATAAACAACAAAGTTGCGATACTGTATTTGCGCATGAGGGATAACCAGATTTTCTGTCTGAATGATTTGCCCATCATACAAAAGGATATCCAGATCCAGCGTTCGCGCCCCCCATTTTTCTTTTCTTTCACGACCCTGTAGTGCTTCAATTTTATTCAGTACCTGCAATAGCCGATGTGCCGGCAAAGAAGTCTTCAATTGAGCAACCGCATTAATGTAATCATCTTGTGGAGAAGAACCCGGCATGGTCAAAGCCCTACTCTGGTAATAATCAGAGGTACAGAGCAAGCTGAGTTCTGGAGTCTGATCTAGCTGACACAACGCCGTCTGTAATTGTGAATATGGATCATTTAAGTTACTCCCCAGACTGATATAACATATCACTCCTGGGCCACCGAACGTTTTATACTTGTTTTATTGCTCTTGTTTTGCTGGTTATCGGGTTTTGAACGACGTCGCTTATTGCGTCTTTTTGTTTTTTTCTGCCCTTTACCCAATTGTTCACATAGACTTTCCTGTTCCGTTTTACTCTTTGTCTGGATCTCTGTCCACCAACCGCACAAAGCATCTAACTCTACTTCCTCGATACTATTTCTTAGCAAAAGAAAGTCATAACCCGCACGAAAACGCCGGTTCATTAATGTACGCATGGCTCTTTTTCGTGTCGGATGCTGTAATTGCGGCTGCATGTGCCAGATTTCCCGCATCATCAGACTAAAGCGTTTGGGTATCGATGTATAGGCCTGCTGCCGGGTAATCACCTCACGACTGGCACTGAGCAAGGCTTCCATCTCATGCTCTCCACGCTCTATAAAACGATTTTTATATTCATGCATAGGATACCAGAGCAATACCGCCAGAAAAAACGCCGGATTAACTGATTTCCCTGCGGCAATTCGCTCATCCGTATTTATTAATGCCTGTTCAATAATTTTTAAGGTTTGATGACTGTTTGAAGCACTAATTGAGGCTTCTGTCATTGGAAACAGTAGTTCAAACAACTGGTATTCTCTTAGCAACTGGAAGCATCTCAAGCCATAGCCACCTTGAAAGAGCTTAATGGTTTCATCAAAGAGCCTGGCTACAGGAATATCCTCCAGGAGATGCCCCAGCTCAAAGATTAGATCATGGGTTTTCCTGTCCATTTGAAAATCAAGTTTTGCTGCAAAACGAACCGCTCGAAGCATTCTGACCGGATCTTCACGATAGCGAGTTTCTACGTCACCAATCATGCACAGCATTTTGTGATTCAGATCGTTCATGCCACCGGTAAAATCAACAATCGAGTCATCACGAATATTGTAATACAGTGCATTAATCGAAAAGTCCCGGCGTAAAGCATCTTCTTCAAGGCTGCCAAATACATTATCCCGAATGATGCGGCCTTCTTTATTCTGATCCGCATGACTGGGACTCTTGCCTTCATGAGGGCCTCTGAAAGTTGCCACCTCAATGACATCGCGACCATAAAGAATATGTGCTAAACGAAAACGTCGCCCTATTAGTCGACAATTTCGAAAAAGCCCCTTTACTTCTTCAGGATGAGCATCCGTCGCCACATCAAAATCTTTTGGTTTCTTACCCAACAATAAATCTCTGACGCCCCCCCCAACAAGATAGGCCTGATAGCCTGCATCTTTTAGACGATAGAGTACCTTTAGCGCATTACTGCTGATAGCATCCCTGGAAATTGAATGCTCTTTTCTGCTTATAATTTGTTTTTTTATTTTCATTCCTGAATTTCCGCAAAAACGCGAATCCCTGGATATTATTTCTAAGGCTCGTTAATAATAAAGCCCGTCAACCGGACCTTTGCCATATTTTATATTTTGTATGATTTCATGGCGCTTTAAGACTGCACCATTATGATCACAAAAATAATTTTCAGCAAGAGTCCGGCTATACCCTGTTACTCCTGATGATCGAATAGCATTCCAGCTTATATTCTGTTTATTAATCCATTTTTTCTTGCCATCCATATCGCTCGTACCATAAGCATAATTTTTTATCTGAGAATTCGAACAACGAAGTCCATCATACATAACATTGTCAGAACCACTGGGTGAACGAATGACAATGCTGTAGCGAACCACACCATCTGCTCCCACGACTAAAGTTTTACCATCAATTAAATAATGGTAATTACGATATGCAGGTGGTCCTGAAATTTCAAGCAGGTCATTCTCTTGCGGGTATCCAGGTAGATGCCTGCCAGCCTCTTTCCAGACATAATCTTCCACACCCTCATTTTCCTGGTTCTCCAGAGAGTGAGCCTCAAGATTGTCCCAAACATCAGCTATTGCAGTCGTACTAAAAAAAAGTCCTGCAAGAACAAGTATTTTAAAACCGGTATTCATACTATTAATCCAAATTAAATCAGGGAAAGCTTTACCATCCGTAAGTGCAATATTACAATTATACCATTAACTGACCTGAAACCTCGAATAAGCCGAAACATATGACCCAAAAAGAGCAAAAAAAGAAAGAAAACACCCCCTTTAACTTTGAATCATCACTCAATGAGCTGGAAAAATTGGTCGATGCCCTGGAAAATGGAGACTTAAGCCTGGAACAATCTCTGCAAGATTTTGAGCGTGGTATTAATTTGACCCGAGCCTGTCAAAGCGCCCTGACTGATGCCCAACAGAAAGTACAGATTTTACTGAACGAAGACAGCCAGCCATCTCTTGAGGACTACACGGGTGGTGATAAATAGTGCCCTTAAAACAGCTAAGCCTGCAGTACCAGCAGAGAGTTGATGGTGCACTTGAGCAACTATTAAAAAATACCTCAAACATTGCAGCTGAATTACATCAGGCGATGCACTATAGTGTATTTAATGGCGGCAAGCGAGTCCGCCCCTTACTAGTATACCTCACAGGGCAAGCTCTAGGTGTCTCCCCGGAACTTCAAGATGCACCCGCCTGTGCTGTTGAACTGATTCACTGCTATTCACTGGTACATGACGATATGCCGGCAATGGATGACGATGACTTACGCAGAGGCCAACCCACCTGTCACAAACAGTTTTCTGAAGCAACAGCTCTTTTGACTGGAGATGCTCTACAAACTCTGGCCTTTGAAGTCCTCAGCCAAAGTACCGCTCTGGATGCCCCTCTTCTTCTTCCAATGTTCAAAACCCTGACACATGCCAGTGGAGCAGCAGGTATGGCAGGCGGGCAGGCCATTGATTTATCAGCAACAGGTAAAATGCTTTCTCTGGAACAACTCAAAACAATGCATGAACACAAAACCGGAGCCTTAATTCTGGCCAGTGTGCAGCTGGGTGCACTTTGTTCTGCCCGAACAGACCTCGAAGAGTTTGAAGCATTAAAACATTATGCTCAAAATATCGGCCTCTCATTTCAAATTAAAGATGACATTCTCGATATTGAATCCGACACCCAGACACTTGGCAAACAGCAAGGGGCAGATATCAGCCTGAATAAAGCCACTTACCCTGCATTATTGGGCCTGGATGGTGCAAAAAATATGGCAAGACAATGTCACCAAAATGCCCTTGACAGTCTGAGCCAATTTGATCACAAAGCTGATCCCCTGCGTTGGCTCTCAGAATATATTATTACCCGTGATCATTAAATTAAGGTATACTGCTCTATTGCTTGTTTAAACATTGTATAACCTATTTTTTTAACCTAAGGGTTCCGCTGTAAAAATGACCGATCTTTTGCGATATCCATTGTTAGCGTCCATCAATTCTCCTGATGACTTAAACGATCTGGATAGAGACCAATTAGTGCTCTTAGCAAAAGAACTTCGATTATACCTACTCCTGACTCTGGATAAAGTTGGCGGACACCTCTCTTCTAACCTGGGTGCTGTAGAGCTAACCATTGCTCTACATCAGGTTTTTGATACGCCAAATGACAAAATAATCTGGGATGTCGGTCACCAGGCCTATCCCCATAAAATACTCACTGGACGTGCTCAGCAGCTGGACACAATTCGTATAAAAGATGGACTTTCAGGTTTTCCAAAGCGGGATGAGAGCCCCTATGATGCCTTTGGTGTCGGACACTCCAGCACCTCTATCAGTGCCGCCTTAGGTATGGCTATTGCAGCAAAGAAAAACAAGTCAAACCAAAAATCCATTGCCGTCATTGGTGATGGTGCAATGACAGCAGGAATGGCATTTGAAGCACTGAATCATGCCGGCGATCTGGATGCTGATTTATTGGTCATTTTGAATGATAATGATATGTCCATTTCACCCAATGTCGGCGGCTTATCAAATTATTTTGCCAAAGTATTATCTGGAAAATTTTACTCCACCGTCAAATCTAATTCTAAAAAAGTACTCAGCGCCATGCCCCCAGTCTGGGAACTTGCCTGTCGTGCCGAAGAACACATGAAAGGGATGGTTATCCCCGGTACATTATTTGAAGAGTTAGGTTTTAATTACATTGGTCCGATTGACGGGCACGACTTACCTGCCTTACTGACAACCTTAACAAACATTAAAAAATTACCCGGCCCTCAGTTTTTACATGTTGTCACACAAAAGGGCAAAGGCTTTGAACCGGCAGAAAAAGAGCCGACACGGTATCATGCTGCTGCCCCCGGATTCTACACTCGATTCATCCGACAAACAGAAGACAGCCCTTCTGAAAAAGATGAATCAATACAAGATGTTGCAGCTATATCAACCCCTCCCGTTCATTTAACCTATACTCAGGTCTTTAGTGAATGGATCGTTGATGCTGCCCTAAAAGATGAAAAGTTAATCGGCATTACACCCGCTATGCGCGAAGGCTCTGGCTTGGTGGCATTTTCTAAACAATTTTCTGATCGTTATTATGATGTTGGTATTGCCGAGCAGCATAGTGTCACTTTAGCTGCTGGTATGGCCTGTGAAGGCTTAAAACCAGTGGTTGCTATATATTCTTCATTTTTACAGCGGGCTTATGATCAGCTTATTCATGATGTGGCCTTACAAAACCTCCCCGTTCTATTTGCCATTGATCGAAGCGGCATCGTGGGCGATGATGGCGCCACTCATACCGGTAACTTTGATTTAAGTTTTATACGCTGCATCCCTAAGATGATCATCATGGCGCCTGCTGATGAGAACGAGTGCTACCACATGCTGGAATATGGTTTTTCTCTTAATTCTCCAGTTGCAGTTCGCTATCCCAGAGGCAAAGGCCCCGGTATAACCGTTAATAAGCAGCAGTCTATTCAGCTTGAACAGGGAAAAGCAGTATTAGTCTCTGACAGTCACCCAAGTCTGTGTGTTGCTAATAATAAATCAGAGCACAAAACAGTTGTTATCCTAAGTTTCGGCAGTCTGCTCAATGAAGCATTACAAGCAGCAGACGAACTGAAAGACCAATGTGCCATTCAGGTTTATAACATGCGTTTTATTAAACCCCTGGATACTTGTTTAATTCATGATGTGGTAAAAATCTGTGATCTTCTCATCACTCTGGAAGATAATAGCATCCTTGGCGGTGCCGGAAGTGCAGTCAATGAAAGTCTAATTAGCCTGGGGGCTCTATGTCCAGTCATTAACCTGGGACTACCGGACAGCTTCCCTGAACATGCCACGCAGCAACAAATTCGCCATAATTATGGCCTGGACTGTTCAGGTCTGGTTAAAACAATCTTGGAAAAACTACCCGCCTGACAAAGACTTGCTATCTATTGTCAGGATATTTATACTTATTTTATTGGTAAAATACTCAGGAACCCGTCCAGAATAAAGTCTATCATCAGACAGATCCACGGAAAACAAGGAAATAAATGAGCCTTATTTCACGACTCAGTAATTTTTTTTCATCCTCAAAAAAAATTGAAAAAGACTTAAGCTCAAAGCAAAATGAGCCTGTTCTCAGCAATGATGCCACAATTTTAATTGTTGATGATTCAAAAACTCAGGTTGCAGCCTGCAGAAAATGGCTTGGTGATGCCGGCTACCATACAATTACCGCCTTTGACGGCAAAGAAGGGATCCTTAAAGCCAGAGAAGAACAACCGGATCTAATTTTAATGGATATTGTCATGCCTAATCTCAATGGCTTTCAGGCAACACGATATCTGAAGCGTCAGACTACAACTAAACACATTCCGATTGTATTAATCAGCGGCGAAGAACAGTCATCGGGAAGAATCTGGGCAAAGAAGCTGGGGGCCTGCTGCTTTATGGTCAAACCCATGAGCAGAGACAAACTTCTACGTTTGACTCAGCGTATTCTTGAGCACTATTCTACTTCAAAATCAACATGATAGCCTGAAAACTTCCGGATATTAATTACCCCTGTATCCAATATCAGATATTGCCCCTTAATGCCCATTAAGCTGCCTTCAATCAGGGGGTGTTTGTCCAGATTAAATGACTTAACTTTTTGAGGATAAACATCCACCGGATAAAGAATTTCTGTTACTAAGTCGTTATCTATGGTTTCAATAGCACCGGCCGGTAATTCTGTCTTCATCTCTTCAATCTGCACAGAGAAATGCTCACCTAAGACTTGCTGCTGCTGAAGCAGATCCATTTTCTCAACCTGGCCTTTAAGCATTCTTTGCCATTGAGTTCGATCAGAAACCGATTTTTTGTATAAAATTTCCACCAATCCAGAATAATAACGCTGACTGACTTTAAATACAGCCAGTGCTTGAATGGCCCCCTGATCGATCCAGCGAACAGGCAGCTGGTCACCACGAGTGATACCGACTTTTAAACCGGATGAGTTAGCCAGATAAACATAGTGCGACTGCATACAATGTTCCTGCCCCCATTGAGGCTCTCTGCAAGTACCCTGCTCATAGTGACATTTTTCCGGGCTCATAATGCATTTATCACATGATGCTAAGCGCATAAAGCAGGGATAACAATGCCCCTGGTTAAAACTTTTATTACTTTTTCGACCACAGGCGACACAATGAATTTCATTTTTAAATCGAATGGTCAATTTCTTACCCAGCATTGAATTCAGCAATATTTCACCTGGCTCCTCAGCCAAAGTTAAATAATATTCAACCGGTGTCTTTGAATTTTCGTATCGAACCCGCATTTTTCTCAAATGCCCACTATAGATTGTCATTTTTTATTGTTTCTCGTCATTGAGTTGTTTTTGCCATCGTTGCCAGTTAAAGCCCGTTCCAGGGTCGGTTTTACGACCAGGGGCAATATCACTATGACCCACAATACGTTTTTGAGTAATTTTTGGGAAATAGCTCATTAAGGACATCACAACCGCCGTCAGCGTATCATACTGAGCAGTTTCGAATGAGCTGCTATCAGTCCCTTCCAGCTCAATTCCAATGGAAAAATTATTGCAATTATCCTGTCCACCCATTTGAGACAAGCCGGCATGCCAGGCACGCGAGTGAAAATTGACATATTGAATCATCTCCCCGGTTCGACGAATGAGCAAATGAGCAGAAACTTTCATACCCCGGATGGCATTATAATAAGGATCTTTATTACAATTCAGCTGATTAGAAAAAAACTGATTGATATCATCACCGTCATAACACCCTGGCGGTAATGAAATGGAATGAATAATAATGGCATCAATGGCAGTATTATCAGGCCTTTGATTGAAATTAGGTGAACATATTTTATGAGCTTGCTTAAGCCACCCGTCAGATATATCGTACATATTTTTAAAAATAAAACCTTCGATCTGTTTAACCGGAAAAATGCAGTGAAAAGTTCCAATAAATAGTCTATTATTGGAATTAAACCTAATAGATATAAATTTTAAACTTTAGAGGTTCTTACAAACCTTCTTTTCTATTTTTATGCTGAACTTAATGCTATAACGATAGAAAACATACGAAAGTAGTAAGCAAAATACCTATTTTTTATTGTGATTGTGGACTGACTCCAAAAACACGGGCTCCTAAAACACAAGCTCTTAAGATAAAGTCCTGGCAATCAAAAACTGAAAACAGAACATGGTGTGTTTAAATGCAACCTAAAAACAACATCTTACAGTTTGGCCGTCAAGTAAAGAAAACTTCAAAAGAAGATGGCCTACAGCAAGAGAATCACAAAAAAAATAGTTTAACACAAGACTCTTTACACAAAAAGGGAGCACAAAACTCGATGACGCCTGAAGGTCCATTAGGAGATTTAATCCAACAGACCAGTCAATGGACAAATGATGCCATATCTACGTTATTTGACAATGTCGACACGCAGCTATTTGAAATGGCTGAAAAATCAGAAAATGCAACCGATCAGAATACCTATTTTGATGCCATGCGCATTATTCGCTTACGCCGCAGTATTGCCTATGAAGAATTTATCACAAATGTAAGCCAAAGCTTTTCCACTGAGGCCATCGAGGGTGAAAGAAACACTGAATCCTTCGAGACAGACATGGATAACTTATCTCTGGTTGCTGATGACAATCTTGAAGAAGATCTGGCCACTCATAACATGGTAGCCAAGGCCGAACGAGACAACAAAGAGAGCCTGAATCAACTAAACCAACGTCTTTCTTATCTTTATAAAGGTATTAAAATCAATACGGAAAATAATCCTATTGGCCCCACTTCATTTTGTCATTCATTTGCCCTTGCAGTAAATGCACTTGATGCCGAAATTAAAGTTAAATTACTTGTCTTTAAACTTTTTGACATTAACTTTATCTCCAAGCTTCACGAACTCTACGATAGAGTCAATCATTCTCTTATTGAAAAAAACGTACTTCCTAACCTTAAAACCAGTTATAAAAATGCAGTAAAAAAACAAGCGATTCCTGCAGGGGGAGGCCTGGGCGGGCTTATGAATACCCCAGTACAGGACAATGGCCAGGAAAATACCGGGCACACTCAACCTGAACAGCAGTATCCTCAGTCTGGAACGAATACTGAAGAAACCCAGGCATTTGCACTGATTCAACAACTTATCTCTCAAAACCGTTCAGAACAACACATACCACAGGCTCAATATGCATCAACTTCAGATGTCATGTCGTCCCTGTCACAGGTAGAAGTATCCCCTGAACTTTATAACAACACAGCAGGGCAGTCAGGCGGTGCAGGAAGTGGCGCCATCACCAGCCAACTTTTGAAAGAAGCACTTAAGCAGTCATTACAATCAAATCAGAAGAAACAAGCTATCAACCAGAATGACGATGATATTATCGATGTCATTGGTATGTTGTTTGACTTTATTCTCGGTGATAAGAACCTGGTCGATTCTGTTAAATCTTTACTGAGTCGCTTACAGATACCCATAATCAAAATAGCACTGCAGGATAAGAGTTTCTTCCGGAACAAATCCCATCCTGCTCGAAAACTATTAAATGAATTGGCCAATGCTGGTCTGGGTATCACAGACAATGTCACCGTACAGGATAATCCTCTCTACCTCAAACTTGAGAGCCTTGTCACCCGAATCACCAACGAACAGACATCAGAAAGTGACTCGGTATTCTTTGATGAGATTCTGGAAGACTTGCACCGTTTCCTGACTCAGTTTAATCAGGGAGCCAGTCTAAAACAAGGCCCTTCCAGAGATGCAGCCCTCAGACTTGTCAGCACTGAACTCAGTTCGCGTATAAGCACTAAAGAGTTGCCCCATAACATTGTTCTTCTGCTTGAGCGGGTCTGGAAAGACGTCATGATCAATATATTCTTCAGTGATAGCATGGAGAGCGATGAGTGGGATATGGCGATGACATTCGTTGACACTTTAATCTGGAGTATTGATCCCAAAATTGATATCCAGAGTCAGAAACAACTGGTCAGAGTCATTCCAGGTATTTTAAATGCATTAAATGCAGGGCTGGATAGAATTCATTACCCTAAAGATCTCCGTGAACAGTTATTGCAGGATCTACAAAATTGTCATCTGGCCTGCATGAAAGGTCAGAATATCAATGACAATGAGCTCTCACAAAATGATGCAGCCTATATTTCAAGCAATCTGAATCATGGTAGACGCAGTACTGATGATGCCCGGACGGAGGCCGATACCCCAGACAGTAATGAGTTAACACCTGAAGAACTCGAAAGCATTGATGCCGGTGTGGATATTATGCTTGATGGTAATTTATCCGATCTCAGTGCTCTGGAAGAAGAAGATCTTTTGGCCTCACTTGAAGATGGTTCAGAAGAAGCGATTGCTGATGATAAGGGTGATGATGAAGTCGTTGAAGATACCTATGCTCGCCAGGCTCGCAATCTTACAGCTGGAGCATGGGTTGAGTTTTATGGTGCCGATAGAAAAAGTTACCGTGCAAAAATCTCCTGGATGAGTGAAGATGCCAGTGCCTTTATTTTTGTTACCCAAACAGGTCAGATTGCAGAAAAATCGCTGCAGGGTTTGAGTGATGCGCTAAGAAGCAAACAAGCAAAAATTCTTGATGAATCACCTGTTTTTGAGCGCGCAATGAATGCCGTACTGGAAGAGCTTCAAGAAAGCACAGATATAGATTAGTTCTTACCTTGGCCCATCACGAGACAAAAAATCTTGGTGTGATCATGATGGTCATTTCAATGCTGATTGGCCTGGGACTTCTGACCCATTTTTTTCAGGGTATTCTTGATACCCAAAAAAATCCGAATCAACAAATCCACAGCATCCAGACCAGTGAACACACCATTGATATTGTCCTCAAACGAAATCGTTCTGGTCACTACGTCGGCACAGGTATTTTTAATGGACATAAAGCCGTTTTCCTTTTAGATACCGGCGCCACTGCCGTTGCTATTCCAGAATATATGGCGAAACGGCTGGGACTGAAAAAAGGTCGAGCCATATCAATATCCACTGCCAATGGGCGTAGTACCGGCTATCAAACCCAAATTAAGACACTCAGTATTGGCCAGATTCATTTAACTAATATTAAAGCAATCATTACCCCCAATCTGGAAGAAATATTGCTTGGCATGTCCGTACTCAAACAACTGGAATTCACCCAGCGCGGCGATCAGCTTACCATCCGACAATATTTATAAGTTTTAGGCTAAACCTTAGCCTTCACCCCTTTCGCCTCACGTGTCAGTTTGAATATAACCGGGCTTAATAAAAGCAAGGCTATTAAATTTGGTAATGCCATGAGAGCATTCAGGGTGTCTGCCAGCAGCCAAATAAAGGTTAAGTCACCCATTGCCCCCACTGGCACAGCAATAATCCACAACACTCTGAAAATCAGGACAGAACGAATACCAAATAAATATTCGGTACAACGCTCACCATAAACACTCCAGCCCAGAATTGTCGTAAATGCAAAGACAGCCTGGGCTAAGGTTACGACCACACCGCCCATTTCGGGCATTACCTGGTCAAACGCTGCAATGGTCAATGCTGCACCTTTTATTCCCGAGGTCCATACTCCGGTTAAAACAATGGCCAGACCAGTGATACTGCAAACAATAATCGTATCAATAAAAGTACCCAGCATGGCGATGGTCCCCTGGCGAACCGGATCATTTGTTTTTGCAGCGGCATGGGCAATGGGTGCACTGCCTAATCCAGCTTCATTGGAAAAAATACCTCGGGCAACCCCCCACTGGATTGCCATGATAATGGTTGCACCGGCAAAACCACCCGTTGCTGCAACTGGTGAAAATGCACTTTCTACAATGAGTTCCAAAGCCGCAGGTATCTCTGAAAAGTGAGTAATTAAGACCACCAGGCCGGCAGAGACATAAGCCAGAGCCATAAATGGGACCAGTTTTCCAGCAACCTGTGCTATCCGTTTAATACCGCCCAGAACAACCGCTCCGGTTAATAATAATAAAACCAGCCCCGTCACCCAAAGTGGAATGTCAAACTGTGCCTGTAAGGCTGTTGCAACAGAATTGGCCTGTACGGTATTGCCAATACCAAAAGACGCTAAAGCTCCAAAAAGAGCAAAAAGAAAGCCAAGCCAGAGCCATTTTTTACCCAGACCATTTTTAATATAATACATCGGCCCACCCAAATAACTGCCATTTTCATCAACTTCACGGTAATGAACAGCACAAACGGCTTCAGCATATTTTGTCGCCATACCAATCAAAGCCGTTATCCACATCCAGAGCAAAGCCCCAGGGCCACCAATAAAAATCGCTGTTGCAACACCTGTAATATTTCCGGTGCCAATCGTCGCAGATAAGGAGGTCATCAGAGCATTAAAGGGGGAAATTTCACCCTCAACAGCGTCTTTATCCTGAATCGTTTTATCTCGTCCGGACCAGAGTAGCTTGAACCCCTGCTTTATATTCAGCAATGGCATAAAGCGTAGACCAACCATTAAAAAGATCCCTGTTCCAAAGATCATGAACAACATGGGTTTCCCCCAAACCAGACCGTTCAGCGCATTTAACAGATCGGTAATCAGCTCCATTTTTCATCCTTATATTCTTTATTTGTGTCATTTTTTGAAATATTATACCTAAGCATATAAAATCATTTAATCTGAACTTTATAACGCATCACTCATCACTTATCAACCTGGAATAATCAGTCAGGACTTAACCACTTAGAACTTAAAACCCGAACTCAGGACTTCTTATGCTTCCATTTTTAATTATTCAACCTCAGGTCACTCAGGCTCTGGCAGAAGATATTGGGTCTGGTGATATTACTGCCGCTTTAATCCCTGAAAAAAATCAGTCAACCGCCCATTTAATTTGCAGAGAAGCCGCTGTTTTATGTGGAAAACAATGGTTTAATGAAGTATTTCAACAACTCGATAAAGGATCAGGGTCTCCAGTCAATATAGTCTGGCATTTTGATGATGGTGAAAACATAGCGGCAGATCAATGCATCTGCACCCTGACGGGCAGCGCCAGAAGCATTTTAACCGGGGAGCGTACTGCAATTAATTTTTTGCAAACACTTTCAGGCACAGCGACGACAACTGCCGGCTATATTAAACATCTACAAGGAAGTCCGATTAAGCTCCTTGATACCCGAAAAACAATCCCCGGTTTAAGAGAGGCCCAAAAATATGCCGTTTTCTGCGGCGGCGGCAGTAATCATCGACATGGTTTATTTGATGGAATATTGATTAAAGAAAACCATATTATGGCTGCTGGATCAATTTCAAATGCCATAGAAACTGCACGTGCCAACAGTCCTCATACACTTAAAATTGAAATAGAAGTGGAAACTCTTACAGAACTGCAGGAAGCATTAGCTGCCAGGGCTGACATTTTACTGCTGGATAATATGGACAATGACCTGCTGCGACAAGCGGTTTCACTCAATCAGTCAAATATAAATCCAGCTAAGCTGGAAGTTTCCGGCAACATTACTCACGAAAGACTGGGAGATTTAGCACAGATTGGCGTTGATTATATCTCAACGGGCGCTATCACAAAACACTTGAGGGCCATTGATTTTTCTCTACGCTTTGAAAAAACATCTTAAATCGCTAAGCGCAGATCGATGTCTTTGCTATCACTAACCAGACGTTCTTCAGTCAGTCTATAGGGTATCGGGTCAACGATTGCTTTCTGCCCTAACAGCTGGTTAACCAGCAGCTGGCATGATGCCAGACCAATAACAACCCCATTGCGAAAGTGCCCGGCATTAAGATACAAGTTCTTTAGTTCAGGATGCTCTCCAATATAAGGCACTCCGTCAATTGAACCGGGACGCAGACCTGCCCATTGTTTTTCCACAGGATAATTTCTTAGAGCAGGAATAATTCGACAGGCTTCCTGCCTTAACTCCTGCAGCACATCATCGGTGGTGGTTTTATCAAAATCATTGAATTCAAGTGTACTACCCAGTACCACTCGACCATCCTTGCGAGGGATAACATAACGTCCTTTACTTAAAACAATTCTTGAGACCACTCCGGGCTCTGCCTTAAAAACAATCATCTGGCCCTTAACCGGGGCAATCTTAGGTGTCTTGATCCATTTTTCTAATAAGCGGGCACTCCATGCACCGCCTGCCACAACAACCTGATCCCCATAAAAAGAACCTTTGTCAGTCAGAACACCATTAACACACCCCTTTTCACTAATAAAAGATAGGGCCTGTGTTTGTTGTTCAATAGTGACCCCTAAACGAAGTAAATCTTCTTGCAATGCTCTGACCAGCCTGGGGTTTCTAACTTGCGCAATTGATGGCGTAAACCAGCCTGTTTTATCAGAATCAGGCGCTAGACCCAGACCTGGTTCAATTCTTCTTAAATCCTCACCGGATAAAGTATCAAAATCATAACCTTGTTTTTGTTCCCATAAACTGGCCTGCTCAAGCTCTTCTTCAATGTCCAGATACAATAAACCACTTTCGGTATATTCCGGATCAACACCAGAATTCAAATGAATTTCATTCAAGTTTTCAGGGTAATTTTTTTGACCCCACTTTGCCAGACGGGTCACAGGCTCACTATAACGCCAGGGGTAAAGTGGTGAAATAATACCACCACCGGCCCAGGAAGATTCCTGACCCGCATACCCCTGTTCGATAATAGTAACAGAGATACCCGCTTTACAGAGTATGCGGGCCGTGAGCATGCCGATAATACCGGCACCAATAATAATTGTCTTGTTCATAGAGATAGAATTTTAACCAAAAAAGGGAATGGAGGGAATAAAAAATAATTCCACCATCCCCTATATTGATAAAATAAGTGAAACTTATAAAAAAAGAACCTTAATCTACGCTCCAGCCTATACTCCATGTACTGCCATTGGACCATTCTTCAGTACCGTCTGATCCCAGGCGAAAGGCTTTAGCATCATCATCAGCCTGAGTGCCTGTAGCCGTAGCGGTCAACTGATAACAACTTGTTATAGGACAGCCTCCGCTTGCACCACTAATCGCAATGGAAAACTTCCCATCCTTACTGCTTGAGTCAATATCTACATCTGTCATGGTCGTCGTATAACTGGCATTACTGGCATAGAACACTTCCATTTTCTGTGCTCCATCCAATAATGCTGCAGTGCCATCTGCACGTCCGGCAGCAAGAACATGCTCCCTGTAACCTGGCACAGCAATCGAAGCCAGGATAGCAATAATAGCAACGATGATCATTAGCTCTATGAGAGAAAAGCCCCCCGCTTGTATGATTTTATTATTATTCATCAAGAACCTCCTCCCAGAAAATGGCATGGAAACGGTCATCCCATTCAGCAATGTCTTCAAGACCAACAATAGCACGTGTCTTTTTCTCACCAAAGACGAGTCCGGGTGAGGGTGGCAGACCAGGGATTTTTAGTCCTCCTGGGGTACGATCACTTTTTGCCAGAGTTGAATCGTCACCATCAAATTCTGCAAAAACAGCCGTCGCATCAGTCAGACTAACAGCGTACAGGTTTGATATACCAATGGCACTATTAATCACACAGCGATCAATATCATCTGTTAACTCACTGCTGAAGGTTGTAAACAACACGACTGAAGCATACAGTTTTGCTTTTGAAAATGACTTTTCTGCCTCACTTAAATCAATAAACCAGCCAGAATCACCTTTTACTAACACTGAATTCTCTAGCTTTTCAGTTGCAGTACCATCCTGAACCAAATTCGCTGTGGCATTATAGAGTTCACCGCCATTTGTTCCTGCCACAAAGAAGCCCGAGGCATCCACAGAGGCATTACTTTCGTAAGCACCGACATTATGATAATCAATGGTTTCTCCAGCGTCTTTGACGCCATTACCATTGGTATCATCTAAGGGGGCTCTCCAGACTGCTTTATCCTGAATCATATAAAAACGATCAATAACAGCAGTACTTTTAGGGTTAGGACGATTACCTGAACCAATTAAAATGGGGAGATACTGTGCACTGCCTTTAGAGAAAAAGCCGACTTCCGGTGTATTGAAAAAACGTCTGAAATCACTGCTGGTCGCATCCGCATTAATATCAGCGATAACACTACCAGAGAAAGTATGGTCAATAAATTTACTATCCGGTATATCAACACGAATAATACGCCCACCAACACCCGCAGCATAGAGACGATCGATAACACCATTGGCATTAATATCAACTGCCAAGATATCTCCTGCGATACCATTTTTCATATCAGTAATATTCAGGTCAGCCCCTGTATTACTAATATCCTTAATTAGAGCACCTGTTACAGGATTAATGATAAAAATAGAATTGCCCTCGGTATCATCAACACGAATGGTCGTTGCATCCTGATTTTCATCATAACCACCGCCAAACACCAGGACATCTTCTTCACCACCGCCCGTGCCGGAAAAATTCATTTTTACAAAAAGAGGCTTAGACCAGGTTTGCCCCATATTGGTAAAACCAGTACTGGTATTATCAATCTTCCAGGCAAAAACAGGACTGCTGCGACTGGTAATATCCAGGGCATAATAAGCATGACCTCCACGGCGCATACCGAAAACAAGGTATTTATTGCTTCCTACTTCATAACTTGTTATCGGTCCATCAAGACCATAATAAGGTATTGTATCTTCGGCATTAGTAAAAATCGTTGGCAGCCCAGACAATAAATCTTGAGGAATAAAGCTCCAGACTTCAGTACCATCTGAGGTATTGATCGCTTTTAAAATACCATCGGTGCCTGTGACAAAGACTAGATCACCACCACTATACTCAACAACAACTGGCTTAGAATGTAACAGCGCACCCATTTTACCTTCAAGAGATTCAACATCTGGATGAGTGGCACTAATATCAATCCAGTTAACCCAGTTTAGTACAGCTGTTCTTTCAGGAGTCGATGCTAACATCGCCGCAGTAATAGTAGAGTTGCTATCAGTCACCCGATTAACATCCTCTGTCAATCGAGGCTCACCGGCATCAATATTACTGTACAATACTCTTGTGCCTGTCATATGAGATGCGGCTCCGCCAACCAGAGCTTTAGCTTCATCTGAAGCACCCGAATTCCACAAGTCATTGGAATCCACAAAGGCCAGAGTATCGGGGTCAGTTACAGAAACATCCGAGTCATTCATGATTTTGATACCATCATCATCGGTTGAAAACTTATATTTTTTTAAATTACCTTTCCAGAACTTATTGACTCCAGGCTCAAAAATCGGAACATAAACAAACTCACCACTCACTGCCGTATCGCTCGGATTAAAAGGAATCACTGGAGCATTATAGGTATACTCAATATTTGTTATAGCTCCTGCAATAATAGTTTTAAAAACCTCAGCTAATTCATCCGCGCTGGTGGCAGGATAGTAGCGATTTTCAGCTGATGGTCCACCGTTATCAGCAACGCTTTTCATAAAATTTTCAAGTGCCACATCAGAGGTATCAAAACCAATGGTATGAGTCGTAATATTCTGCTTTTTACCCTCTGCAAGTCCTGTATCCCAGGCACCACCAGTTTTCAAATCGGCAGCATAGCCCCAGGCTGAAATTTCTCTAGCACACTGGCCATCAGCCCCGCGTGATAAGGTATCGCTTGCACAAGTATCACTTGCTGTTGGGTATGTAGTCAATGTATTAGAATTTGGACGACCATCCGTCAACAACACTATATGATTAGAACGGCACCAATTATTTTTTGGATCAGTGCCAATCGGGGATGTTTGCCCTGATAAGTCATCTTTAAACCAGTCTACTCCTGTAGATATTGCCAATACAGTCGGTGTTCCTCCACCATGTACAGTAGTGTCAACCGATGCTTTCAATGCAATACGATGATCAGCAACAAGTTTAAAGTCACTCAAAACTCTGATACCGGTCGTACCAGCGGTGTAGCCTAAAAGACCGGCAGTAATATTCTCCATATCCGTATCATCAAATAAATCTTTTAACGCTGCTCTTAGACGATAGTTACGTTGTGTCGGATCTGTATCTGGAACCCAATTACTGTCTGTATCCCATCCCATACTACCGGATTCATCCAGAATAAAGAGGACATTGGGCGGCAAAGGTGTGGGGGGTTCCTCAACATAAATTTCGACATCATCTGCAAATACAGAATTTGACATCAACACTCCCAAAGCCAGGCTGTTAAGCAGAATTTTGCTTAATGTGCCTTGAATTTTATTTTTCTGTAACATTTGTCTTTCTCCTTAACACTATCTCAGTGTCATTTTCCAGAACGGTATCCTGAGCATCAAATACTAATCACGAATTAGTGCAACCTGCATGCGACCATGTGTTTTTGCGCCTGAGTTATCCACTTTTCCAAAAGCATCTGCATTAAATTTTAAGGTCACAATATTGAGACCATATCCAGAGTACTTGTATTGCCCGGGTGTGCTTTTTTCAACAAAATCCATCCTGACATCAGCTGACAGGTCAGGCTGGTTCGTCACACCACTTGAAACAAAATAATTACTGTTCATTGTTGGGGCAGCGGCAATGGTCAATGGACGACTGACCTCAGGATCGGGTCCAAGCAGTCTGGCAAAAGCACTTTCCTGTGACTGAAAACTGAGCATTTTATGCTGATGATTGGCTGCAATTTTTGTTTCCAGCATACTATTTTTCATCGCACTGACACTCAATAGGGTTAATATCATCAAAAAGACCATACTCATAAGTAGTGCAGCACCTTGCTGCCTTCTGAACCCGCCTGAATGATGCTTATCAGAGCGATGCTTGATTGAATAGTGACACATAGTACTTACCTTTTTCTTTTATAATCGACTAAAACAGTCTATTGTCTGCTCACTGTGGTATTTAAATTACGCAACACAACGGTTGTATTCACTGACTTATAATGATGTGTCGTATCAGGTAATGCAAAAGAGCTCCCCAATAAATTCATATTACTTGGAAGTGTTCCCTGAAATTCAGACGGGACTTCTGTATCTTGATCCGCCCTCACGATCATTCCAACTCGAATGGCCGTAATCGTAGCCCATTGGGCTCCAGCTACATTCTGTGCCGACAGATACTGATTAGCAAAACCATCATCATCAGTATCAACACCATAAAGGACACGCATTCGCACAATACCTGAAACCATGGGACGCTTAACCCCTGCTTCAACTCTTTCGCAATAAAGTACATCTTCACCATCAGCATCTTGATCGATATAAAAACGAACAGTTGTGGTCGCAGTGACTGGAGCACTGTCACTGCAGGGAGCGGGGCCTGAAGCATAGCGTACAGCAATAATGCTGGAACCATTATCATCTTTATCAACAATTCCAGTGGTCGAGCCACTACTGCTACCATCAGCAGCAACTAAGGGAAAGGTTCGATCACCATCGTCAACATCATCAGCATAATTAGTAGGGGAATCAGCGGATGAAGGGATTTCACGACCGGCCATAACCAAATGATAACGTAAGTCATTAGTTGCAAAGCTGGCATTCTCATTACCCAATGCCACAGCCTCTCGAAAGCGGTAAGTGTTTTGGCTTGACATATAAACACCACCAATGCCTCCCATAACAATCAAGCCGATAACACTGGCAATCAATAGTGTAATCAGTGAATAGCCACCATTTTTTTGTCTCTGCATTCTCATTGTGCTGGTGCTCCTGGAACAATGGTCATTACAACGTCTTCATTATTTCCATTTTGGTTAGTCCAATTTATCGTGATCAAAAAGCTTGAATTTGGTGTACAGGCATCAGCATCTGCCGTATCACTATCATTACAGGCAATACTCAATGTGCCTTCCGGCAAGGCATCTTTAACCCCATTTGCACAGCGAATTTCCCATAAATCATAACTTGCCATATCTGAGATTGAACAATTAGCAGCGTCGCTTAAAGAGCCATTTGGCGGCATTGCACACCTTGTTGGCATTGCCGGGCAGGCCCCTATTGCCGCCGAAACATAATTATTATCTGCACTGACATTTGCTTTAATACGTTCTGCGATGGAGCTTGCCAAATCAGTTGCATTGGAGCGATAACCCGCATGGCTGGAATTTTGTAAGGCCGTTATTTGCAATTTAGCCAGGCCCAGTAAGCCAATCCCGACCACCACCACGGCAACCATTACTTCAATTAATGAAAAACCTTTATTATTTTTAATCACAAGCCGCACCCTTTATTTTAACTATTATCTCAGCTTTTATATTAAGAACCGCATGCCTCATCTTTAACATGGATCCTCTTTAACGTGGGGCCTCCCGGTCAGGGAAAAGCAAACATACCGGGTCGTATCCGATGCTGCAATTGTAAAAAAATCACCATCTATATCAAAATCAGCAGATGCACGCCCCGAAGGCCTGTAGCGCATGCCGCTGGAAGCACCTGCAGCGGCTGTAATGCTGACATTAGGATTACTCACATTGTATGTAAGCAATACCTGCTCACCTCCATCTTTGCTACCATTATTATTGACATCAATAAAAACTTCCCAGCCATCGTTCCACCCGGATGATAAATTGACAAGTGCAACATCCGCTTCACGCTTGATGGCTTCACTGCGAGCATACACAAGACTTGAATGCAAATCACTGACCACAGTTGAAGCTGCCGTACCTTCGATCAAACTCATAAAACCGGGGCCGGCAACTGTAACAAGAACACCTGCAATAATAATAGTTATCAAGAGTTCAACGAGAGAGAAGCCACGAGTATGACTTATTAATGGTGATCTTATCTTCACTTGCTTACCTCTTATCTGAAAGCCAAAATGATTTATCTGAAAGCCAAATTATTCCGTAATATGAGCAATTGATAATTCTTTGTAGTTTATTTATACCGCTAACAGTTTCGATTGTCACCTGGTTTAAGATAACTGGTTATTTATACACGATAAGCCATTATTATTGCCTTAATTCTGTGAGCTGGTTCTCTTATTTTCCAGGTACTGCCTGTAACTCCTTCGGCAAGGAAAAAACAACCGTTTCTTTTTCTCCTGACTCAATATTTTTAACATTAATACCTTGTTGTCTAAGGAATGCAACCACCTCTTCCACCAGGTACTCTGGCGCTGAAGCACCCGCAGTGACACCAACTGAGTGACATTTCTCCAGCCACTTTTTATCTATTTCATTTGCTGAGTCAATAAGATAAGCATCTGCCCCCTGTTTTTGAGCAACTTCTTTCAAGCGGTTTGAGTTAGAACTATTCGGAGAACCAACAACTAAAATCAAATCAGCTGTTTGTGACATTTTTTTCACAGCATCCTGTCGACTCTGGGTGGCATAACAGATGTCATTTTTTTTAGGACCCGTTATTTTTGGGAATTTAGCTTTCAGAGCACCGATAATGTCATAGGTATCATCCATCGATAGTGTCGTCTGACTGACATAGGCTAATTTCTCAGGGTTATTAACATTCAGCGGTGCCACATCTTCGGGGGTTTCAATCAGGTAAATATCACCCCCGTGCTGGTGTTCATATTGCCCCATGGTGCCTTCAACTTCCGGGTGGCCTGCATGACCGATAAGAATACACTCAATACCAACTTTACTAAAACGAGTCACCTCAAGATGAACCTTAGTAACTAATGGGCAGGTCGCATCAAATACTTTGACATCACGAGCACCCGCTTCTTCTTTAACCGCTCTGGAAACCCCATGAGCACTAAAAATGACAATCATGCCATCAGGCACATCACTGAGTTCATCCACAAATACGGCTCCACGATTTTTTAATGACTCTACTACGGCACGATTATGGACCACTTCATGACGTACGTAGATGGGAGCACCGAACAAGGTCAATGCTCGTTCCACAATTTCAATCGCTCGATCAACACCGGCACAAAAACCTCGTGGGTTGGCTAATTTAAGCTGCATTTGTTTTATATGCATACATATCCTTCATTTTAACTGGAGCAATAGTCTGACAAAAAAATCAGATTGCTCCTACAATTTTATCAGATATTTCTTGTGGTACTAAAAAATGGAACACATTATACTCTTTATCAGCCTGAAAAGTGCCTGAAGGAACAGGACAAACCAGACTAATAAATACTGTACAGTTTAGGCCCTTATGAAAAAATAAACATCAATCCAGTAAGGACGATTTTCTCAGGGTAAGCACAAAAATAATTTTTCTAGATTAAAGTGCTCTAAACATAGAAATGGACATTTATAATGTGCAGTATGTAAGATGGAACTTAATAGAGTTTTGGCAGGATGCCATAATTTAAAAATTGGCACTATTTATACTCAATAGTGCCTGTTTTCAGGAGTTTTAGACTATCATACAGATGAAATGAATAAGATAATATGTTCGACTCTAATGGAAGTTCGTACCAGTGAGGAAAAAGCAATCAAAGCAGCAAGCTCTGTTGAACATCCCGGTCTAAACAGCAAAATGGCACTTGTTGAAACAAAGATTATTTAATATCGATAATCTCAACTGAAAAAATAACTTCATGTCCTGCCAGTGGATGGTTGAAATCCACAAGCACTTTATCTTCTTCAATTTCCACCAGAATACCTGGAACCTGATCGCCTGCCGGGGTGCCAAACTCAATCATTAGACCTTCTTCAAGCTCAACATCCAGAGCGAATTCTGATCTATCCATCCAGTGCTTATTATCTTCATCAGGGAAGCCAAAGGTATCACGGGGATCCAGACTAACCTGCTGTTTATCACCGACAGATAAGCCCATAATCACTTGCTCCAGAGCACTGATCATGGAACCATCCCCCATGGTAAACGTCATGGGTTCACCGTCTTGTGTACCATCAACAGCAGTGCCATCAGCCAGAGTAAGGCTGAAATGAATAGTAACGGAACTGTCGTTATCAACTTGTTTTTTACTTGAATCAGGAGTTATCAATGCTTACCCTTTAATTATATCGTTAATTTTCAAATACATATCTAATGAACACTGTCATTGCAGATCGCCCTTCAGGGAGTCAATTAACGGGCTAATGCCCGACCTCCTTTAAACATCAGTTCTTAATCTGATGAAATCTTTTTTTCTGCTAAAGACTTTTTATCCGCTGAAGGCTCATGTTTAGCTGAAGGGTCTTTGTCATCCGCTAAAGGCTCTTTACAAAAAAACGCATCAATAATAAGCATAAATGCACCGATGCTAATCGCCATGTCTGCAACATTAAAGGCCGGCCAGTGCATGGGCTGGGTTTGGGGGTTGCTCTGGTAGTAGAAATCCAGGAAATCAACCACATAGCCCAGGGTTAATCGGTCCCAGAGATTGCCTAGCGCACCGCCGAGAACTAGAGCAAGGGAAATTGCAAGCCAACGCTCATGAATCTGGAGACGCTTCATCCAGAAAAAAATCACCGCACTGACCACAAGTGCAATAATAGCAAAAAACCATCTCTGCCAGCCTGATTCATTTGCCAGAAAACTGAATGCTGCACCCGAATTATGTGCCAGAGTCAGATTAAACCAGCCGGGTATTACCGATAGGGTTTCATATAAACTAAAATTCTGACTAATAACTGCTTTTGTACTCAGATCCAGGGCAATAATGAGTGCGGTCAACCATAACCATTTCAACATAAGCTGTTTAGGCTCCTGATACTGTGCTGAAGGCTCATATTTGGCTGAAGGCTCTTATTTGGCTGAAGGCTCCTAGGCATAATGGCGAACTTCACCCTCACCGGAAACATTTTCCACACAGCGGCCGCAGAGTTCAGGATGTTCACTATTGCGGCCAACATCTTCTCGATGGTGCCAGCAGCGAACACACTTAGTCTGTTCAGAAGCTTTTACGCTTAAGGCGACTCCGGGGAGTTCTTCCAATTCAACCGCCTCTTCAGGCTTGTCTGCGAAATCATGCAAACGGACTTCGGAAGTGATCAGAACAAATCGTAATTCATTTTCCAGTTTGGCTAACAGTGCCTTATTTGGTGCATCACAATACAGATCCACTTCAGCATCCAGCGAAGAACCAATGGTTTTGTCAGAGCGAAGTTTTTCCATCTCTTTACTGCAGGCAACACGAACTTTTAAAATCTGTTGCCAAAAGGTATCATCCATTTCATCCTGAACTTCTCCAGGAAATGCATACCAGGTTTCAAAGAAAACAGACTCCGTATGCTCTCCGGGAATAAAATCCCAAAGCTCCTCCGCAGTAAAACTCAGAATCGGGGCAATCCAACGGGTCATGGCTTCAATAATATGATGCAGAGACGTTTGCGCCGAACGCCGAGCAATACTATCTTCCTGAGTTGTATACTGACGATCCTTGATCACATCCAGATAAAATGCCCCCAGATCCATGGCGCAGAAATTATGGACTTTCTGATAAACCAGATGAAATTCATATTGCTCATAAGCAGCAATAATCTCCTGCTGCAAATACTCTGCTTTGACGAGAATCCAGCGATCAAGTGGCAGCATGCTTGCTACAGCAACGCGATTTTCAGATGGGTCGAAACCATCCATATTAGCCAGCATAAAGCGTGCAGTATTGCGGATACGGCGATAGGCATCTGCAGTTCGTTTTAAAATTTCATCCGATACCGTGATTTCACCAGTATAGTCTGTTGATGAAACCCAGAGTCTGAGAATATCAGCCCCCAAAGTTTTCATAATTTTCTGCGGTGCAACAACATTACCCTTTGATTTGGACATTTTTTTGCCCTGAGCATCCACAACAAAACCATGCGTCAGAACTTCTTTATAGGGGGCCACATCATTAACGGCTACTGAAGTCAGTAAGGAGGACTGAAACCAGCCTCGATGCTGATCAGAACCTTCAAGATAGAGATCCGCTGGAAACTGCAGCTCTTCTCGTTCATTAATCACACAGGCATGGGTTACACCAGAATCAAACCAGACATCCAGAGTGTCCATTACTTTACTGTAATTTTTAGCATCATCACCAATCAGCTCTGCCGCATCCAGTTCAAACCAGTCATCAATACCATTTTCAGACACTCGTTGAGCGACTGTTTCAATCAGCTTAGCCGTATCAGGATGCAGTTCCTGTGTTTCATTATGAACAAACACTGCAATAGGCACCCCCCAGGTCCTCTGGCGGGAAATACACCAATCCGGCCGACTCTCCATCATCCCTTCAATACGAGCCTTACCCCAGTCCGGCAACCAGACTGTTTTTTGTGCCGCCTCAATCGCCAGCCCACGTAAGCCACTTTGATCCATACTGATAAACCACTGCGGTGTAGCACGAAACATAATAGGGGTTTTATGACGCCAGCAATGAGGATAACTGTGCAAAAGCTCTTCATAATTCAGCAGGACACCCTTCTCTTTGAGAACGTCCACAACCATTGGATTGGCTTTAAAAATGTGCTGACCTTCAAATAATTCAGTGCCACTGACAAAACAGCCATTAGGCCCAACCGGATTATCGACTTCAAGATCATATTTGAGACCCACACTATAATCTTCCTGGCCATGTCCCGGAGCAGTATGGACCGCTCCTGTACCCGAATCAGCAGTCACATGCTCACCCAGTATAACCGGCACCTGACGCTCATAGAACGGGTGTTGTAATTTCTGATGTTCCAGTTCAGCCCCTTTGCAACGACCCAGTACTTCAAAATCTTCAACACCATAGCGATTCATCGCACTTTCATAGAGATCTTCAGCCAGGATCAATCGATCCATTCCGGTATTCACCAGAACATAGTCAAAGTCAGCATGCAGGGCAACCGCCTGGTTCGCCGGTAAAGTCCAGGGCGTTGTGGTCCAGATAACAGCACTGATTTTCAAATCGGAATCTGCTGCACCAAAAATTGACTGCACCGCTGACTGATCAATCACTTCAAAACGCACATCAATAGCCGGAGATTTTTTATCTTCGTACTCAACTTCAGCTTCTGCCAAAGCCGAACCACAGTCAGTGCACCAATGAACCGGCTTGGAGCCTTTATGCAAATGCCCCTTATCAATAATTTTACCCAGTGTACGGATGATATTGGCTTCAAAATGGTAGTCCATAGTCAAATATGGATTATCCCAATCCCCCATAACACCAAGGCGTTTAAAATCTTCTTTTTGTCCGGTCACTTGTTTGCGAGCATAGTCACGACAGCCATTTCGGAATGTCTTAACATCCACTTTAACACCCGGCTTGCCCAGTTTTTTCTCAACATTCAGCTCAATCGGTAAACCATGACAATCCCAGCCAGGAATATAGGGCGCATCATAGCCACCAAGAGTTTGAGATTTAATAATAATATCTTTAAGGATCTTGTTAACCGCATGGCCAATATGAATATTGCCATTGGCATAAGGAGGGCCGTCATGTAAAATAAATTTTGGACGCCCTGCGGCGATTTTACGCAATTTGTTATAAAGATCATTCTCTTCCCACTGTTTCAACATATTGGGTTCACGCTGAGCCAGATTTCCCTTCATAGCAAATTTGGTCTTAGGTAAGTTCAAAGTTTCTTTATAGATATTCTGCTTACTCACTGCTCTCTCTCTTTCTTGAAGATACTTTTTTGTAACACTATTTTTTAAGCTGAAACAAAATATTTTTTTGCTTCAACTGCATCATTTAAAATCTGTTCTTTTAAAATTTCAAAAGAATCAAACTTCATTTCGTCCCGAATTTTATGTAAAAAATCCACATGGACCAGCTTGCCGTATAAATCACCATCAAAATCAAACAGGTGCACTTCAAGCAAACCTTTTTTACCATCAACTGTTGGCCGATACCCAATATTAGCAATGCCATTAATACCCTGTCTTTCCGAGGCATCAGCAAGAGTATTTTTACACACGCCCAAATCCTTTCCCCATAGTCTCACAGCAAAGACTCCGGATACTGCCGGTGTCTTTCTATGCAAAGGAACATTAGCTGTCGGGAAACCAATAGTACGACCCCGCTTAGCACCATGCTGAATATGACCGGACATCCAGTAAGGCCGCTTTAATAAAGTTCGCGTTAATTCCATATCACCCACTTCAAGCGCATGACGAATTCGAGTACTGCTGACCCGTTCATTATTAATTGAAAAGGTCGGAGTATTTTCTACTTCAAAACCAAATTCACGACCACTTTTTTGCAATGTCTTAAAATTGCCACCGCGATCTTTGCCAAACTGAAAGTCATCACCCACTTGCAAATATTGAACACCCAGCTTATCAACCAGGATTTTTTTTACAAAAACATCAGCACTGAGCTGGCAAAATGCCGGATTAAAATGAATCACCAGCAATTTATCAATACCGCAGTCTGCAATGACTTCAGCTTTATCTCTAAAACGGGTCAGCCGGGCAGGTGCACTTTGAGGGGCAAAAAATTCCTGTGGCTGTGGCTCAAAAATAATAACCAATGAAGCTAACTGACGACTCTGTGCCGTTTGAGTTAACTGGGTCAGGATATGCTGGTGGCCGCTATGAACCCCATCAAAATTACCAATCGTAGCAGCACAGCCATTTTTCTGCCGGCTTAAATTGTGCAATCCACGAATTATTTCCATTTCCCGTCTCGTACCCTATAAATTAAGTGACTGACTACTGCTTATTAAAAAGCCTCGGATAGACCTATGGTAAAACCTGTGATTTTACAACAATATGATCGCTTAGAGTAGAATTGTTTTTACTTCGCAGGGAGAAAGTTTCGCTTTCGCACGCCCAAAACAAACAAGCAGGCAAAATAAGCAACCATTGCAAGGCCTATACTAAACAGCAACTGTATAATTTGCTCTGAAGTAGACCAGCTCAGCCATTGTTCAATACTATATCGATCAATCCATAAAATCATCAACATGACACTATTACCCACAACTACCTGTAGCCAGACCCTGGCCCAGCCATTTGCAGGTGAATAAACACCATGCTTACGTAACCAGCGGTACAGTAGAAAGGCATTACTGAACGCAGAAATAGAGGTCGCTATCGCCAGACCAGCATGAGCCCCAGGATAATCCATCATAAACCATGGCACAACGATCAATATATTAAATACCATATTAATCACCAGAGCTTTAATACCAATTTTAACCGGAGTTTTAGTATCCTGGCGTGAGTAAAATCCGGGTAATAGCACTTTTACTAAAATAAAGCCCACCAGACCAAAACTATACGCCATCAAGCTCATGGCTGACATTTCAATGTCAATTTTAAGAAACTTATCACTACCAAAGAGAGTGGTAATAATGGGTGCCGCCAGCATAAACAAGCCCACAGCAGATGGTACGCCAAGATAAATAACCCATCGAATGGCTTTATCCAAAGTCGCAGAAAATTCCTCTTTAGACTCTGCCACATGCTGTTTAGACAAACTGGGTAAAATGACCGTGGCCAATGCCACACCCAGAATTCCCAGTGGAAACTCCATTAAACGATCTGAATAATACAGCCAGGAAATACTTCCCGTCACTAGCATTGAAGCAATAATAGTGTCTAACAATAAGTTAATCTGCGCCACTGAGGCGCCAAAAATTGCAGGCAACATCAGCTTAAGAATCTTTTTTACCCCGCCATGCTGCGGATTCCAGCGAGGCCATCTTAGAAACCCCATCCGCCCGATAAAAGGTAATTGAAACAATAGCTGCAGCAAGCCGGAAAAAAACACACCAATGGCCAGCCCCATAACTGGCTCATCCATCATTGGAACAACCCAGAAGGTTGCCGAGATCAAGACCAGATTGAGTAACACCGGCGTAAATGCTGGCACAGCAAACTGACCATAAGTATTTAAAATACCACCGGCAAAAGCCACTAGAGAAATAAAGAAAATATAAGGAAAAGTGATCCGCAGGAGGTTAACCGTTAATTCATACTTGGACTGATCCTGAGAATCCAGATAACCCGGTGCAAAAATCATAATGACAATCGGCGCAGCAATCACACCAACCAGAGTAATAAGAAAAAGCCAGCCGCCTAAAGTGCCTGAGACATGCTGAATCAGATCAGCTACCGCCTCTTTGTCCCCCTTTTCTTTATACTCACCCAAGGTGGGCACAAAAGCCTGATTAAATGCACCTTCTGCAAAGAGACGACGCATAAAATTGGGGATTTTAAAGGCGATTAAAAAAGCATCCATACCAGCAGATGCTGCAAATTCACGAGCAAAAATAACATCCCGGGCAAAACCCAGTATTCGTGAAAGCAGTGTCATAAGACCGACAATTAGAGTGGATTTGAACAATTTAAGATTGATCCTTTTGTTATGACTTAAAGGCGTTATGGCTTAAAACAATAAGGTTCATCACATTATTGCATACTTTAAGGTAATCTTAGCTGTCAACTTTATGACCTCAGCGGTGATTTGAGTGTCGCTTAAAATCAAAAGAATAGTCAAAAGTGTTGGAACTACCTTTGTTTGAGTTATTGTGCTGTGGCTTTACTTTTGACTTTGGGTACTTCCAGTGAGAATAAATGCCTTAAGAGACTGTGAGGGAAGCTGGTACAACAAAATGGGGTGTTTGGAGCCATGGATGGCGACAGCAAGCGCTACATGGATGTACTCGCAGCGTCCCCCCAGTTAGTTGCACCAGCTTCCCTTGCCATCGTTTTATACGCACTTATTCGAACGCTTCCCTTCTTTTGGTTTTATAAACCGATATTTTTTTTCAATGCAAAAAAAAGCCGGACTCAATGAGACCGGCTTTTTATACTACTTAGCCTTTAAGACTGTACACTGACAGCAAACTGCTTAGCCAAGTGCTTTAACTTTAGCATTCAGACGGCTCTTATGACGGGCAGCCTTGTTTTTATGGATAAGTCCCTTACTAACCATAGCATCAATTACAGGTATTGCAGTTTTAAGTGCATTTGCAGCAGAATCTTTATCCCCTGCTTCGATTGCATAAGTTGTTGTTTTTAAAACAGTACGAAACTCAGAACGTTTTGCAACGTTTCTGGTACGGCGTTTAATTGCCTGGCGGGCGCGTTTTTTTGATTGAGCTGAATTGGCCAAAGGTCTTACTCCTAAAATTCTGTGTTAATCTAAAGGCTGATTTTGAAAGCACGAAATTATCCGATATTTTGACTAAAAGATCAAGTGCTTCTTAGTAATATTTAAATTACAATCATGTTATCACGGTGGATCAGCTCTGGCTCATCCACATAACCCAAAGCTTCTGAAATTTTGCTGGTCGCCAGACCTTTTATTTTATCAGCATCACTGCTGCTGTAATTAATCAATCCACGAGCAATTTCCTGCCCGCTGCCATCCACGCAAACAACCATGTCTCCCCGGGAAAACTGACCAATTACATCAACCACACCGACGGCTAACAAACTGGAGCCTTTGTTTTTTAAAACCGCAGCAGCACCTTTGTCTAGTACCAACTCACCTTTCATTTGCAAGTGCCCCGCCAACCACTGTTTTCTCGCCAGTAGAGGTGCCTGGTTTGCCATTAGAAGCGTGCCAACAGCTTCACCCTGATATATCTTGCCCAGAACATTATCTTCTCTGCCAGATGCAATAATGGTTGCAGCGCCAGAGCGAGCCGCTAAACGTGCCGCCCTGAGTTTAGTTGCCATGCCCCCACGTCCGAGTACTCCTTTACTATCACCTGCCATAGCGTCAAGTTCAGGCGATAAAGCATCGACTTCAGTCAGCAGTTTTGCCTGAAGGTTTTGCCTTGGGTCACTGTCAAACATACCATGTTGATCCGTTAAAATGACCAGCAGATCGGCATCAATCAAATTTGCAACCAGAGCTGCCAGCGTATCATTATCACCAAAACGAATTTCATCGGTGACCACCGTATCATTTTCATTAACCACAGGAACAATGCCCAGAGTAATTAATTTTAATAAAACAGAACGAGCATTCAGATAACGTTTACGATTAGAAAGATCATCATGGGTTAATAAAATCTGAGCAGTGTGTAATTTATGTTCCTGGAATCGTGACTCATATGCCTGGATTAATCCCATTTGACCCACTGCGGCGGCGGCCTGTAACTTGTAGACAGAATCTGGACGTTCTGACCAGTCCAGACGCTTCATTCCTTCTGCAACTGCACCAGAAGAAACCAGAACAATTTCTATTCCTTCCGCAGTTTGTGATGTAGAGCCAATTAAACCCGCCATCTGTTTCACCCATAAAGCAATAGCATCATAATCAAGTCCACTGCCTTCATTGGTCAGCAGAGCACTGCCTATTTTTACCACCCAACGGCGTGTTTTACGTAAATGATTTCGTTGTGTTATTTTCAACTAAAAGCGCTCACTTAATGATTTTTCCAGTAACAACATCATAGGTGCCGCTGGTAATTTGTTCATAGTCTTCTTCAATATCACCAGAATCAGAACGACCTTTAAAGCCAACCTGGGATTCCAGATGATCCATAATAGCAAAACAGAGCTCTTTAGTGCCTTGCTTATTCATTGCCGAAATCTGAAAAACGGGCCCATCCCAGTTGAGTTTGTTTATAATTTCCCGGCAGGTCTCTTCCCGCTCAGCATCACTGAGCAAATCTGTTTTATTAATGACCAGCCAGCGTTCTTTGTCGAGTAATTTGTCGAGCTTTTCATTATCTGCAATTTCAGAAAATTTTTCTAATTCCTTTTCAATGGCTTTAAAGCTATCTGCAGGATCAGTGCCGTCATAAGGCATCACATCAACAAAATGCAATAATAAACCAGTGCGAGCAACATGTTTCAAAAAACGAATACCCAGGCCTGCACCTTCTGAAGCCCCTTCAATGACTCCCGGGATATCTGCCACAACAAAACTGCGATGCGGCACAACACTAACAACACCCAGATTCGGTATCAATGTGGTAAATGGATAATTAGCAACTTTAGGTTTAGCTTCAGAAACAGCACGAATAAACGTTGACTTACCGGCATTGGGCATGCCCAATAAGCCCACATCAGCTAAAACCTTTAATTCCAGCTTTAAGTCCCGACGCTCTGCTGGTGTCCCAAGAGTACTTTGTCTAGGAGCCCGGTTGACACTGCTTTTAAAGCGAGTATTACCCAGTCCATGAAAGCCGCCTCGGGCAACAATAAGCTCTTGTCCAGCTTCAGTCAGATCACCCAGAAGCTCCTGAGTCTCAATATCGATAACACTGGTGCCGACAGGCACATCAACATATAGATCATCGCCTCCCCTTCCGGTTTTTTCTTTGCTTTGTCCCGCCTGGCCATTTTTTGCTTTGTAAAAACGGAGCATGCGAAAGTCAGCCAGAGTGTTTAGACCATCAGTGGCTCTAAGATAAACAGAGCCGCCATCACCACCATCACCACCATCAGGTCCACCAAATGGAATGTACTTCTCACGACGAAAGCTGACAATCCCTCTGCCACCCTGACCTGATTCAACTTTTATGGTCGTTTCATCAATAAATTTCATTTTTTTATTCCATACTCAAGAATAGAAAACAAAAAGGCCCCGCCAGAATCCTGGCAGAGCCTTTTAATGTTAGTTCAAACAAATTTTAGATTCCAGTAACACGCAGATTAAATCATGTCATTTCCAGAAACTCAAATTTGTTATGCCTGCTTACTTTCACAAAGTAAGACTCGGCAAAGAGTTACTCTGCAATAACGCTAACAAATTTACGGTTTTTAGGGCCTTTTGTTTCAAAAAGAACGCGTCCGTCAATCTTGGAAAATAAAGTATCGTCTTTACCAATACCAACATTTAAGCCCGGGTGAACTTTTGTTCCACGCTGGCGGATTAAAATATTCCCACCCAGAACCATTTCACCACCAAATTTTTTTACACCAAGACGTTTTGATACCGAATCACGTCCATTCCTGGTACTACCGCCTGCTTTTTTATGTGCCATTTTACTACCCTTACTTCAATGCTTATTATTTGCCACTCTTAATGGACAAGACAATTTAAGCAGAAATTTTCTCAATTTTAAGCTCAGTATAAGATTGACGGTGTCCCATCTGTTTACGATGATGCTTCCGACGTCTAAATTTAACAATCATTACTTTTTTGCCACGACCATGAGAAGCGACAGTTGCAGTGACCTTACCACCATCAACAAAAGGTGCACCCACTTTTACATCATCGCCATCAGCAATCATTAAAATTTCATTCAAGTCAATACTGGCGCCTTCTTCCGCATCCAGTTTCTCAACTTTAAGCGTTTGACCTTCGCTTACTTTATACTGCTTACCACCAGTTTTTATTACTGCGTACATACGCTTACTCCAAACATACCAAAGTAAATAATATTAGGCATTTGTTTTTTTGTTACTGTTTGATATAAAGCAGTGCCACTGAACAAAAACCATGAATCCAAGACGATCAATTTTAGCGTGTTTTTGTAATCCATGTCAAACCCTATACCACTTTATTTAAATATTAAACAAAATGAATACTTTTTCACCCTGATTGACTTGACAGCGCCGCAATGGATACATACGATCCCGTGGTTATAACATTTATTCTTATTGTTTGCCTGTTTTGTTTGAGTCAAATATATTCAGGCCAGCATTATTATTAGTAATTTAACTGTAATTTTCTATCACGATGACTATTGAAGACATTTTTACACTCATTAAAGGTGATATGGAGCAGGTCAATAACCTGATTCAGACCAGCCTTTATTCTGAAGTTGTGTTAATCAACCAGATCAGCCAGTACATTATCAACAGTGGTGGTAAACGACTCCGCCCGATTTTAGTACTACTCAGTGCAAATGCTTTTGCCGACACATCAAATAACAGTAAAAGGCACGACATCACACTGGCTACTGTCATTGAGTTTATCCATACCGCCACGCTGTTACACGATGACGTGGTCGATGAATCTGAACTCCGGCGTGGAAAAGATACTGCCAATGAACTTTTTGGTAATGCGGCCAGTGTACTGGTCGGTGATTTTCTTTATTCCAGGGCATTTGAAATGATGGTCGGTGTTGGCAGCATGAAAGTGATGGAAATTCTTTCTCACTCAACGAACACTATTGCAGAAGGTGAAGTTTTACAATTGCTTAATTGCAATGACGCATCAACCTCTGAAGCACGTTATCTCGAGGTTATTCACTATAAAACAGCAAAATTATTTGAATCAGCCTCACAACTCGGTGCTGTAGTAACAGGGCAGGATGAAGCCACAGAGCAGGCAATGGCCAATTACGGCATGCATCTGGGGACGGCATTCCAACTGATAGATGATGTTCTGGATTATAGCGCCAGCAGTGATGAAATGGGAAAAAATGTCGGGGACGATCTGGCAGAAGGAAAGCCCACTCTGCCGCTTATTTATGCCATGCTGCGCGGTACGCCAGAACAGGCGACACTAATCAAAGAAGCAATCGAACAAGGTGGTCTAGATCAAATCGAAGAGATTACCCGGGCAATTGAAGTGACAGGCGCACTGGATTACACTCGTGAAATTGCGAAAAAAGAAGCTGAACTCGCGATAAAACAACTGGAGACCATCCCCGATTCAGATTACAAAACAGCCATGATGACCCTGGCTCACTTTTCTGTTAATCGGAAATTTTAACTCTAACGCCTATAATTCATTTCAATCGAAACAGAGTCCGCGAAGCGTAAAGCATGAGGTTTGTCTATTTCAACCGTCGCTTCCATCACTTTTTCTATTGCCTTAATCATAGTAATAATATCGCCGGCCATTTTTTCCAGCAAATCAAATGATCGGTCTTCAACCAGGGCAATAATTTTTTTTGTCAGAACTTTGTAGTTACACGCATCATCAACGGAATCACTTGCTGAGGCAGCGGTTGCATCATACAACAGAGAAATATTGACAATAACATCCTGCTTCTTGTTTTTTTCTTCCTCATTAAAGCCAATATACGTCCTTAAACGTAAATTTTTGATAGAAATTGTTGCAAGTTGTCGGGACATGCCGGCCTAACTCCCTTAGCGAATTAAATGTAGAAATTCAGAACGGGTCGCCTGTGCCTCACGAAAGGCACCTAACATCATTGAAGTTGTCATCATGGAATTTTGTTTTTCAACACCCCGCATCATCATACACAGGTGTTTTGCTTCCAATACGACCCCCACACCTTTGGCCTCAGTTACATGCATAATCGTCTCTGCAATCTGCTTAGTCATATTCTCCTGAATCTGTAAGCGGCGTGCATACATATCAACAATACGAGCAATTTTTGATAAGCCGATCACTTTACCCTGCGGTAAGTAGGCAACATGACATTTACCGATAAAGGGCAAGAGGTGATGTTCGCATAAAGAATAAACTTCAATATCTTTGACCAGAACCATTTCATCATTATCTGAATCGAAAATTGCTCCATTGACCACTTCATCAAGATCCTGAGTATATCCGCGGGTTAAAAATTGAAAAGCTTTAGCAGCTCGTTCAGGGGTATCTCTTAAACCATCTCGTTCCAGATCTTCACCGACTGCCGTAATAATATTGGCAAAATTCTCTTTCATCTTTTCTCAACTTTATTTCTTTGCAAGTATTAATCCGAATTGTAATCAATCAGGCATTAATAAAACAGACCTATTTTTTAAGGTTAATAAAAATAGATTAATCTAATAACCTCCCCTTTTCACTTTCTGTAACTTCTCATACGCGACCAATAAGCTCTGATGACGTTCCAGACCATCTAATGCCATGCCAGCATCAAACAGGCCATCATAATGACTCTGGCCATCAATCAGGGCTATGCTTCGCTCTATGGTCTCCTGACCATAAAGAGAATTCAGACCGTCAAGGTACATTGCCCGATCTTTATCTTCATCCAGTTGAATTTCTAATAAGGCAGCCAGTGCCCGATATAATTTTTCACGTGATGGTGATAACTGCTCCATATCCAGACACCATTGCGCCCAATCCAGAGCCTGTTCATCATCACCAATATGCAGTGCCAACATAGCTTTTAATTCACCAACCCTAAGACTTTCCCAGACACTTTGAGGGTCAGGAGCAATACCAATCAGCCCGCAAATGTCTGAATGATCACTAAAATCACTTTCTTCCAACTCCTGCAGTAACTCTTCTGCCTGTTCACTACTTAAAGCACCCAGCGCTAAAATCCTCTCCCGTAAATTTATGCCTTCGTTGTTATTCTGCCATGACAGCTCTTCAACCGGATAGATTTCAGAAATGCCAGGAACCAGAATACGACAACCATAAACACCCAGATGCTCATAGTCTGCAATATAGATCTCTTTATTCTCGTTCTCCAGCATGTCTGACAAAAATTCAAATTCTGATTGGGTATTACTGTCAAAATCCCAATAAACAAAATCAAAATCTTTTTCTTTTTTGAAAAAATCATAACTGATCAAGCCACTGGAATCGATGAAATGCGTTTCCAGATTAACAGGATCAGCCACCGCCTCATTATCAAAGCAAGGTGTTTGAAAACCATCGAGTGAATCAAGTCGACGTCCCTGAAGCAATTCAGTCATGGTTCTGTCCAGGGCCACCTCAAAGCTTGGATGAGCGCCAAATGAAACCAGACATCGACCTGACTCTGGTTCAATCATTGTGATAGACATAACCGGATATTGCCCACCAAGGGACGCATCCTTCACCTCGATAACAAAACCTTCCTGCTCCAGTTCTACTTTTGCAGCATGGGCTTTAGGATACATTTTTATGATCTCATCAGGAATATCAGGCAGACTGATGCATTCAGAGATAATACGATTTTTAACATAACGCTCAAAGATTTCTGAAAGAGCCTGAGTACGGGCTTCCATTTTGCTATTACCCGCTGACATACCGTTACTGACATAGAGATTGCCAATAATATTAACCGGAAACCAGGTCACCTTTTGATCACGTTGACGAACAAAAGGCAAAGCACAAATACCACGTTCTGAATTTCCTGAGTTAGTGTCCACCAGAGAGTCTGGTGTTAATTGATTATCAGGATCGTAAAATGGCCATAGTGTTTTATTTAATACATTCGAATAAATCACATCATTAGCCGGGAACCATTTTTCATCTGGATAATGAACAAAATCTGCATCCGCGAGGTTTTTACCAAGATAATAATCAGCGAAAAAATAATTACAGTTCAGACGTTCAAAAAATTCACCCAGGGCACTGGCGAGACAGGCATTTTTTGTACTGCCCTTACCATTGGTAAATAATAAAGGACAATTTTTATCTCGAATATTTACCGAATAGATATTACTGACCGGGTTTAACCAAAGAGCTTCCTCAATATCAAAACCCAGTGTCTGCAACTGCTGCTGCATTTTTTCAATTGAGACTTCCAAAGCCTCATCTTTGCCTTTAATATAGGTTTTTGTCATTTTCCAACCGCCCTGGACTGATTAATTAAACCGATGAATCTGCAACAAGAGTATAGCAAAACACAATATCTTTATACCTCTTTGTTTTGTGAAGAGAATATCTGGCAGCTGTTAAAGTCACTAGCGTCTGGTCAACCAACGATCGGCTCTCATAAAATGTGGGCACTCATAATAACGAATCCAGAAAAAAAAATCGCACTCTTTAATCAAAAACTAAGCCCACAGCACTTCAGTCAAAAGAGTACCATTGTGACACTTCCAGTTATCTGGGATTATCATGTCATTATGCTGGCAGAAATTCACCAGCAATATTATATTTTTGACTTTGACACCCGCTTGTCATTTATCTCTCCGATACAGGAGTATTTACAAAACACCTTTATCACCCCGGATAAATTACCTCAGGAATTTATCCCCTATATTCGAAAGATACCGGCAGAAAATTATCTGAGTCGATTTTATTCTGATCGAACTCATATGGAAAACCAGATTGTTCAATCTGATTTTCCACCTTGGCCCATTATTAACGCAGGTAAGAAAGACTGCATTTCATTGACTGATTACTTAAGCATTGATAAGCAATTAGATGATAAAAGTCAGATACTAAAGGTTTCATCATTAACAGAACTCAAACAATGGCTAAGTGCTTAAATAAGAATACCTGATGGCTAAAGATAGACAAAAATATTTTTCTACTGCTTTACGGTTTACTACCTTAGCGGCAATTTGAGTGTGGTTAAAATCAAAAGAAAAGGGGCGTTCAGGCAAAGGTTGAGCCTGCCGATTGCACCCGAGACTGGTTCGTCTAACTGGGGACGCTGCGAGTACTTCCCTG
>JADGEM010000025.1 GCA_016744375.1 Gammaproteobacteria bacterium
TGTTCATAATAGCCTCCTGGCTACTCAATTTCAGGAGGCTTAAGAATATTTTATTCAGGGAGACCTTGGAAGGACGTCGGGGAATGATCGCTTACTTTACGGGTATTGTCAGAGGTTGCAGCCTGAAGGTAAATCTTGAGTGACTCAGATTCCATTGTAGATAAATGAGTTTTTTCATTACGTAATGGAAATTGATTGTCTGAGACACTGCTATTTTTATCCATTTTAATACCTATTATGCTAAGTTATGATAAAATTTATAGAATAATACACTGTACCGTAGATACAATTTTTCAAATTTGAGTTATTTTTCAGGTTTAAGCAAATGGATAGTTCTAATCCAGGTCCCACAGAAAAACAGTTATTGCATAATGTTGAAGAACACACGCTGGTAAAAAACGAGACACTTCATCACTACCTTCAGGCGGCTACTGCTGACAATACCCGCAAAGCTTATCGTAGTGCCATTAGACAATTTGAAAAGTGGGGAGGTCGATTGCCTACTACTTCTCAGGTTATTGTTAATTATTGTTTGGATAAGGCACCTGTGCTTAATCCCAGAACGCTGGATTTACATCTTACGGCATTAGGCCAATGGCATCGTGTTCAGGGGATTGCCAATCCGGTGCAAGAGGCAATTGTGCTGAAAACCATGAAGGGCATTCGACGAGTACACGGAAAACCGAAACGCAAAGCAAAAGCCCTCAGATTAGAGCATATTGCACAAATAATTAACTATCTGGATCAGTTACCTGACACCCTAAAGAAATGGCGGGATATTGCCATTATCCTAACCGGGTTTTTTGGTGCTTTCCGCCGCAGTGAACTGGTTTCAATTACTATTGAGGATATGAATTGGGAACCAGAAGGCTTGATTATCCTATTGTCAAAATCCAAAACTGATCAATCTTCTCAAGGTTTACCTAGAGCTTTGCCTTATGCAGAACATGAGCGTGTTTGTCCTGCCAGTGCAATTAAAAAATGGTTAGAAGTATCAGGAATTTCAGAGGGGGTTCTGTTCAGACCCATTAATCGATGGGATCAGGTTAATAACAAGGCTTTAAATCCTAATTCTATTAATGCACTATTAAAATCAATTGGTCAAAATTGCGGTTTTGATTTTGTTCCAGATTTAAGCAGTCACAGCTTTAGGCGTGGCCTATCTACCTCAGCAGCCAGAGAGCGGATTGATTTTGAACTCATCAAAAAACAAGGCGGCTGGAAAAGTGATGCCACAGTTTGGGGCTATATTGAAGAGGGCCAACAATTTAATAACAATGCATCTTTGATTCTGATGGAAAAAATGACATCATTGATCGATCTGGATTAAAAAGCAGACTGAAAAGAAGGCAGGATCAGTTTCAGGGGTTTAGTGCACATCCCCTCCAAATTAATCTTAGACCCAAGTAATAAATAAATATTATATAAGGAGCTAATGGAAGAATCCCAAAAAATGACAAGCAGCCCAATTTGAAAGGATTACCTCTATCAAATATGACTCTTAGCCAGAGTGAGCAAAAAAATACCAAATTACTCTTTTGGTGAGCAATTTTTTGCTCTATATCTATTGCTTCTTATCTAAGATTCTTTATATCTCATTAATTTATAAAGAATTATAATTATTGGCACTCACTTTGCCTTATATAAATGGATTTATTTTAAATAGTCTGAAAAAACACAAACCACATATAAGGATATAAATTATGCCAACTCCCGCATATATGACAATTGAAGGTGAACTACAAGGTTTGATCACTGCAGGTACTTTTACAGAGGAAAGTGTCGGTAATGTGTATCAGGAAGGTCATGAAGATCAGATTTTAGTTGAAGCATTTAATCATAATGTGACTTTACCCCGTGATCCACAAAGTGGACAACCATCGGGACAACGTGTTCATGGCCCTATTGTAATTACTAAAGTTTTTGATAAGGCATCACCATTATTATATGCAGCACTGACCAGTGGTGAACGTATGAATAAATGTAAAATTGATTGGTACCGAACATCTGCAACAGGAACACAGGAGCATTATTTTTCCATTGAACTTGAAGATGCTATCATTGTTGATATTCAGGCTAACATGCCAAACTGTCAAGATCCAAGTAAAGCTCATTTTACACATTTGGAAACAGTTTCCTTTACTTATCGTAAAATCATCTGGACTCATGAAGTCTCAGGCACTTCAGGGCATGATGACTGGAGAGTATTGAAAGCCTAATAAATAAGCAATTTACGGTTTTTACTCTGAACATATAGATCTAACAACTAGGGACAGCTAAAAATATGATTAAATTTAAAGGACTTATTCTCACAGTATTGCTTTTTTCTTGTTCTTCTTTTGCCATTAATGTAGAAACATTAGTGTTAGAAAAAAAAGATTATGGCGATATTATTGAGTTTAGGACAGGTTCTAGTGGCTCTCTTGAAATTCCACTTTCATTTTTATCTGGAACAAAAGTCAGCTCTATTGGCGGTTTAGTCTTTTTATTAAAAAACAAAGCCTCTTTTTCAGTTGAAACAGTAACAGCAAGAAGTACGGGGTTTGATAATGTTGATATGAGTACATGGCCTGAATATTTATTAGGATCAAAAACTAATGGTGAAGAGCCTAAAGGTTTCATTGATGATTTACTTTTATCAAAAGAAGTTGTAATTGATCAAAATATATCACCATTTAGCATAAAAAAATTTACAACCAAAGAAGGTATTGGTTATTGGGGAGAAGGTAAAAGTAAATCAATTATTATTCTGGTTGATAAACAAAATAATAATCAAGTTGTCGTACTTTATACAAATGGAATGTCCAGTATAGAAATTAAAAAATTAATAATAAATGGAGTTATTAAATAATGTCACTAACATCAGAAGAAAAGGATAACTTACTGAAAATTATTGAAATCATATATGGTTATGATTCTCAGTTTGAAAGCTATAAAAATGACTTCAATGAATCGACTGTTCTTGTTGTTGAAAAGGCAATTACAGCACTCATTCAATGCAATGATAATATGAAAACTCTTGTCTCAGGAATTCTTGGTGGTAGTGGGTTCATAGCTAAAGGCTGGCTAAAAAAGGTAATTAGAGCACTATCAAAAGAACTTAAAAAAAATAAGATTAAGTTCAATGGTCTTGCCTGTCGTAGTGTAGCAGCTGGTAACTGGAGGTCAGCGATCATAATCTCCACTTATTAATATAATATCCTCTAGACCCCTTTTAGGGCTATTTGTTATTTTTGGTGAGGCTTCCACGCCCCAGAGGCTGAGCTCTAACGCTGTTATGGCTACTCATATGAATTTAAATGGTTAAATTAGGTCATTTTTTGTCTAAGGTTAATTTGGAGGGGAAGTGCACTAAACCCCTTACATTGATTTAACCATTCTTCCTTCTTCCATTTTCAATAATCTATCTGCGACATGAAAATAATGATCATCGTGGGTAACAGCAATCACTGTTTTACCCATTGCTTTAATCTCGGGTAATAATGTTTCATAAAAATACTGGCGGAACTGAGGATCCTGATCCGCAGCAAACTCATCCATGACCAGGATCGGCTTATCTTCCAGAATGGCAGCAATAAAGGCCAGTCGCTTTCTTTGCCCGGTTGACAGGCTGGTTCGAGTGAAACCGCCATCCTTGTATTCTACCTTGTCCTGCATTTTCATCTTTTCTAGCCAGTAATTGACTTTTTTACTATCAATGTTTTCTATGCCATAGAATTTGTCAAAAAGATGGAAATCGGTAAAAATAGCAGAAAACAAGTCGCGGTAGGCAGGGTAACTGGTTTTATCAATAGCGATGGAATCAACAAACAGATTACTATTTTCAGGATAATACAAACCTGTCAATAGCTTGAGATAGGTTGATTTACCACTTCCGTTACCGCCAATAATGAAGATTAATTCTCCTTTATAGATCGTTTCATTAAAAGGGCCTGCGGAGAAATCAGAACTGCCCCCAGAGTCAGAGGTGTAGGTAAAACTGACATTTTGCATGCTTATTTCTTTAAAATCAGAGAAAATAAGATCACTGGATCTCTCTTCCTTCTCATCACCATTATGCCTGGAAAATGCTTTGCTAATGACTTGATCCATTTCTGCCTCAAGACTAACCAGTTCGCCAATAGACAGATTAACCCTGTTTAATACAGGCATAATGTTAATCAAAATAGCAATCGGTCCAGTAATAAACAGAATAGTTGAGGATATTTTGTAGATGTTATCTGTAGGGATGTCAGTGATACTGGGGATAACAAAAATAAGTACGGGCAACAAGGTATAAACAAGAATGCGCCCATGTCCCCAGAGCCTGGACTCCTGTTTGCCAACTTCCAGCTTAATTTTTTCTATTTCAGCTGATTCTGTTGCTATATTTTGTAAAATTTCCTGACCTTTTTTGCGATTTATTTTGATTTCTTTAAAGCCGTTGATCAGATGTGAAATGGATTTAAAGTAACTTACTTCCTTCTGCTTAACTTCCTGTAACAATGCCGTAATGCGTCTGGTTTTTGCCAGAAACAGAGCTGCAGAGACAAGAATGCCTGCCATGCAGATTAAAAAGCTAAAGAAGGAAATATAAGCCAGATACAGAAAAGAAAAGATCAACAACACAGACATCTGTGCAGCCCCTGTGATCTGGGGAATCGACTGGGATATCAGCATATCGCTTTGCGTAAAACGGGCATACAGGCTATTACTTCCCTGCTCTTCCATAAAAGGTAATTCGACTTGCCGGATTTTGCTGGTCAGGCGAATTCTTACATTATAAATAGCATCTTCAATGGTAATAATAGCCCGCTCAAAAGCAAACCATTGGGCATAAAGAAAGAGTGCGAAGGCAACCATATACAGCCAAAAATATTGAGTCAGGTTTTCATTGTCAGCAACTGCCTGGGTTGCATGGTTGACAATACCCAGAAGCAAGCTATTGGCAATGCCGGCAATGGCAACGATCAACAGGATTTGCTTATAGGGTTTGCTGGTTTCTTTTTCGATGAACTGAATCAATCGCATATTTTAATAATGTCCGTGACTTCGTTGGTGGTTGATTTTAATACATCTTTATTAACCAGAGCTGGGTTTGTATGAAGTGCGTAATCTGAGTCTTGAAGAGATACATTATATAGAAATCGAATGGAAAAAGGGAGCGTTACACAATCAGATGCCACATCTTTTGGCCGTAGCCAAAGCACTATACCTGTTATATATCCAGGGGATATTGAAAGTACCAACTATGAGGTCAGACCATAGATCATAGACTTGCTGGAAATCATACTTTTATCAAATTCACCCATATCTGAAAGTTTTTCTTCGTCGAGAATATGCAGTCTTCTATGGTGACAATCAATCAGGCCTAGTTTATGAAACTGACGAAGGATACGATTAACATGCACATTGGTTAATCCAACAGCATCGCCAATGTCTTCCTGAGTCAGAGGAAAAACAACGCTGTTAGTTTCGGGGTCATAATTTTGATTCATATGTTCACGTGTACGGTGAAACAATTCCAGTAATAAAAAGGCAATACTTTCATAGGCATCCTTTCTGCTTCGAAATGCCTGATGATGTTGGCATAAATTCATGTCTCTGGAGCCCATCGAAGCAAGGCGTAATGCCAATGTGGGAGTTTCTTCAAACATTTCCTGTAGCCGGCTACGCGGAAATGCACAAACAACTGATTCAGTGAGGGCTGACACTGAGTGTGAAATCATACCTCTTTGATCCGTCTGAAAGCCAAGAAAATCGCCGGGCAGTGCAAATCTAAGAATTTGCCGTTTTCCCTCTTTGGAGGTTTGGTACATAGCCATCCAACCATCAAACAGCGTATAAACATAGTCCGTTACAGTTCCTTCACGGTATAAGGTGGCTTTAGATGGTATAACAAACTGTTGATCCCGATATTTTTGTGTCCATTCAAGGCGGTCAAGAGGAACGCCCTGAAACAAAGCCAGTTTCCGGATAGGGCATTGGGTGCATTCTGTATGTGGCTGTTTGCGTACTCGAATAGATTTTTTCTTCATTTAATCTCTCACAATCATGAGCTGGCCTGTAAACATAGACTCTGCAGTCCCAGTTTAAAAATCCTCACTACAGAATATCATAAGATGTTGCTAAGCATTAATCATGTTTTTAAAGGATTAACATGTTTTCTGAGTAAGATCAATCTGTTTTCTATACGGAAGCCGATCAATCAAGTGTCGGCGTTCTGTTTATCTTTCTTTCGCAGCTTGTTTTGCCCGTTCTATTATGATTGAAATGCCAGGTCTGCTAAATCTACCGCCCGTCTCCCGCAACTGTTCTAGCAGGAGATCAACAGGTGATTCGGAGAGTTGTTCATAATTATAGATACCGATGGCATCCAGAGCTTCTGCCAATTTAGGACCAACACCATTTAGCTGACTAAGGTCATCATGTATTTCTTTTGATGACTCTTTTTTTTCAGTTAATGACTCTTTTTCAGTTTCACTTTTCTTCGCTTTAGTTTTTTCTTTCTTTATGTTTTTTACGGCACTATCTTTTTCTTCAGCTTTAACCTTAAGAGTTTCATTCCCTTCATCTAAATGCGTTTTTTTTGCAATATAAGAGCTATACAGTTTGTCAGCAGCCCAACCAACAGAGACACCGGCTAAAAATACCAATATATTCATATATTCCCCTCCAAGTTTAAGATTAGAGTTTTAGCTAAAATTGTATTTTCAGCCCTCTAAATCTCCTAATAATATCTTCTAAAGCAGATATAGTGATTGTCATTGTTATACTTATTTAGCTATAATTTAGTAATTACATCAAGTATCTTACTTTAACAGAGATAATGATACAAGTACTTATATAGGCATTGTCAGGCATTTTCACAGACCAATACAAAGGTGAAAATATTTACGACTTTGTATGAAATTGGTGCAATGTCTAGTTAATGACAATATAGGTTTTGGCATATTTTATAATAAATGATGTAGAACTGGTTTATGGCTTTTAAGCCCATACCAAACAATACAAACCAGTCAGGCATCTGTTGCAAACTCGGTTGAGCTTAGCATGCGGCTAATAAGTGGTTTAATAAAGGTGCTGTTTGATCCGGGGGAGTACTGCTTCGGTTAAAATGTGTCCCATTAGGACAGTTGTTCACGGGATATATAGGTATTCTTTTGTGTTCATGGTAGCCTTCAATATTTATACTACCTTCTGAAGACTGCATCTTGCACCTTTTTGATTTTAAAAACAGTTAGGCAAGGCACGGAGGTTTTTTCTACCATTATGTCAAACCATTTTTTTGAAAATAATTCGGTTCTTTTGCTCCTAAAACTCTAGTGATAGGCCGTACTTAAAATAATGCTCTTAAAGTGAGCCTGGAACAATAAAATACCACACAAGGAAATACTATGATAAATCTGCAAGTTGCCGAACGGGTACGTCCGATGAATCCATCCACGACTTCATCTCTTGCTGCCCTAACCGCTGAATTGCGTGCTGCAGGACATGATATTATCGGCATGGGTGCGGGTGAGCTTGATTTTGATACACCAGAACATATTAAACAGGCTGCTAAAGATGCCATTGATGGAGGCTTTACAAAATATACTGCTGTTGATGGTATCCCTGAACTAAAACAGGCCGTCATCAATAAGTTTGCCAGAGAAAACAATCTCGAATACAGCATGAAACAGGTGATGATCTCATCTGGTTGTAAGCAGACCCTCTATAACCTGGCGCAGGCAGTTCTCAATGACGGTGATGAAGTCATTATTCCCGCACCTTACTGGGTTTCCTATCCTGATATTGTCAAGCTGGCTGGCGGTAGCCCTGTTTTTATCAATGCTGATATTGAACAGGGATTTAAAATCACCCCGAGGCAACTAGATGCGGCAATTACTGATAAAACCCGTCTGATGTTTATTAATAGTCCATCGAATCCGGCAGGTGTTCACTATACGCCCGATGAGCTGGCTGAACTGGGAGTCATTCTGGAGCGACATCCCAAAGTGATTGTTGCTACTGATGATATTTATGAACACATGTTATGGGAAGGAACGCCTTTTAAGAATATTCTGAATATGTGTCCTGCCTTGTATGAACGTGGTTTTATACTTAATGGGGTGTCCAAGGCTTACTCAATGACGGGATGGCGTATCGGCTATGTTGCTGGACCTGAATTGCTGATACAAAAAATGAAAACCATACAGTCACAAAGTACCTCTAATCCTTCATCTATCTCTCAATATGCCGCCCTTGCTGCCATTGAGGGCGATCAGTCCTTTGTTGAGAAAGTGGTTACAACGCTCAAGGAACGACATGATTTTATCTATAGGGCTCTGCTGGAAATAGAGGGTATTAAGTGCTTGCCTTGCCAGGGGACTTTTTATATTTTACCCAATGTAGAACAAGTGATGGCGCGTTTGGGGATCAGTAATGATGTTGAATTCAGTGAATTTCTGATTGAAAAAGCACAGGTAGCAGTAGTCCCTGGTTCTGCATTTGGTGCCCCAGGTTATGTACGACTTTCTTTTGCAACCAGTATGAAAAATCTTCAGGAAGCCATAAAACGATTGCATGGAGTGCTTGATCCTGATTGATGAGAGCTTTTAGCCAATAAAGAGTTGCTACTGTCGTTTTGCAAACATGCTTTATCTGCAAATAAAACAGAGGCAACTTTTTATACGCTCATGGCTGCTTATGTTAGATAAGAGTTTATTTGCCAAATAGCTCACAGGGTGTCTTTTGTATTCCCTGTTATTAGAAATTCCACTTTGTACGTCTTTTTGCGCTCAACCGGCCTTCCAGGTTTAATGACCTGCTCCATAGTCATCTTTATGAGGTTTATTAAAAACCCTCGTTTATGGTTTTCCATCAAAAAAACACTTCGATAATCGGAGTTGCTCAATGCTAAAGTATTCATAATAAACAACCCAATTTGATCTCATGCTCTTATCATTGAGCAGTCCTGATTGGGCAGACTTTCACTAGCAATATGTCGATAATCAATCAATATTTACCTGCACTGTTAATCTATATTGGTCTATTTCATTTTTTATATATTTACACATTCAAATATAGGCAATTATTTTTGTTATTGTTATGGGTATATTTATTATAACAATATTTACTTTTTCAATTCATATGGATATGTTTCTACTCATGATTTATTCCTATAAGGAAAATACTTACCTTGCAAGACATAGAGTGTTCCTGGTTGTTCTTCATATAATAATCTTAATTAACAGATACATATATAATTACTATTAATAATCGATACAGTTTGTGGCATAACTCAGCCAAATATTAACATTTGGCTATATTTCAATATTAAAATATACATTGTTAATCTATGTTTATTTATAACAATTGGCAGATGTAAAAATAAAAATAAAAAGGGTTTAATCTGTATTAAATAATATATGAATTGCATCAAGTAACATGAACAAAAAAACAAGAACAATAAACTGAATTAAACCAGATTAAACCAAGGGGGTTTTACAAATTATGTCAAAGATAACTCGACGGAAATTTTTAAAAAGTTCTAGTGTAGCCGCAGCTATCCCGTTAATGGGCTCCGCAGGCAATGCTCTGGCAAAAGAAAATAGCCAGCTGCCAGATACTGGAATTATTCTGGATTACCCGGAAACAACAGTGAGTAACTCGAGTCAGCTACCCGTTAATAAAGCCATTAGCTTCAATTACCCCGATAACAGTTCACCTTGTGCTGTGATTCGTATGGGTCATGCTGTGCCTGGTGGCGTTGGGCCTGACAAGGATATTGTCGCCTACAGTATTCTGTGCAATCACATGGGCTGTCCTCTTAACTATGATAGCACTACGCGCACGTTTAAATGTGCCTGCCATTTCAGCATGTTTGACAGCGAAAAAGCTGGGCAAATGGTAACCGGTCAGGCTACTGAAGATCTTCCCCGCATTCTGTTGTCTTACGACAAGGCATCAGGTGATATAAAAGCGGTGGGTGTTGATGGCTTGATTTTTGGTCGCCAGGCAAATGTAGTGTAACGGTACTATCAGAGGATAAGAGGAAAATAGAATGACTCAGAAAATTAAAGACCGCATTGGATTACCACCAGTCAATGCGCAAAAGACCAATATGACCTGTCACTTCTGTATTGTCGGATGTGGCTATCATACTTATAAATGGCCAACAGGAAAAGAAGGTGGGCGAAAAGCCAATCAGAACGCATTGGGAATAGACTTCACCCAGCCAGTCGGATCGCTGCAGTTGTCGATGACACCTGCCATGACGAATACAGTTAAGGACAAGGATGGTCAGTCCTATAACATCATGATGATTCCTGACAAAAAATGTGTGGTTAATAGCGGCATCTCCTCAACACGTGGTGGAGCCATGGGAAGCCTTATGTACAATGACACAGGGGCTTCAAAGGAACGTCTCAAGTATCCGCGCTTTTTTACGGGCGATGACTGGGTAGATTTTGACTGGAAGCAGGCAATGGCTATCTATGCTGGAGTGACCAAGCGCATTCTGGATAAAGACGGTGCTGATCAAATCATGTTTAACGCATTTGACCACGGTGGTGCAGGCGGAGGCTTTGAGAATACCTGGGGTTCAGGTAAATATATGTTCTCTGCCCTTAAAACCAAAATGGTACGGATTCATAACCGTCCTGCCTATAACTCAGAATGTCATGCCACCCGTGATATGGGAATTGGTGAGCTAAACAATAGCTATGAAGACAGTGAAGTCGCAGACACAATCATGTTTATTGGCATGAACTGCTACGAAACCCAGACCAATTATTTTCTTAATCATGCCTTACTTAATTTGCAGGGCGCAACTAAAGATAAAAGAAAAAAATGGTTCCCTAAAGAAAGTATTGAAGACAGTCGTTTCATTTTTGTTGATCCACGTCGCACTAACACACAGGCAATCTGCGAACAAACCGCTAAAGACAGGGTGCTGCATCTGCAAATTGAACCTGGTACGGACACCGCTCTATTTAATGGTTTGCTCAGCTATGTGATCGAGCAAGGCTGGCAAAACAAAAAATTTATTGCGCAACATACCAGCGGTTTTGATGATGCACTGAAAGCCAACAAAATGTCTTTGGCAGACTGCAGTAAAATCACTGGTGTCTCTGAGGCTGATTTGAAAAAGGCGGCCGAATGGGCCTACAAGCCAAAGGCGTCAGGTCATGCACCGCGCACGGCGCACATGTATGAAAAAGGTATTATCTGGGGTAATGATAATTACAAAATCCAGTCCGCACTGGTTGACCTGGTGCTGGCAACGCAAAATGTGGGCCGGCGTGGCACAGGTGTTTGTCGTCTTGGTGGGCATCAGGAAGGTTATGCGCGTCCGCCCTACCCTGGCCCTCGTCCTGCGCCCTATATTGACCAGGAAATCATCAATGGCAATGGCAAAATGTTGACGGTTTGGGCTTGTAATTCTGTTCGAACCACACTGAATGCACAACAATATCAGGCAAAGATTATTCAGCGCAGTAATATCGTGCGCGATGCCTTGATTCAATCGGGTGGTGGCTTAACTACCGAACAAATGGTTGATGTTATTTATGATGCAGTGAGTAATAAGGGTGGCCTGTTTGTCACGACGATTGATCTTTATCCAACCACCTTTGCCGAGCTGGGTCATATGATGTTACCTGCTGCACATCCAGGGGAAATGAATCTGACTTCAATGAATGGTGAGCGCCGCATGAGGCTGTCTGAAAAGTTTATGGATGCCCCTGGGATAGCTAAGCCTGATTGTCTGATTGCTGCAAGCGCGGCGAATGCCTTGAAAGATATGTACAAGGCGGAAGGCAATGCAGAGATGGCAAAACGCTTCGAAGGTTTTGACTGGGATACAGAAGAAGATGCCTTTAATGATGGTTTCAGAAAACCGGACGGCATTGATAGTCAGGGTGGTGGAACCGGTACTCTGGTCACTTATGAGCGTCTCCGGGCAATGGGCAATAACGGTGTTCAGTTACCCGTTAAAGAGTTTAAAGATGGCAAATTGATTGGTACAGAAATGAACTATATGGATTATAAGTTTAGTACCGATGATGGTAAGGCACACTTCCTTCCTGCTCCCTGGACAGGCTTGCCTGAACCGGTTGAAAAACTACGGGGCAAACATAAGTTCTGGATTAATAATGGACGCGCCAATCATGTTTGGCAAACAGGATATCATGATAGGTATCATGCCTTTAGAGCTGAGCGTTACCCCATGGCTCCCATCGAAATGAATCCGGCTGATGCCAAAAATCTGGGTATTGAATCGGGTGATGTCGTTGAGGTGTATAACAGCTATGGTTCAACTTCTGCCATGGCCTACCTTGAGCCGGATATGAAACCAGGACATACCTTTATGGTGTTTGGTTATTTTAAAGGTAATGTCGGAGCGGTGATTACAGACTGGACCGATCAGAATGTGCTGCCTTATTACAAGGGTACATGGGCAGATATTCGTAAAGCTTCATCAATGGCTGACTATAAAAAGACCGTTTCGCTTAAACGTCGTCGCTATAGTTAGGTGACATCTCTTCTGACACATGGGGGAGCAGATCCTTGTAATAAATAGTACATAGATATTGTTTATGCACTATCTTATTGCAAGGATCAATACGATTCAGCCTCACGGGCTGGGTATACAGAATCTGATATACAATACAGAGAAAAATATGAATCTTAGTAAAGTTGCCATGCAAATATCACTGACACTTTTCTGCTTAATACTGTTGCCATTATCGGCAACAGCATTGGATGTTCCAAAGCCGCTTGTTGAGACCAGCTGGTTAGAGTCGAACTTACAGAATGTTGTCGTATTGGATGTACGTAAAAAAGCGAAACAAGGTGCCCAGAGAATACCGGGAGCAATGCTGGTTCCGTGGAAAAAACTGCGTGCAAAAAAGAAAGAAAATGGTGTTGATTTGATCAAAATGCTTCCAGAAAAAAATGCCTTTGAAAAATTGATGCAAAGTGTGGGAGTAAACAATGACAGCGTGATTGTTATCACTAGTGAATCAACAGATGAAAGTAATACATTTTTTGGAACTCGCCTGTACTGGCAATTAAAGTATTTTGGACACGATAATGTTTCCCTTTTGAATGGTGGCAATGCGAAATGGTTTAAAGAAAAAAGAGTATCATCAAATAAAAACACCAGTCATGACAAAGGGACATTTAAGGTAAGCAAAGTGAACAAGGATATTCTTGCGACAACAGAAGACGTTGAAAAAGCAGTAAATGACAAGAGTACTATACTGATAGATGCACGTTCGGAAGATATGTATCTGGGTCTTTTCTACAAAAAGAAATATGTGTATGGTACGGGTCATATACCAGGTGCCAAATCTGCAGATGGCGATATTTTTTTAAAACATGGAAAAGTTAAAATATTTCATGCCCCAGAAAAAATTAAAACAGCATTAATGGCTAAAGGAATTGATCCTGAATCCAAATCCATTGCTTATTGCAATAGTGGGCATTTGGCTAGTGGTATCTGGTTCATAGAACATGAGATTTTGGGGAATAAGAATGCCACCTTGTACGATGGTTCGATGCATGCCTGGACAAAGGGTAGTGAGCGTTCAGTTATTAGTATGAAAGTGGAATAGTAAACAAGGTTTTTAGCAAAAAGTGACACTGTTCGGGTTTGGTCTTGCGATATCCAGAATAAATGTGATTGTGATATTGGTGAAACACACCCTTTTTAAACAATGACTTGGCTAATACCCCGTTTACTTGTAACGGGGTTGCTTTTTCACAAATAAATATCAGCCTTACTGTTATCTAGTCACTGCAACATCCAGTCTTGTTTACTTCAGCTGGGAGCACAGCATTCCTCTTCATTATCGTTATCTAAAGGAGCTGAGCATACGCCTGTTTCAGGTAAGACCAGTTCTACCCGTGCTGCCCCTTCTTTATCACCGACAATGTCAGCAATAATCGAACGTACCTGTTCATATCCTGTGATCATCAGAAAGGTAGGAGCACGGCCATAGGATTTCATACCTGCTATATAGAATCCTGTCTCTGGCTGAGCCAGTTCACGTGCACCATGAGGACGTACTGTTCCGCAAGAATGTACATTAGGATCAATCATAGGAGCGAGTATGGGTGGACATTCTGTCGCAGGATCCAGTTCAAGGCGTAGTTCGGTAGCAAAGGAGTAATCAGGTCGGAAACCGGTGGAAACGACGAGCTCATCTACCGTCACATATTTATCCTCTTCGACTGCACCAGAGCTGATTTTTAACCCATCGGTTTGCTGGGCAATATGCGACAGGTAAAAACCGGATTTGATTCTTATTTTTCCACCTTCAATCAAATGCTTGAATTTAGTGCCAAGTGCGCCTCTGGCTTCAATCTGGTCATTATCACCACCACCAAAGGAACGCTCAGTATCCTCACCTCTGACCAACCAGGTGATATCAGTATCAGGTGCTTCTTCTTTTAAGGCAACGAGATCTAGGATAGTTCCTACTGCAGAGTGTCCACCGCCTAAAACAGCGACTCGCTTATTAGCAAACTGTTCCCGTTTCTTGCCCAGTACATCAGGCATAACATAGCTGATATGAGCTGCTGCTTCGGGCTCTCCGAAGGCAGGCAATCCGTTTGAGCCCGCAGGATTTGGTGTAAACCAGGTGCCTGAAATATCAATGACGGCATCAGCTAATGCAACTTGCTGTTTATCATCCTGTGTATAGCGAATTTCAAACTTTGCCTTTTCCCTGCCCTCTGTCATTAATTTGTCCAAACCAACTCGGCTGATGGCTGTTACTTTTGCGGACAGTTTGATATATTGTTTCAGTATGGTTTGAGTTCCCAATGGCTCGATATAGCGTTCAATCAGTTCTCCGCCAGTAGGAAGCTCATCATCATCGGGTCTGTCCCAACCTGTGTTGTTCAGTAATTTTTCTGCCGCTGTATCAACATTAAATTCCCAGGGAGAAAACATTTTTACATGTTGCCATTGGCGAATGGCATGGGCTACTTCTGTCCCCTGTTCAAAGATAATAGGTGTTAATCCTCGCTCCAGTGCCTGAGCACCCGCCGCTAGACCAACGGGACCAGCGCCAATAATAGCGACAATTTGTGGTTTCATAGTATTTTTATCTCCTGAGTTGATTAAAGCGTATATTCTGTGAGAACTTGAGCAGGTTAGCAACGCCACCATTCATTGGTCTGTTTAAAAAGCAAACATTTCTCAATTTGGGTATGATAAAGTCTGCAAACAGACAGCAATTATCGGTGTTCTGAATATTCTAAGCTCTGCATAGTTTAACATGAAGTAAAAAAGTGAATTACTTTTGAATCATTTATGTTCTACCAGCTATCCTCACTTATATAGGTGGCTGCACCGATTTTTGCTGACAAACAGGTTAAAAGCGTGTTAATTTCCTTTATATATGTAGTATACTCTATATATGGACAAACATATTAAGATAGTAATAATCAATATATGTTAATTATTGTGGATTTATGAACCGTTTTGTTTATTTTATGTGCTGATTTCAGCTAATTTATTATTAGGAAGGATTTAATCACAGTGATAGAAGCTTTGTTCTTAATTGGTGGAAACCTTCTTGGTATTAGCCTGTATTATAAAAATAAAAAAAAGCCTAAAAAAGATCGTCTCCATGCCTTGATGGGACACGCATCCCGGCCACTTGCTGTATCAGGGGATGACATTGGCAAAGTTAATACAATTGCAGAAGCCGATCCAAAAAAGGAAAAAACCAAAGAAGAAATAGCGGCTATGCGTGTTTTGAATAGCAATGTTGGTTCTGTCGTCTTGCTGGTTGCTTCCCGGGCCTATCCTATTCTTGCCTTGCCTGGCATGGCCCTGGCGGTCTACGGTTGTCTTCCTATATACAAACGTACCTACCTTTCAGTGTTCAAGGAAAGAAAGCTGAAAAATGACCTGCTAAATGGTTTGGTTGTGACAGGAACCCTGGGCACCGGGCATTTTCTGGTAACTGCGTTATTTACCTTTGTTTCAAATCTTGGAACCGTTGTTGTGCAAAAAAGCAAAGGCTATTCCGAGGAAATGCTAAAGGGTGTGTTTGATCAAAAGGTCAGTACAGTATGGTTGCTACGAGATGGTAGTGAAATTGAGACACCGATTGAAGAAGTAAAAATCCATGATGTGCTTATTGTGCATACAGGGGAGTTGATCCCGTTGGATGGTATTATCCTTAAGGGAGCCGTTACAGTTGATCAGCATGCCTTGACTGGAGAATCCATACCCGTTGAAAAGGCTGAAGGTGATAAGGTATTAGCCTCTACGGTAGTGATTGCGGGATATGCTCAAATTGAGGTCACGCAGACGGGCGAAAATACAGTGGTCGCAAAGATAGAAAATGTATTACAGAGTACTTCCCACTTTAAAACGGGCCTCCAGCTGAAAGGCGAAACCTGGGCAGATAAAGCTGCTGCACCTATCCTGGGTCTGGGTGTGTTCTTGCTGCCTTTTCAAGGTGCGGCTGTAACAACCGCAGTATTTAATATGAGCCCAGGTAATGGCATCCGTTTATCTGCCTCAGCACAAACACTCACTCATATCATTCTGGCTGCTCAGGAAAATATACTGATCAAAGACGGCAGAGTTCTTGAGCAATTAATGGAAGTGGATACGGTCATCTTTGACAAGACTGGAACCCTGACTGAAGACGAGCATGCGGTGAGTCGCATCCTGTGTGCAGATAATGATTATAGTGAAGATGATATTTTATACTTTGCGGCAGCAACCGAACAAAAAGTAAGTCACCCATTAGCCAGAGCGATTATAGAAAAGGCCGAAGCCTTAGAGCTTAGCCTCCCGGATGTTGCATTATCCGATTCCAGATATGAAGTCGGCATGGGGGTTACTGCTACTGTTAATGGTAAAACCACTCAGGTAGGCAGCTTGTCCTTTATGGAGAAAGCGGGCATTCCTATCCCTGATGAAATAAAAGATGATGTGCAAGCAACCATTGCCGATGGTTTTTCTGTCGTGATGGTGGTAGTTGAAAGTCAGATTGTCGGTGCGATTGAAATTCAGGCGCAGTTACGCCCTGAGGTTAAACAGATTATTAAGAGTCTGCGTGGGCATGGCATCAAACATATGTATATTCTGTCAGGTGACCAGCTGGAACCTACCCGTCAGATGGCCGAAATGCTGGAACTGGACGGCTACTTCCACAATGTTTCTCCCGAAGATAAAAGCAATATTATTGAAAGGTTGCAAGGCGAAGGCAAGAAGGTCTGTTTTATTGGTGATGGTATTAACGATGTGATTGCCATGAAAAAGGCAAATGCCTCGATTTCATTAAGTGGGGCGAGCACGATTGCTACCGATGTCGCTCAGGTTATCCTGATGAACGGAACGTTGCATGAGTTGGATGATTTGTTTGAAATTGCACATCGTCTGAAAAGTAAATTGGTCATGACCATTACTTCCTATACAACCGTGGTACTGGTTTCCTTTACCAGTATCATGTTTTTTGGAGCGCCGCCTTTTGTTGCTCTGGTTGTACAATCTCTTGTTAATAATACCTATGGCATGTCACAGGCATTGTTGCCCCTAAAGCAACTGAGAGATAATAAAAAGAAAGAGTATGAAAATGAACGAAAGTTACTTGCTAAAAAAACATCTTTAGAACTGTAAGGCCAATTTGCCAATCTCTCCAGGAGTCTCTCGGACTTCTGTTTTTTTACCCAAAGAGCATACCAAGTCAGATTTTTTGATCATTTAAGGTGAATAGTGAGCCTGTTTAACGAAAATGATCGAAAAAATCTGGCAAAAATATTTCATCCGCTTCAATCAAAAATTATGAAGCCAAACTTTAAAGATCACAGGAAAAATTAAATATGAATTCTCTTACCGGATTTAAAAAAGCTAGCTCCAGCACTTTTCCAGCCAGTGTCCCCGGCTCAAAATCATTTACCAACCGAGCTCTGGTTTTAGCCGCACATCAATTGGGGCGTACGGTCATTCATAATGCTTTGATCTGCGATGATACTATTTATTTCTCCAAAGCCCTGAGTGCCTTTGAGGGTCTTGATATTGTTCAGGATGGGAACTCTTTTATTGTAAATCGCACCAGCGAGACGATCATCGCTCCTGATGAGCCGGTCTATTTCGGCGCAGCAGGTACTCCGGTTCGACTGATGCTTTCTTTTGTTTCATCAGCACAGGGGCAGACCCTGGTAACCGGTAACGAGCGCTTGAGCGAGCGTCCCATGGTGGACATCCTGGATGCCTTTGATACCGCCGGCATTCAATATGAGTGTAAGGGGGAGCCGGGGCATCTTCCCGTGCTGGTAACCGGAGCCCCGGCAACCACTGCAAACTGGAAAATCAATGGCAGTGTTTCCAGCCAGTTTCTCAGCAGCCTTTTAATCAATGCTTCTCAGCAGCTCGACAAGTCAGAAGTCAATATTGAAGTTCTCAATTACCTCGTTTCCAGACCCTATATTGAAATGACTCTGGAAATGATGGCCAAGGTCGGTCTCAAGGTTGAAGAACCGAAGCCAAACCATTTTAAAGTGACACCATGCCGTTCATCTGCCAGCGATATTCATGTCGAGATTGATGCCTCCGGCATGTCTTATATTGTTACTGCGGCAGTGCTCACTCACTCTACCGTCAAGATTAGTGGTATTTCCCGCAATTCTAAACAGGGTGATGTGGGTCTGATCGATGTCTACAAGCAAATGGGCTGCAAGGTAGAAGACGATGATGATTCTATTACCTTTACTGGCGCACCTATCTCCGGTATTGATGTGGATATGGAAAAAATGCCCGATGTAGTGCTGAGCCTGGCGGTTGCTGCAACCCAGGCCAGTGGTCCTGTCACCATTACCAATATCGCCAATTTACGTGTTAAAGAATGTGATCGCATTCATGCGGCCTGTCATGAACTGGCGCGTCTCGGTGTAGAGGTTGAAGAAGGTGAAGACTGGATGCGTATTCACCCGGCCAAAACTCTGAAAGTCGAACAGGTAACAACCTATGATGATCATCGGGTTGCCATGGCATTTTCTCTGCTTGGCTTAATCCAGGAAGGTATCAGTGTTGAAGAGCCAGAGTGTGTCAGCAAATCATTCCCTGATTTCTGGAAAGAAATGCAGCGTTTTGTTGATTTCCACCAGCAAGACTAAGATACTGAAAAAGTCTACTTAATACTACCTGCATCCGAAACTTCAGGGTGGATGATTAGCTTGTGCTATTCGCCTCAATGGGGCTACGGATTCAGGTATTTTTTAGCTCTCTATAGGCAGGACAGGCGTAGAGAGTTTTTCTGATCTTTTCGCGTACCCCACTCTTTTTCTATGCTATTGAATTATTTGAACAGATTTTAGTTTAGATGTCTTATTTGTAATCTAGATTAAAGAAAAATGAGCCATCACCTTGTAAGATGTTTCCAAGAAGTTCGCAAAGAAACTTCTTGAAGTTGGTTATACACTCATGATCTGAATTCAGGGACTTGAATTCAGGAAAATAATAAAGTTGTAATAACCGAATAAAAAAATAAAAAAGGTTCTTACAAAACTCCAAATACTCAGCAAATATCATTATTTTACAGTTGTACACCAGGTGTAATTTATTAATTTTTTCTTGTCATGGAATAGTTTTGCAAGTGACTCAAACATAAAAAATTTTTCAATCATACCCAAGGAGTTCATCAATTATGCGCAATTTATTGCCCGCTTTATTATTGTCTGCCATTCCACTTTTCTCAGTTGGAACTGTCAATGCAGGCGAATCAGTTACCTTTGCTGGTAGCACAACTGTATTTCCGTTCATGGAAAAGCTGACGCCCTTATTAGCGAAACAAGGCATTGACGCTAAAATCCAGGCTGGCGGATCATCTGCGGGCTTCAAGGCGTGTAAATCGGGTATTGCCCAGTTTGGCATGATGTCACGTGAACTGAAGAAAAGCGAAAAGCCGCACGTGAAGACAATAGTCATGTCGCGTGACTGGCTGGTGATGATAGCGCACAAGGATGCGCCTTTCGACAATATCACGTCGAAAGAGATTGTCGATCTCTATACCGGCCATACCAAAGAGCTGAATGGCTACAAGATTAATGCCATCGCCAAGGAAGCCGGACGGGGAACCAAGACGATATTTGATCATTACTTCCATCTGGGCAAAAAGGCAGGCCATCCGATTGCCAGAGATCTGGTTATTATCGGCCCCAACGGTCAGGCCATCACCACTGTGGCCGGAGACATCCACGGGCTGACCATGCTGTCTTATTCCGCTGTGGATGCCGCCATCAAACAGGGTGAGCCGATCAAGATGCTGACACTGGATGGTGTTGCAGGCACCCCAGAGAATGTAGGAAATGGAAAATACACGCTACAACGTGCCCTGAACCTGGTGTATTTGCCAAAGAACGCCGCTCTGGCGGATCGTTTGAGCAAAGCTCTGGCCAATGATGAAGCGCGCCAGATCCTTATAGACGGTGGGCTCAAGCCTTCATTGTAAGCGTAATCTTACAAGCAGGCCCTCACCGGTTTGCTTGGTCTGTCATGTAAGCACCTGATCGTGGAACAGAGAGTTTTCTTTCCCGATCAGGCGCTTCGTTGACTAAGGAGTATTCTTAAATTTTAGCTAAAACTCGGTTTGTATTACTTGTTATGACAGATATGGTTAATAGAATTAAGGCTTCCAACGTCTTAAAACATAACAAGTCCATAGTACCCGGAACTTTATTAAACATAACAAAAGAGAATTTATCGGGCATGAAGTTCATTGTTTTATTACTTGTGCTGATACTAGTTTTTATGCTGGTATATCCCCTTGTTAGTTCCATTGATTTCTTTATGGAAATTCCACTTTCCAACTGGGTTTCCCTCGACTGGTATCCTGACGAAGATTATTACGGGATGATGGTCCCATTGACTGGCAGTTTACTGCTGGTGCTTGTCACTCTTCCCCTGGCGCTTTTGGCAGGCTGGGCACTCAGCCTGCAACTGGTTGATAACCGCAAGAGCTGGCTCAACCCGGCCACAGTGGCAGTACTCGAGGTATGGATTTCCCTGCCTTCGGTTATTATCGGCGTCTGGGCGATTATTGAGATCATTCCCATGGTGCGGGAGACTTTTGGTGGAAACGGTTACTCGCTGCTGGCCGCTGCCATTGGCCTGACCATTTTTATCACGCCCACCTGCACCCTGTTATTCTACCGCAGCTATCTGACCCACCTGGATCAATACCAGGGGCTTGAAAACAGCTTTCAGATGTCCACTCTGAGCCGCTCTGAACTGTTTATCAAAAGCCAGCCGACAGCTGTGATCGGTACGATCAATTACATTTTTTGTCGCCTCTTCGGCGAGACCATGGTGGTGCTGATGCTTTCTGGCAACAGCCTGCAAGTGCCCGGCAATTTTTTGGACAGTTTTCGTACGCTGACCGCAAACATTGCACTGGAAATGTCTTATGCAGGAGGCATGCATGAAACCGCCCTGTTCGCCATGGCCAGCATTGCCATCGTACTTATCCTGATCGTATTACTGGCACAATATAAGAGGTTGATCCATGTTTAAACATTTTAGACAACGTTGGATTCTGTGGCTGTACATGCTGTTGACAGTGAGCATAATGGCCACCTTCATGAAACCCTTGCAATTCGAACATACCACTGCGGGTATTATCGTTGGTACCATCATTACCACCGTTGGTGCAGTGCTGGTCGCTGCCCTGCCCGCTTACCTGATCGCCGGTGTCATGGCGGGCATCATCCGCCTGCCGAACTGGCTGCAATCACTAACCGCGGTGTCAGTCTATATCCTGGCTGGCATGCCGTCGATCATCCTGGGCATCATTGGCTTCCTCTTATTCGTCAATGCACTCGGATTTGGCTGGTCCATGCTGTCCGCCATGCTGACCCTGATTCTGCTGTTGTACCCTACTCTGGTAACCGCCTTCTCCCAAATCCTCAGGCCTTTTAACCAGCGTTACGGCATGGCGGCGAAATCCTTTGATGTTGGTCCGCTGGAATTCCTGTTTCGTCTGTCACCCGCTTATCAGAAAGGTAAAATCCTTGATGCTCTGATCCTTGGTTGGGCGACTTCACTGGGTGATACTGCCGCTGTCATGTTGACCTGCGGTGCCCTGACTGCTTTTCCTGAATCTATTATGGACTCGGTCAGGCTGATAAATTTTCATATTTTCTTACTGGCAATGGATATACCAGGCGGCATGCCGGAAGCACGAAGTCTTTCGCTGTTGTTAATTATCTTTTTGCTGTTCCTTTTTGTTGTACCACGTTTAGCACATCGCTACCTTTCAGAGGATTAATACTATGACTGCACAAATGCATGCTACACACGACCAACCATTTAATAACACCCATGTTCAATTATTGTTCAATGAGCCTGAGTGTTGCGGCATGAGGATCAAAAATCTGAGTATCTTTGCCAAGAAAAAAACCATCCTGACTGTTGATGAATTACGTTTCCCCAACACCGGAGTGGTTGCTATTATGGGGCCTTCTGGCTCAGGTAAAAGCACTTTTCTAAAAGCCATGTCAGAGCTTATGGATGAAAATCTGACTCATAAAGGTAAAATTGATATTACTTGTATCGAGTCAGCCAATAAGTCAAATAAAAAGCCTTCGAGTATTTGTTCCCACTTTGCTATGGTATGGCAAAAACCAACTGTATTCCCCTGCTCCATCTGGGATAACCTGAAGGTTCCACTGCGTAAGCGTAAGGTTGCCCGCTCACAATGGCGTGAACTGATGGAAAAGGCATTGGTTGATGTTGGGCTTATGGGAGAACTGGATAATGATTGGTCTAAACAACGTGCTCAGCGTTTGTCAGGTGGACAGCAGCAGCGTTTGTCCATCGCTATGGGACTATTGAAGGACTCCAATATCTTTTTGTTTGATGAGCCTACCTCTGCTCTTGATCCTATTTCTACTGAAAAGATAGAGCGCATCATCAGAAAGCTAGGACAAGACAAACTGGTATTATTGGTCACTCACAGTCTGGGTCAGGCCAAGCGCGTCAGTGATTACAGTGCGATGTTCCATAACCATGAAGACAAGGGAGCCCTGTGCGAGTTCTCATCTTCGGAAGAATTTTTCAAAAGCCCGGCCAGTCCCCAAAGCCGTGAATTTATTATGCAGGAAACAGGTGTCTAAGTGAGAAAGAGCTGTGAGGAAAAGCAATGAGTCTTGATAAACAATCCAAAGCCGTACTGATGATTCTGGATGGCATGGGACTTAATGAAGACCCAAAGAGTAGTGCCACCACTGCAGAACAAATGCCTTATGTGCATTCACTCATGCAGCAATATGGTTACGCACGCTTACATGCTTCAGGAACACCAGTGGGACTGGATGATGGTAAAGCAGGTAATTCAGAAGTAGGTCATCTTACTATTGGAGCAGGTAAAGTGCTGCTCAGTACCCTGGCCCGGGTGCGCGAAGGTTATCATAGCAATAACTGGGAGCAGAGTTCAGCATGGAATAATAGTGACTTCTCCAAACCTCTGCATGTAGCAGGAATACTCTCTGATGCAGGTGTTCATGCTCATTGGGAAACTCTGATTATGGCGGCTGATCTGGGTATTAAAAAAGGTTTCCCTGCAGTTTATATTCATGCCTTGCTAGACGGAACAGATAGTCAGGCAGGGACTGCGCCCAGAATGCTGGCAGAGCTGCAACAGGCCATTAAAGATAATGGCAGTGAAAATATTATATTAGCATCGGTGATGGGTCGTAAGTGGTCTGCTGACCGTGCTGAAAACTGGGATTTAACAGAATATTGCCGTGATGCCTTAATGGGACGCATAGAAGGCAAGGCATTTAGCTCAGAAGACCTTGAACAACACTTGGCAAACTCCACATCTGAAGCTGATTTCCCCTATACTTTCTTACCTGGTGGTGTGCCCGTTAGCGCAGGTGAGACGCTGATACTGAGCAATCACCGCGCAGATCGTATTTCACAACTGGCCAAAGTCATGAATGATGAATGTCATGTGATTGCAATGGTTGAGTTAAAGCATGAAGCAACCCCCATAGAAGATGTCTTTTTCCCTACTTTACCCCTTAATGGTGGTCTGGTTGATGTGTTGAATGAACAGGGATTTCGCACAACACGCTTATCAGAGCAGTGCAAGTTTCCGCATGTGACTTATTTTATCAACGGCATGCAGGCTGATGAGTCAGCCAAAGGCGTTGAAGTAGCAACAATTCCTGATGCAGAAATATTAGGTAATCCCCTGATGTCGATTAAGCTTCTGGAAACAGAAATGCAAAAAATCATGGCAGATGATGAGGGTGGACAGGTGCTGATTGTCAATGTACCCAATCTGGATCAGGTCGGTCATCAGGGAAGTCTTGAGGCTGCCAGTGCAGCAGGTAATGCCGTTGATGATCTGGTTAAACAGGTTGTGATATGGGCTAAAGAACATAGTTGGCAATTGTTGATTACGGCAGACCATGGTAATGCTGACGTGATGGTCGATGACCTGGGACGCCCCATGGGTTCCCATTCCAGTAATAATGTGCCTATGCTGGCTATTCCTTTTGATGGAAAAACAATGCAGTGGCAACAGAAAACCGGTGTCTTAACAAATGTTGCTGCAAGCTTCCTAACGTTGTTAGGAACAGAATATCCAGATACTATGAGTGAGAGTTTGATAACACTTAATTAGTAAGTGCCTGAAAACGCCCTTATGTAGTCGGATAAGCAATAGTGCCATCCGACAAATATTTCATTTTTTCACATAAATACTGGATGGCATTCCCTATCCAGATTATACTCATTTATTTTTAATTTTATAAATTTGAAGTTTATAACAAAGGAAACTTTATGACAGCAGTACACCCAACCTGGTCAATGCCCATAGGAGATAATGGTGCAGGAGTTATTATGATGCCCTGCCCTGGAACGAAAGAGGTCGATCTTGACAGCACTGTTAGTCAGTTAAAGGGGCAAGGCGTTACCGCTATTCTTAGCATGATGGTAGATGAAGAAATGAGAAATCTACATGCCGAGAACCTGCCAAAGGTGTGTAAGCAGAATGACATTCAGTGGTTTAATATGGAAACGGATGATCATAAAGTTCCTGGCGAAGATTCTCTGTCAAAATGGGATCAGTATAAGGGTAACCTGCTGGAAGTGATTAACCAGGGTGGTAAAGTCGCGGTTCACTGCAAGGGTGGGACTGGCAGGACAGGCGTTGGAGTGGCGATGCTGCTATTAGAACTTGGTAGAGATGGGGAGCAGGCAGTAGCGGATGTAAAAGCCCTGAAACCTGGCGCATTTAACAGTGCGTTGACAGTTGAGTTTATTAAAAATCAGGCAGAAACACTAAAAAATAAATCCTGAGCTTTATGTCCGATCATTCAGAAAACCAAACAGAAACGATCAGATTAGAGGCTCAGGCAGAGACTATTATTGACTTCATTCGTCATGGTGAGCCTGAAGGCGGCAGAATGTATCGTGGCAGTCGGGTGGATCATCCCCTGTCAAAAATGGGCTGGCAACAGATGCATGAAGCAATTAGCAAGCAGTATATGAGGCTAGAACCTGAGACAGAATTCAACTGGGATCTTGTTGTTAGCTCACCCATGCTACGCTGTCATGCTTTTGCTGAGGTAATCTCAAAACAGTTGGCCATTCCATTAGTTACTAACGAGGTATTAACAGAAATTTCTTTTGGTGACTGGGAAGGGAAAACAGTTGATGAGGTTAAGGCGGCTGATCCGGTTCTATTTCGTGAATTTCATCGTGACCCGGTTAAAAACAGACCCCACGGAGCAGAATCTCTGGAAGCATTTAGTCAGCGTATTACTGATGGGTTATCTGCTTTGCTAAAAGAATATACGGGCAAGAGGATATTGCTGGTGACCCATGCCGGAATTATGCGAACCATTTTTATCCATGTTTTATCGGCACCACTAAAAAGTCGCCAATTGATCCGCTTCCCCTATGCAGGAATGTTACGCCTCTATGCAACACAAGAGCAGAAGCGGATTGAATACCTTTAATCTGGAAAAGTTAGTATTGATTTAATAGCGGCTGCACGAGGTAGTTTCAGGCTTTGCCTTATCTCAGCAGTGTGCAGCCTGCCATGATCTTTATCGAACTGACTAAGAGGATTTCGCTCTCAGGCAACAATTAGACAGAGACGAAGTTTATGATTTTGGTGATATTCAGCGCCTGTCCAAATCTGGTCATAAGATATATAAAGTATCGGATAAAAATGGTGTGCATTAGGGTAGTCAGAAATTCGAGTAAATTTTCAGTACGAATGAACTTTGAAGTAAAGCTGAGTGAATGTAATGGTCAGTTTTATCAGACCAGGCCGAATAACGATGCAGATAAAATCAGTAACGGAAATCCGGGTATGATCGGCATGATAATGAAGAGCACGCCAAGAGCAAATGTCGCCCAGGCTAAAACGCGATAAATTGTTTTTTTCATATCATTCTCCAGTATATACTTAAATTATAGTACATCCCTGAAAAATAGTTGTAACTCACTGGTAATCAGGCGGGGTTAGGGGCAGCCATTTGACGAATACAGCAACATACTGAATAATATGATATCTTGGAGAAAGTATGAAAATTATCACCTTACTTGCACAAAAAGGCGGAACAGGGAAAACAACCCTGTCTATTCACTTGGCTGTGCTGGCTGCTGCCAGAAACCGGAAGGTGGTTATTGCTGATATTGACCCACAGCAGAGTACAACTTTCTGGAAGGAGAGAAGAGCAGATAGTGTTCCCGGTGTGATACCTCTAACAGCCAATACTTTGGAACAAAACATTACTGAGCTAGCCAGTCAGGGAGTTAATCTTCTGGTTATTGATACCGCACCTCACTCCCATGAAGATGCTATTATTGCAGCCCAACTGGCAGACTTTATTCTTATCCCCACCCGTCCAGCTATCCTTGATCTGCAAGCCATTGGCTCTTCAGTTGAAATTGTTAAAAGTATTAATGGTAAGGCAGCCATTGTGTTGAATGGCTGCCCTTTCCCCGGCAAGAATGGTGAGAGAGCTATTGTTAGTGAAGCACGAGAAGCCCTGGCGGGTTATGGTTTACCTGTCGCTCCTGCGGCCATATCCAATCGGGTGGCACTGAGTCACTCCCTTATAGATGGGAAGGCGGTAACCGAGTTTGAAAGCGAAAGTAAGGCTGCCGATGAGATACGTGAATTAATGAATTGGATCAACCAGGAGGCAAACCTATGGTAAAGAGAGCAAAATTGACCCTCAAACATACCAAAGTGAAGGAGCATATTGTAAAAGCCAAGGAAGCGGACTTTTCTGAATCGGTCGTGACCGAGCAGCCTGCTGCCCCTGATAGCCGAGGCAATTTAGGCAAGATATTGCTTATGGCAGGATTAACTATTGCTTCTCTGATTATCTTCAAGCAGAAAATTTTTTAAGTTCCGATTGGTGCAGTCTGCTTCACCGGTTATACCGGAGCTAGCACTTTATTGTCCAATCAATGCTTTTAGGCTACTTTTAAGTTTATTGAAGGGAAATACTGAGATGGAGATCCTTGTTTAATTCTATGTCTGCTCTTAATTTAGCCCTGGCTTTTAATGCTAGTAAGCAGGAATATCTGTGAATTTTCCAGTAAAGGCCACATGAGTTTTGTAAAATATGCTAATTTAATGTATATTGTTTAACATATATTAATGTTTTCATTCATAACCCCTAACTAGATAAAAAATTACATGCCAACACCCGAATCTTTTACCCGTGCACTTTCAGATCCCACTCGTTTGCGTATATTGATGTTACTTCTTCAAGAAGAGGAATTATGCGTTTGCCACCTTACCAATATCCTGGAAATGGTGCAGCCCAAAGTTTCCAGGCATTTAGCCGTGCTTAGAGAGAATGATATGCTGCTGGACAGGCGCGATGGTTTATGGATCCACTATCGCTTACATCCTAACTTACCTATCTGGTGTTATAAAACGCTGGTGTCATTATCTGAAGGTTGTACCAATACAGAGCCATATATTAATGATCAAAAGCGATTGACAGAGGTTCTGGCTTGTAAGCAGGCAAAGCTACTTAAGTCTGCAAAGAAAGGAGGCTCTGCTTCCAGGCAAAAAGTGGCGGCCTGTTGTGGATAAGGATTAATGCGGAAAGGGCTTTTCAGGCTCAAACGCATAATACTCTTTAAATTCGGGAAGTTGGTAGGGAAATAATCTCCGGATTCGTTGTTTCATTGCCATGAGTTGATTAACCGAAACATTAATCCCTGTTGGGAAGTTTTTTGTTTGGCCTGATCGCGGGTAATATGCCATTGATAATGCCACCTGCCAGACCGATGCTATAAATTCCCAGCGCACCATAGACTCCCAGATGAAAGAAAAAGGCTCCGCCAATACAGATGGCATTGGGTATCACATCCCACATCAGGCTTTTTTTAAAGTTCCTCTCCAGGCCTTCAGATAACTCAAATAGTTTGGGAAATTGCTGCAGGCTGTCATCCATTAATACAATCTGTGCCGTATCGGTAGCGATAGTCGATGCACTATTTAGTGAAATGGAAACATCAGCCTGTTTCAGGGCAATGGTATCGTTAATGCCATCGCCTACAAAGCAAACGGATTTGCCTTCCTGCTGTAGTTGGGAAACAATGCTTGCCTTGTCCTGAGGCATAGTTTCTGCAAAGTAATGTTCAATACCCAGTTCTTGTGCTAATGCTCTGGTTGGCTTTTCATGATCTCCAGAAATAATACTTAGTGATAAGCCCCGCGTTTTTAATTGTTTGATGATGTCTTTTGCTTCTGGACGAATAGTCGGGTGAAGTTCAATCACCCCTGCCAATTGTTGATCGACAGCCACATAGACCAGTGAATAGCCCTGCTGTCTAGACTCATCTTGCAGGGTTTCAATATCATCCGTAACAGGGATACTCTCCAATGTCATAAAACGTCTACTGCCCACTCGGATGGTTTGTCCATCGAGCGTGACTTTAATACCATAGCCAATTTCATATTGGGTGTCATCAATCTCGGGAAGGCTAAACTGCTGTTCTTTTACAGCTTGTAATATCGCCTTGGCGATGGGATGTTTTTGTTTATATTCTGCGGTGGCCGCATAAACCAGCACTTCTTTTTGGCTGAAGGAATGATTAGCGTAGATTTTTCCTATGTGTGGTATTTCTTCGGTCAGTGTTCCGGTCTTGTCAAAAACAATGGTGTCGATACTTTTTAGTCGCTCCAGGGCGCGACCGTCTTTAATCAATATTCTTTGTTGTATGGCGCTGGACAGATGGCTTAATACATTCAGGTTTCCCGTGATATTAAGATGGTCAATTAAGGCTGAATCCAGTACCACCAGGGCACTGGTATAACCTGCAACTGGTAGTGCGACTGCACCCAGTACAAGCGAAGGAAAGGCAAGATGATCCGATATTTTTTCCACTCGTAACTCAACACTGGCTGCATAGTTGGTTGTGTCATTTAACAGGGCCTGTAATTGGGCGGCAACAGTTTCATTGCCCGCTTTTTCAACTTTTATCCAGATCTTGCCAGTTAGTATCAGGGTAAAGGCAAACACGGTTTCACCGGCTTCTTTTTCTGCTGGCTGGGCCTCTCCGGTCATGGTATGTTGATCAATACTGGCATAGCCTTTAACAATAGTGCCATCTACGGGAATAGTTTCTCCGCCCTGAACCACCACAATGTCGTTGAGCTGCAAATCTTCAATATTGATTTCAATTTCAACACCGTTTTTTTCCACCCAGACTGTGCTAATACACTCCTGAAAAACCTGTGATAGCTGCTCTTGTGAGCTGTTTTTGGCTTTCGCCATAATTTTCAGTCCACAGTAATAAAGCCAGTAACCAAAGGCAGCAACAGGGAGATAGCCTGAGCCGATAAGCAAAGGCAGAGTCACCAGATTAATGACATCAATCTTGAGGCGATGCTGATGCACCAGTCCCTGGTAGGAGCGCACCGCAATCGGGATGGTCAGATAGGCCAGTGTTATAATGCTAAGAATGGAAAAAGGCGGAACCCAGATGCCGACCAGAGTTGCAGCCATAGCAACACTGGATAGCGCAAAATGGCGGTCAATCCAGTCTTCAACATCGGCGATATCGGTTTCCTGAAGAGCAGTCTGGCTGGCTGTCGAAGGTGTGCCTGGACAGATGGATAGTTCATCTTTTCTAATATTAGGGTTTGGCAAGTTTTGAATAAATTGCTTATATTCTTTGGCCTGTAGGCGTTTTTTTTGGATTAACGTCGATGCAAACAGGCCACCACCCAGCAGTAACAGCCCGTTGACTAGCATGCTTCAGTCCTTATTGAAGTAGGCAAGCCTATTTTTTCCAGTAATTTAAGAAATGGATCAGGATCGAGTTCTTCGACATTGACCATTTTTTTCACATCCCACTCACCGCTGGCAATTAACAGCGCGGCGGCAACAGGCGGTACACCCGCGGTATACGAAATGGCTTGTGATTCTACTTCTTCGTAGCATTGCTGGTGATCACAGATATTGTAGATAAAAAGGGCTTTTTCCTGACCATCTTTCACACCCTTGATCAAGTTGCCAATACAGGTCTTACCCGTGTAATTGGGTGCCAGTGAGGCAGGGTCAGGCAGGCACGCCTTGACCACTTTTAAGGGGATGACTTCCTGACCTTCTGCTGTTGTAACGGGTTCATGGCTTAGCAAACCGATATTCTCCAGCACCTGGAAACAGTTGAGATAGTGATCACCAAAGCCCATCCAGAAGCGTACGGTATTAACGTCCAAATTTATTGACAAAGAATGGATTTCATCATGTCCCATTAAATAGACTTTTTGTTCACCTGCGACGGGAAAATCATAGCTTCTGGAAATTTCATGGTGTTTACATTCTTTCCATTGGTGGTCTTCCCAGTAGCCCACATCTTCCAGAATCTCGCGCAGATTGATTTCAGGATCAAAATTGGTGGAAAAATATTTACCATGATCCCCTGCATTCACATCCATCACGTCAATCACGTTGATTTTGTCAAACTCATGCCTCAATGCGTAGGCACAATAAGCGTTGACCACACCCGGATCAAAACCTGCACCCAAAATAGCCGTCAGCCCTTTTTCGGCAAACTGGGGTTTGCGCTTCCAATCATATTCGGCATACCAGGGGTATGGAGCATTGATAATATTAATATCTTCACTGACGGCTGTATCAATATAGGATGCCCCCGCTTGCAGACAGGCATCCATAATTACCGTATTGATAAAGGCTGTGCCGACATTAATGACAATTTCACTCTGTGTCTGCTGAATCAGATCAACAACATTTTCGGTTTTGCTGGCATCTAGTGCTCTGGCATAGAGTTTTTTAGTATTATCTTTTAGATTACCTTTACGGTGTACACTTTCAATAATGGCTTCGCATTTTTCAAGGGTTCTTGAGGCAATACAAAGATCACCCAATTGATCATTATTTTGGGCGCATTTATGTACGACGACTGCACCGACCCCCCCTGCCCCGATAATGAGTACGTTTTTCATATCAGTCTTCCTCTTTCCCGGTGCTGGACTTAGTAATCTTAGTACTGAGTCCCATCTTATCCAGTAGTTCAATAAAGGGATCAGGATCAAGCTCTTCAACATTAACCATGTGTTTGACATCCCAGCTTTCATTGGCAATCAGGATGGCTGTTGCTGCTGCGGGCACACCTGCAGTATAGGAAATTGCCTGGGATTCCACCTCTTCATAACAGGCTTTGTGATCGCAGGTGTTATAGATAAAGATTTCTTTTTCTTTACCATTCTTTTTGCCCTTGACCAAATTGCCGATACAGGTTTTACCCGTGTAGTTTTCAGCAAGCGATGCCGGGTCAGGCAAACAAGCTTTAACCACTTTTAGTGGCACGACTTCCTGACCTTCTGCGGTGGTCACGGGTTGTTCAGAGAGTAAACCAATATTTTTTAATACATTAAAGCAGTTAATATAATGATCACCAAAACCCATCCAGAAACGAATAGTATCTGCTTTGATATTTGTGGATAATGAATGCAGCTCATCGTGCCCGGTTAAATAGATGGTTTGCTCGCCAACGACAGGGAATGTGTAGTTTTGCTTTTCTGAATGCACGGCTTTACTCACCCATTTACCCTCTATCCATGTCCAGACCTGTCCGGTAAATTCCCTGAAATTGATTTCAGGATCAAAATTGGTTGCGAAATATTTACCATGATCACCGGCATTTACATCCATAATATCAATGCTGTCGATTGTGTCAAAACAATGCTTAGCTGCATAGGCACAATAGGCATTGACGACACCCGGATCAAAACCTGCACCAAGAATTGCCGTGAGTCCTTTTTCCTTACAGGCATCCAGATATTTCCATTCATAGTTTGCGTACCAGGGCGGGTTTTCACAGATCTTGTCGGGGTCTTCATGAATGGCCGTGTCTATATAGGCTGCCCCAGTTTTCAGGCAAGCCTGCAAAACTGACATATTAATAAATGGGCTGCCGACATTGATGACAATCTCTGAGTGTGTGTCTTCAATCAGTTGTGCGGTGGCATCAATATCCATCGCATCAATCTGGCGGGAATACAGTGCTTTACTACTATCTTTCAGGTTGTTTTTACGTTCTACACTGTCGATGATTGCATCACATTTGCTTAGGGTTCGGGATGCGAGACAAATATTACCGAGAATATCATTATATTGGGCGCATTTATGTGCGACTACATTAGCAACGCCACCTGCACCGAGAATGAGTATATTGTTTTTCATTTAAGACATTCCATATGTAAATTGAAAATAGGGAAAATTCATCCCAAATTTTGCTTAAAATTACTATAGTTAAACGTCTTTACTGTGTCATATTGACCATCCAGACGCTTGATAACAATAGACGGCATTTTCAAACCATTAAACCAGTTCATCTTGACCATCGTATATCCTGCCGCATCAGAAAAATGAATCTGGTCACCTATTTGTAATGGCGTATTAAAATCATATTCACCAAATATATCACCGGCAAGGCAGGTCTTGCCGGCGATCATGTAGTGATAATTGCCATGCTGATTGCTGCTCTGTTCAGTGCTTCTTTCTGTATATTGTTCAGTATGCTGCACTTTTTCAATTTCAGCGGACTCTTGATAAATCAGCAAGTCCAGCATATGTGCTTCTGTTGAACTATCGACAATCGCAATGTCCATTTCATTGTGAACAATATCCAGTACCGTAGTCACCAGACTGGCAGAGTCCGTTATTGCTGTTTCTCCAGGTTCGAGGTAAATCTGTACTCCAAACTGCTCACCAAATGCCTTTAATTTGGCAGCAAATTTCTCTAGAGGATAATCCTCCAGCGTAAAATAGAGTCCACCGCCCAGGCTTACCCAGTCCAGTTGATGTAATAAGTCGTGATAGGTTGTGCCGATATGATCCAGTTGTTGCGAAAAATTATGGAAATCCTTGTTTTCGCAGTTGCAATGAAACATGACGCCATTGATTAAATGTGCTATTGCCATTACTGATGAGTCATCGGTGACTCCCAATCGTGAATACTGACGGGCAGGGTCTGCCAGATCATAGTCAGAACAACTGATGTGCGGATTTATTCGTAAACCGATATCCACTGTATCCAGATCGGCATAAAAGGTTTTTAACTGCTTAACTGAGTTAAAAATCACTTTATTGGCATATTGCTTTAGGTCGTGGATTTCATCTTGTGCAAAAGCCACACTATAAGCGTGTACTTCTTTGCCAAACTCTTCATAACCTAGTTTAGCTTCATACAATGAACTACTCGTAGTACCATCCATATAGGATTGCATGAATTTAAAAACAGGCCAGGTGGAAAAACATTTTAATGCAAGCACTGACTTGATATTTGCGTACTTACGTAACCACTGGATTTTCTCCAGATTCTTTAATAATTTTTGTTCATCAATAACATAACATGGTGTGTTAAAGTGCATGTTGTGCGTTTGCAGTGAGGTTGACCGATGTGTTGTGATCTTGAAATGGCGACTGAAGCGGCAAATCAATACCCCGTTCCAGGAAAGCGGCACGAATTTGTTGTGGGGCAAAATGCTTTTCTACCACCTGAATTGCCGTATCCTTGTCAATGCTTTTGCAGGAAAAAATATCCAGGTAGGCATCACGATTGTTGTCACTAAAATGTCCCATGATAGCGGATGTTTCTATTAGCTGTACCAGTGAATAACCCGCCGCTTCGTAACTGTGTTCGGCAAAATGTACGATAACAGGTTCACCATAGGCTACCATTTTGATTGCTTTGACCAACTCTTTGACAAAATTACTGATGTCTTCCTTGTGGCAGATATTTTCATTGCAGCCACCAAGATCCAATACAAGATGCTGCCCCCATGGTTTGCGGTTTTCTGACATAGTCTTCCCCCTCAGCGTATTTATGTCTGTATATTATGCGCTAACACACTATCACATATATATGTTTATGTATATATATTATTGCTTTTGATGTGATTTGATAAGGGTAAGAAATTTGTCTTTATTATTTTATGATGAAAAGTTAAATTTATTATAATATCAATAGGTTACATAAGTATTGCCTTGTGTTCGATCACGCATTCTAACTCATAACAAATAATGATCAAGGATGTTTTTAAAAGTTTTTCTTAAAGATAACAGGTTAATATATTACTTAATATGGATATTATGAAGTAGGAGCAGAAAATTCAACTGAGAAGCCCTTAGCCACCTTGAAATTTTCTAACCATCTTTTTGATAACATAAAATATCAAAAGTAATGGTTAGAAAAATATAAGTTATTCAAGAATTTCACATTTCTATATTTTATATTTATGAACGGAACGCTCTAAACTGCTTTTTTTAAGCCAGGAGGCAAGAATAGAGTCAATGAATAGTTGTTGAAAATGAAAAAGAATACATGCCAGCAGTGCTAGACCAGCAGGTTGCTCCAGAGCAGTAAGCACACCCACAGCGACAGGTAAAGTCTTTTGCGAAGCGGTAAAGAGTAGTGCCAACCATTCCCCACGTTCAGAGGGATGGAGTAAACGAGATAACCAGCACAATAGCATCAGCCCCCCATGAATGCTAATGCTGGCCAGAATGATCCATAGCAACAGTGGAAGATTGAGTTGCCCAAGGGTCTCTGTTGAGGCAGACATAGAAAGCCAGACAGTACCAATAACACAGATTGATGGAAGGTAGGCCAGAAGCCGTTGATCGCCCAGTTGTTGAAATATTGATCGGAATAGCATTCCAATAACAAATGGCAGAAGTATGATCAATAGCAGCTGTTGTAGTAGAGGCCAGGGGGAAAGTGAAATCAGGCCCGTCTGTTCCAGGATCAGTTTCAATATAAAAGGAATACTGAAGACCCCAATTATGTTAAGTAATATGGTTAGTATCAAAGCCTGTGGGCCACTTCCCCCAGCAATTTTAGTCATGACAATACCTGATGAAAGGGTTGCTGGTACTGTTGATATTACTATCAATCCCAAAGCTAATTCTGATGGCATATGGAACAGAGAGACCACAGCAAGGCCAAGAAATGGACTGATTAGTAAATTGATCAGTATTGCCAGAATGACTGTTTTTATCAAACTGACATCCCCGGTGATCTGGTGCAGCCGAGTCTGATAACCATTGACAAGAAAGATTATCACCACCATCCAGGGAATTAGCCCTTGCTGTTCTAACCGTTGACCGCTCTCAGGAAAAAACCAGGCGAACAGAAAAGCAAAAATTAGGCCTATAGGCAAGAAGTAGCTATGCATGACTAATCTGTCTATCCTATATCTTCAACTTGAAATTGCAGGCAATTGCTGCTTTCTTATTTAAATCGTTAACTTGTTAAGTATCCTGAATTAGTATTAAGGGACGTTTGTTGACAAAATCTCAGCTCAACTTAAGCAAATGTAATTGTAAAATCTTTTTAAATGACAAAAGTGTCAAAAAATTCCCAGCTTTATTACTCTGCTACAGCTATCCGATAACACAGCAGGAATAGTGAAGATTCAGTATCAACCCGTCAGGCATTCCTTGTCAAATGCATATTCGCCTTTCAGCCAGGCTATTATTTCTTTGGCATAAGGGCTGTCGTATTGACTGTATTGCTGAATGAGTTGTTTACTTTGCGTTGTGTCTATGTTGTCCAGGCCTTCATTCTGGAAACATTCAACATCTTTTAATATTTGCTGGGCAAGGTTTTCTCCACACAGCATTGTTAATCCCTCTAGCAGTGCTTTTTCAGGATCATAGTGCCGACCCCGGGAGTAACTCAGGGGAAGAGAATATAGGGGAATACGAGAAAGCCAGGGTTGATTCATGGGATTGACAGAATGACCTGTGGTCAGTTGCGCCAAAGAGTCCGGGCGGTTTGTGAAAGCCTTGGTAAATAGAAACCTGGAAATATCAGCACCATCGTTGACGGGATAGTTATCCCACAAAAAGGGCTTGCGGCCTAACACCTGAATTACTTTTTCCATGTGCGCTTCTGGATAGGCTGTTGAGCAAATTTTGGGACCTGTCCAAAAAATATCAACCTGCTCTGGCAACTCTCTACCCAGATCTTGAAAATAATTGTCCGGCATCGTGCCAAACAGTGTTTCCAGTTTGGGATCAAAAGAATAATAGGTGGGGCACATAATGACTTTCTTAGCTGAGGTTTGAGCCAACACATCCTTCAGTATAGCCGCTTGTGTCTGAGCCAGATCCGGCTGATTGCCTTGCATATCATCAAACAATACACACAGGATATCAATTCCCATACGATTTAAGCTTTCTACTTTATCCTGTAGCTGCTTTTGTGCAAAACTATCATAGTTTTTATAAATTTCAAAAGGACTTAAGCCCATACCAAAGTCGAGCCCCAGGCTTTGATAGTGATTAACCAGAGCCTGAAGTTGATCCGCCATTTCAGTAGGCCAGTCCTGCCGCCAGGACCGGCGTAAATAGGCATCGCCTTTTGGGGCGTAGATATAAAAATGATAGCCGTTGGCCTGCAAAAATCCGGCGTAGTCATGACGTTCCTGCATTGACCAGGTGCGACCAAAAAAACCTTCAATAATGCCTAAATAAGGCGTTGTGTTTTGCATTTTTTATACCTTCTAAGTAACTCAAATTTACCCACCATTATTAATAGAAATTTGATGTTACTATAAATAATGGTGGGTAAATTTGAGTTTGGCTGAGAGCTCTTGACGGTGCATATGGAGATAATTATACAGACAAACAGGAATAAACAAAGGTCGTTTGTAAATACTGTTAAGGAAATAGGTGGCTACATTGTAAATACCCTAGTGAGTAGTCAGCCTGGAATGCTATATATGGATAAAAATAATAAATAAATCCATGAAAATTCAGTAATGCACTGTTAACTTTGGCTAACAAAGTATAATATATATGGAAGAGGATATATTATGTTTGCCAGAGATTTTTACCTGCTTGTCGAAAATACTTTTGAATCCTGCTATCTCACTTCCCGATTTATCGATCAGTTTAAGCATTCCAGTAGCTTTCTTGGTGTCCTGGTTGCGGAGGACAAACCTGCTCAGGACATTCTTCAGCAACGTCAGTTGTTTCACTCTGAATATGGTGGACAAAAGGACTGGAATGATGAAATGGAACAAAGGTGGCTTGATCTCTATCAGCCCCTGAATGAAGCGAGTCGCAAAATGATCCAGCTTTATGGTATATCAAAATTTGCAGTGACGCAGCACCCCAATACTATTTTTCTGGGAGACAAGGTTAACGGGAGTTTTGCCAGGTCTTGTGTAAAAGAACTCTGTAAAGAGACAACGCCATGGCTGGTGACTTATTTGCCAAAAATCCTGCATTCCTGGTGGATCGAAATCACAAAATCACAAATACTGAATTGTCATTCTGCAGTTTTACCCTATGCCAGAGGCATGCATTCTATTGAAAATGTTGCCTCACAAAAAAATATTGAGGCTTTTCAGCAAGCAGCAGGTATCACTATCCATTATATTGATGCGGGTATTGACACGGGTTCAATCATTCGTGCTGAACGTGTTACCGATCCATTTCGCTTCAATTCGATCTGGGAGCTGAAGGCGCATCTTTATAGGGTAGGCGTTGAGTGGTATACTCGAACCGTCAACGATATTTTAGACTCGGCAAGTACGACCCCTGTAGGCATAAGACCCAGTGCCGATTTATGTGGTGAGAATTACCTGCGCAAATACTTTACTCCAGTAAAACGGCAGCAGGCAGAAGAAGGCTATTTATGGATGAAGTCTCAGGTCAAAAAAAATCAGCAAAAGCCTGTCGCGGCTATCTCAGCAAACACCGCTGATCCTGACAGCATCCCACTTAACTGGATTTAGACATGACAAATACAGAACTGAGATTCATCTTACAATGTTGATTCAAATTTTAATGTTCGGCGGTGGCGCAGCTTTGGGCGCAACGAATATCCGATATATTCAAAATCGGCAACTCGTCAGAAATACATTAAATAAAAACCAACTTCCCGGATCCAGGAAAAGAGCCAAACAGAAACCCACATCATCCAGCTTTTATCAAAAAGGCAAAACGGGATTGCTGGCGATTAAAAAAGTATTCAGTATTTCAATAACCGGGGGAGACGTACGCCAGCAACAACTCAAACAAATGGGTGCCATAGATGATAACCAAGCCAGTGAAGAAGAGAAAGTAGTCGATAGGAATATTAAAATTTCTCTGGGTTTGATGGGCTTATCAAAGGTGGGCTGCTGGTACTTTGCTCCCTTGTTACCCATAGCAGCAGCAGGATCTCTGTATATTTTTCATCCCGTTTTTAAAAGGCTTTCTGTTAACCTGAAAAAACGACGTATTACCACTGAACTCCTGGAAGTTATTGGTATTCTTAGTTTTATCATAACAGGTCGGATATTTTTAACGTCACTCATCGCTTTTTTAGGTTTATTGAATCTAAGACTGTTGGCACGAACTGAGGCACACTCGCAACGACAGTTGATAGACATCTTTAATCAAAAACAACAATTAGTCTGGGTGCAAAAATCAGGAACAGAAATTGAGGTACCACTAGAAGCGATTAAAAAGCAGGATGTTGTGATAGTCAATGCCGGTGAAGTGATTCCAGTTGATGGTATTGTTATGGAAGGACTGGCCAGTGTTGATCAACAAACACTGACGGGAGAATCACAACCCATAGAAAAAGAAACAGCTGACAAGGTTTTTGCCACAACACTGGTACTATCCGGCCGGCTTTTGATCAAGGTAGAACATTCCGGCTCAGATACCAGTGCGGCAAAAATTGGTAATATTCTGTTGCAAACACAGGAATATAAGGAAGATCTGCGTTTGCGGGGAAAACACATAGCCGATACTTTCATTGCACCTACCCTGATTGTCAGCGGTTTGACATTACCCTTTTTGGGATCAAGTGCTGCGATGGCGATTCTGTGGTCTGGGTTTGGTTACAACATGAAGTTGTTTGGGCCGATCAGTGTACTGAATTTTTTACATATTATGGCTGAAAATGGAATCCTGATTAAAGATGGACGTTCTCTGGAAATGCTGCAAAAAATCGATACGTTAGTATTTGATAAAACAGGTACGTTAACGATGGAGCAGCCCCAGATCAGTCAACTCCATCCACTACAGCCTTTTGATGAAGAAACGTTATTAAGTTACGCCGCTGCGGCTGAATATCGGCAAACTCATCCTATTGCCAAAGCCATACTGGCTGCCGCAAAAGAACGTGGACTGGAGATACCCGATATTGAAGAAGCTGCCTATCAGGTCGGTTACGGTATTGAAGTAAAAGTTGGGGAAGTTCTGGTACAAGCTGGCAGTGTCCGGTTTATGCAGCAAAAAGGGATCCATGTACCGAAAGAGATTCAGCAATTAAAAACCCAGTGTGATGCCAATGGACATTCGCTGGTTTATATTGCTGTTGATGATAGTCTGGCTGGTGCGCTGGAATTACAGCCTTGTATTCGTCCTGAAACCAAAGAAATCATCAGCTATCTAAAAGCCCGGAATATTTCATTGTACATTATCTCTGGCGACCACGAGCAACCCACTCGTCTACTTGCTGAAGAATTAGGCATAGACCATTATTATGCTGAGACATTGCCCGATCAAAAAGCAGAATTGATTAAGGAACTTCGTGACAGTGGCAAATTTGTAGGCTATATCGGTGATGGAATAAATGATGCGATTGCCCTGAAACAGGCTAATGTGTCGATATCCCTCTCTGGTGCTTCAACCGCTGCTACCGATACGGCGCAGATTATATTAATGGATGGTGATTTGAACAAACTTAAAACCCTGTTTGAAATTTCACAATCCTTTGAAGCCAATATGCACACCAATTATTTAACATCAATGATTCCCGGTGTCATTAGTCTGGGTGGAGTATTTCTATTCAACATGGGGGTTGTAGGTGGCTTGACAATTTATTTCACTGCAAAAATGGTGGGGCTGGCGAACTCAATGCTACCATTAGTTCAATATGAAAATAATGAATATTTACCAACCAAAAGCCTCAAAAAATAGGCTTTCATCCCGGCATTTCATTTTTCTTAACTAAACGCCAACTGCCAATATTTACCACTCCCAGACGATAAAATCATGAGATAGTGGCTGACATGGCCTTTTTTTGTATGGTTTGCCTGTTTCGTGGTGATGAAAAAGCAACTCAGTTTTGTTAATATATATGTATTAATACATGTATAGGTCTGATAAACTCCAAGGTAAAGTATTGATATATGATTTAAACTCAGTCTAGCCTTCTACAATTATGCATATTATTTTCACCTGATGCATATTTTGTATGATATTTATTTTTACAATTAAAACAGGAAAATAACATGACCCCCGAAGCCCAAGCAGCTGCCCTGGCAAGACTTGCAGCGGACACTAAAACAGCCTGTGCAACTTCTGCTGATATAGCTAAAGCCGCTAAAGCTAAAGCCGCTGCCAAAGCAGCTCATGCCGCGCAAGCCGCTAAAGTAGCTAAAGCCGCTAAAGCTAAAGCTGAAGCAGCTCAAGCAACTAAAGCGGTTAAAGTCGCTAAAGTGGCTAAAACATCTAAAGCCGCTAAGGCCGCTAAGGCGGTGGTCAATCCTGCGACAAAAGGTCTTTCCTATCATGCCAAAGCTGCTTTTCTCACCCATCCTGTTTATTTTTCAGTAGCCGGTGGTCTTATCATAGGCATTGTTGCCTATCACCTTGCTAACAAATACTGGCTGAACAAAGATGAATGCTGCTGAACAAAATTCATCGGAATAAGAAGACACCAGTTTCTTTAATCCTGACTTATTAATAGTTGTCGAAGTATTTCATATACGCCTGTTCAGCGCTTATCGAATCCGCTTCCAACTCGTCAATTCTGCAATCGTATGCTGAAATTTACGTCTGGTTTCGCGGATCACAAATGGCACATCAACCGGCTTATTTATCATAATAAAGTGAGTATCCAATACTTTTTTAATACCCTCTAATACAGTGATATTTTTTTCATCGACACGATATCCGCCTATCCAGCTTTCACGGGGGGTGTATTCCGCTAACAGTGTATAAGGTGAACTCATCACTAATACGCCACCCATAGACAAGTAGTGATGAATCGAACTTAAAAATTGTTCTGGATTTTGCAAACGATCCAATAAGTTGCCGGCAAAAATCAGATCATAATCCTGGTGATGCACCCCCAGATTGCAGGCATCTTCCTGATAAAATGACACCTTGCCTTTTATCTGCTGTAGCTGGTGCTCGCTTAATTGAGCCGTATGTAAAGTGCTTAGCTCACCTTCATCCGTGATGTTATAAGGTAGGCTACCCTTTTCTTTTAGTTGATTCGCACACTCAACAAAGCGGGCAGACAGGTCAACTCCAATAACCTCATCGAATTCACGCGCCAGTTCAAAGGAGGTTCTCCCTACCGCACAGCCTAAATCCAGTGCTTTTCTTTTACTCTCTTTTTCCATTAGCTGAAGACAGAGTTGGGCGCACTTTTCAGGGTAGTTTTTTACATTAAAATAGCTATTTCCATAGTGGAATTCCATATATTGTGCAACCATTTCATTGGTTTCATAGGGGTTTATGTTCATAAATAAATCAGTCCTGTATGTTTCATTTCAAATATATTCATAGACATAGATCTTTTGTCAAAGTGCGCAAGCACGAAAGCCAACAAATTTATTATTCATTTGGAAACCCTCTGTATTGATAATCGACTATGACTCATCTTGTACTTTGATGTGATAGCCATTGGGTAAGCAGGTGTCTGTCTTTTTGGCCCTGATAAGATCGTCCTGATAAGGTTGGAGACTTAGACAGCCCAAAGATAATGCCTGTAATGTTTTATAGGCCCAGATAGGCAGGTCAGGGTGTAAGCGATAGAAAATCCACAGCCCTTCACGCCTGTCCAGCAATATATCTTTCTTGCGTAATATACTGAGGTGACGTGACATCTTGGGCTGTAGCACATCAATGGCATCCGTCAGTTGGCAAACACACAACTCTTCTAGTTGAATAAGTAATACCAATATTCTCAGCCGGGTCGAATCAGCAATGGAATGGGTGAAATCATCAGGAACTAGCATAGAGTCATCCTTATGCAACCGTATAATATTAGATTGATTTAACAGCAGTTGTCATCAGCTGGGCAACAGCTTGATTTAAACCAGGACAAGATAGTCTTCTTGTCTGGAATACCTCCAGCATGGGCAATTTTTCCGTCAACAATTACCCCGGGTGTAGACATGATGCCATAAGACATAATCTCTGCCATATCCTCTACTTTCTCAAGGGTTATTTTTATGCCGTTTTCACTGGTGACATCTGCTATCAACTTATGGGTTGTTTGACAATTTTTACAACCTGGACCTAATACTTTTACTTCAATCATAATGACCTCACAAAATGCTATTTAAAAACCAGCCAACGAGAATAATGGACAGGGTTACAATGCTTGTAAACAGGGCTAAAGCCTGCCATTTGATAACCTTTCTCAAAATAACCAGTTCTGGAACTGAAATGGCTGCAATACTCATCATAAATGCCAGTGTTGTGCCTATGGCGACACCTTTTAGTAACATGGCTTCTGCCAGCGGAATAACGCCAACAGCATTTGAGTAAAGCGGTACGCCCATAATAACCGCCATGGGAACGGCCAGAAAATTATTGGCATCCCCAAGATTTGATGCCCATTCCTGCGGAAAATATCCATGAAACAAGGCACCTGCGCCAACACCAAGAATCACCCACTTCCAAATACGACCAACAATGGTTTTTACTTCTGTCAGGGCATATCGATGCCTTGCTTGTAATGAATTATCTTGCTCCAGAGTCTGAGCTTCTCCCATGCGGATCTTCCAGACATAATCTTCAACCCAGCGTTCGGGCTTAAACTTCTGGATAATGATACCACCAACAAAAGCGACAACCATGCCTGAAAAAATATAAAGTGCCGTTATTTTCCAACCAACAATACCGAAGAGCATGACAACAGCGATTTCATTGATCATTGGACTGGCAATCAAAAAAGAAAATGTGACGCCCAGCGGGATGCCCGCTTCAACAAAACCTATAAAAAGTGGAACTGACGAGCAGGAACAGAAAGGCGTCACTGCACCAAGTAAAATCGCCAGACTACGAGCGACCCATTCTTTCCTTCCCTGTACATAGTTTCTGACCTTTTCAGCTGAAACAAATGAACGGAAGAGTCCCATTAAATAAATCACCAGTATCAGCATAAAAAAAATCTTGGTGATATCCATGACAAAGAAATGAAGGCTTTGTGCAACCGATGTATCTGCCTGTAAACCTGACACTTCAAAAACGATAAAGTCCGCAAGTCTATTAAACATAAGACCCACCTCTGTCATCATTCTGAAAATATTTAATCACTCTGAAACGGTTCAATTGGACAAGGTATAGTGGGTAATAGTGGCGGTATAAGACTATTTTGATTAGAGTTCCTTAAAATTCATGCTTAAGCATATATGCTGATACGAATATGATAGCTTAATGATAACAAATGTCAATAGTGTGTCAATTTCAATCTATAAATGGCAAGGACAAATAGTAATGGCCTACACATGACAGACAATAGCTTCCATAGACTCACGAATAACAACTGCCCCATCAATTTCTTCAGCGCGAGACAAAAAAGCCTGGCGTATTCGCTCTTGTTGATTTGTATTTAACTTCGATAAATCATTAACAAGACAGAAGGACATTAAAAGTAGTGTATCTAACGACATTTCCTGCATAATAGAAATATCAAAAGAAGCATGAATCGTATGAGCGGTAAAAGTAACATTTTCTATGTGCAATAGTTGTTTGATGTGGTCACTGCACTGGAATTTCTGATTGGGTAATATATCCAGAAATTCATCTTTTATTTCTGATACTCCCTGTTTATTGTGCTGGACAATAAGCAACCTCCCACCAGGTGATAGATGTCGAAGCGCATTTTGAATAATAGGCAGAACATTATCAAAAGAATGCAAAAAATGAACCATGGTGATAAGGTCGTAACGTTCTCCCATATCGGTTAAGGGTTCAAATTTTTTATATTGCAGGCTTACTCTTGATCGGGTTTCTTCGTCCATAGCAGAAAGATTTTTACGAAAAATTTCAAGGTCTGTCTTGCTAAAATCCAGCCCAGTAAAAGACCATTGTTTTTTTTGCTGCTGAATAATCCTTATCAATGCAGTGTCGAATGTCCCTGTGCCACAGCCAAGGCTAAGAATTTTAGGTTTTTCTACTGTTAGAAGCTCAGAACAATTATCCGCAATCCAGTTTAGGGCATCCTGTTTAAAAGAGGCGTGTTTAAGTCTTAAGTTATAACCACACGAATAGATGAATTCAGATAAACTGTAGTCACAGGCTATATTGCTTGAAGTCTTTTTCTTATTAATCATAGGATATTGTCTAGCTCATCAGGTCGAAGATAATTTTAATTGCGAATACGATAGATAAAATGCCAATGGCATATTTTATGACTTTGTCAGGCAGCATTGAATGTGCTGTTTTATTTCCCAGATAACCACCGATTAACGCCGCAGCAGCAACTGTACCAACAATAGGCCAGGAGATATGTCCAGCAGCGGCATAAGTAACAAAACCGGAAAAGGAGGCAAAGGGAACTGCCAGAGCCGTAATCATGCTGATCTTTTTTGCCTGGCATCCCATAAGCAGCATGAGAGCTGAAATAATCCCCCCTCCACCGACAGCTAACAGTCCGGAAACCAGTCCTGCAATGGCTCCAATCACCGATAGATAGACAACCTTTGGCTGTCGGTCGTGACAGCTTTTTACATTGGATTTTTTAGGTATGAGTGCCGAGATTCCTGCATAGATAAGGAAAATGGCAAACATCCACAGTACTACGTCTCTTTCAATAAAGGTGGATATATAAGCTCCAACCGGGGCGAAAACAAACGAACCAATAATAATCGGCAGACCCAGTTTCAGATCCAGACGATTGGCACGAAAATTATCAAAAGTCGCAGCGCTCAAACTGATGGTGTTGGCAAGTAGTGCTACTGATTTGGCACTGTTGATTGGCATACCCAGCCAGACAAAAATAGGCATCTGAAAAGCAGCAGCACCTTTACCTGAAAGTGCAAAAAAGTAATTTAGACCTATAGTGACAAAAAATATCGCATATAACGACAGGTCATCCATTGCCTTCCAGCCCTTTAATTGCCTTTTCCAGCCTTGATAATCCCTCTTTTAACATGGCTCGAGGACAGGCAATCGTCATTCGGGCAAAACCAGCGCCCTGTCGTCCAAACCAGTAACCAGGATTTATGGCAATACGTGCCTCCTGGGCAATAAATTTCTCCAGTGCCTTGGTTTCAATTCCCAGGTCTCTGAAATCCAGCCAGGCCAGAAAGGTGCCTTCTGTTTTGATCAGTGTTACTTTTGGAATATATTCTTTCAAGTAGTTTTCAAGATAGTCCAGATTTGCCTGTAAATAGACCAGCAACTCATCCAGCCATTCACCACCCTTGCTATAGGCTGTTTCCATAGCAATTGCGTTAAAGGCATTGTTTTTATGGAAAAGATAGCGACCAACAAAATTTTTATACTGTTCACGATACTGTTCATTGCCAATGACAATCATAGCATCTGTGACCGAGGCAATATTAAAGGTTTTTGCTGGCGATAAACAACTAAAGGATTGTTGCGCTGCTTCCTCTGAAAGGGAAGCAAAAGGAATATACTGATGCCCTGGATAAACAATATCAGAGTGAATTTCATCGGCAATTATCAATACTTGATGCTTTATGCATATTTCAGCAACACGCTCTAACTCTTCCCTTTTCCAGACTCGACCAACAGGATTATGAGGGTTGCATAGAATCAACATTTTGGTACGTGGGTTTTCAGCCTTTTCTTCCAGATCGTCAAAATCCATTTGATAATGATTATCGACCAGTTTAAGGGGATTTCGAACCACCTTTCTTTTATTGTCCATAATCGTCAGACGGAATTCAAAAAACACAGGAGCCTGAACAATAATACCGTCGCCTTTTTCAGTGTGCAGGTTGATGAGAATACTGATGGCATTCATTACACTATTACTGAAACAAAGATCGGAGGGCTTAATTTGCCACTGATGTCGGCTGGCATACCAGTGAAGAATGGCATCAGTCAGGCTGTCACGCCTGTATTCATAGCCAAAGATGCCATTTTCAGCACGCTTTATCAGATGATCACAGACAACAGGCGGTGCCTTGAATTCCATATCCGCGACCCAAAAAGGGAGCAACTCATCACCACCAAAATGTTCTAGCCAATCTTCCTTATTCCACTTTTCAGCGGCGGATAGGCTTCTGTCCTGAAGTTTATTGAAATCTGTCATATGCTTATTACTCTAGAGCCCTCAGCCAAACTTGAATTTGGCTACCATCATTTGTAGCACAGGATAAGCTAGAGTAAGAAAAAGCAACTCTAACTAATAACAATAAACTTCTACATAATGATGGTGGATAAATTCAAGTTACTTAGAAGATAAATAAAGTAATAATATATACCTTTATCCATATATTGTCGATATTTGATCCTCCTGGAAGAGCAATTTAATGATGTTGTCAATCCTGAAAATACTGTTATTCTTAATGCGGTAAGCAACTGCTTAGACAAACAATTTCACCTCCAATATTAATTATACTTATCAGGCTTCCAGCTTTGCCCCTATTTCTTTCATTGTTTAATTTAATTTTATTTTATATGATAATTATTTAGTCCAGAGAAAGTTATGTTTAAAAATAATATCAAAGAGTTAACAAAGAAAGTTAGTGCAGCTGTTGATAATATATCAATGCCAATAACCACAACAAAAATTGCTATAACCGGCTTAAGTCGTTCAGGCAAGACAATATTTATTACATCTCTGATCGATCAATTACTTCTTCAAAAAAAAATCACCCCAATTACATCCAGAAAACAACCATTTAATGTAACGATCAAATCTCCCACTACATCGATTAAACGGTTTGATTATTATTCATTAAAAAAAATAATTAAAGAATATCATCAATGGCCTGATGGCACAGATGATATAACATCAACTACATTAGAGTTTGAAACTAAAAGCCGCTATAGCTTTTTAAACAATTCAAAATTCAGGATTGAATTAATCGACTACCCGGGTGAATGGATACTTGATATTGCAATGATGGGCTTATCGTACGAGCAGTGGTCTGAAAAAACAATAAACTGGATGAAAAATATTGATGAAGAAATAGTAAAAAGATATTTAAATAGCATTCATGAATTATCAGATAAAAGCAAAGGTGAGGGCATTGAAAATAATATCCATCAACAATACTCAAGCATGCTGTCATTTCTCAAAAATAACCATTATTCTAACCTGACACCCGGTCGATTTATAATGCCATCAGATTTGGCTCATGACCCGATTTTATGCTTTGCTCCAATTCATCAGTCCAATTCATCATTACACCAGGTATTTAAAGAACGTTACGAGTATTATCTTGAAAATATTGTAAAAAACATTCAACTGGAACATTTTAGAGGCTTTGATCGGCAGATTGTTTTAATTGATATTATCGAAGCACTTCAAAATGGTCATAATTGTTATTCAGATATGAAAGATGGCCTGCGTAGTATGATGTCACTTTATGATCATAGAAATAAAAATTTTATAGCTCAGTGGTTCAGTTCTTCTATAAAAAAAGTAATCTTTGTTGCAACTAAAGCTGATTTAATAACCTCTTCACAACACAATAATTATAGTGCCCTGTTAAATGAAATGGTTGAGGGCATTAGAAAAAAAATGAATGTTGATCATATTAAGACGGAAGCGCATATTATCTCTTCTGTTAAATGTACAGAAACTGTTATTCGAGAGCATAATGGGAAGAATTTACCCTGCATTCAGGGGATCTCATCAAAAGAAAAGAAAAAAATTGTTCTTTATCCAGGTGAAATGCCGCATTCATTCCCATCACCACAGGAATGGGACACTAGTGCCTATAATTATGAAGTGTTTTTACCTTCTAATATTTCTTATAAAGATAACATTCCTTTTGATCATATTAATATGGACAAGGTCGTTGACTCGATAATAGGAGAGCTTCTATGACAACCAAGCCTTTTAAAATTATTATTGATGACAATTCTAAAGAAGATACAATCGAGTCCCCAATAGCCCCACGCACTTTTGAGCCTGATCCGGAATTAGACCAAATAGTTACGAGCATTGATAAAGAAGCTGCTGCTAGTAACAAAAATTCTGGATTTTACAAAATAATCCAACTTCTTGGCAGTCTATCAGGGATTTTCTTGTCGCTTATTTTGTTTGTATTTATTTTCCTATTTGCTTATACAATCGACAATCTTAGCAATCTCTTTCAATCTGCCCACTTATCCAATTATTTATATATTTCAGGCTTGCTAATACTCCTATCAGCATTAGCAATGAATCTCATCTCAAACTTCAAGCAATTAAGACAACTAAAGGATGCCAGTCGACTTAAACAAAGATTCAATAAGCAGCAAACAAATCCAACCGATGATATATTATTATTAAACAATGAACTCCTTTTGCATTTAACAAAAAATAAAGCCACTGAATTTCATGAGCATTTTGATGAAACCAAACAAGAAATTAATGCGACACAAAATTATTATGAAATTTACAACATACTGGATAATACATTGTTAACCCCTTTGGATGAAAAAGCCAAGTCTCTGATACATAAAGCATCACTTCAGGCCGCATTTTCTACCGCCATCTCACCTGTACCTCTTATTGATATGCTTATAATTATCTGGAGAAGCTTAAAATTAGCAACAGATATATCCAAACTCTATGGCTATAGAACAGGTGGTTTGACCAGCATCTTACTGTTGAAGCAAGGAGTAATCAATGTGATTTTTGCTGGCGTCTCTGAACTAACACTACAACTAACAAATGAAATAACGAGTGCATCAGTTGTACACAAAATCTCACATGCTGCTGGACAGGGTATCGTAAATGGTATCCTGTTAGCCAGACTTGGGTATGGAATTTTAGAAGCTTGCAGGCCCTTAAAATTATCAGAAAAAAGAGAAAATATTTCTAAATCAATTGTTGAATCATTGATGAATTCATTAAAAACAAAAGAAGAAGCAAATAATTAGTGAATGGCAGCACACGCTCAAGGAAGGACAACTTTGCAGAGAGACTTTGGTTAAGTTTAAAGAAAACTTGTTTATTCCCTGGCGGTACAGTAGTCATTAGTGGCACGGCAATCGACATTGGTTCTTAGCCTGAGTTTTGCCCGCAGATAACGTGATAAAGAGTCAACCAATACATTGAGCAACGCGGTAATAAAAATCAGAATCATCGCCTTGTCAAAATGTAACTCCTGTATTGAGCTATCAATATAAAAGCCTAATGTGGCAATACCAAGAATTCCCAAAATGGCTGATTCTCGCATGATAATTTCCCAGCGATAGAACAGAAATGCCAGAAACTGCCCATATAAGCGTGGTAATAGTTCATAAAAATAGCGGTTCAATCCCCTGCTGGCATCCACTCTTAACTGAATTTCAATACTATAGCGACCAATCAGATGACCAATAATAGCTCCATTATGCAGAGCCAAAGCAACGATGGCGGGAAGCATGGAAGGACCCCACAACTGCAGCAGGATATAAGCCAGTATATATTCAGGCGTTGTACGCAGGATCACCAGGAGTACATGCCCTATAGTACGTCCGGCAGGTTTAAAAAAGTGTGTTGATATGAGTGGGAAAAACAACAGGGTAAGAATACCAGATGCAACCAGTGCTACCTGGGTTAAAACCACTGTATTAGCAATACCCGGTAACGCCTGATTAATGAGCAAATCACTTAGCCAGTGCCATGATTCAGATAGGCTTTCACCACGCATTATTGGTGCGGGAATAATATCTTCAGTAAAAAAGCGCTGTACATTATCAAAGGATATTGTACTGTCATTGGCGACAATAAAAGGCGCAGCAATAATATAAATGGGCAGTAATGCGGGGCGGACCCAGTAGCGAATGGTGGCAATTAACAGGTAAAACAGTAACAGCAGCGCCCAGACTACGGAATAGTGACCTTCCATAAAGGCGGAGCTAAGTGTATATCCTAGCGTTGGCAGACCAACAAAACCAAGTATGGCACTGGATCGCAGGCCGCATTCCAGTCGATAGGAGGTGTAGGTTTTAAAATGTTGCCACAAATCGGGCAGGCGGGCATAGAAAAAGGTAGAAACCCTCGAGGCATCAAGGCTAACTGCCTGCAAGGCTGATTTATCGCCCTCTTCCAGAATTTCGGCATACACTTTGGCAAAGGTGGCTGCATAGGGCAGCCCAATGGCCAATAAACCGGTCAAAGGGTGTAAGCCAAAAATTTGTAAAAAGATCAGCGCCCAGAACAGCTCATGGATGGCACGAATAAAAGCACAACTAACCTGTATCCAGCGCCAGTGGAAAATCTGTGCCAGCAGAAAACCGATAACACTGCCGCCAGCGACACCTAAAATGGCAAAAGCCAGGGTTTGCAGGAAGGCTTCACCAATTTCTGAAAGGTTGGACCAGTCAGGTGCCAGCAGGCCCATAAAAAGTCTTTTTAGTTCTTGCCAGGGTTCCAGGCTGATAATTTCAATATCGGAAAAGAACAGGCTGAAGCCTGCCAGAAGGACAAATAGCCAACTGACATTCCATGCAGGTGAGTGCTTGTAAGCGCTATCCATTGGAGTCAATTAATACAGGCTCAGGAGGTCTTTTTCTGTCAGCGCCTCGGCAGGGCTATCAAGGACAATCCTACCCTTTTCCAGCCCGATAATACGATCGCAGAATGCCAATGCCAACTGGATATCATGCAGTGCCAGTACTACGGTTGAGAAACCACTTAACATTTGTTTTAACACCACTTTAGATTGTTGCTCATCAACTGATGATACAGGTTCATCGGCTAATAAAAGAAGTCCTTTTTGAAACAGACTTCGAGCCACTGCAACCCGCTGTTTTTGTCCTCCGGACAAGCGCCCAACAGGACGAAACAGGTATTCTTCAAGTTGCAGGCCAGTAAGGATGGTACGCACCATTTCAACCTGATCAGCTTTGGGGCGAATCAGATTAATAAGATTGTAAAAAGTTGAATGTTGTTCCAGACAGCCAATATAAACATTGTGATAGACAGAAAGGTTATTTACCAAACCATAATCCTGTGGTACCAATGCGGTATTCACAGGATAATGCTCGTAAATAAGCTTGATCAACGTTGATTTGCCCGAGCCGCTCTGACCTACAAGTGCCAATTTTTCACCTTTGGACACCTGTAAATCAATATCATGGAGTGTTTTCACTCCATGATAGCTGGCGGTCTCAGACTGTAGCTGTATCAATCAATTATTCCTATGCTTTTTGCTGTTTCCAGAATAGGGTCAAAATCCGAATTTTTGGCTTCAATAAAACCAGAGCGGGGAAAGCGTCCAAGCAGATCAGGATCTTTCAAACCTATTAAGGCTGCTTTTACCTTGTTTGAAAAGCCTTCTCCAAATTCTTTGTCAACATCACCACGAATAGTCCACTGATAATCAGGATAAGCAGGTGTTTTCCAGATAAGGGAAACTTTACTGGTGTCTACTTTGCCTTCTTCCACTTCTTTTTCCCACACCTTAAAGTTAACTGCACCAACTTCATAGGCTCCGCTCTGTACCAGTGCAATAGTCTTTGAGTGGTTACCACTGAATCCTACACGTTTAAAGACATTATCCACCTTGTCACCCATGTTTTTTTCAATATAGTACTGAGGCATTAAACGACCGGATGTTGAACCTTTAGAGCCAAAGGTAAATGTTTTTCCAGCAACGCCTTTTGGGAACTCATCACTGGCTTTAAGCCCGGTACTGTGATTGGCAATGATGTAAGTATGAAATTTGGGGTCTTCAACACCTTGTGCAATAGCCTGAGAGCCAGGAACCTTGAGCCGTGCCTGAACACCTGACAAGCCGCCGAACCAGGCGAGTTGAATCTGATTATTACGAAAAGCGGTAACGACCGCTGCATAAGATTTTACCGGAACATACTTCACAGGGACACCCAGTTGCTTCTCCAGATATTTAGCTATATCGCCAAAACGCTGCTTGAGACGAGTTTCATCCTGATCAGGTATCGCAGAGAAAACCAGGGTTTTGGGGGAGGCAGATAAAGCCATATTTGAAAAAAGAATAAGAGTTGAGAGTAGCACGCTGAGAAATATTTTAAATTTCATAATAATCCTTTAGTTTTTAGTTATTTGATTTTTGTTTTTTGTTTTTTTGGTATTCTAAGCGAGGCTATTTAACAATTCTTTAACCTATATCAATTAAGTCAAGTTGACAAATACTGTTTATTAGGCTAGTTATTTTCTGCATTTTAAGTAATACCATGATTTTATTTGTTATATTCATGAAAACATATATTATGCTTTAATTCAAATTATTCTTTTTCAGGCAGTAAATAATGAAAATTATTATTATCACCCCGGCAAAACAAAAATCTCTGTCAGGCAATCGGGCAACAGCGCAGCGCTGGGCTTTTTTTCTACAACAATTAGGGCATCAGGTTACTATCTCGGTACAGTGGGATGAAACACCCTGTGACTTGATGATCGCCCTGCACGCATGGCGTAGCGCTGATATGATTAGTCGTTTTAAAGAAAAACAGCCACAAAAGCCTTTAATTGTTGCCATGACAGGGACGGATCTATACCGTTTTATCCATAGTCATCCAAAACCAACACTGGCATCAGTGAAGGCAGCCGATCAACTGGTTGCTTTGCATGACAAGGCTTATCTGGCATTGCCGGAGGAGGCCCACCACAAGGTTCATGTCATTTATCAGTCTGCCATTCCCCTGCCCTTTACCATGAAACAAAATAATAAACGCAGTCAAAAAAGCTTTGATATTTGTGTTGTTGGCCATTTACGTGAGGAAAAGGATTCTCTTCGAGCCGCCTATGCTGTGCGTGAACTGCCTGAATCCAGTCGTATCCGGGTCAGGCATTATGGCAAGGCACATAATGAGGAATGGGCCGAAAAAGCACGGGAAGAAATGCGCATTAACCCTCGTTATCACTGGTTTGGTGAGGTAAAACATTGGCAGATCCGACAAGCCTATGCGCGTTGTCATTTAATGGTGCTGTCTTCTGTTATGGAAGGTGGTGCCAATGTTATTTCAGAAGCAACAGTGGCAGGATTGCCTGTCATCGCTTCAGATATTATCGGCTCTGTTGGTTTGCTGGGGGATGACTTTTCTGGCTATTACCCGGTACAGGATACAAATGCCTTGCGTGAATTGCTGCTTAAAGCCGAAACTGACCCCGATTTTATCGGCTTGCTCCGGCAACAGGGGGATCAGAGAGCGAAGTTATTTCTTCCTGAAATGGAAGGTCAACAGTGGCGAGAACTGTTGACCTTTATGGGCTTGCAATAATGCCAGATGCTTATTTCACACCTGAATCTACAACTCCATACATTCTCTATCCAGCCTTGAATTGCAGGGTCAGGTTATAGTGATAAGTACACCCTGACTGTCATCCCTTACTGCCAGCATTTGCCCGATAGGTTTTAGATCCAGACCATTATCACGAGTGATTTTTAGAAACTCATCCTGACTGTCGTCACTCACCATTACCAGCAAACCGCCACTGGTTTGCGGATCACAAAGAATTTCACGTTGCCGTTGTGTCATTTCCCCAAAAGATTTTCCATGGCTGTCAAAATTACGTTGCGTACCGCCAGGAGAGCAGCCCATATCCAGATATTCATTTACGTTAGGCAGTAACGGAAGACTGTCAAAATTGATTTCTGCATGCAGATGACTGCCTGCACAGACTTCCTGCAGGTGTCCTGCCAGCCCAAATCCAGTAACATCTGTAAGCGCATTAACACCTGGGATAGCGGCCAGACGACTACCGATTTTATTTGACTGACACATGGCTTCTGTGGCGACACTTAAGTCTTCAGCTTTAAGCTTGTGCTTCTTTTGGGCTGTAGTAAGTATGCCAATGCCAAGGGGTTTGGTGATATAGATGTGATCCCCGGCCTTTGCGGTATCATTCTGCTTGAGCTGATCAACATCAACAATGCCTGTTACCGCCAGTCCGAAGATAGGCTCAGGAGAATCGATACTGTGACCACCCGCCAGAGGAATTCCTGCATCCTGACAGGCTTTGCGTCCACCTTCGATAACTTGCTGCCCAACTTCAGGAGGCAGTTTGTCAATGGGCCAGCCAAAGATAGCAATGGCCAACAGAGGTTTGCCTCCCATGGCATAAACATCACTAATGGCATTAGTCGCTGCAATTTGCCCAAACGTAAAGGGGTCATCTACGATGGGCATAAAGAAATCAGTGGTACTAATAACTGCAGTACCATTGCCCAGATCGTAAACAGCAGCATCATCCCTGGAACTATTCCCTACCAGCAACGCGCTATCCAGTTGGGGAGTTAGCTGTGTCTTGAGAATAACATCAAGAACAGCGGGGGATATTTTACAACCACAGCCTGAGCCATGACTATATTGGGGTCCTTTGACTATAAGAACGGTTTGTCACCAGTCTCCTCTATAGCCCTTACTGCTATTGGCTTACAAAGGAAATATCGATTTTGAAATAATTCCATAAAAAATCATAACTTATTGAATTTTATATTATATTGTTGTACGTAAAATTCACACTTTCAACAAGTAGTTTATTATTCTCAAATTGAGCTCTGCAACTGCTTGAATTGTCCTTGAATAACTGACTTTTCCTGAAGAACAATCTTGTTTTCATTGTCTAATATGAATATTTTGTTATTAGCCTCTTTCAGTTCTGCTTCTGTTTTTTCTAGTGATTGCCTGAGTAAGCAGATTTCTTTTTCTGACTCTGTCTGGTGCTTGGATAAAGAGTTTACCTTATCCTGAAGAATATGGCTTTGTTCCTCTATGTTTTTATTTTCTTCTATTAAATATTCGTTTTTTTCATCTAGTCTGTCAATGTTTGATATTTTTTCATTCAATCTAAGCTGTAGTGATAAATTTTCGGCTTTTAAATTATCAATCAATTCCAGGTGTTGAGTTTTTTCAGTCTTTAGCTCAGTTAATTGTTTGTCAGAATTGTTTAACTGTCCCCTCAAATCTCGTATTTGTCCCTGCAAGTTCTGATGAGTTGTATTAGATTGTTCACGTTCCTGTTGTCTGTCTTCTGCTACTCTTTGTTGATAATGCTCAAAATGATCGCGGACATCACAATTTTCCTGTTTTAGTTCTTCTATAGTAGACTTTAATTCATCAACACGGAAACGAAATTCATCCCGTTCTATTTCAGTTCTGGTGGCTCTAGTATTTAATTCATCCAGAGTCAGTTTAACTGTATCTTTTTCTTCTTCGGTTGTTTTAAGTTTCTGTTTGAGTTCATCATGACTTGAAGTGAGTTGTTTAAAGGTATCGTTGATTTCATCAAGCTTATTTTTCTGTTCTTCTGATGCTGTGTTGAATTTTGTTTGAGCCTGTTCTATCTTCTGATCTGCCATGCTTTGTACTTGTTCATACAAAGATTTAACCGAAGTAATCAGTTCCTTTGGAAGTCCTTCTGGAGATGCCGCCCCAGTATTTTCTGATCGCCAACGCTTTAATAATGGTGCAATAGTACTTTTGCTACCGGTTCCCAGATGTTCACGAACTCTGTCTACCGTGGGTTCTTGATTATGGCTTTTAATTGCTTGTGCTGCTTTAGCTATATCGATGTAGGTTACTCCGGTACGAGCCATAATTTCCCCCTCAGATTTTTTAGTAACATAATACGTATTATGTAATATAACATCATTATTACACTAATTAAATATTTTAAAAATAGAATAACTAACCTTTGATAATGACACTTATATCAGGTTATAATTTCAATACGCAATATTTCATCTTGTACTACCAGTACAAACTCGTGATCTGAGTGATTCTTCAATAGGCATTATCAATAGTTATAAATTAGGCTCTTCTCCGCTCTGATGAGTGAAGAAAGATGCTAATACTCACAAGATCTGTTGCAATATAAAGCTTCTGACAGTTTTATAAGCAAAAGATAATAT
>JADGEM010000136.1 GCA_016744375.1 Gammaproteobacteria bacterium
AATACTGTTTGTATGTTCGTTTTTGTCCCATTTTGACACCTCAATAATTGATTTTTATTATCTCTTATTAAAGTGTCCAGTTCTATTAGACCAGAACAAAGAACGTTATAAAAAACATTAAAATAAAATAGATCACTAATGGGGTTGCAACACGAATCACATCAAAAGGGAGTTCAACTATCATTTCACCTTTTAAACTGAACATCAACATAATGGTTGCTAATAGTGCTATCAGGGTGATGGGAGAGATTTTAGGTATGAACTTTGTTGTATACCATTGCTCCCCTTTTAGAGAAACCAATATTTTACGACTTAAATAACCCGCTAGAAAAGGAATGCCGAGATAGATAAGTACACTTTCAGCAATTGTTAATATTGAAATATCGACAGTATAACCACTAAACCCAAAATATGGCGGTAAAACCGTAATAAATAACCACGCCATAAAGCTATAGGTGGCAATTTGAAAAATACTATTTAAAGCGACAAGAGCAGCTCCATATTCTTTGTTACCTCCACCTATATCATTCCAGACAAGAACCATTGCGATACAACGAGCGAGACCGATTAGAATGACCCCTGTCATGTAACCAGGATGGTTCCCTAAAAAAACTAATGCTAAGATAAACATTAATATTGGCCCAATAATCCAATTCATAAATAAGGATAAGCTTATGGCTTTTTTATCAGAGACAATTCTACCTAGCAGGCCATAATTTACTTTAGCCAGAGGGGGATACATCATCAAAATAAGACCAATGGCTAGTGGGATATTAGTTGCCCCAACAGACACAGACTCATTCCACTCAGAGATATTAGGAAAAATAAAACCAATCCCAACACCTGCCACCATAGCAATAAATATCCAAAGAGTGAGAAACCGATCTAACACTCCTAATTTTGCCACTCCCACAGCACTCTCCCGATTTATATTTATGTATCGTTGTCATGATTTAGCAGTGGATCAAGGAAAGAGGTAATTAAAAAATGGCTCTTTCCACCAAAACTCATAACTTTTTAAAAAATCACTAAGACCCAGCGATTAAACCCATAGCCTTGGTACTAATAGAGCCTCCTCATTTCATCACTTCGAATCACAATATGATGAAAAGGCATATTTAAAAAAAGGTGAAGGCTCGGATGCAATTTTACACTAAAAAACACTAATATTATTGTAGAGTCGACTTACAGACTAAAAAATTATAAGACAGCAATTGTAGTAGCTCAGATTTCATTCCTTTGAGGTTCTATTTTCTTATGTGAAATATTTATACACTCCAGAACTACCATGAGTGAGAATACACTACAGGAATCATATCTGTATTACTCCAAATATCATAATACGGAGCAGAGGGATCATTTGGATTAGTATATGCATCTCTCTGCGTCAACTGTAACTCTGAATAAAACTTATCAGCATCCCAGAGAGAAATAGCAAGATCCCTGCCTTCGTATCGTTTCGTAGTCTTAACCGCACCAGACCGAAAGGATGAGGTTGTTACAAATATTCCTTTAGTTAGCCCACCCAATACTAATGCACCGCCAAAAGCTCTGAGTTGCTCAGCTTCTATCTTCCCTTTATACCGTTTCACCTGAATGCCTATGGTGTCACCCTTATCTCCATCAAATACAAAAACATCAATGCCATCATCTCCAGAATATGAGGTGACTCTTACTCGGTATCCATAATCAGAAAAAACCCCTGCAACAATCTCCTCGTACTTCTTTGGATTAACCTGAAAACGGCTTTCGTATCTAGCAAGAAGGTACTGCCGAAATTCTTCTATAGGCATTTCTATGTTGCTCAAATCTAAGTTTTTTAATGAGCCACAGGATCTCCTAATGCTCAGCGAACCCTCGTATGATCCAAAGCTATATCCGTCCTTTTTTGTCAGAATCCACCAACCACAATGCTGACAAACCTGTAGGCGCTTTCCTTGGTCACCATAGCTCCCGCCCAAATCTGCACCAAGATACCCCCCTTGTAGCTCATTACCAAGCAGATGAGTCAAATTTGTTTTGCAGTATACGCAACGGGTTGGTTCATAAATCCCATATGACTCTACAATGTCAGTAGATGATCGCTCATCATATTTCCAAATCTCCATACAAGGATACCTGTTGGCCAGTTATTCTACTCACACATAACGTTCGCTTATTTGTTCACAGGAACAAAAATTCTCAAATTATAGGTGTCATGAACTATTTTTGCTTAAAAGCCTGTTCATTATATTTTTATTCCTGAAATACGAGCAACAAATATTGCAATATTTGCCATAATTGATGTTTTCTTTTCTATATGATCAATGTTTGAAAAAAATTCTTTTTTTGTAGATTCGGGATGATTTGGAATTTACTACAGGACAGACATAATCTTCAAATTATGGCTGTCTTGAATCACTCGTTTTCTTCTTAGCCATTTTGACACATCTTATTAGAGTTTAATCTAATTGATTAGGGTGTCCATTTTTCGTGGGAAACTCCAAGCTCTAACGTCAGTTTGAGTTTTCACTGTAGCTCCAAGAGAAGAAATTGACACAGAAACCCCTTCAATAACACTCTGAATTTTCATTAGGCGCTAAGCCACAGTTATAAACTCCTAACTCTGGTTAGTCATAGGTAGGTACTTAAGAGAAAAATCTATATTTTTCATGTAAATACCACTGATTTTATTATTACATTTGAGCATAAAATGCGGGCTCCAATGCATAC
>JADGEM010000026.1 GCA_016744375.1 Gammaproteobacteria bacterium
GGTGTTCATAATAGCCTCCTGGCTACTCAATTTCAGGAGGCTTAAGAATATTTTATTCAGGGAGACCTTGGAAGGACGTCGGGGAATGATCGCTTACGTTCGAACTCAGATAAAACGAGCAGAGAGGATTGCAATTATTATTTGGTGTCGCTGGCAAGTGACTCCAGCCACATGGCAGGTAAAACATATTCGGTGGTATTTAAATCACTCAATCCGTAATTTGGCTGTAAGCACAAGAAATGATCACTGGAGAACGATTGAATCTCTTATTTCACGCCAGGGGAAATTAGCTGATTGGCTTCCATATTTAAAAGGTCCCTGGCTTCGTCGTGATGGCTTGAGCAAGCCTATTATCAATACAGGTAGGCCTAAAAATCTGCTTTTCCCTTCCTCCTAATCAGATCTCTTACTCATTTAAACATCTGAAAAAAATTCTCACAGAATCGACTGAGTGCCGTGCTTTTTGCGGTACTTACATGGAGACCGGCAACACTTAGCAAAGAGACAGGCAGGCTTCTTTGTCTGGGTATAGGCTTAGTGATGGCGAGTTTTTTCTATCAGTGATATTCCAGATGTTGAAATTACACCATCCCTCTACTTTTGTTTTTAATTCTCAGTATGTTCCACAATATCAAACGTACATTAATAATGAACATGAAAATATATGGAACAATATTGGAGTTTTTACTTGATTTTAGTTTTTATGTTCACTAATATTCTTGTACATTATTAACGAACGTTATAGATTAATGAACAAATGATTATGGATGAGCAAAATTTAGAGAAGAACCTCCTGGAGCAGGCAATCGATGCTGTTTTTAGAGAAACTGGCTTAACATTACGTATTACCCATACAGAGTTTGCTGAAATGGGACATCGTTATGATGCAATGATAGAAATAGAAGGCTACAAACATCTTCGATTCACAGTCGAGATAAAACGCTGGGCTCAACAAGCAAATTTTGGTGCACTCGCTAATCAAATTCAGCAATTACCACCGAAAGGCTTATTGGTTGCTGACTATGTAAACCCTAATATGGCGACAAAATTACGTGAATTAGATGTACCGTTCATAGATGCAGTTGGTAATGTCTATATTAATGAAAAGCCACTGTATATTTATATCAAAGGGCTTAAGAAAAAAGATACGCAGTATCATACAGATGGTGTTGGGCAAACATATACAAGAATGTTTCAGCCGACAGGTCTTAAAATACTATATGCACTGTTACGAGATCCTGAACTGCTCAATGCTCCCTATAGGGAAATAGCAGATACTACTGGTGTTGCTCTAGGTACTGTTGGTCGAGTTTTTAATGATTTAAAAAAAGGTGGTTATTTAGTTGAATATAATAAGAAAAATCGACGACTGAAGAATAAAAAATATTTATTGGAAAAGTGGGTGGAAGCCTATCCAGAAAAATTACGACCAAAATTATTAATAGGAACATTTGCAGCTGAAAAATATGATTGGTGGCAAAATATCGGTACTAATATTGTAAATTATGGCGCTAAATGGGGGGGAGAAGTTGGTGCTGCAAAACTAACAGGGCATCTCAAACCAGAAAAAGTGACCATTTATATGCCCAAAGAAGGTGGAAAGAAATTATTGATAGATAATCGTTTGAGGAAAGATCCAAATGGAAATATTCAAATTTATAAAACCTTTCAGGAACAAGAAAGCAATAACCTGTTGGAATTAAATGATATAGTAGACCCTATTATAGTTTATGCCGATTTGTTAGCTACAGGTGACCCCAGAAATATAGAAACAGCAAGGATAATATATGACCAGTATATCACTGGACTTATCAGAGAAGATTGATTCTATAACCAGAGAGCTTTTTCAAATAATAGATCAAGTTACCAATGAGCTAGGTATTTCATATGTGGTCGTTGGGGCCACTGCAAGGGATTTAGTTCTTCATCATGGTTATGGGGCACCCTTAAGAAGTGCGACAACTGATGTGGATTTTGGGATTGAAGTTGATAGTTGGGTTATTTTTAAACAATTAAAAAAAGTATTGATAGAAAATAAGTTTCAAATAACGAAATCTGAACACAAGTTGATTGACCCAAATAGTGTACCAGTTGATATTGTACCTTTTGGCCCATTAGAAGATAAAAGTTCAAATATTCAGTGGCCACCAAAAGGTGATATTGAAATGAATGTGTTGGGATTTAAGGAAGCACATGATAATTCAATAAAAGTGATCATACAGCATGAACCTAAGATAGAAATACCAGTTGCAACCTCTCAAGGATTAGCACTGCTAAAAATTATTGCATGGTCAGATCGAGATGCTGGATTAAGAAAAAAAGATGCACTTGATTTGTCTTATTTGCTTGAAAACTATGAAATGATAAATGCAGTCATGGACCGAGTGTATGATATGGATAATCTTATGGAGCAATATGATTGGGAATTAACACTGGCCAGTGCTCATTTATTAGGAATTGACTCAGCATTTATATCAGAAGAAGCAACACAACTAAAAATTAAAGAAATTTTAGAACAAAACCTTAATGAAACAAGTATTAACCATTTGGTCGAAGAGATGTGTAGGCAAATTGATGAAGAATATGAAAAAAACTTTAATCTGCTGAAAGCATTTTCTGATGGTTTTACTCAGTGATAAGATTTAATAATAAAAGAATAACTTCCTATGACGAAGCAGAAAAACTTATCACTGCAACCACAAAGGCATTGGTGGCTTAGATCATGAAAAGCTACATTAATGGTCCTGAACTTTCAAAACTCACATCACTAGTACAGAAAGGCAATGTGGTTGCGTTTGTTGGATCAGGATTTTCAATGCGTGAGTATCCTAGCTGGGAGACACTAGTACAGAAACTTTGTGAGAATTGTGGGATAGATTTTGAACAAGTTAGGCCAAATAACCATTTAATGGAACTTGCCGAAATGGCTAGGGAGAATAATGAAGATGCTTACTGTAGAACATTGAGTTCCATATTTGGGAATGAAAATGTATCAGTACCGAGAGCATATAACTACCTTGTTAATACACAATTTAGTGGCTATGTAACTATTAATTTTGATCCGCTTCTAGCTGAAGCTGGCAGAGTAATTCAAAAAGCTAAGTCAATTTGTAGCTTCAGGAATGGAACTGATTTTTCCTTATTGAATAAGGATTTAATTTTTTATATTCATGGATATGTGGAATTTGGTGGGGATGTCGAATCTAACGATTTGATACTATGTAAGAGTGATTTTGATAAGCATTACACTAGTTCAAAACCAAGGTTGCGTTCTTTTCTTGAATCATTATTTACGTATAGAACAGTAGTTTTTTTAGGTTGTGGTTTAACTGAGGATGTCTTGAGAAAGTTGCTAGTTGTATGTGGCGATATTAGAAATGACTTTATTGAAGAAGGGCATAAAGGTGTGCCTGATCATTATATATTGCTGCCATCATTATTTAAAAATAGTGATGAAGGTAAGATTCGTGACTTTGAGTCGGAAGCGGCAGCTAATAGAGAATTCGAGGATTATGGCCTAATTGTCATTAGATATGATAGAGAATCAGAAAATGACTTCATGCCTATAACTAAAATTATTGAAGAGTGGAGTGGGCTTCCAGTCCCTGAAGTTATATCCCCGTTTAATCAACCGGAGCTTTCATTATGAATAATATTATGTTCTTTGAAAAGCTCGAATATATAGACGGATTAATTAGATCTGTGAACCAAAAAGGTTATAAACGAGCTTTCGAAGAGATCTCAAATTACCTAGACACTTCTCACATTTGCCAGTATTTTTTTGAAAAAATCGAAGACGATGGATGGGTGGATGTAATTCTAGATTCAGAGTTCATTAATAATTACCGTTCTGGAAAAATACCATCTCTAGAAAATAATCAATTTGATTGGTTTTTTATGAGTTACTTGCTGAAAGTTGCCGTCACAACACCAGAACAGGCATCTGACTATCTTAAATCTATAGCTACAATTGATGATGAAAGACTGCATGAGCGTATGATAGAGGTGCTCATGCAGTTGCCTTGTGAGACAGCAGCTGTTTTATCACAGAATGAGCTCAAGTGGTGCCAGTCAAAAGAAAATTTATATGGCCTATATCCAGAATTTGCTGGTAAATTAATATTACATATCCAGCAATGTCATGAAGAAGCTGCATTTGAATTTATCAAGGAGATTCTAAAAGTAAATGCTGTTACTAGAGAAACAGGTAAACCTAGTAGCGAATCCTACTACAAGACTATTGATATAAAGGCCAAGTATTCTGACTGGGAATATCAATCAGTGCTCAACAAATACATTTTAAAATTTGTACTAAATAGTGAAAATAAGACTCAGTGCCTGGAATACTTATTTAGTCTCTTTTCAAACGTATTGAGCTTAGAAAAAGATGATCCTGAGAATGATTATTCTTGGCTGTGGCGTAACACTTTAGAAGATAACGAGCAAACTCGTCATATCAGCGGCATAAAAGAATATTTGTTAGTGTTTGTAAGAGATTTATCTATAGCTCTAATCAAGGATAATAACAATCGATTTGAAGAGATCGTTCAAAAGTTAAATCAATATGAATGGACGATTTTCAAAAGGTTGTCCATATATCTGAGTGTTAAATTCCCAGAGATAGATCTCGAACTGACGAAGCAGCTAATTAGCAACACGGATTTATATGAAAGTTCACGCACCCGCAATGAGTATTCGCTTTTATTGGATTCAGCTTTTAACCTGATGGGACAAGAAACTCAGGATATGGTCTACAGCTGGATTGAAGATGGAGTTGATTTAGAACACTACATTAATAGGTATAAAGAACACGAAGGCACTCTTCCTTATGAAGAAGAAATTGAGGATTATAAAGCGTACTGGAAAAAAACACGTTTATATCTAATTAGAAATCACTTAGAAGGTGAAAAGCTAGCTGAATACCACACTTTAGTGGAAGAGAAAGGTGTGCCAGATCATCCGGAATATTCATCATATTCAACATCGTGGATCGGCCCCACTAGTCCTATGACTGTTGATGAGATAAATAAACTAGATATAAAAAAATTAATACTAGAGCTTAAAGAATGGAAACCTGATGGAAAGAGCATGGATCCTTCACCTGAAGGATTATCTCGAAACCTCTCTGAAGCTATAAAAACAAATATAGACAAATACAAGCATTCTGCTTCTTTGTTTATAGGATTGCCGCCAACTTATATGCGTGGAATTTTCCAGGGATTTAGGGATAATCTCTCTAATTTAGATTATAAATCATGGTCTGGAATTATTGATTTATCTGAATGGGTATTATCACAAGAATATGATGTTGAAGCAGAACTTGATGTGGATTCAGATGAGGATCCAGGTTGGTCTTGGTGTAGAAAAACGATTGCTAGTTTACTCGATGCTGGATTAAAAAAAGGTGAAAGTGAAATACCAATAGACTTAAAAGAGAAAGTCTGGTGTCTTATTCTACTATTAACTCAGGATCCTGATCCAACACCTGCTCACGAAGCAGAATATGGTGGTAGTAACATGGGTCCTACAACAATGTCGATTAATACAGTTCGTGGTGAGGCAATGCATGCATTGGTCGAGTACGGACTATGGGTCACTCGTAATACAAAAAATAAAAAAATCGGTTTTGATGACATTCCTGAGATGAGGAAAGTTTTAGATGATCATCTTGATCCTAAAGTTGATCCATCTTTAGCAATTAGATCTGTGTACGGCCAATTTTATCCGTGGTTAAATTTATTAGATACAAACTGGGCACAAGAATCCAAAGGCCGAATTTTTTCTGATGACGATCTTGGATTAGGCGATGCTGCCTGGGATGCTTATATAACATTCTGTCAGCCATATGATGATATATTTAAAATTATTCCAGATATATATACAAAATATGCAGAGAGACTTTCAAGCTCTGAAGAGAGTGATGACAGAGAGCGAACACTTGAAAATCTAGCAGCTCACTTAATAACCTTCTATTGGCGCTCGAAGCTAGAGCTCGATAATGATCTTCTCCAGTCTTTTTATAAGAATGCACCATTGAGGATACGAAAGCATGCTATTGAGTTTGTTGGCCGAAGTCTTGGAAATACTAAGGGCGAACTAGAAGATAATATTGAGAAAAGGCTCAAGGAATTATATGAATGGCGTCAAGCAGAGGCAAAAAACTCTAATGAGTATGAAGAACTAGAGGGTTTTTGTTGGTGGGTAGATGCAGATGTTATAGACAGGGAGTGGGCGTTGAATAAGTTTTACGAGCTGTTACAAGTTCAAGATAAACTTGATGCTCTTGATTTTGTGGCAAGAAAACTAGGTAATTACTTTGATGTTGATCCTGAAAAAGTTCTTGAATGCTTATCTATGATGTTAGAAAAACTTAAGACAGCAGGAATGTATTTTACCTGGGATGCTGCAGCTCAAGAGATACTCAAAGAAGCGCTATCTAATGATGATGTGAAAGAACAGGCAATAGCATTAGTACATAAGTTCGGGTCAAAAGGTTTTCTTAAATATCGTGATTTGTTAAGTACTGAATGAATACTTACTAAACGTATAGGTTTATTATGGCGATATACCAGATTGATAACAATGAAATCGTAGCTATTAAGGAAACCTCATTTGCTGAACGTGGGCTAAGAGAGCGTTCTGATCTTCAACGACTGTTAAAGAAACAAATTGAAATCATTTCTCCAGATACATTAGTTGTAGCTGAAGAATTTGGTGAATGGGAAGAAAGCAGAAGACGAATTGATTTGCTTGGAATTGATAAAGCTGCCAATATTGTTGTTATCGAATTGAAGCGTACTGAAGATGGTGGTCATATGGAACTTCAGGCGATTCGTTATGCAGCAATGGTATCAACACTGACATTTGAGCGAGTTGTAGAGATATTTGAAAAATATCTTAAAGATAATGATTCTGATTATACTGCCCGTGAAAAGATATTGGAGTTTCTTGAATGGGATGAGGCTGATGAAGACCTATTTGGTCAGGATGTTCGAGTTATTCTGGCCTCAGCTGAATTTTCGAAAGAGCTCACAACAGCCGTGATGTGGCTCAATGAAAGGAATCTGGATATCCGCTGTGTACGTCTTAAACCATATAAAGATGGTGAACGAACGCTCCTTGATGTTCAGACAGTGATTCCTTTACCAGAAGCAGAAGCCTATCAGATACAAATTAGAGAGAAACAGCAAAAAGAACGACAGTCACGACAAACCAGCAAAGACTTTACACGCTTTGATGTCACCGTTAATGGAGAAACAATTTCAAATTTACCAAAACGGGGCGTCATGTTTAATGTAGTCAAACCCATTATAGATTCTGGTGTTCATCCAGATAAAATTGCTGAATTAATCCATTGGAGAAAAAACAGCTTATTTTATGTATTTGATGAAGTACTAGATGGGGAATCAGTAATTGAAGTATTAATGAGTGAAGATCCTGGTGGTAAGGTTAAAAAACATAGGAGATTTTTCAGTAAAGATGATGAAATATTTCACGTTGATGGCAAAACATACTTGCTAACAAATCAGTGGGGTAAAGCTACTATAGATGCGGTTGAAATACTTAGTCGAACCTGAATAATACGGTTTTAAATCGGCAATATTTCCTGATTTAACCTCGTAGGTTTACCCAGAGTGATAAAGTTTCTTATCAAACTGGAGCTAATTTTGAGCCACAAAAGCCGAAGCTTATTGAGGATCTTACGTAAATTATGGCCTGCAGCAACCATGACAATATTGATTGCATCACCCACAGCACCTTTAAGATAACAACGGTCTAATCGTCCGTCATTTTTCATATGACCAATCTCTGGTTCAACGGCACTTCTTCGCTTTAATGCTTTCTTAATACTACGACTAACGCCTCTTTTCTGTCCTGAAATAAAGACCTTGGTGTCTTTAATTCCATGACCTCGATAACCACGATCAACAAAACATTGTTCAGGCTCAACAGCGGTTAATTTTTTAACTTGTTGTAACTGTTCTTTTAACGTATGTCCATCATAAGGACGTCCAGGACAACTCTGAGCACCGATGACAAACCCTTCTTTATTGGTGACAGCAACACTCACTTTAACACCAAATTCATAGGGTTTATGTGCTTTACCCTTACTAATGCATTCAACCTCAGGAGCATGTAAACTGTAGAGCTTATTTTTACTGTTCTGCTCTTGTGCAATCAATTGTTTTGCTTGTTCGAGAGCCGTGTCAAACAATGCTTGAACCGCATGGGTATAATCGGGTAATTGACGTTCAATATCTCTTGCCACACGACCTAATCGAGTTTTAAGTGCCTTGTTCATTTTTCTCATGCGTTTAAACTGTTTTGCATGAGCATAGCGTCCTGCCATTAATGCATATTGAGGGCCTTTACGGTTGTAATTCTGGCGTAATTTAAACCCTTGCTGGTTGGCCAGTTTGACCAGATTTTCTCTGGCTTTATTCAGTAATTTTGAATCCGTTGGAAAAGCGGCATGCTTTTCCTGAACGGTCGTATCAACAGTGACTTTTTTTAAACTGCCTGGCTTTATCGTTTTACTTTTTAATCCTGTTTTTATAGTTTCTATCAGTAATTTTTCGCTACCGGCTTCACCGAGTCTATTTCGCCACTTTGTCATTGAAGTGGGATGCAGAGGCACTTTATGTTGAAAGTATTCTTCTCCACAAAAATATTGCCAATAGGGATTTTCAACCCAACCTCTTACAACTGCTTCATCGGATAAATCATGCAGGTGTTTTAAGTAATGCAAGCCTGCTATTAAACGAGTTCGTATTGCAGGAGCACCTTTATTTGATAAAAAGAGCGCACCCCATTCTGCATCAAGACTATCCCAATCAATCAGTTTGGATAACTTAATAAGCTCATGATTTCGATCCAACATGTTATCAAGACGCATCCGAAACAAATCATTCTGGGCTATTTTTTTGTGACTTTTAGGCTTCATTTTGCTCTGAGTATTTGCAAGGTAATAGCCCATATTATACCAAAAACTTGCAAATTTAGCACCTGAAAAAAGAAGATGTTTCCTTATAAATCAAAGCACTACAACTTATTCAGGTTCGACTATTTATGATTATTATGTTTTTGTTCTTTAATCACCATTCTTTACGGCATAGGCAAAAAGAATCAGTAAAAAAGTTATACCGAACATAATTATCGAAGGTAGATCCATTTGAGTTTTCCTCTTCTAAAAGTATCCCAAAAAATATAAGTTGATTTCTATTGTACAAACAGTCAGATAGAAATATTTGCTAATTTAATTTGCTGGCTAAATCTTCTGCTCTTAGGTGAGTATACCGCTTTAGCATTGCTAAATCCTTATGGCCTGTGATGCTAGAAACTTCCATAATGCTCAAGCCCATTTCAAAGAAACGGCTGGTAGCCTCATGTCGAAGATCATGGAGTCTTAAATCTTTAATTTCAGCTCGTTTGCAAACACGAATAAAGGCTTTGGTAATGGCATCAGCTCTCATTGGAAATACCTGACCTGTTATTTGACGTGGCAATGATTTAAAAATTCTAATGGCTTTTGAAGATAAAGGAATGGTTCTGTCATCACCATTTTTTGTGTCAATGAATGTGGCAGTACGGTTGTTGAGTTTAATATTTTCCCAGCGTAGGGCTTGAAGCTCACCTCGTCTGGCTCCTGTTTCAATGGCAAGCTGAATAAGAACTTTAATATTACCACCATATTGCTCTGCAGCTTGTGTCAGTTCTTCTTCTTCTCCTGCTTCCAGGCGTCTATCACGAGCCTTTCCTTTAGGGGGAATGGCAATGGATTCAACGGGGTTTCCTCTGGGAAGATAAATATCCCATTCTTTTTGGGCAACTTTGAGCACACGCCCTAAGAGCAGGATGTCTTTGCGAACCGTTTCATTTTTTACTGTTTCTAAACGGTAATCCCGGAATTCTTTAACAGTGCCTGGTGTTATAGCTGCGAGCACTAAATGACCAAGGGCTTTATCTAAAAGATTCAGGCGATATTTTATGTTATCTCCTGATTTTTTGGTTGGAGCTACTTCATTAGCATATTGAGTTAGAAGTTCAGAGAGTAGGGTGTTTTCAGCTTCAGCTGTGGACATGAAAATACCACGATCCATTTCGGATTCGACTAAACGAGTCCATTGTTCTGCTTTGGCTTTTGTTGGAAAAGTTTTCGAAATGGTTTTGTAACCTTTTTTCCGAATTTTTGCTTGCCATTGACCTTCACCACGTTTGTTGATGCTAGCCATAGTAGAACCTCCCTTTGAAAAATGCATTTTCTTGTCCCTAGTCAGAGCTAGTGTCCCAAAAATGTCCCATAAAGGCAAGTGTCGACATGATGAGCTCAAGAGGATTTGAATATCTAACTTATATCTAAGGATGGTTTACATTACATGAAAGTTTTTTATTCTTACTAATCAGACGATTGCAGGCTTTTTAATGATGGGTTTTGCTAGAAACTAAGTTGTCTTTTTGAAGGAAAATGGCGCGCCCGAGACGATTCGAACGTCCGACCTCTGCCTCCGGAGGGCAGCGCTCTATCCAGCTGAGCTACAGGCGCATTTGACTGCAGAACTATACACTATATTTTGAGTAATTTGAAATGTCTGATGTGAAGTTTTATAAAAATTATTTTGAGCTTTGTTCTTTCAGGCTTTGAGTGTGCAGGGGTGTTCCCTAATAGTTTTTATTTCTATATTAGTATATAATCGCGCGCTAAATTATTAAAGTGAACTTGTTCCTGTATTATTATTGGCAAGTTTTAAACTCAGACGTTTAAGGAATATCTATATGAGCAGCAATGAAAAAAATGTGACTAGCTATTTTGTATTAATCCCTGTTTTAGGAACAATGGCACTGATTGTTCTATGGGTGTTTATTATATTAGGCTCTTTTTTTGCTTCATTTGGGGCTCCAGAGCAAAATACTGTCAATCGTTCTGCAGTGATTGAGCGTTTAAAACCAATAGAGAGTGTTGCCATTAAGGGTGAAGAAAAAGGGGCTGTTTCTACGGATACCCAAACTGGAAGTGCACCTGCCGTTGATACAGTTGAAGCACCTGCTGGAGCGATTGATGCAAATGCCATTGTGACTGCAGCTTGTGCTGCCTGTCATTCAATTGGTTTACTTGAATCACCAAAAATGGGTGATAAAGCAGCATGGGATAAGCGTATTGAAGCGAATGGTGGCATGGATGGACTGGTTAAATCAGCTATTGCAGGAAAAGGCGCTATGCCTGCTCGTGGTGGTAATGCTGGCTTAAGTGATGCTGAAGTGAAAGCAGCAATTGAGTTCATGATGAAATAAATATTGTTTTGATGGCGGCAGGGATTGATTTAAAGAATCCCTGTTACTGTCAGCATCCTGCTTTACCCGATTAAATACTGCATGTTCTAATATGGTGCGCTTGCACTGTATTCATTTCCATTTTGGTGCAATTGTTTCTTGCACACCCCTCCTCTTTATTTTTTAATTGTTTTAAAGTATTGATTTTTTATAAGATATTTCTTTTGGCATAGAATGTGCTCAATAAGGTTTAGTTTAGTTGTTTTTTTACAACATAATTATTATTGGGATAAATTATGAGTACAATTAGAAAATCTTTACTTTCACTGGCTGTGGCTTCAGTTGTGGCTGCACCTACTATGGCTAGTGCTGAAGGCTTCGGTACGGTTTCAGCCAATGTTGCTTTAACCACTGATTATTACTTCCGGGGTGTTTCACAAACAGATAATGATGGTGCAATTCAGGGCGGCCTTGACTGGGCTCATGAAAGTGGTGCCTACGCTGGTGTTTGGGCCTCTAATGTGAGCTTTGGTGATACTCACCTGGAATTTGACACTTATGCGGGCTTTGCGAATGAAATAGGTGATTTTGGTTATGATGTGGGAGTGATTAAGTATAACTATAATGATACCTCTGCTCATAATGACCCGGTGGAATGGTATATCAATGGTACTTATAGTTATTTCTCTGCAGGATTTGCCTACAGTTCAAGCTGGTTTGGCAGCCATGATTCATCAAAATACATTCATGTAGGCTTTGACTATGACGAGTTACCAATGGGACTGGCACTGAGTGCAAGTGTTGGTAAATCATTTGGTGATGCTTATGAAGTTTCTGGTGGCACAGATCATGACTATGTAGATTATAAAGTTGCAGTGAGTAAAAATTATTATGGACTGAACTGGGAACTGAGTTATGTTGGTAATGATTTAAGTGATAAAGAGTGTAATGCTTATGGCTACGCAGCGAACAAAGGTAATTGTGACGATCGTTTTGTGTTAAGCGTTTCTAAGTCAATTGATGATGTGACTCAGTCATCAGAAGGTTCTGAATTACCAATATCGGCAAATGTTGCTCTGGTGACTGATTATTACTTCCGTGGTATTTCACAAACAGATAATGATGGCGCACTCCAGGGTGGATTTGACTGGGCTCATGATAGTGGTATTTATGTCGGTGTCTGGGCTTCCAATGTGAGCTTTGGGGATACTCATTTAGAACTTGATACTTATGCCGGTTATACAGGTGATGCAGGTGACTTTAGTTATGACATAGGTGTGATTAAATATAATTATAATGATACCTCATCTCATAATGATCCGGTTGAATGGTATGTAAGTGGTACTTATAGCTATTTTACAGCAGGGTTTGCTTATAGTCCAAGCTGGTTTGGCAGCCATGATTCATCAAAGTACATTCATGCAGGCTTTGACTATGATGAGTTACCAATGGGGCTGGCACTGAGTGCAAGTGTTGGTAAATCATTTGGCGATGCTTATGAAGTTTCTGGTGGCACAGATCATGACTATGTCGATTATAAATTAGGGGTTAGCAAAGATATTGCTGGCGTAAATATTGACCTGAGTTATGTTGGCAATGATTTAAGCAAAAAAGAATGTAATGCCTATGGATACAGTGATAAAAAAGGTAACTGTGATGATCGCTTTATCCTGAGTGTTTCAAAAAGCTTTTAATTCTCATTTTTTATGCTAAAAGCCGCCTCATCACTGACAGGGAGAGGCGGCTTTTTCATGCAAAATAAAAATTAATGATTCAACATTATTTTATCTCATCTCTTTAACCTAAGATATCCCGAATCCCTGCAATGCTGGCACGGCCAAATTCCTTGCGTTCTTCACCCTCCAGTTGTTGTGTTCCACCTTCAAGCCAATGCAGATCTTCCTGAGGCAATTCGTCCAGGAAACGGCTGGGCTCAGAATCAATTATTTCACCATATTGTTTGCGTTTACTGGTCAAGCTGAAGGTGAGCTCTTTTTGTGCCCGAGTAATGCCAACATAGCATAAGCGCCGTTCTTCTTCGATATTTTCTTCTTCGATACTGGTTCGGTGAGGCAGTAATTCTTCTTCCATTCCGACAATATAGACATAAGGAAACTCCAGCCCTTTTGAGGCATGTATGGTCATCAGAGCGACTTGATCATTGGCCAGGTCCTCTTCATTACGCTCCATAATATCTAATAAAATCATTTTTGAAACCAGATCCTCAAGGCTGCTTTCGGGCTCATTTTCATACAGACGTTGTAACCAGGCAATGAGTTCATTGACGTTTTCAATGCGCTTTTCAGCTTGTTTTTCATTATTGCTGGTCTCATAAAGCCAGGTATCATAATCAATATCGACAATAAGTTGTTCAACAACTTTTATCGGGTTACTTTCATCCGAACTATCATGAGTGTGATGCTGCAGACGTTCTATCCAGTTGGCAAACTCACTCAGTCGTTGAACAGCTTTTTCTGGTAAATACCCATTTAAAGCCAGGTGGCCGCAGGCTGTCAGCAAACTGGTCTTTGACTGGGTTGAATATTGGCTGAGCCTCTCAATGGTTGTACTGCCAATTTGTCGTCTGGGTGTGTTAATGACACGCAAAAATGCGTTATCGTCATCGGGATTGACTAACAAGCGAAGGTAGGAGAGCATGTCTCTGACTTCTGTATAGGAAAAAAAAGAAGTGCCTCCACTAATAAAATAGGGCACTTGTTGTTCTCTAAGCTGTTTTTCAAATAGACGTGACTGGTGATTGCCGCGGTATAAGATAGCGTAATCGCCATAGGAGCGTTTAAAGCGGAAATGATCAGCAACTAATGATGATACAACCCTGGCGGCTTCTTTGTGCTCATCAGGAACACGCATCACTCGTATTGATTCACCATTACTCAGTCTGCTCCAAAGTGCTTTTTCAAACACATGGGGATTATTTGCAATGAGTGTATTGGCGGCTTTTAAGATAGTTTTTGTGGAGCGATAATTTTGCTCCAGTTTAATGACCTTAAGCTGAGGAAAATCCTTCTCTAATAGAGCTAGATTTTCTGGCTTTGCACCACGCCAGCAGTAAATGGATTGATCATCATCACCCACTACGGTTAAGGAGGTTCTATCACCAACCAGTAGTTTGACCAGTTGATATTGGGTGGTATTGGTATCTTGGTATTCATCAACCAGCAGATACCGTATTCGGTTTCGCCATTTTTCAAGTACCTCTGGATTTTGGATGAAAATGAGTACTGGCAACATAATTAAATCATCAAAATCAACGGCGTTATAGGTTTTCAGATGATGGTTGTATTCGCTATAAATTTTAACACTAAAGGTGAAAGCCGGATCAGTTGATGCCTGATGGGTTAACTGCTCAGGTGTAAGGCAGTCATTTTTCCAGTTGGATATCTGTTTGGAGATGTTTTCAAAGTGTTCTTTGATTGTTTCTTCATCAAGGGTGATGCCTGTGGCGTCAGGCTGTCTCATTAAATCCTTGAGTAAAGCATGACTGTCATGAGTATCAAAGATAGAAAAGCCGTTTTTCAGACCCAGCAGTTTTAATTCGGACTTAATGATGTTCAGTCCTAGAGTATGAAAAGTGGAGACTCGAAGCCCGCGGATTTGTGAGCGGGGAATAATTTGTGAGACACGTTCCTTCATCTCACGAGCGGCCTTATTGGTAAAAGTGACAGAAGCGATGGTATGAGCCTTATGCCCGCATTGTTGTATCAAGTAAGCAATTTTATTGGTGATAACACGTGTTTTACCGCTGCCAGCACCCGCAAGGACTAGTAATGGGCTGTCAATGTGCTCTACGGCTTGTTGTTGGCGTCGATTTAAGTCAGGCAATGAAGTGATCCGGTTAAGGCTACGGGTTAATAGATAGGCTTAAAAAAGCGCATTTTAACAAATTTTTGTGAAAAATAGGATTAATAAAAGAAGAAAATTACCAATTATTTGTCAAAGAAGCTTGAATATTATGACATTGAACTATATCCTTTGTCTTAAGGTAAAAAGCATAGATATTGAGTGGTTGCTATTGTTTTCCTGGATAGAGTTATTCTGGTTGTTTTTAATTGTGCTTTTAATGTAATGGTATAAAAATAGTTTATGCCATAAAATTAGTTTGGAGAATTTAAATTGAGCGATAAGATCGTTTACGTATCAGATGATACCTTTGATGAAGAAGTGCTTCAGGATGATTTGCCTGTATTGGTTGATTTCTGGGCTGACTGGTGTGGACCTTGTAAAATGATTGCGCCAATTTTAGATGAGATATCTGATGAGTATGAAGGGCGTTTAAAGGTTGCTAAATTAAATATCGATGACAATCCTAATACACCGCCCAAGTTTGGTATTCGCGGAATCCCAACATTAATGATGTATAAAAACGGGCAAGTAGAAGCAACTAAAGTTGGTGCTGTTTCAAAGTCGCAACTTACCGCTTTTATTGACAGTAATATCTAAACTCTGCAATTATGTTCATTGCTTTATTTGATTATTTTTGATAAGGCTATGGACATATTGCTGTCTATAGGATAAAATCCCTCAAAATTTCATTAAGTAAACCTTTTGGTCAGTTTTCAATCGGCATTTATTCATAATAATACTGCCTAATTTAGAGCCTGAATTAATTTCTAAAGATTACCCATTCGTAATAAGTCTCACATAATTTCAATACTCTATCTGAAAAAATGGCAGCTGAACAAATAACTGAAGTAATAACTCATCTAAATTTTTTATAATCACATCAACTATTGCCTATCTATTAAGCATCAATAAATAATAATCAAAGGTCAACATGAATCTCACTGAACTGAAGCAGAAACCTGCCTCCTCACTACTGGACATAGCCAAAGAACTTAAAATCGATAATATTTCCAGAGCCAGAAAGCAGGATGTTATTTTTTCAATCCTTAAGGCACATGCTAAAAGCGGTGAAGATATTTATGGCGATGGTGTTTTAGAAATTCTGCAGGATGGCTTTGGTTTTTTACGTTCGGCAGACTGCTCATATCTTGCTGGTCCTGATGATATTTATGTATCACCCAGTCAGATACGACGTTTTGGTTTAAGAACCGGCGATACAGTTTCAGGAAAAATAAGACCTCCTAAGGATGGTGAGCGTTATTTTGCCTTATTAAAAGTTAATGAAATTAACTATGATCAGCCAGAACATTCTCGACATAAAGTTTTATTTGAAAACTTAACCCCTTTATTTCCAAATGAACGTTTTACCATGGAACAGGGAAATGGCAGTACCGAAGATTTTACTGCCCGTGTTATTGATTTGATGTCTCCAACGGGTAAAGGACAACGTGGTTTGATTGTAGCCCCCCCTAAAACGGGTAAAACAATGATGCTGCAGAATATTGCACAATCCATTGCAGCCAATCATCCAGAATGTTTTTTAATGGTTTTGCTGATTGATGAACGTCCTGAGGAAGTCACTGAGATGGAGCGTTCAGTTAAAGGTGAAGTGATTTCGTCTACTTTTGATGAGCCCGCCAGTCGCCATGTCCAGGTTGCTGAAATGGTGATCGAAAAAGCCAAGCGTCTGGTTGAACACAAAAAAGATGTTGTCATCCTGCTTGACTCTATTACTCGTCTGGCACGTGCATATAACACTGTGATTCCTTCATCCGGCAAGGTCTTAACCGGTGGTGTTGATGCCAATGCACTACAGCGTCCAAAGCGTTTCTTTGGTGCCGCACGAAATATTGAAGAAGGCGGTTCTTTAACGATTCTGGCAACTGCGCTGGTTGATACAGGTTCAAAAATGGATGAAGTTATTTACGAAGAATTTAAAGGTACAGGTAATATGGAACTGCACCTGAGTCGTAAACTTGCAGAGAAGCGCCTCTACCCTGCAATTAGTGTTAATCGCTCTGGTACTCGTAAAGAAGACTTGCTTATGAACCCTGAAGATTTACATAAAGTCTGGATTTTGCGCAAAATTTTACACCCTATGGATGAGATAAGCGCCATGGAATTTATGCAGGATAAAATGAGTGACACCAAAACCAATGTAGGATTCTTTAACTCAATGAATCGCTAGATCTTGTTAGACAATAGCTTCAGCTGTTTTTAATGAAGAGCCATCAGCCTTTTTTATTGACAGCCTTGAAATAAAAAATGAATAAACGTATAATGCGTCGCTCCTAACGGTTTGCGGTATCATTTTGAAACAAATGATGGCGGCATTCGACGAATTTAATAAGGTTTAATATTATGCAAGCAGATATCCATCCAAAATATAAACAAGTCCAGGTTACATGCAGTTGTGGCCATAGTTTTGCAACAGGTTCCACTCTTGGGAAAGACGAATTATCCATTGAAGTTTGTTCACAATGCCACCCTTTTTACACCGGTAAGCAGAAGCTAGTTGATACTGCTGGTCGTGTTGATAAGTTCCGTCAGAAGTACGGCATGAAAAAATAATTGATCAGATATTAATCGTGCGGTTCGCCATTAGAAAAGCACATCAATTAATTAAAAAAGGCACTTCAGTTTTATGAAGTGCCTTTTTTTTTGGTCTTTTTTAGCGGCTTTTTTTATTAGTACGGCTATTGCTGATGAACTGTGTTTATCTTCATCTCAACAATTAGCAAAAGTCACTGACTGGGGCGATATTGCCAGAATTGTTGATGGTGATACCATTCATTTAAAAGATGGGCGGAAAGTCCGGTTTATCGGCATTGACACACCTGAGTTGGGACATAATGGCGAAGCATCCCAACCATATGGAAGACAGGCTTATGATGCTTTGGTTCAGTTACTGAACAATCAGAAAAAAATCGGACTGTCCTATGACAAGGATAAAAAAGACCGGTATCAGCGTGTTCTGGCTTATATTAATCTGTCAGATGGTCAGAGTGTTGAGCAAATATTATTATCCAAAGGTTTAGCGCATAGTATTGTTGTTCCACCCAATGATCAGCGCATTAAATGTTACCGTAGTATTGAGACTTCGGCTCGAAAGGCCGACCTGGGATTATGGCGTTTATCAGAAAATAAATGGATTAAAGCAAGTCGTTTATCAAAAAAAAGCAAGGGCTTGCGGTACGTGAATGGTATAGTTCTAGCTTATAGTGAAAGTAGAAATAGTATCTACCTGAAATTAAGTCGTAGATTATCGGTTCGTATTTCAAAAAAAGATAAGAAATATTTTCCGAACCTTGGGTCAAAAAGCTTAATCGGGAAGCATCTTAGGGTGAGAGGTTGGGTCAATACCTATCGTGGGCGGCAATCAATTCATGTTCGTACAGCCTATGATCTTGAAATATTAAACCAGTAAATATTTTTTGTTATTGTTTGTCAGTAAATTACCATAGCGGTAATTGAGTTTGATTTAAAATCAAGGGACAAAGAAGGGGGCGTTCGAATCAGCGCATATAAAACGACTGCAAGGTGAATCGGTGCAACCAATTGGGGACGCTGCAAGTACGTCCATGTAACGCTTGCTGTCGCCATCCATGGCTCCAAACACCCCATTTGGTTGAACCAATTCACCTCACACTCTCTTAAGGCATTTACTCTCACTTGGAGTGTCCAAAGTCAAAAGCTAAGAAAAAGAGAATCATTGTTGTCCGTGAGTCGTATAACTACAGATCTTATAAATTCTCTGCTTTTCTTTTGATTTTAAGCCACACTCAAACCGTTACTATGGTAGTAAGACAGATAATTAGGGGTATGAGTAAAAATAATATAAAAGTATGCTGAGTTTTCTTTTTTTAGTCTATACTAATATTTAAATAATTACCCGATTTGGAGTCGATCGAATGGACAAAAAACAACAAGAGCTTTTACGTGAAAAAGCTCTGGATTATCATTCAATGCCTGTCCCAGGAAAAATTAGTGTTGTGCCCAGTAAGCCCTGTGTACAGCAGGATGAGTTGTCGCTCGCTTATACTCCCGGTGTCGCAGAACCCGTAAAAGAAATTGCCAAAGATCCAGAACTTGCTTATAAGTATACCGCTAAGGGGAACTTAGTTGCTGTGATCACAGATGGTACGGCAGTATTGGGCCTGGGTAATGTTGGTTCCTTAGCTGGAAAACCAGTTATGGAAGGAAAAGGAGTATTATTCAAGCAATTTGCAGGAATTGATGTTTTTGATCTGGAAGTCAATGCACCTTCACAAGAGTCCTTTATTGAAACTGTTGTTAATATTGCACCGACATTTGGCGGTATTAATCTTGAAGACATTGCAGCACCGCATTGTTTTGAAATTGAAAAAGCCTTAAAGGAACGACTGGATATTCCTGTATTTCATGATGACCAGCATGGAACCGCTATTATTATCTCGGCAGGTTTACTCAATGCACTGGAAATCCAGGGGAAGACTTTGGATCAGGTTAAGATTGTTTGCATTGGGGCTGGCTCTGCAGGTATTGCATCAATGCGCCTGTTAGTTTCACTGGGGGTAAAAAAACATCAGATTAACCTAGTTGATCGAAAAGGTGTTGTTCATAGTGGACGAAAGGACTTAAATATTTACAAAATGGAGTTTTCTACAACAACAGAAGATAGAACTTTGGCTGATGCAATGCAGGATGCTGATGTTTTGATTGGTGTTTCAGGATCGAATCTGGTTTCAGCTGATATGGTCGCCACGATGGCAGATAGGCCGATTATTTTTGCTCTATCGAATCCTGATCCTGAAATTGCACCAGATGTGGCTCGTGCAGTTCGGGATGATCTGATTATGGCAACGGGGCGTTCTGACTATCCGAATCAGGTGAATAATGTACTTGGTTTTCCCTTTATTTTTCGAGGAGCACTGGATGTGCGTGCATCAACTATCAACACCCAAATGGAAATTGCTGCTGTCCAGGCTCTGGCTAAACTGGCTAAACTCCCAGTTCCTGATGAAGTTTTGAAGGCCTATGGCATGGACAGCCTGACTTTTGGTCCTGACTATATTATACCTAAGCCCTTTGACCCCAGACTCATGGCTGCAATTCCACCTGCAGTTGCACAGGCGGCAATAGACAGTGGTATTGCTCAAACACCTTATCGAGCGTATAAATTTAAGGTTTGAGTAAATCCTCTACTTGTGTGATGGAAGCTCTCTGGATCGTCTGCCAGCTGTCTGGATCTAATGGTGTCATTTTGCGCTGCTGCTCTGTAAGAACAATGAGGTTTACTTTCTTCTCGTCGGCATAGAATTGGTAAGCTGGTACAGATTGTTCATTGTTGTTTAAGTTTTGGGCTTTCGATTTTGAACGACTGAAATATAGAGTCCAGTCCTGAAGTTGATATGGAATATCATGTGACATTAGAAATACAGAAACTTCCTCCGGTGAATCCGCTCTAAGCAAAAGATCAATACGACTGTGCTTGTGGGCATAGCCCTGTAGAACAGAGCCAATTAATTTAGGTTTAAATGCCTTAAGCAATTTCATGGCTCTGAGAGCAGTTGCTCTCAATTCATGAAGTGATTTTTTTTGAGTGGCTGATTGATAGAGTGACTGATGTATTTGTACCTGAAATAACACTTCATTGTCACCTGGAAATAAATGCTCATCATGGATGCCAAATTGATGGGCTGCTTTTTTCCTGGCGGTTTTCAGTGAATCGATACCTTCTTCATTCATCAGACGTGCCGCTTCGACAGCAATTGTTTGTTGAAGCTTATGTTGCCTGGAGTTCAATTTTTGCGGATGTTTTTTATTTCGCTGATGGCTCATTGTAATACTGAAGGTTTAATATAAAGTTGGGGGTTATAATGCTCTGCTGAAGACTCAATATAATGCTCCGCTGAAGGCTCCTAGAATAGCTCTTCATTGGTGACGTCATTAGTAGATCCTGAAGTGGTATTTGAACCAGTTTGAATGCTGGTTCTTTTTGGCTCGGTATTTTCAATAAAATATTCGTACTGTGTTTTTGCTGAGTTCCCAGATGCCAGTAAGCCTGTTTCAGAATCAATCTTCACTGTGATTATATTCTCCGGGGGGGTTAAAGGAAGTTCTGGCATATCTTTCAAGGCAACTTTCATAAAACTCATCCACATAGGCAGTGATGCCGTACCACCAAACTCCAGCCGTCCCAGAGAGCGGGGAGTATCAAATCCGACCCAGGCCGTCGCCATAACTTGACGGTTAAAGCCAGAGAACCAGGCATCCAGTTGATCATTGGTTGTACCTGTTTTTCCTGCCAGATCCTTGCGACCAAGTTTTAGTGCCTTTGTTCCTGTACCGTAACGGATGACATCACGCATAATTGTTGTCATTAAAAAGACATTATCTGCTTCTGCAACCCGTAGGGCATGCAGATTTTCATCTTCAGGGCAGGTTTCTTCAGGGTAGTCATCACTGCAGACACTTGTATGTTGTTGTGCAAAAATAACTTCATGATTCGGGTTCTCAATCCGTTCAATAAACCATGGTTTAATGTCATAGCCGCCATTAGCCATAATGGCATAACCTCGTGCAATTTGTATTGGCGTCAGAGTGGCACTTCCCAAAGCCAGTGAAAGATTTTTAGGCAGTTCGTTTTCCATAAAACCAAAGCGTTTCACGTAATTAATGGCATAATTAATGCCGATATCACGAAGGATACGAATAGAGACCAGATTTCTGGATTTTATCAGCCCTTTTCGTAATCGGGTTGGCCCAAAAAATTTACCGCTGTAGTTATCAGGACGCCAGAAACCTTCCAGATAGTTGTCTTTAAAAACGACGGGGGCATCATTAATCAGTGTGGCTGTTGTATAGCCTTTATTTAGTGCCGCTGAATAAATAAAAGGTTTAAAGTTTGAACCTGGCTGACGCTTTGCCTGTATTACCCGGTTAAATTTACTATAGTAGAAATCAAAACCGCCAACTAATGCATTGATCCCGCCATTTTGAGGGTTTAGAGAAACGAGTGCCGCCGCAGCTTCTGGAATTTGTGCCAGAACATAGTCTGTATTCTTAAGTTGTTCGACATAGATGATGTCACCGACATTAATCACATCTTCAATTTTCTTTAAAGCGGGTCCTGTTCGACGATCATTAATGTATTTTCTGGCCCATTTAATATGTTTCCAATGCAAGTAGGGTGTACTACCATCTTTTAGTAAGATTATTGCAGATTGCTTGTTTTTATTTTTTTTAGGTTTTTGCTTTTCTGAAGCTGAATCTTCAGGCTGTTCGACAATTGCTGTGACCAGGGCTGGTTTAAGATGGCCCACAGGTTTGAAATTATCAAGCAATTCAACTTGTTCCAAAATAGGGGTATCAGCTATTAAATTATGATGACTTAATACACCCTTATAGCCATGACGATGTTCATAACTCATTAAAGCAGAACGAAGTGCATGGTTGGCAGCAGTTTGCATTCTATCTGAGATGGTTGTGTAGACATTAAAACCAGTTGTATAAGCTGCTGTTTTTCCATATTGTTTAACCATTTGTCCTCGGACCATTTCGGCAATATAGGGGGCTTCAACTTCTATAATTGCAGAATGGATTCTGGCACCATCAACAATTTGAATGGATGTATCGTATTGTGCCTGAGTAATATAGTTCAACTGGCGCATCCGTGATAAGACATAATTTCTACGGATTGTTGCGCGTTCGGGGTTGGTGATTGGATTATATTTTGATGGGGCTTTGGGTAGTCCGGCAATCATGGCATATTGATCAAGTGATAGTTCTGGTAGTGCTTTTCCATAATAAACTTTAGCGGCAGCAGCAATACCATAGGAACGATGGCCCAGGTAAATTTTATTCATGTAGAGTGCCATGATTTCCTGTTTTGACAACTCTTTTTCAATTTTTAATGATAAAAATATTTCGTTGATCTTACGGATATAAGTTTTATCGCGGGTTAAGAAAAAGTTTCTAGCAACCTGCATGGTAATTGTACTGCCACCCTGGCCCTTGGTTCCTGTTTTGATTAAGTGGACAACGGCTCGAAGTATGCCTTTATAATCCACCCCGGGATGGTGGAAGAAATTTTCATCTTCTGCTGATATTACCGCTTGGATTAATGTCTCTGGAATTTCATTATACGAGACTGGTTCACGCTTCATTTCTCCAAATTCAGCAATAAGCTTGTTGTCAGATGTATAGACTCTCAAGGGAACCTGCAATTGGACATCTTTTAATACATCAATCTCAGGCAGTTTGGGCTCAAGATAGAAATAAGTGGATGTGATTGTGATCACAGAAATTACTGCAATCGTAAGAAAAAGTGTGAGGAGAGTCAGAAAAAGTTGATATAGACGGCGCATAATAGCTCAAGTTGGTGTTAATATAGTCACGTAATATACTTAATTATAGAGCTTTTTTTGTGATATCACACTCGTTTTTAAAAAAAAGATGAATGCTTACTTGATTATGCTATTTAATGTACTATCATATGAATATCTTCTAACTGATTGAAGAGAAACAAAAAGCTGTTTTTGAGGTGTGTTATTGTTGAAGTTTATTGCTTTAACATAGAGAGTAATAAGCATGAAAAATACTTTGGGTAAGACAAATACATAGAATAACGTTTATTTTTAATTAATAAATTGTCTGTAAACTTTGTTTATTGATAGTTTGTAGTCTAGATTAGAGATGAATGTTTGAAATTAGTTAAATTAATTACTATTTTCAGGGGAAACTTGCAAAATTAATCTATTGTATTATGATTGTCTTGTAAGTTATTGAAAGAATATACTACTTTCTCGAATAACCTCTAAAGAGTAATACTCTAATAATAAAGGATTTGGTTTTGGCTTTTGCACAATTATTCGGAAATAAAGCACAAAATTTGCTGGGAGTTGATATCAGCTCATCCGCTGTAAAGTTGTTGGAGTTATCCAAAAGCGGCGGCAAATTTCGAGTTGAAGCGTATACGGTGGAACCTTTACCACCTAATTCAGTTGCTGAGAAAAACATCACTGATGTTGATGCGGTTGGTGAATCTATCAGAAGAGCTGTGAAACGCTCAGCAACCCGGCAGAAAAATACGGCGATGGCAGTTGCGGGTTCTTCAGTTATTACCAAAATTGTTCAGATGCCGGCAGATTTAACAGAAGATGAGCTGGAAAGCCAGATAATGGTAGAAGCTGATCAATATATTCCTTATTCATTAGATGAAGTTAATCTTGATTTTGAAGTCCAGGGTCCAAGTGAGGCCTCTCCAGAGCAAATGGATGTGTTACTGGCAGCATCCCGAAGTGAGAATGTTGATGTTCGTGTTGCTGCTGCCGATTTAGGCGGTTTAAACTCTAAAGTAATGGATGTTGAAGCATATGCCATGGAAAATGCCTTTTCATTAATTGCTCCGCAGCTTCCTAACGGGGCAGAGGATATGACAGTTGCTGTGTTTGATGTCGGCGCAACCATGACCACCCTGAGTGTTTTGCATGATTTGAAAACAATTTATACAAGAGAAGCTGTTTTCGGTGGTAAACAACTCACCGAAGAAATTCAGCGTCGTTATGGCTTGTCTTACGAAGAAGCAGGTATGGCAAAAAAACAGGGAGGCTTACCTGATACTTATACGCCTGAGGTTCTTGATCCCTTTAAAGAGGCAATGACTCAGCAGATCAGTCGTTCCTTACAGTTTTTCTTTTCCTCCAGTCAATTCAGTTCTGTTGATCATATCGTTTTAGCCGGTGGCAGTGCATCTATACCGGATATTGACCAAATGATTGAAGAGCGCTTGAGCATCAGCACATCAATAGCAAATCCTTTTGCAAATATGACATTATCTTCTAAAATCAAGGCTCAGGTTCTGAGTAATGATGCACCGGCATTGATGATAGCCTGTGGACTGGCACTAAGGAGTTTTGATTAAATGGCTAGAATTAATTTACTCAACTGGCGTGAAGAACGACGCAAACAAATTGAGCAGCAATTTTATGGTATTCTTGCAGGTGCAGCACTTGTTGGTGTTGCCGTTATTCTTGCGGTGCAATTACAGCTGGACGCAATGATTGATTATCAATCTGCTCGTAATGGTTATATAAAATCTGAAATTAAAAAAGTAGAGAAAGCCATTGCTGAAATTAAGGCTCTGGAAAAAGAAAAAGAAGATTTACTGGCCCGGATGAATGTTATTCAGGAGTTGCAGAGTAATCGTTCAGATAGTGTCCATATGCTGGACGAACTGGTTAAGGTGTTGCCTGAGGGTGTTCATTTAACAGAGTTCCATCAGAAGGCAAAAGAATTAACTTTTGACGGTGTGGCTCAATCCAATGCGCGAGTTTCTGCTTATATGAGGAATATTGAACGGGCTGAATGGTTAAAAAGCCCGGATTTAAAAGTAATTGAAAGCAAAAAGAAAGGCGGTGAGGAAGGTTATAGCCAATTTACTTTGACATCAGAGCAAGCCAATCCTGAAGATAAAAAGAAAAATGATATGAAGGATAAGGGGTAAGCGCATGAATATCAATGAACTGGATCTTGAAAATATCGGCAGCTGGCCAATAGGGATCAGATTAGGTGCCGCATTTATTCTCTTTGCAGTGGTGGTTGGTGCTGGGTTTTATTATTTTACTCAGGAAAAAATAGCTGAGCTTGAGACCGTTCAAAGCAAGGAAATACCACTCAAGCAGGAGTTTAAAGCAAAACAGGGAAAGGCTGTTAACCTTGAAGCGTATAAGTCGCAAATGATTGAGATGAAAAAACGTTTTGGTTCTATGCTGAGACAACTGCCGCAGAAAACAGAAGTTGCTGATCTCCTGGTTGAGATTTCTCAGACGGGTTTAAGTAACAATCTTGAATTTAGTCTGTTCAAACCTTCCGCTGAAATTCGTAAAGAATTTTATGCTGAATTGCCTGTTAATATTGAAGTCACTGGCAGTTTTCATGATTTTGGTGGTTTTGCGACGGGTATTGCTGCATTGCCCCGGATTGTGACTATTCACGATGTTGAAATGGAGATTAAGCAGAAAGATGATACCAAAGGTAAAAAAGAGGTAGAAGAATCGCCCTCTCTTAGTGGTGTGGATGAAGACAAAAAACTGACCATTGTGCTGGTCGCTAAAACTTATCGCTACCTTGATCAGGATGAAATTACATCCGGCAAAAAAGATAAGAAAAAGCGTCGTCGTGACCAGTAAAAAGAAATAGTAAACTGAGTAATTATCGATGAGTTTTCCCGGTCGGAACTTTTCTGGTTGGAACAATAGAGATAGATTTAGATGAAAAGAACAATACTTATAATAACATCATTGCTGGTACTTTCAGGTTGCGTCTCAAATGATATGAGTGATTTAAAAGCTTATGTTCAGAAGATGAAGGCAACGCATAAGGGAAAAGTTGAAGCCTTGCCTGAGTTCACAACAACACCCCCCTATGCTTATAATGCTCAGGAGATTAGAGATCCTTTTAAACCGGTAGTTGATATTGAAGTTTTCAGTGGTCCTTATCGAGGTCCACGCCCTGATGAAAATAGACCCAGAGAACCTCTGGAAGATTTTTCTCTGGATAGTCTGAGAATGGTTGGGACTCTGGCGCAAAAAGAATCAGAATGGATATTGATAAAAGATCCTGATGGCTTGTTACACCGTGTTTCTATCGGTCACTACATTGGTAAAAATTATGGCAGAGTGATCGATATTAATGAAGAAAAAGTCGTATTAATGGAACTTGTTTCTGATAAAAATGGTGGTTGGGAAGAGCGTGAATCTTCAATTGCTTTAAGTGAATGACCTGTTCAGCCTGCTGTGCTGTTTAGGTTAAGAATAAAAATAAAAGTCCAAAGATAATAGTCGAGTTTTTGCATCAGTAAATCGGGAAATATTAGAGAGAATATTATGAACAGTAAAATAATTTTTAAACAGTTTTTATTGGCTGTTTTATGGGGCATATCCATAAGCGTTGTGGGTGCTGTACATGCCGCTAATATGCTTGAAGATATCTCCTTTGCTTCGATTCCAGGAGACAAGGTTCAGGTAGTTTTACAATTTAGTGAAACTGCACCGGAACCGGGTACTTTTACAATTGACAGTCCTGCCCGGATTGCATTAGATTTTCCTGATACGGGTGTTGCTCTGAGTAAAAAGCGTCAGTCAATTGGTATTGGTCTGGCTCGCAGTATAACAGCGGTTGCAGCGGGAGGACGTACTCGTGTTGTTTTGAACATGGTGGCTTTAACCAAATATTCAACAGAGATTGATGGCAATAGAGTGGTTATTGTTCTTGATGAAGCCAATGTTGCACGTTCTACCGCATCATTAGGTCGAAATACAATTAAAGATATTGATTTCCGTCTTGGGGATGAAGGTGAAGGAAATATTATTATTACTTTTTCTGAGCAACCCAAAAATGTTAATGTAAAACAGGAATATGAAAAACTGATTGTTGAGGTTAAAAACGTCAGCTTGCCCCGTAATTTAGAACGACGTCTGGATGTGAATGACTTTAATACACCAGTCTCATTTATTGACACGTTTGCATCTGGAAAAAATATAAGATTATTGGTTGATACTAAAAGTGAATTTGAGCACTTAGGCTACCAGGCTGGTAATACATTTACAATTGAAGTAAAAGGGCTCACCAAGGCGCAAAAAGAAGCCAGAGCCAAAGCTAAATTTGGTTACTCAGGTGAGAGACTGTCTTTAAACTTTCAGGATATTGAAGTCCGTGCAGTATTACAGCTAATTGCAGATTTTACCGGTAAAAACATGGTTACCAGTGACACGGTCAGTGGCAGTATTACACTGAGATTAAAAAATGTCCCATGGGATCAGGCTCTTGCTATTATCCTGAAGACTAAAGGTCTTGGTATGCGTGAAGAAGGTAATGTTATGCGAGTTGCTCCGGCCGAAGAGCTTGCTGCGATTGAAAAGCAAGAACTGGAAGCCAAAAAGCAAATTGCTGATTTACTGCCATTAGTGACTGAAACCATCCAGCTTCAATATGTACCTGCTTCGTCTGTTGTTAAGTTGCTTGATGATATGGGGGAGACAGAAGCTTCTAAAAATCAGGCAAGTAGTTCTTCTGGCGATGCTGCTGGAGATGACGAGGGTGCTTCTTATATTTCTTCCAGAGCGACGATTGTCGGTGATGATAGAACCAATAAATTAATTGTCCGTGATACCGCAAGAAATATCTCTCAATTAAGAAATTTGATTGAGCAAATTGACACGCCAACCCGCCAGGTGTTAATTGATGCCCGGGTTGTTTCTGCCGGGGATGATTTTAACAAACAAGTGGGTCTAAAGTGGAATTATCGTACTGTTGATAAAGACTCCCATCAGGGTGGCGGGGTTAATGAACTGAAAGAGCGAGGTTTTGATGTTGTAAATAATCGCTCTGTTGGTAACCACAAAACCGCTGATGCGTTGGTTGATTTAGGAGAAGGTCTCATTAACGGCAAGGGAGGGGTTTTTGGTCTTACCTTTGCATTTATTAATAATGGTCTTATTGATCTTGAAATTTCAGCTTCTCAGGAAGAAGGCACTTCTGAATTGATATCCAGTCCAAGAGTTGTGACAACCAACGGTTCTCCTGCAAAAATTAAAGCAGGTACTGAAATCCCTTATTTGGAACAAAATGAAAGTGGTAATACCGTGGCATTTAAGGATGCGGTTCTGAGTCTTGAAGTGACACCATTGATTATTCCTGGTAATAAGGTTCATATGGAACTTAAAATTAATAAAGACGTGCCGGACTTTTCACAAGCTGTTCTGGGTGTTCCAGCAATTGATACGAAAGAAATTCTCACTTCTGTCCTGGTTGATAATGGAGACACTGTGGTTCTGGGTGGTATCTTTGAGCGAGAGTTAAGAACGGGCACAGACTCCGTTCCAATACTGGGTGATATTCCTGTCATTGGTTCTGCTTTCAGAGTGAAGAATAAGCAAGATGACAAATCTGAGTTGATTATCTTTATCACTCCCAAGATTATGGATGAGACATTATCCGTTCGATAAATGACTCAATTCATGTAATGATAAAAGGGCTGCCGGTAAACCGCAGCCCTTTTTTTATATGTGTGCCTGGTTAGTCAGCAAAGACACTTGATTAAATTAGTATGATTTGTCATATTACACTTCAAAAATATCTTGTCCTTCCTTATGGAGCGTATCATTAGTAATATTATTTTAATCGGTCCTATGGGGGCCGGAAAAACAACAATTGGGCGCCAGATAGCCAGAGTTCTCGGTTTTGATTTTTTTGACAGTGATCGTGAAATTGAGGAGAGAACCGGTGTGACTATCCCTCTGATCTTTGAGTTGGAAGGTGAAGATGGTTTTCGCCGAAGAGAAATTGATGTCATAGCTGAGCTGTCCAGGAAAAAAAATATCGTTCTGGCGACCGGTGGTGGGGCGGTTTTAAAACAAGAAAACCAACAGGCTCTGAAATCTTCGGGTACCGTCGTTTATCTTCGTGCAGGAATTGATGATTTACTGGAAAGAACCTCTAAAGATAAAAATCGACCTCTTTTGCAAACCGATAACCCCAGAAAAAAACTTGAATCAATTCTCATAGAGAGGGAACCCATATATCGAGAATTAGCTGATATAATACTCGAAACAAACCAAATGACAGTTTATACAGCTGTTAAAGAACTGGAAAGTTTAGTTCGTAAATAAGTTGATTAACTTGTAAGTTAATACAAAATAACATGAAACATAGAATATGATTACATTAAATGTCGAATTAGATGAGCGCAGCTATCCCATTTTTATTGGGCAGAACTTATTTGGAGACAAATCTCTTATTGCCCCCTATGTGAGTGGTAAACAAGTTGTTATTGTTACAAATGAAACAATTGCACCATTATATCTTGATGCTGTAAAAAAACTTTTTTCAGATTACCAGTGTGAAACGGTTATCTTACCGGATGGTGAAGTTTATAAAACTTATGATGGTATTTTACCCATTATTGATTGTTTAATGGAAAATAAGTTTGATCGTCGAGTGACATTAATTGCTTTGGGCGGTGGTGTTATCGGTGATATGACTGGATATGCTGCTGCAATTTACCGGCGAGGTGTTAATTTTATTCAAGTTCCGACGACACTCCTGGCACAGGTTGATTCATCCGTGGGTGGAAAAACAGGTGTTAACCATCCTCTGGGTAAAAATATGATTGGGGCGTTTCACCAGCCTCAATGTGTGCTGGCTGATACCAATACTCTGGATACTCTGGATGATAGACAGTTAAGCGCGGGCGTGGCTGAAGTGATTAAATATGCATTAATTAACAGCAGTCAATTTTATCAATGGTTAAGTGATAATATGTCGGCCTTGATTAATCGGGAATCGGATGCTTTGGCCTATGCTATTGAATTTTCCTGTCAGGATAAAGCCAATGTGGTTGCTGCAGATGAACGCGAAGAAGGGCAAAGAGCTCTACTTAATCTCGGCCACACGTTTGGACACGCAATTGAGACAGGGTTGGGATATGGTAATTGTCTGCACGGTGAAGCAGTAGCAATTGGTATGGCTATGGCAGCTGATCTTTCGGTGAGGCATGGCTGGATTGATTCGACAGTTCAGCAGCAAATAGTTTCATTAATTACTCAAGCAAACTTGCCGACACAAATTCCTGTTGTTCAGGGTGTACGCCTTTCAGTACAAATGCTTTTAGAGCTAATGGCCGGAGACAAAAAAGTACTTGACGGTCAGTTGCACCTCGTTTTAATTGACGCATTGGGAAGCAGTCTGATTACATCTGACTTTAATATTGAAAAATTAACCGAAACATTACAGGCTTTTGCAACAGAATAAAGACATAAAGAATTCACTTATGAGCAATCTTGCAAACTATGCGGTATCTGAACACAACTCTAAAGGTCGATTGACTTTTGAATCGGCTCCGCAATTTCGTAGCCAAACTCAACGTGATCGAGACAGAGTGATTCACTCTGGTGCTTTTAGACGTTTAGAATATAAAACTCAGGTTTTTGTCAACCATGAAGGTGATATGTTTCGTACTCGCCTGACTCACTCAATTGAAGTTGCACAAATCGGGCGTTCAATTGCTCGTGTTATGAAGCTGAATGAGGATCTGGTTGAGGCTATTTGTCTGGCCCATGATCTGGGGCATACGCCATTTGGCCATGCCGGACAAGATGCACTTAATCGATGCATGAAAAAATATGGTGGTTTTGAACATAATCTTCAATCATTAAGAGTGGTTGATCAGCTGGAAGAGCGCTATGCTGATTTTTCAGGTTTAAATCTGACTTTTGAAGCACGAGAAGGTATTTTAAAGCATTGCTCAAAAGTAGAAGCGCGAAAATTAGGGGAGTTGGGGCAACGTTTTATCCAACAGACCCAGCCATCATTAGAAGCTCAAGTTGCTGATCTTGCTGATGCAATTGCCTATAATAATCATGATCTGGATGATGGTTTAAGAGCTGGTTTAATTGAAATGGAGTCACTTCGTGAACAGACTCTGTTTGCAATGCACTTTGATGATGTCAGCCAGGCCTGGTCATCACTTCCTGTCAGGCGAATGATTTATGAGACAATTCGTAGAATGATTAACTATCAAGTAGTGGATCTGGTGGAGACATCGCAGGCAAATGTAAAAAAACTGGGACCTCAGTCAATTGCAGATATTCGCCAATCGGAGCGTCTCATTAAACTCAGTGGTGTTGGTTATAGTCAGCATAAAGCATTGAAAAAATTTCTCAAAGAGACTCTGTACTGCCATTATCGAGTCCATCGTATGAGCCTGAAAGCTTCAAAAATTATTCTTTCTCTATTTGAAGTCTTTATGGATGATGTCAGAGTCCTGCCAAAGGATGTACAATATCGTATTACATCGGAGACATCGCAAGAGAATGAATCTCACCAGGCCAGAATGATTGCTGACTATATTGCCGGGATGACAGATCGTTTTGCTATTTCTGAGTATGAAAAACTATTTAACCCGCTGACTTTGACTTGAGTGATATGACTCAGGTTAAAAATTGACCAAAATTTACATAGTCCCGCATTGGGTTCAGTAAAATAGGGAGTTGCATGTGCCACAATTGGACCGACTAGGCTTAAGAGAAAACCCATTTAAGAAGAACACCGATCAACGCTATTTTTATGCAGATAAAAATCGGGCTCAAATTATAGAATCAACTGAGCACCTGATTGAGTTCTCAAGTAATCTTCAAGTCATAATTGGGGAGTCCGGGGTTGGGAAAAGCCATTTATTGGAAGCACTGGCTAACCGGATTGATAATAATTGGCGAATTGCAAAGTGTAATAATACAGAGCAATACGATACGCTTTCACTTATTCAGGCAATTCTTGATGACTTTGGTGCAAAACAGGGTGAGCATTCTGATCCCCTGGAGGTACTGGAAACACAGCTTGCAGAAATTGCCCTATTAGGATTTAAACCGGTTCTTCTGGTTGATAATGCCCAAAACCTCTCCATTGACTCTTTACGTTTTCTTATTCAACTTTCTCAGCAAAAGCAGAATGAAGATCCTTATATTAATATTGTTTTATTTGCTACGGAAGGCATTACTGAATCCATACAAAGTGCTGAGCTGAGAGATTTTAGAGATATTGTCCATATTGCAGAACTAAATCGCTTTGATAAAGAGGGAGTTTCCGGTTACTTAAGACATAAAATGGCTGTTGTCGGTTATGATAGAGAATTGCCCTTTACTACTCGTATTATTGATAGTATTTATAATAACTCTGAGGGATTACCAGAAAAAATTAATTATTTTGCGGATAAGTTTTTGGCATCCAGTGGTAAGGCCGAAAACTATATTGAGACTGCTGACAGCCATGAGCTTGGGAGTAACCCTGACGCAAGCATGGGTGCAGCAAGTTTAAATAAACAAATTGATGAACTTATAACACCAAAGGATGATGGGCATTTGAGCCAGGAATACGATGATAATGACTTGCAGGATGATCGAAGTGATCGTGCCGCAGAACAAATCAGCCGATTAGCTGAAAAATTTGAAGAAATAGAGCAATTGGGTGAACAATCCGCTGATTCATTCTTTATGGATGGTAACTTAGAAGAGAAAAATAATGACGCTGATGGGTTAACCGAGCATGATTTCCCATCTGAACCATCTGAACCATCAGCAAATCAGTATGATGATGAATCATCTTCTGGTTTACCAAAATTTATCATTCCGATAGCCGTTGTTGGTATATTATTCGTTGCTATCCTTGTTATCAATAGTGTTTTTGATAACAAGGATCAAGAAACTTCTCAGCAGGTAGGTAATGAAAAAATTGAATTATTGCCGCTCGAGTTACCGCCGCAGCAATCTGAAGAGAAAAGCACACCAGAAACTATTTTGAAGGAGAATGGTACTCTGGCGGGGACTCAGGCAGTAACTCCTCATAAAACGCCATTAGAAACAGTGACAGATGCTGCGCCTAACACCCAGGCTGATAGCATAGTAAATGTAGAAGAAGTTGAAATTACTCAGAAAGTTGAGGCAGAACTGGATGTGCTTGAACCGGCAGAGCCAAATTCGGTTATAGACGAAATACCAACTGCAGTAAGTCCTGTAGCTGAACTGACTCGCATTGAACCAGAACCGGTCATTGGCTCAGATAGCCCTCAGTATATCACTGTAATGGGTCATTATTTGGAACAAGATATTACTTTGATTGTCCGCTGGGGCAACAATAAAAAAGAATTTTCGGAAAAACAGACACCGGAACAATGGCAGTATATAAGCAACAACAAAATCAAATTACATCTTACGACGGGAATTGAGGCACGGCAATGGCTGATTTCTGCTAAAAACTCCCGAGATGTTCAATCAGCAGAAATTAAATTTAATGTTGTCAGGCCTTTTATTGCAAAAATGATGATTAAGAGTATTGCGCCCAGCCCATTTATTGGGAGTGATAAGCGTCAGACCATAAAAATTATAGGTCAGGGTTTTTCAAAACAGACCACAATAGAACTTAAATGGGCTAAAAATAAAAAGCAGTTTTCATCTCGATTGACCCCCAGTCAATTTGAATTTATAAGCTCGGATGAAATTCGACTTTTTATTGCAACCGGCATTAAAGAACGTAAATGGCATGTATTGGCAATTGCTCCTCAGGGGAATACCAGCAGTTCTTCTTTTAATGTCGTGCAGATTAAAAAGACAGTGAACTCAGCTTTAACCACCGGCTTGAGCTCGAGTTCGAATCTGGCCTATCAGCCGGTGTTGAAAGATGAAGGTTGGATCAAACAACAGGCGGATACAAACTATACCATTCAATTGTTTGGCTCTCATAACAAACAGGCTATTGATGACTTAATTAAAAAATATTCTCTAAAGGGCGATATTATTCGCTTTAAAACTCAACGAGATGGCAAAAGCTGGTTCACTTTGACCTATGGTAATTATAAGTCAAAACAATTGGCCAATGCGGCAGTGGCAACACTGGTACCTGCATTGACTACGCCAACCCCATGGATTAGGAGTATGGGGAGTATTAAGGAAATCCTGCGAACTGAGAGTGCAGAGCTTAAATCAGATGAGAAAGTATCGGTTAAGCAAGCTCCCAATAGTCTGTCATCTGATAAGGTTCGTTCAGGCCTTAAAGACGAAGCATGGATCTGGACACAAAACCCTGCTGACTATACGGTTCAACTGATTGCATTGAGTTCTGAAGATGGAGTTAAGGATTATATTAAACGCTATAAACTGCAGTCAGAAGCTGTTTATTTTAAAACCATCCGTAATGGCAAGGCTCTCTTTGTTTTACTCTATGGTCAATATCGTGATAAGAAGCAGGCCACACAGGAAGGGGATAACTTGGCCTTAAAAGTAAAAGACAGTAAACCATGGGTGCGCAGTTTTTCTGCAATCCATGGAATGATGAATGGCAGATGACAGAACAATAATGAAAGGGTATAATATCGGGCCTTTCGCCTCATAGATTATTAATCATAGTCATAGACAGACGTAAGGATTACATTCATTATATCCATCATTTGAGGTCTGTAATGCCAGCATTTGAACCAAATAGCCCTTCTTTTTATGATAACTCTTTGTATGAAAAGAGTGAGCAAGGGGCAACTAAACAATATTTTCCTAAAGAGCTGGAATCCACTCTTTATCGACCTTCATTTGAAAAAGATAATTGCGGTTTTGGTCTAATCGCCCATATGGACGGTGCCAGTAGTCACTGGTTGGTTGACACTGCTGTTAAAGCATTGACTCGAATGACTCACCGCGGTGGTATTTCTGCTGATGGCAAAACGGGTGATGGTTGTGGGCTATTGCTGCAAAAGCCAGATGCTTTAATGCAAGCAGTGGCTAAAGAACAAAATATTCACTTAAACAGCAATTATGCAGTTGCAGTTGTCTTTCTAAATAACGATACAGTTAAAGCAGAAAAAGCAAGAAATAGAATTGAGCAGGAGCTGTCTCAAGAAGGTCTGGATGTGGCCGGTTGGCGTGTTGTACCCGTTGATGAAAGTGTACTGGGTGAAGATGCCAAAGCATCGCTTCCTCAGATTGAACATGTTTTTGTCAATGCGACAAATGATATGGATACAGCGTCTTTTGATCGTCACCTTTATATTGCTCGTCGTCGAGCAGAAAAATTGATACAGGAAACGGATGAAGTCTTTTATATTCCCTCAATGACTTCACAGGTGATTTCATACAAAGGTCTGGTTATGCCAGACATTTTACCCCAGTTTTATAAAGATCTGACGGATCCGCGTATGGCTTCGGGCATGAGTGTTTTTCACCAGCGTTTTTCAACGAATACCTGGCCAGAGTGGCGTTTGGCGCAGCCATTCCGTTATCTGGCTCACAATGGTGAAATTAATACCATACAGGGTAATCGTAACTGGTCGGTTGCTCGTGGGCATAAGTTTGCTACGCCTTTGATTCCTACAATGGATGATATATGTCCGTTGGTTTCAATGAGTGGTTCAGACTCCAGCAGTATGGATAATATGCTGGAAGCCCTGTTGGCAGGCGGCATGGATATCTTTCGGGCAATGCGTTTGTTAATCCCACCAGCATGGCAGAATGTGGGTACCATGGATGCTGATTTAAAAGCTTTCTATGAATATAATTCCATGCATATGGAAGCATGGGATGGGCCAGCGGGTATTGTTATGACCGACGGTCGTTATGCCGCCTGTACTCTGGATCGAAATGGTTTACGTCCTGCACGCTATGTGATCACTCGAAATACACAGGGTACTAATGGTCTTAAAGAGGCCAATTATACAGATTGTGTTATTACCCTGGCTTCTGAAACCGGAGTTTATGACTACAGTGAAATTGATGTCGTGGCCAAAGGACGTTTAAAACCTGGCCAGATGTTAGCTGCAGATACTCAAACGGGTGAATTGCTCTTACCTGACGATGTGGATCAGCATTTAAAATCTCAACAGCCGTACAAGCAATGGCTGCGCTCAGGCATTAAATATCTTAAATCTGAACTTTTTGAACCATCAGTGCTGGTCGGCTGTATGGACGAAGATCTCTTTAAGGTCTATGAAAAGCAATTTCAGATAACCAATGAAGAAAAAGAATATGTAATTAAGGTGCTGGCAGAAAATGCGGCAGAAGCCATTGGCTCAATGGGTGATGACACTCCGATGGCCGTGCTTTCCAGCCGTGTCAGACCACTTTATGATTATTTCCGTCAGCAATTTGCTCAGGTGACCAATCCACCGATTGATCCCATTCGTGAAAGTATTGTCATGTCATTAGAGACTTGTCTCGGGGCTGAAAAAAATCTTTTTGAAGAAACTGCAGAACATGCACAACGACTGCTGGTTGATTCTCCAGTTCTGTCCTGTGCCAAGTATGAAAACCTGATTGGACTGGATAATCCGGATTATAGCAATGTCATTATCGATCTGAATTATTCACCAAAACTGACCCTCAGAGAAGCTATCTCCAGTGTCTGCCAACAAGCAGAACAAGCAGTTAATGACGGTAAGGTTGTTATTGTACTGGATGATAAAAAACTGGCAAAAGATAAAATTACTCTGCATGCATTGATGGCCACAGGTGCGGTACATCATCACCTGATTGCTAAGGGTATGCGTTGTGATGCTAATCTTATTGTAAAAACTGGTACTGCCCGTGATCCGCATCACTTTGCCACATTGATTGGTTATGGTGCCTCTGCAGTTTATCCTTATATGGCTTATGAAACACTGGCTAAACTGATTAAGCACAATGAAATTAAAGATACTGATATTGGTAAAGTGACCAAGGCCTATCGTAAAGGTATTAATAAAGGCTTGTACAAGGTGATGTCCAAAATGGGGATCTCAACCATTGCCAGCTATCGAGGATCACAACTATTTGAAGCCATTGGTATTGATGAAGAAGTCACTGAAATGTGCTTTAAAGGGACTACCAGCCGTATTTCCGGTGCAGGTTTCAGTCATTTTGATTCGGATCAGCGCTTTTTAAATAAAGTCGCCTGGAATCCTCGTAAAACAAATGATCATGGTGGTATTTACCGCTATGTTCATGGCGGAGAATATCATGCCTATAATCCGGATGTGGTCCAATACATGCAACAAGCTGTGCAGTCTGGTGATTATAGTATTTATCGAAAATATGCAGACGAAGTGAATCAACGCCCGATTGCAACTTTGCGTGATTTACTGAAATTGCGTGAAGATATTAATGCCATCCCGCTTGAGGACGTAGAGCCTGCTGAAAATATGTTTAATCGTTTTGACAGTGCCGCAATGTCTTTAGGTGCCTTATCACCGGAAGCTCATGAAACACTGGCAGAGGCAATGAACAGACTTGGAGCACGTTCTAACTCTGGTGAAGGCGGTGAAGATCCAGTGCGCTTTAACACGCTTAAAGTGTCTAAGATTAAACAAATTGCATCAGGTCGTTTTGGTGTCACACCGCACTACCTGGTCAATGCTGAAGTTTTGCAGATTAAAGTGGCTCAGGGTGCTAAACCAGGTGAAGGTGGTCAGTTACCTGGTCATAAAGTGGATATTAATATTGCCAGACAGAGATACTCGGTCCCTGGTGTGACCCTGATATCACCTCCTCCACACCATGATATTTACTCAATTGAAGATTTATCACAATTAATTTATGACCTGAAACAAGTTAATCCGGATGCACTGGTTTCAGTGAAACTGGTTTCGGAACCCGGTGTTGGAACCATTGCTGCTGGTGTGGCAAAGGCTTATGCAGATTTAATTACAATCTCTGGATATGATGGTGGTACCGCAGCCAGCCCGCTTGCTTCAGTTAAATACGCGGGCTCGCCCTTTGAGTTGGGACTGAGTGAGACACAACAGGCTTTATGTGCCAATGATTTGCGTGGAAAAATTCGTCTGCAGGCGGATGGTGGTCTGAAAACCGGACTGGATATTGTTAAAGCAGCAATTTTAGGGGCAGAAAGCTTTGGTTTTGGAACGGCGCCAATGATTGCCATGGGCTGTAAATATCTGCGCATCTGTCACTTGAATACTTGTGCAATGGGTGTTGCTACTCAAAATACAGAACTTCGCCAGCATCATTTTATCGGCAAAGTTGAAATGGTTATGAACTATTTCAAATTTGTTGCTGAAGAAACACGTGAATGGATGGCATCACTGGGTGTCAGCAAGCTGGAAGACTTAATTGGTCGCACCGATTTATTGGAAATTATTGAAGGCAGTACTGATCGTCAGTCTTGTCTTGACCTTTCTCCATTATTAAAAACAGTCGATGATCCGACTAAGCAGAGGTTCTGTGTTGAGCCCAAAAATGCACCTTATGATAAGGGTGAGACCGCTGAAAAAATGGTGGCAGCATCTTTATCAGCCATTGAAAATAAAGCCGGCGGCATTTTTGAATTTAATGTCATGAATACTGATCGTTCTATCGGTGCACGCCTTTCTGGTGAAATTGCCTCACGACACGGTAATCTGGGTATGAGTGATGCTCCAATTATCATTAAGATGAAAGGCTCTGCAGGACAAAGTCTGGGTGTCTGGAATGCGGGCGGATTGCATCTTGAGCTTGAAGGTGATGCCAATGACTATGTTGGTAAAGGTATGGCAGGAGGCCGGATTGTCATTAATCAGGCCTGTGGTACATCGTTTAAGAGTAATCAGGCTGCTATCATGGGTAATACCTGCCTTTATGGTGCGACAGGTGGTTTATTATTAGCCGCAGGTCTGGCTGGTGAACGCTTTGGCGTACGTAACTCAGGTGCACATGCCGTGGTTGAAGGTATTGGCGATCATGGTTGTGAATATATGACCGGCGGTGTTATCACAGTACTGGGTGATACGGGTCTTAACTTTGGTGCCGGCATGACTGGTGGTTTTGCTTATGTACTTGATCAGGATAATACATTTGTGGATCGTTATAACCATGAGCTGATTGATATTAACCGTATCGGCAGTGAACAGATGGAAGCGCATCGCCACTATTTAAAAGGCAAAATAGAAGAATTTGTACAGGCAACAGGCAGTGAATGGGGCCAGTCGGTTCTGGATAATTTTGCTGAAATGAGTGCTAAATTCTGGCTAGTGAAACCAAAAGCAGCATCGATAGATAGTTTATTAGAGACACTTTCTAATGAAGCGGCATAAAGGCTGATTTTGTCAAAAATTCACTGTGTTGTTGCAAATGAGTCGTTACAAAAAAGTTTAGGGTAAGATTATGGGTAATATATTCCAATTCATGCAGGTCGATAGAAAAGATCCGGATAAAAAAGGATCGAGTCTTCGAATCAAAGAATATAAAGAAATATACGAGATTTTCGATCAAGATAAAACAGCAGAACAGGCCGATCGTTGCCTGGATTGTGGTAACCCTTATTGTGAATGGAAATGCCCGGTGCACAACTACATTCCTCACTGGCTTCGTTTAGCGCAGGAAGGTAAAATTATCGAGGCAGCTGAGCTGTCACATCGGACTAATTCACTGCCTGAAATTTGCGGGCGAGTCTGCCCTCAGGACAGACTCTGTGAAGGTGCCTGTACTCTAAATAGTGACTTTGGGGCCGTGACAATTGGTTCCGTTGAGCGCTACATTACGGACACTGCTCTGGAGCAGGGTTGGAGGCCGGATCTTTCAAGTGTTCAGGATACGGGTAAACAGGTGGCGGTTATTGGTGCCGGGCCTGCTGGACTTGCCTGCGCTGATGTTTTGGTTCGTAATGGTGTGAAGCCTATCGTCTATGATCAACACCCGGAAATTGGCGGTTTATTGATGTTCGGCATTCCTGAGTTTAAATTAGAAAAAGGGGTTGTTAAAAAACGTCGTGAAGTGCTGGAAGGTATGGGAGTTAAATTTGTACTCAATACTAAAGTCAGTGATGGCAGCGATGCTAATAATGTCAGCTTCCAGTCATTACTGGATCAGCATGATGCTGTCTTTATGGGGATGGGGACTTATACTTCGATGACGGCCGGTATTGCTGGTGAAGAACTGGAAGGTGTGCATGTGGCACTGGACTTCCTGATTTCTAATGTTAAAAACTGCTACGATTACGAAACAGACTTTATCAGTATGAAAGGCAAAAAAGTGGTCGTACTTGGTGGCGGTGACACCGCAATGGATTGTACTCGTACCTCTATCCGTCAGGAAGCCGATGAAGTTTTTTGTGCCTATCGTCGTGATGAAGCCAATATGCCTGGTTCTAAGAAAGAAGTAAACAATGCAAAAGAAGAAGGCGTGCAGTTCCTATGGAACCGTCAGCCCGTTGAAATTGTGGGTGAAAACGGTAAGGTAGCAGGAATCAAGCTTATAACGACTGCGCTTGGTGAGCCTGATGAGCGTGGGCGTCAACGTCCTGAACCCATAGAAGGTTCTGAAGAAATTATACCTGCTGATGCCATCTTGATTGCCTTTGGTTTCAGACCAAATCCTGCAAAATGGTTCAATGATTTTGCCATCGATCTGGATGAGCGTGGACGAGTTGTTGCGCCGGCAGAGCAGGAATTTCAGTATCAGACTAAAAACCCAAAAGTTTTTGCTGGTGGTGATATGGTCAGAGGTTCCGATCTAGTGGTGACTGCGATTGCTGAAGGACGTCAGGCTGCTGAGGGCATCTTAGATTATCTTGATGTATAACTATTATTATCTCTTCCCGGGAAAAGAATAAATGAGTGAATTGAAGAACGATCGTTTTCTAAAAGCCTTATTACGTCAACCTGTTGATAAAACACCTGTCTGGATGATGCGTCAGGCTGGTCGTTATCTTCCAGAATATCGTGCTACTCGTGAAAAGGCGGGCAGTTTTATGGATTTATGCATGAATGCTGAACTTGCCTGTGAAGTCACTCTCCAGCCTCTGGAGCGTTATGAACTGGATGCCGCGATTCTTTTTTCTGATATTTTAACGATTCCTGATGCCATGGGGCTGCAATTACGTTTTGCTCAGGGTGAAGGTCCCAAGTTTGATAAACCCATTTGTTCTGCTGCCGATGTTGATGCTTTGGGTGTACCGGACCCAGAAGGTGAGCTTCAATATGTTATGAATGCAGTACGTACTATCCGCAAAGAACTGGATGGTCGTGTACCTTTGATTGGTTTTTCAGGCAGTCCCTGGACTCTCGCCACCTATATGGTTGAAGGTGGTTCAACCAAGGAGTTTGGTAAAGTAAAAGGTATGATGTTTGATGAGCCGCAAACCATGCATAAATTACTGGATACTCTGGCTCAATCAGTGATCAGTTACCTTAATGCTCAAATTGCAGCGGGTGCTCAGGCTGTTATGGTCTTTGATACCTGGGGTGGTGTTCTGACTCCAAGAGATTATAAAGAGTTTTCTTTGCGCTATATGCAGAAAATCGTTGAAGGTGTAACCCGTGAGAACGATGGTGAAACAGTACCGGTTGTTTTATTTTCCAAGGGAGCTGGTGGCTGGCTTGAAGTGATGGCTGAAACAGGCTGTGATGCATTAGGTGTTGACTGGACGCTGGATCTTGCAGATGCTCGTGCTCGTGTTGGAGACAAAGTGGCATTGCAGGGTAATATGGATCCAAGTATTCTGTATGCAAAACCTGAGCGTATTGAGCAGGAAGTTAAAACCGTTCTGGAAAGTTATGGCAAAGGCAATGGTCATGTCTTTAACCTGGGGCATGGTATCCATCAGCATATTGACCCAGATAATGTCGGTGTCTTTATTGATGCGGTCCATGAGCATAGTAAGCAGTATCATCAATAAGGCAGCCTTTTTAAAAACAACTGCTGGGAGCACGGGCACCTTGCCCGTGTTAGTTAGTCTGACTATTGTATAACGAAGTTAGTAAAATATAAGCCTTCAATCTGCTTTTTCCCTGTAAGCTCTTTTAACACCGTCTCTACTTCCTCTCGTACCTTTTCCTGCAGTGCTTTTTTCTTTTTGGGAGTATTCACGCTCTCTCTGGTTTGTGCTGAAAGTGCAGTGATAATAACATCTCTCAGGGGGGCATTATGTGTTTGAACGGATTCAATGGCTGATGGGTTGCCTAGTACCTGCAGGCGAACCTGTAAAAAACGCATCCTGCGTTCATTGGTTTGCAGATTAACGACAAAAGGGGGAGAAAGCTCAAAATATTTGGTGTCATCAACACCCTCTTCTTCTTCATCTTCTGCGTATAGTGGAGTGATGAGGGTAAAAGAAAATACAATAAGTAATAAAATTTTTAAGTTGTATTTTAGTGCTGAAAAGGGATGTAAAGGCGCTGTATGCATTGCAATCTTCCAAATAAAAATGTTTGTAATGTTACTGTTTATTAGTTTAGACTAAAAATCTTATTTGCACAGTCTTTCCATCATACTTATGGCCTGATTCAGATAGGATGTACCAAATAAGTTAGCATGATTCAGAATGTGATATAAATTATACAATGTTTTACGGTTATTATAGCCGACATCGAGAGGCCAGCAGTCATTATAAGCCTGATAAAAATCCGCACTGAAACCACCGAAAAGTTCAGTCATAGCCAGATCCGTCTCCCTATCCCCATAATACAGTGCCGGATCAAAAATAATGGGTTGTCCAGCTTTTGTAAAACCTTCTGTAAAACCATAGTTGCCTGACCATAAATCACCATGTAATAATGAGGCTTCAGGAGTATGATTGGCTAAAAGTGAATCGAGATTATCAAGCAACTTGTCGGATAGGGGCTGTAAATATTTTTTATAACCTTTGTCGTAGAGCATCTCAAACTGGGGACGCATACGCTCTTCACGCCAGAATGTCAGCCAGTTATTATGCTTTTGGTTACTTTGAGGAGTGCTACCGATAATATTATTTTGATACCAGCCAAATTGACTGGCGGTGATTTTATGCATTTCAGCCAGTGCCTGTCCCAGCATTTTACTATCGCCTGATGGGCTTATGTTAAGGTGTTCAAGCACCAGATAACTGTCTAAGTCAGCAGTGCCGAAACAGACAGGCTGAGGAACATGCATGCTATTCGCTTTAAGAGAAAGGGCTTGAGATAATTCATTCAGGCTATCAAATTCAACCTGAAACATCATTTCCAGACTTGCTGAATTGATTTTGATAAAATATTCTTGACCACCTGTTCCGGTGACGCGATAGCTTGAATTGATGCTGCCGCCGCCAACACTGGAGTTATGCTGAATTTGAAATGGTTTTTTCAGTGTCTGACTGATGTGATCTGAAATTTGCTGCCAGTGAGTCATAGAGAGGCCCTGTTATTCGTTCCGTTTTACATCTTCCACTATATAGCTAACAAAGATAAATAAAGATTTAATGTCAGAAAAAAAATTAAATATCATTCAAGTTGCTGTACCAACGCCATTGCGCAGAAAATTTGATTATCTTCTATCTGATGTCATTAATCCAGATCATGTTTTACCCGGCATGCGCGTGCTGGTTCCTTTTGGCAGGACAAAAAAAATTGCCATTGTGCTTGGTAAAACTTCTGAAACTGAGATTGATATAAAAAAGCTCAGAACTATTAGTAAAATTCTGGATAAGAAACCTATATTACCAGAAGATATTATTAAATTATTAAACTGGGTGGCTTCCTATTACCATCATCCCATTGGTGAAGTTTTTCAGAGTGCTTTGCCCGTCCACTATCGTAAAAAAGAATCAGCATCAGAGCAGGGTGTTACATTATGGTCTTTAACTGATATTGCGTGGCAGGCAGATTGGAGTCAGTTAAAACGAGCTGTGCGTCAGCGTAGTATTTTAGAGCAACTGAAAAATACACCTGAAGGTCTGACAAAGCAACAGCTAGCCAGTGAACAGGAAGGACAATGGCAAGCGGCTTTAAAAGTTCTGTGCGAAAAAAACTGGGTCTCTTCTCGAACTAAAGAACCGCGACAGAAGCGCAATGAAGGACACACAGATTCGCAGATAGAAATGATAAAGAACCAGGGCCTGTTTCTAAATCATGAGCAACAAAGTGCAGTTGAATCCCTGAGGCAAAATAAAACAGTTTATTTTGCCAGTTTGATTGATGGTATTACCGGCAGCGGTAAAACAGAAGTGTATTTGTCATTCATAGAAGAACAGTTGAAAAATGCCCGTCAGGTTTTAGTCCTGGTGCCTGAAATTGGTCTGACTCCACAGTTAATTAACCGCTTTGAACATCGTTTTTCAGTAAAAATTCAGAGTCTGCATTCAGCTTTAAATAATACTCAGAGAATGAAAATTTGGCAACAGACAGCCAATGGTGAAATTCGCATATTAATTGGTACCCGTTCTGCCGTGTTCACCCCCATGCCTGAACTTGGGGCTATTATTATTGATGAAGAACATGATCTGTCTTTTAAGCAGCAGGATGGCATCCGCTACTCAGCAAAAGACATTGCTCTGGTACGAGCTAAAAATGCTGATATTCCTATTATTCTGGGCTCGGCTACCCCCTCAATGGAATCATTATATCTTTGCCAGAGAGGTAAAATGGCTCATTTGAAACTGCGGCAGAGAGCTGGCAATGCAAAACCACCTGAAGTCCATCTGATTGATGTGCGAGGTCAGTATTTGCAACATGGAATGAGTCGTACATTAATTGATTTGATTAAACAGCATCTGGCCAGAGAAAATCAGGTGTTATTATTTCAAAACCGTCGAGGTTATTCACCGGTATTACTCTGTAACAAATGTGGCTGGATCAGTCATTGTCACCGTTGTGACGCCAAATTAACCTACCACCGACAGAGGAACCATCTCCGCTGCCATCATTGTCAGATTGAACAGCCACTCCCAATGCAATGCCCTGAGTGTGGGCATGCGGACCTCTCGCAACTTGGAATGGGTACCGAACGAGTTGAAAAAGTTGTCAGAGAGATATTCCCTGAAATAGATGTTGTTAGGATCGATAGAGATACGACACAAAGAAAAGGAGCATTGCAGAGTATGCTGGAGCTAGCCAGAGATGGTAAACAGCAGATACTTATTGGTACGCAGATGCTTGCAAAAGGGCATCATTTCCCCAATGTGACGCTGGTGGCCATTTTAGATATTGATCAGGGGCTTTACTCTATTGATTTTCGTGCCCCTGAACGGCTGGCACAGTTAATTGTTCAGGTTTCCGGGCGTGCAGGCAGAGAAGAAAAAAAAGGGCAAGTGGCTTTACAGACCTCTCACCCGGAAGATGAAATGCTTAACACGTTGTTAAACCAGGGTTATTCCGGTTTTGCTGATAAGGCTCTTGCAGAGCGCAAAGAGTTGCTCTTACCTCCTTATGCATACCAGGCATTGATCCGGGCAGAGGCTAACAAAATTGAAAAATATCAGACATTTTTAGAATATTGTTTTCAGGTATTGACTCAAGTTAAACAACTTATAGAAACAACCGATGCTGATGCAGACAGTGACATACAATTTCTGGGCCCGATACCGGCTCCAATGGAGAAAAAAGCTGGGAAATTCAGAGGTCAATTGCTCATACAGACCTGTCAGAGAAAACACTTACATCAATCTTTAAATAGCCTGATTCAAACAGTTGAAGCCAATAAAGCCGCCCAGAGAGTACGTTGGTCAATTGATATTGATCCGCAGGAAATATACTAGCCGCCTGGTTTGCGAATTTGAAGGATCAGCCAGGAGTTTTTCTCATGAACTAATTTTAAAGCTTTTTTCTTTCTTGTTCTCAGGTTAAAATGGTTAGTTCACGATACAAAACAGATGGAAGACAGATTTTGAAAGACGCACTGCAGCAACTTATTTCTCAAGCAATACAATCACTCATTGATAATGGTTCACTGGCAGTGGATATGCCTGTGATTAAAATTGATCGAACTCGTGATAAAAGCCATGGTGATTTTGCTGCCAATGTGGCCATGATGTTGGCCAAACCCGCTCGAAAAAATCCTCGGGAAATTGCAACGCAAATTATTGAAGCACTGCCCGACTCTGACTTTGTTGATAAAGTTGAAATTGCAGGTCCTGGTTTTATTAATTTTTATGTCAGCAGTGACACAATTCAAAATGTAGTTAATACTGTCATCGAGCAAAACAATCAATATGGTTGTTCTGACATAGGAGCTGGTCAGCTCGTACAAGTTGAATTTGTGTCTGCTAATCCGACAGGGCCATTGCATGTTGGTCATGGGAGAGGCGCAGCCTACGGTGCAACTCTGGCGAACCTGCTCAATGCTATTGGTTATAAGGTCCATAGCGAATATTACGTCAATGATGCCGGTCGCCAGATGGATATTCTGGCCACCTCTGTATGGCTTCGTTATCTGCAGTCTCACAAGGTTGCTATCGTCTTTCCTGCTAATGCTTATAAAGGCGATTATATTCATAATGTCGTGGCAGAAATCACGCATGAACATGGTGATAGCTACATTGCTCCAGCAGAAGATGTTATGGCGGATTTACCGGCAGATGAACCTGATGGTGGTGATAAAGAACTTCACATTGATGCCTTAATTGCTAAAGCAAAATCCTTGCTTGGTGATAACCGTTATCGCTATGTTTTTGAGCTGGCTCTTAACTCTATTCTGGATGATATTCGTGATGATCTAGCTGAATTCGGAGTCAACTATAATGAGTGGTATTCAGAGCGCTCATTAGTGGATAAAGGGCTGGTTAATAAAGGCATTGAACGCCTGCGTGAAAATGGACATGTCTACGAGGAAAGTGGGGCACTCTGGTTCCGTTCTACAGCCTTTGGTGATGATAAAAATCGTGTGGTGCAGCGTGATAATGGCCAGACAACATATTTTGCTTCTGATATTGCCTACCATATGGATAAATTTGATCGGGGTTATGAGAAGGTTATTGATGTTTGGGGATCCGATCATCATGGTTATGTGCCCAGAGTAAAAGCAGCCCTGACCGCTTTAGGAAATAATGCTGAGGGACTGGATGTTTTGCTTGTCCAGTTTGCTAATTTGTACCGAGGCGGTGAAAAAGTTCAAATGTCCACACGAAGTGGTTCATTTGTGACCTTAAGAGAGCTGCGTGAAGAAGTGGGTTCTGATGCTGCACGTTTCTTCTACGTGATGCGAAAATGTGAGCAACATATGGATTTTGATCTGGACTTAGCGAAATCCAGATCATCAGAGAACCCTGTTTATTATATTCAATATGCTCATGCACGCATTTGCAGTATCTTCAGGCAACTGGAGGAAAAAAATATCGTCTATGAACAGCCTATGGGGCTGAATAACTTAACTCTCTTAACAGAAGTCCATGAAAAGGATATCTTGCAGCAATTAGCAAAATTTCCTGAATTTGTGCATACGGCAGCGACCCAGCATGAGCCCCATTTGATTGCTCATTATTTGCGAGAATTAGCGAATACCCTGCATACTTATTATAATGCACATCAATTTATTGTTGATGATGATAAGCAGCGAAATGCAAGGCTTGTTTTGATTGTTGCTACTCGTCAGGTGATAAAAAATGGCCTGGCACTTCTGGGTGTTTCAGCTCCAGTTGAAATGTAATATAGTGTGAACAGGTGATAAAGATATAATGCCCGCAAAGAAAAAACGCAGCAAGAGAAAAACGGGAGCCACTCGTAATTCTGAACAAAATTTCTCAACCTTATCAATGCTTGTGATCGGTGTTTTGGTGAGTGCTTTTGTGGGATTTTTAGTGTATCTGGATAAAATACCAACCGATGCTAAAAAGTCGGCAAGTACAGATGTACAAGCATCTTCTAAAAAAAGTAAGCAGCAAAAACCACCAAAGCATGAATTTGATTTTTATACTGTATTGCCGGATCGTGAAGTTGAAATCATTGAAGTTGAACAGAGGAAGCCAGTAAAGAAAGTATCTCCTGTTCAGCAAAAACCACCATCAATTACTCAGAAAAATCCTGAAAAGAAACCCATTGCTCAAGCGCGCCCCCTACAGTCAACATCACTGTATCAGTTGCAGGTGGGGGCATTTAAAGAGCTGTCAAAAGCAGATGCAATGAAAGCACGATTGGCATTTCTTGGGGTCGAATCAAATATTCAGGTAATTCAGAATAATGGTCAGAAGCTGTATCGCGTCAGGGTCGGGCCAAGCACTGATAATAAGAAAATGCAGCGGATAAAAAGCCAGCTGAAGGCAAAGAATATTAATACTTTTATGCAAAAACTAAGTGGCTAGTATACTGTTTCGGTAGTAATACAGATGCTCTATATCTGGAGTTTTGAACTTGCTTATTGAAATTCTATGTTTCATGCTAATTGGTGCCTTCACTGGTCTGGCAGCAGGTCTGTTAGGTATTGGTGGTGGTCTGATTATAGTCCCCTTTAGTTTAATTGTTTTTGAAGTGCTGGATGTTAATAATGGTCTGTATGAGCATCAGGTTCATGTTGCCATTGCGACTTCTCTGGCAACGATTATCTTTACGGCATTATCTTCAATTTATTCCCAGCAAAAGAAAAAAACCATAGACTGGTCGGTGTTCTGGCTCTTGGCTCCGGGAATTCTCTTAGGGGCTTTCATGGGTGCCTGGGTTGCCAGTTATATACCCAGAATCCCCTTGTTGATTTTGTTTGCCAGCTTTGTCTTAATAGTCAGTTTAAAAATGTGGTTTGGCTGGTCACCACATGCAAGAAAACCTCTGCCTGGCTGGCCGGGAATGAGTATTGTGGCCGTTTTTATTGGTATTATCTCAGCCATTGTCGGCATTGGAGGGGGGACAATGACTGTTCCTTTTTTAAACCGAGGTAATATTACAATACAAAGAGCCGTTGCTATTTCTAGTGCACTTGGCTTGCCTATTGCGATATCTGGTACACTTGGTTTTTTCTGGAGCAGTTTGGATTTGCCATTATTTCAAGAAGGGGTTCAACAAACCGATGTAATGAACCATAATTATTTCTTTGGTTATATTTATCTGCCTGCTTTTTTTTCTATAATAAGTTTATCTATGCTAACGGCAAAATATGGTGTTCATTTGTCACATCGTTTATCAAAGCAAATGTTGAGTCGTATATTCTCTATTCTACTTTTTGTGCTTTCTATAAAGCTTTACCTCTCCATTGCTATGCCGGGTTAAAGCCTATGAGTTGTTATGATTGTAAAATTGATGATACAAAATGCCCTGTTTGCGGCAAGGCGAATAACTGTCTGGCCTCAAAATATTGCTGGTGTTTTGAAAAGAAGGGAAAATTAGACAAGTATTTATTACCGATATCGCTTGAAAACCTCCCAAAAAGCTGTCTTTGTCAGGCTTGTTGGGAGAAGTATCAGTCAGTTGAACCTAAGTGAGTGGAGTCAGCCTGATTTCAACTCGCCTGTTTTGTGAGCGACCGGATGCCGTGTTATTAGAGGCAATGGGGTGATCTTCTCCGAGGCCCTGGGTAATGATTCTTTGTGGCAGCACTTGCCTTGTTTGCAGGTAGCGAGAAACAGAGCCTGCTCGCTGTTGAGACAGGGTCATATTATAAGAGGCTTTGCCGACACTGTCTGTATGCCCATAGATGTCGACATAAGTTTTTTCATATTCATTAATGACTTTGGCTACGGAACCCAGGACACGATAAAAGTCAGCTGAAATATTACTGGATGCTGTATCAAAAGTGATATTGCCCGGCATATTGAGAATGATAGAATTACCCGATCGTGTAACACTGACCCCAGTTGCTTCAAGTTCCTGACGTAATTTTGCTTCCTGTACATCCATATAATAGCCAATGCCGCCACCGGTCAGAGCACCGATTCCAGCGCCGATAAGAGCAGATTTTCTATTATCACCTGCAATAACACCAATCACTGCACCACTAAGAGCACCAATTCCTGCACCTTTTACGACATTGCTTGTTTTTTCTTCGCGAGTATAGGGGTTAACTGTGGTGCACGCACTAAGCAATAGACTTGATAATAAAAGAACAGTGCCGGGTAAATGCGTTTTAGAAAATGTTTTTTTTATCTGTAAATCAGCTTTATGCATAGAGTATCCTATAAGTGTTCAGTTGATGAGTTGATGCTTATCTGCTCAACTCTGTGTTATGTGGTTTATTATTCAGTTTTTTGTGGTGGATTACACCAATAACTGACCTCTTTTTCTGCCCGCAAAAAAGTATCTTTGGTTTCCTGCTCTGTCAGGCGTACTTTTTGTTTGCGGTCATCATCATAGCGGAATAAGAATGGGGCTTCTCTGTATTTTTCTAATGCCGCTTTTGAATCCTGGCAAATTTTTTCACGCTCGGTATCTCCTCCATCATCACTGACTTCAGAATTGTCTTTTTTCTGATCATGAAAAATGTTGCTGCCCAGGTGCATTTTTTTTGCAGATTTGTTTCCTGGCCTGGCGGCATAATGGATTCGACCGTCTTCATCGGTCCATTTATATATTTGAGTATTTTTCTTATCATTTTCGGCAAAGGCAACATTTGCTAGAGTGATGCTCAGGATTGCTATCAGAGAAAGGGTGACTATTCGGCTAATAAGAGATTTCATTGTAACTCCTTGGCAGACTATGTAATTTCTTTCATTATAGTCGTTTTTTTCTAATATAAATGTGAAAAATGATTATAGGAGGGATTTTAGTTTATTCATTAGGATTATTTTGTGTGCTGTGTCTCTTTCCAGACCAAAAAAAAGCATCCCGAAGGATGCTTTTTAAGTTGTTATGTTTGTTTATTATAAACAAACAGGCAAACAAGGTTACTTATTGGTAAACTCTGGATAGGCTTCCAATCCACACTCAGAGAGGTCAACGCCCTGGTATTCCTCTTCTTCGCTGACACGGATGCCCATGACCATTTTGATAATAAACCAGACGACCAGACTTGTTGAGAATACCCAGCCGAAGATAGTTGCTGCACCGATTAACTGTCCAGAGAAACTAACATCGCCATTCGTCAGAGGGACCAGCATTAGACCTAAAAAGCCGACAACACCATGAACAGAGATGGCACCCACAGGATCATCAATTCTTAATTTATCCAGAGTCAGGATACTGAAAACAACCAGAACGCCACCCATTGCACCAAACAGTGTTGCTGTTAGAGGTGATGGTGTTGATGGTTCAGCGGTAATGGCTACCAGCCCTGCTAAAGCACCGTTTAACAGCATAGTTAAGTCTGCTTTTCCATAAAGAATGCGAGCAACTATTAATGCTGCAATTGCACCACCTGCTGCAGCCGCATTAGTATTTAAGAAAACCATTGCAACGGCGTTGGCATTGGTGATATCGCCCAGCTTTAATACAGAACCACCATTAAAACCAAACCAACCCATCCATAAGATGAAGGTTCCCAGTGTTGCTAAAGGCAGGTTTGCACCTGGAATTGCTTTAATTTCGCCATTTTTACCATATTTTCCTTTACGAGCACCGAGTAAAAGAACACCGGCCAGAGCAGCTGAAGCACCTGCCATGTGAACAATGCCAGAACCAGCAAAATCAGAAAAACCCAGATCTCCAAGATTATATAGACCAAAGACATCAGCTCCGTTCCAGGTCCATGCACCTTCCATTGGGTAAATGAAAGCAGTCATAACCACAGCAAATAATAAGAATGCCCAAAGTTTCATGCGTTCAGCAACGGCACCGGACACAATTGACATTGCAGTGGCTACAAAAACAACCTGGAAGAAAAAGTCAGAAGCACCGGAGTAGATTGAACCGCCGCCGAAGCCGTCTTCACGACCCGCAAATTCAGTTAGTTTATCAGCAACATAACCGTCACCAACAACTAAATCTGTTAAGAACATACTGCCGCCATACATGATGTCATAACCGACAACCAGGTACATAATGCATGAAATTGCAAAAAGTGCGACGTTTTTAGTTAGAATTTCTGCAGTGTTTTTAGTTCTGACGAGACCAGCTTCCAGCATTGAAAAGCCGGCTGCCATCCACATGACCAATGCACCACACATTAGAAAGTAAAATGTATCAAGTGCATACTGCAGATGATAAACGTTTTGTAATACAGTGTTATCCACGGTGTTCTCCTAGCTCTAAGTATAAAGAAGGTAGCTTATAAAGCTTCTTTACCTGTTTCAGATGTACGAATACGAATGGTTTGTTCAATGGCGGAAACGAAAATTTTGCCATCTCCAATCTTACCGGTATGTGCGGCACTCTTAATTGCATCAATAACTTGATCCAGTACATCCGCATCAACGGCAATCTCAACTTTGACTTTCGGTAAAAAGTCGACCACATATTCTGCTCCACGATACAGTTCAGTATGGCCTTTCTGACGACCAAAGCCTTTAACTTCGGTAACAGTCATACCATGAATGCCGATATCAGATAATGCTTCACGAACATCATCTAATTTAAATGGTTTAACAATTGCTGTAATAAGCTTCATTTGTTCTCTCCAAAAATAGATATTCATTAAATAAAAAACTTATCTAGTAATTAGCAGATATCATGCCATTGATTAATAATCTAATAATTACAAAGATATACATGATATTTAAGGTATATATTGGAATAGAAATGCACCACAATGGGATAACCATGTACTTTGCACAAAAATGGTGCACCGTACTGGTGCGAAATAGATGTTATGCAATTGATTGGGTCAGAAATGAAAAAATGATAGAATACGGCACCGAGATTAAACGAAAGGTTTACCCATGAATACTCAGTTTTTTGATGATATTGCTTCTAAAATCAGTAAAGCCCTCCCGCCCGTTCCAACCGGAATGAAGGCAGAGCTGGAACAGTCTATAAGAAATATATTACACAACGCTTTTGATAAGCTGGATTTAGTGACAAGAGAAGATTTTGAAGTCCAATCTTCTGTCTTGCAGAAAACCAGAATAAAATTAGAATTGCTGGAAAAAAAATTGACTGAGCTTGAAGAAAAAATGGATATAAAATAGCTTTGACTTTTAAAGATTTCTTTCCCTGTTATAGGTACGAACAATATATGCATCCCAAAAGTCTGCTGAAATATTGCTGTCTGTTTTTTTTGCTTACCCCTATTACCTCCTTTTCTTCGACCGGGCAGGAGTCTTCAACAGGTCAAGAGTCTTCAACAGGTCTAGAGTCTTCAACGGATCAAGAGTCTTCAACAGGTCAAGAACAGAACTATACCGAGATGAGTCTTCAGCAACTCATGTCGCTGGAAATTTTCACTGCGGCTTCGCTCTTGCCGACAGAACTGAAAAAAGCGCCAGGGACGGTTTATAGTTTTAAGCGTAAGGATTTTGAACGTCTGGGTGTGAGACGGCTCAATGAACTTCTGGAATTTGTACCGGGATTTCAATTAAATCAATATCGTAAGCGCCATCGCTCAGTATGGGCCAGAGGCATGATTGATCGTTACAATAATAAAATGAAGCTTATGGTGGATGGTGTACCCATTGAGCATGTTTATTATGGTCATTTTTCCGCAGGAGAGAATCTGGCTCTGGACAATATTGGTAAAGTAGAAGTTATAATTGGACCAGCCTCTTCCTTATATGGCGCAAATGCCTTTGCAGGATTGATCTCTGTGACAACAAGGGAATTTACCGGTAAAGGTAATATAAAGGAAGAAGGAGGGGAAGCCTATGTGGAAACAGGCATTGAATTAGGCAACCATAGCCGAGCCAAAGGCACTGTTTTTTATAATAGTGAAAAATTACAGGGTTTCTTTAGTTATCTGGATCAGGATGCGCCTTTTGATAAAGACAGAGACAGCTTTGTTGGCACAAGTGTTTCTCAGCCTTTGGATGAACAATACAAAAATCTATACCTCAAAGCGGAGCCCATAAAAGGGCTTCAACTCTCGTTTGACTATCAATACAGTGACACGCCCTTTGTTTTTTTTCCTGAAAATGCACCTCATAATACCCGAGATAATGCGGAAGAACATTTTTATAACCTTTCTGCCCGCTATGAGTCCGGCAATCTGAAAAAGGGTAAATTGGAGACAATTGCTTATTATGTTGATGATCAGGCGAAAGAGGTCTATAAACATGATCAGGGAGAAATTGCTTATAAAGAGAACAGAGACTCACGCTATTATGGTATTAAGGCAACCTGGCTGAAGACTCTGTTTGTTAATCATACCATGGCATTTGGTGGAGAATGGCAGCATGATGAAGCTAAAAATATGGATTATGTCAAAAACTGGAACCATAATACCGGTTATTATAATCCACCACTGAGTGGTTCTTTGTTGTCCAATAATAATGAAGAAAATGATAATTATGCAATTTTTTATCAGGATGTCTGGGAAATTAACACGGAACTGACGGCTACAATGGGGGCTCGTTATGATGTCTTTGACCGATTTGATAATGATAGTAATTATCGTCTTGCTTTAGTTTATACACCAACGGCTCAGCAGACGATAAAAATGCTTTGGGGGACTGCGGTCAGAAAACCCACCTATCGAGAATATTTAAAGGTTCTAGAAAATACATCATTTGTCTCAGCTATGCCTGATACGGAAAAAATGGAGACCTTTGAACTGGGTTACGCTTATCAGTGGGAAAATGCCAATCTCAATGTGACGGCTTTTTATAATGAATTTGATGACTATCTTCATGAAATTTCAACACCTGACGGGAATGATGAATACTTTGTTAATAGTGAGAACTCCTGGCGCATACATGGGGTGGAGGTCTTATCAGAATATCAGGTAAGCAGTGATGTGAATCTTCGGGCAACACTGGGGTGGTTAACTGCCAGAGAATCCGGTAATGGTGATATTCCTTATTTAGCAGAATGGACAGCCAGTTTTCTAAGTGATTACCGCTGGCGCCCGTCCCATCATTTAGTTTTTACTCTTATGTATAACGATGACAGAAAAGATACCAATGATCAAAAATTCAGTACTGATGATGCCGATGAGTTTGTCACTTTGAATGTTCATGCTTATGGTCAAATTATTAATAATTTTTCCTATCAGGTCGGGGTTAGAAACTTAACGGATGAAACCGTGTTTGATACCGCGGCCGATTTTGATGATCGTTATAATACTCAGAGAACTGAAAGAGAGCTCTGGGGTAAGATCACTTACACATACCGGTTTTGAGGATAGGCATTGAATACTCTTAACCGTTTTTTTCTTAACTATAAAGTGATTAATTACTTTAATTGTCTGTCTGAACGCCTGTTCTCTGTTGCTTGTATTATTGCTTTATGTTTTATTCTGATGCCAGATGTTTATGCTGCCCAGAAAAGCAAAATCAATGAGCAATTGAAAGTAAAAGCAGCCTTTGTTCTTAACCTGGCCCGCTTTGTTGAATGGCCGGATGAAATAAGGGTATTCGTAAAACCTTGTAGAAATATCATTTTCTTAACTTTTCCATCATATGTAGAATTTCTGTTCCAAGATTCAGCTCAGGTTCGTCAATGAGC
>JADGEM010000089.1 GCA_016744375.1 Gammaproteobacteria bacterium
CGACAGCAAGCGTTACATGGATGTACTTGAAGCGTCCCCAGTTAGACGAACCAGTGTCGGGTGCAATCGACAGGCTCAGCATTTTGTCCGAACGCCCCCCTTCTTTTTCTCTTGATTTTCAAATTACTGCTACGGTCGTAAAGCTGACATTATTGATCAAGAACTAAAAAATCCTTGATAAATCCGGGCAGAATTGCATATTTCCTGTTCATCATGAAATAAATCATTAATAACAGCAATTGCATCTGCGCCGCGTTTAATTAATTCCTGAGCATTATCCTGTTTAATGCCGCCAATGGCAACTATAGGGACATTAAGTGACTGATTTGCCACTTCCAAAAGTTGCAAATCAGCTTGCATCGCATCTGGTTTGGTTTTTGATGGAAAGAATCGGCCAAAAGCAACATAATCTGCTCCCTGAACAATGGCATTTTGAGCATTTTCTAAACGGTTATAACATGAGACTCCAATAATCGCCTGTTGGCCTAATTGCTTTCGTGCATCAGCAATTTTCCCATCGTCTCTGCCCACATGAACTCCATCTGCATTAACTGCTTTTGCTAATTCAGGATCGTCATTGATAATAAAACAGACATTATGACGTTTACATAGCAGGCTTAATTGTTTGGCCTCCTGGTGCTGCAGTGCTGGGGAAGCTGATTTATTTCGGTACTGGATGATTCGAGCACCACCTTGAATGGCCTGTTCAATTGATATAATGAGCTTATCAGCAGGCATTAATTCAGGTGCTGTTATTGCATAAAGCCCATGAATTTTTTGTTTTTTTTCTAATGCTTTAGTGGAGGTTGTAATTGAGCTGATTGTATTCAATCGAGTCTCCGGGCAGTTTTTTCTTCTGATTGCGTCATATTTTTAAGTTCAGATCGGTTATCACTTTCTATCCAGCCTTTTGTCCAAAAAAAACGATCAGGGTGGTATTGATTCATACCAGACTGATAACCATAAACAAGAGATTGCCAGGCGTATTGCTGGGCGATGCTGGTGGCATCTGAAATGGAATGGCCGCAGGCAACCAGGCTGGCAATGGCCGAAGTGAGAGTACACCCTGAGCCATGGTAGCTATGGGGTAAACGTTCCCAACATGATGCTTCAATTTTTTTATGATGACCATAGAAAGTATTAATCACCTGATTCGTTCCTTCATGGGTGCCTGTCAGGAGAACATATTCACAACCGTCATCCATCAGTTCCTGAGCACAGGCATCCAGAGAATCAGCCCCGGGTGCTAACAGACGAATTTCGTTGCTGTTTGGGGTAACCAGATTTGTCAGTGGAAAGATCAGATCGGAATAGGCTAGAGCCATTTCATAACTTGCCAGTGATTTGCCGCCACCAGCACTAATAATGGGATCAACAATAACTGGAATTTCAGGATAATCATGTAAAACAGAGTGGATTGCGTTGATATTTTCAATACTGCCGACCATACCGAGTTTGAATACAGCAACCGGCATATCTTCCAGAATCACACGCGCCTGCTCAATAACCATTTTAGCATCAACGGCAGAAAAAAATTTAACGTTCTGTGTATCCTGGATGGTAATGGCTGTGATCACTGGAGCAACACGAGCACCCATACTGGTTGCAGACTCAATATCAGCCTGAATTCCAGCACCGCCAGTCGGATCATTACCGGAAAAAGACATCACAACAGGCAAGGGTTTATTCATAAAATTTCAATGTTTATTGTTGTTCAAGATGTTATAAAATGGTTATATCTTCATATTTGAAATCACATAGTCTAGTGATCATATCGGCTTCACAATGACCAGGATGATAATACCCATTAACATGAACACAGGAATTTCATTAAACCAGCGATAATAGACATGGCTGTGAGTATTCTTATCCTCTTTAAAATCGTTCAATAATTTCCAGCAGTATATATGATAAATAACCAGAGGTATGACAATGATTAATTTTAATTGCAACCAGAAAGTTTTCATGCCAATGACATAAACCTGCCAGGTAGAATCAAACAGCATCCATAAGCCAAGTATCATGGTAATAATAGCTGCCGGCGTCATAATGCCGTAAAACAGCTTGCGTTCCATTATTTTAAAACGCTCATTACTGATTTCATCACTACTGCTAGCATGATAGACAAATAGCCGAGGCAGGTAAAATAAACCTGCGAACCAGGAAACCATAAAAATAATATGAAATGCTTTAACCCATAACATCAGTAATATATCCTCTTTAGTCTTAAAGAATCAGGCTTTGTATTGTGTTGTCCAACTCTTCATGTGTCATTTCACCCAGTTTATGCTTAAAAATCTGTCCATTTTTATTTATAAAAAAAGTAGTAGGTGTCAAAGTAACCTGATTGAATGCTTTGGCTATTTTTCCTTCAGAATCCAGGACAACCGGGTATGTCATGTTTTTTTGACGAACCATTTCTCTGACCTGGGATTCCGGATCGTAGTCCATGGCTACGCCGATAATAACCAGATTCTTTGCTGCATATTTCTGGGATAATTCAACCAGAGCAGGAATCTCTAATACACAGCCGGGACAAGTAGTTGCCCAAAAATTAACAACGACAGGTTTGCCTCTGAGTTGCTCCAGGTTAAATTGCTTGCCTTCCAGGTCATTAAAAGTTACTTGTGGAGCTGGTTGTCCAGAAGGTGCTAACCATAAATAGCTTAACAGGGCACCTAAGACAACAATAAAGCCAATAACAGCAAAATCTTTTTTCTTCATCTGTGAAAAACTCTCCCAGCTTATTCTGTATTTATATTTAGGTCAGGTTAATATGAGTTTTAATTTTTACTCTGCCTTATCCTGTATTATAATGGTTAATACAGTTAAATTTCCATAGATTAAAGTCAGACTTTAGAGGCGAAGAGACAAGTGGCAAAAATTAAAGTAGGTATTGTTGGTGGGACAGGGTATGCCGGTGTTGAGTTACTGAGGTTATTAGCACTGCATCCGGGTGTCACACTTCAGGTGATTACTTCGCGCTCAGAATCAGGGCTTTTGGTTCAGGATATGTTTCCTAATCTCCGTGGCTATTTAAATATAGAATTTTCAGAACCTGACGTCTCGGCCCTCAAACAGTGTGATTTGGTCTTTTTTTCAACACCCAATGGTATTGCCATGAAAATGGTACCAGAGCTTATTGAAGCAGGTGTTAAGGTTATTGATCTGGCTGCTGATTTCAGAATTAAGGACATTAAGGTCTGGGAAAAATGGTATGGAATGAAACATGCCTGTCCAGACTATGTTGAACAGGCTGTTTATGGATTGCCGGAAGTAAATCGGGAGGCCATCAAAGGAGCTAGATTAATTGCTAATCCAGGGTGTTATCCAACCGCTGTACAATTAGGCTTTTTGCCCCTGCTTGAAAATAAACTGATAAAAACAGATTTTCTAGTGGCAGATTGCAAATCAGGAGTGAGCGGAGCGGGCAGAGGTGCCAATGTGGCTACCTTATTGTGTGAGGCTAGTGAGAGCTTTAAGTCATATGGGGTTCCAGGTCACAGGCATCTGCCGGAAATCAAACAGTGTCTTGAAAGCTTTAGCAGTGATGACAAAATTGATATAACATTCACCCCCCATCTTGTTCCTATGATTCGGGGGATTCATGCAACACTGTATGGGAAAATCACTTCTGATAGTGTTAATGTTGCGGATTTACAAACACTTTTTGAGAAAAAATATGCACTCGAGCCTTTTGTTGATGTGTTGCCGGCAGGCTCTCATCCAGAAACCAGGACTGTAAAAGGTTCTAATCTGTGTCGTATTGCCATTCATCAGCCTCAGGGAAGTGATACGATTGTTATTCTGTCTGTGATTGATAATCTGGTGAAAGGCGCTGCAGGCCAGGCGGTTCAGAATATGAATATTGCTTTTGGTCTGGATGAAAAGTCAGGATTGAATATTGTTCCATTGATGCCTTAGACTTCAGTATTAAATATGACACATATCATTGTACACCGCACACATCCGTTACAGTATTTTGGGCTTCGTCTGCTTGTCTTATTACTGATGATATCACTCCTTTGGGGGGCATTTGAAATGGGATATATGCAGTCTGAAGACGATATTATTGAAGCAAAAGGCGGGCGAAGATCCCTGCTTGTTCAACAGAGTGTCTTAAAAAAGAAAAATACCGATTTAAGTAAAGAGCTTTTGCATCTGGAAAGGAAATACTTACTGGAGCAGGAATCATGTCAATTAATTCAACTCGGCATGAAAAAAGATCTGAGTAAAATAGCGGAGTTAGAAAAAGAACTCGCTTTTTATAAATCCATTGTTTCACCGGGCAAGAGAAGAGAATCTATTTATTTACAGAGCCTGGAAATTGTACCCGATAACTCGATCTCAAAGGATAAAGAAGAATCGGGTCAAAAATACCAATATGAATTTACTATTGCCCAAAAAATAAAAAAAAGGACCTATACTAAAGGTACTATTACTATTTACATAAAAGGTATGCAAGGTGATAAGTCGGTGAAACTCTTATTAAATTCTCTGCTTGTTAAGCCAGAAGATAAAAAAGATGACAAAGGAAAAGGTTTCAAATACAGTTTTAAGTATTTTCAGGCATTTAGCGGTATAATGCGTTTGCCAGAAGGGATGATACCTCACTCAGTTGATATCATCATTGATTCAAAGAAGAAAAAATCAACTATTGAGCTTGGTGATCTGCAATGGTCCCAAACGGGAGGAATGAAGTATGTGGGGCAGTAAAAAAAGTGCGAGTAGAAGAATTGACTCGTTAGTGGGGAACAGCACAAAAATTATGGGCGACCTGGACTTTACTGGGGGGTTGCTTGTTGATGGTAAAGTGATGGGCAACATTACCGCGACGGAAGATGAAAATGCGACCATAACAATTAGTGAAAATGGTTTTGTGCAAGGTGAAATACAAATCCCTAATATCATTATTAATGGTACAGTCGAAGGTAATGTCTATGCCAGTAATAATGTTGAGTTAGCTAAGAAAGCCAGAGTTTTTGGCAATGTTTATTACAACTTGTTTGAGATGGCAATGGGAGCGGAAGTCAATGGTAACCTGGTACATGTCTCAGATGAAGTGACTGCCAGCCTTGAAAAAAAATCAGAGCCGGTAATGCTGGATGAACCAGAGGTTATAACAAATAGCTGATTCTAATGTCCCGGAATAAAAAATTAATCTTGACTGTTGCACTTGGTTATTGAATAATAGAATTTGAATTGGAGTAAAAAGTAGTGAGTGATAGTATGAATGAAGAAAACCTGTTAGATTTTACTGATGCAGCAGCACTAAAAGTTAAATCTTTAATTGAAGAAGAAAAGAATGATAACCTAAAACTGAGAGTTTTTGTGACTGGTGGTGGTTGTTCTGGTTTCCAGTATGGTTTTACGTTTGATGAAGCAGTCAATGAAGGTGATACAGCGGTTGAAAATCAGGGTGTAAAGTTATTAATTGATCCAATGTCATTTCAATATCTGGTTGGTGCAGAGATCGATTATACTGAAGGTCTTGAAGGTGCTCAATTTGTGATCCGAAATCCAAATGCAACGACAACCTGTGGTTGTGGTTCATCGTTTTCTACAGAAGAGAAGTAATTGTTGCTATTGATGGTAATAAAGTAATAGAGACGTGCTTATTGGTTGAGAGCTCTTGTATAACTTTTGTTATTTCTTATTAAAAATGAAAGGCGCTGTTTTTACAGCGCCTTTTTATATATTGACTGGCAATAATTTAAACAACAAAACACGTCGATGTAGTTACGATAAAACAAGCAAAACTATTATAGTTTGCTAAACTTGAAACAGACATTTAATTTGCGTATAAGTTTGGGGTTCAATATGAATGAATATCTTCCCGGTTTAGCGGGTGTTCCAGCAACAAAATCTAATATTTCTGACATCGATGGGGAAAAAGGCATTCTTTTCTATCGAGGTTATCCCATTGAAGAACTTGCTAAACACAGCACCTTTGAAGAGACTATTTTGTTGCTAATGAATGGTCAACTACCCAAGAAAGATCGTTTGGCAGATTTCACTACCAAATTACGTACTAACAGAGCCTTAAAATATCACCTTGTTGACTTAATGAAAACATTGCCAGCATCGGCTGATCCGATGTTGATGCTGCAGACAACAGTATCCAGTATGGGCATGTTTTATCAGGGAAGTGAATGCCTGGTTGATGGTGATGTTTGTACTGATCTGGATTATGTCAATACTGCAACGATGAAAATAATTGCCAGAATGGGCACTCTTGTGACCTCCTGGAAACATATTGCCAAGGGATATGAGCCTGCGCCGACTCGTTATGATCTTAATTATGCTGAAAGTTTTCTCTATATGCTGACCGGATTGGAGCCTGATCCGTTGATGGCTCATATTCTGGATGTTTGTTTGATTTTACATGCTGAACATACTATCAATGCGTCAACATTCTCAGTACTGGTGAATGGTTCAACTCTATCAAGCCCTTATAGTGTTGTTTCATCTGCAATTGGCTGTCTGTCAGGGCCATTACATGGTGGTGCAAATGCCAAAGTATTGAATATGCTGGAGCAAGTCGGCAGCCCAAAAAATGCAGCAAAATTTGTTGATGAGCAATTAAGACGAAAAGGTAAGATCTGGGGGATGGGTCATCGTGAGTATAAGACTAAAGATCCTCGTGCCACAATATTGCAGGGACTTATCAAAGATTTGCTGGAAGCCAGGGGCGGCGATGTTAATCCTTTGTTTGAAGTAGCAGAGGCATTAGAAAAAGCCTGTGAAGACCGGCTGGCTGAGAAAGGCGTTTATGCAAATGTCGATTATTACTCAGGTCTGCTCTATAGAGAAATGGGAATACCAGATAATCAGTTTACGGCTATTTTTGCAATTGCCAGAAGTGCCGGATGGATGGCACACTGGCGTGAGCAATTGAGAGATAATCGGATATTCAGACCTACCCAGATTTATACCGGCGAAGAAAAACGGTCTTATGTCCACATGGCAGCACGTTAGCTGGGAGCATGGGCTATTTATTGGATGAATAGCCTAAACCTGCCAGATGCCCCCAAGAATAACCTCTTCTTTTGCACCGGTTACAGAAGGTAAATTAGCAGTTAAACCATTAAGCGTTTGATTGGCAAGCCATGCAAATGCACTGGCTTCCACCCAGTCAGGATGTAAGCCAAATGATTCGGTTGAATTTACTGTTATTTCAGGCATATGTTCTTGCAGTCTTTGCATCAAATGGTTGTTTCTAACGCCGCCGCCGCACACTAAAACTTCATCAATAGAAGGCTTCAATTGATTAATTTCATTACTTATTGATAAACTGCTCAACTCAAGTAATGTTGCCAGGACATCATTTTTTTCAATAAGGGCATCCTGTTTACGTAATTGAATTTCAATCCAGTCATAGGAAAAATACTCTCGACCAGTGCTTTTGGGGAAGCTCTGAGAAAAATAAGTGTCATTTAGCATTGATGAAAGCAGTGCTGCATTGATATGGCCTTGAGATGCAATATTGCCGGAAGGATCATAGGCGCAATCAAAGTATCGGGTACACCAGTCATCCATCAGGCCATTTCCAGGTCCTGTATCATAACCAATAATAGAACCAGGTGTGGTAGGTAAAAACGTAATGTTCGCAATCCCGCCAATATTTAAAATAACACGGTTCTGATTGTCTGTGCCAAAGAGTGCATGATGAAAGGGGGGGACAAGCGGTGCACCCTGACCACCTGCCGCGATATCCCTACGACGAAAATCTGCAATAGTTGTTATACGGGTTTTTTGGGCAATAATATTGGGATCGCCAATTTGCAGTGTTGTTGGGTATTGATTGTCAGGATAGTGTCTTAGAGTTTGTCCATGGCTGCCAATGGCATGAATTTGTTCAGGATTGAGATTATTTTTCTTGAGCAAGCTGATGCAGCATTCAGCAAACAAATACCCCATCTGAACATCCAGTTCAGCATAACGCTCTAGCTCATTGGGATGCCTTTCCTGGCTCAGTGTCAATAGAGCCTGTTTTAGCGGCTTAGGAATGGGGTAGCTATGGGCATCAATTAATTGAAAGTCATGGCTGGAGTTGATGGAACAAATAATAGTATCGACCCCATCAAGACTGGTTCCAGACATGAGTCCGATAAAATAGGTCACCATACCATCCTTGATTCAATCTGCACTGGGTGATTATTGCTCTTTTAGAGCAACTGTCTCCAGTTTTCTTGACTTAAGCTGGGAAATTAATGTGTCCGCAGTATTCTGGAAGTCAGCACGGTATTTCCTGGCAATGGGTGATGCGCTGGGTAAGGGGACAGTTAATGGGTTTCGATGCACGCCATTAATGCGGAACTCATAATGTAAGTGTGGTCCAGTTGCCAGACCTGAGCTTCCAACATAACCAATAATCTGACCCTGTTTGATACGTCCACCACGTTTTATGTTCCGGTTGTAAGAATTCATATGAGCGTATAAGGTTGTATATTTTGAACCATGCTGCAGGATTATAACTCGTCCATATCCCCCTTTCCTTCCTTTGAAGATTACTTTTCCATCACCAACAGACTTGATGGGAGTACCTCGTGATGCGGCGTAGTCAACGCCCTTATGAGCGCGAATCCTGTTTAAAACCGGATGTTTGCGGCCTTTTGAAAATCGTGAGCTGATACGAGAAAATTGAACTGGAGTTCGCAAAAATGCTTTGCGCATACTAAGACCTTTTTCAGAGTAATAATCAGTATGCCCACTTGCATCCGTGTATCGTATGGCTTTAAAAGTTTTCCCTCTGTTAACAAATTCAGCAGAAATAATATTGCCATAACCAATTTTTTTATCATTAATATACTTTTCTTCAAAAAGAACGGTAAAAGCATCCCCTTTGCGAATATCCAGCGCAAAATCAATATCCCAGCCAAAGAGTTGTGCTAATTTCATAATCATTGAACTATTCAAGCCCGCTTTATTTCCAGCAGCAAAAAGGGAGTTCTTGATGGTTCCAGTTGCAAATTGCTGTCTGATTTCAATTTCTTTACTGTCAATGTGCGAGGTAAATGTTGATTGTGCATTTTCTCTGCTGATAATAAGGGTATCAACTCGGTCGAGTGCATAGCTTAGAGATTGAAATTTATCCTTATCATCATAGTGAATGACTAACTTTTGACCGGGTTTAATTCGAGTGAGTTTTTTAGCCTGTTTACTTGAATTAATAATTTGATGTAAGGTACCTGCGCTGAGAGACAGACGGTTAAAAATAGCCGAAAGTGAATCACCACTCTTAACAATGACGGTTTTTGTATTCGTAGTTAAAGGCGTGGCTATGTTTTTATCCAGGGTAATGATTTTTTTGTCCTGGTTAATGACTTTATCATCGATTTCGAAGGTTTTCGATGCAGCTACTTTCTTCAGTATTGAGTTTGTTGCGCTTTTATTGAGTGTCTTTATGGTTACAGGTGTAGGTGTTACCGTTGAAATCTCACTGGAATGAATCGTAGTGCTGACAGTTTTTTTATTTTCATTAACCGCTGTTTCAATCAGTTTAATTTTTTCTTTAGGTGATTCCTGTGCAGACAATGCAGAGACTGAGGGTGATAAAACTTCAGAACGATAACCAATTTCTGGTAATTCCAGAGGAATAGATTCCTTCTGTTCAAAAGTAGAATTACCGGCTGTTGCTAATAAGTTTGAGTTGTCTGGTGTGTCAGCTGAAATATTCTGGACTGAAGCCTTAAAGTTCTGGCTTAAAATTTCATTGCCGCTACGGTCATTTTTACCATTAATGCCAATACTTACAAGGATCGATGCAATACCGATAGAGATGACAGAAAAAATTAAAAATTTAGAACCACTTTTTTTTCTAGTTTCAAGTCGATAACGGTTTTTATTTTTAAACATATTTCCAAACTTAGTGTTTTTGTTTAAAAGAGGCTTGTAATTCACGGATATTTCTCGATTTTTTATATTAAAGATAGCTTTTAATAAGGATTAATGCAATAGAAATGCAAAAAAAATAACCCTTTTTATTAGGATACTAGCAGAACAGGTAAAAATTTATGGTAATCTTATCGCAAATTTAAGAAATGCTGGTTAAAAAACGTACAATTAAGCAGTTTTTGATAACGGGTTAACATAAAAACGGGAGTATATAGTCAAAATGAGCAAAATAGAAGACGCTCTGGAAATAATAAAAAGAGGCACGGATGAAATCTTGCTTGAAGAAGGTCTGATTGAAAAATTAAAAACAAATAAACCTCTCATTATTAAAGCCGGTTTTGACCCCACAGCCCCGGATTTACATCTTGGACATACAGTATTAATTAACAAACTTCGCCAGTTTCAGGATCTAGGCCATGAAATTCATTTTTTAATTGGTGACTTTACGGGGATGATTGGTGATCCCACCGGGAAAAATATTACCCGTAAACCTCTTACAAAAGAACAAGTCCTGGAAAATGCCAAAAGTTACAAAGAACAGGTATTTAAAATACTTGATGAAGAAAAAACAACCATTGTTTTTAACTCCGAGTGGATGGGAAAAATGGATGCCGCTGATTTAATCAAATTGGCAGCGAATCAGACTGTTGCACGCATGCTTGAACGTGATGATTTCAGTAAGCGCTATGCATCAGGGCAACCTATTGCAATACATGAGTTTCTATACCCCATGATCCAGGGATATGACTCAGTCGTATTAAAGGCAGATGTGGAACTTGGTGGTACTGATCAAAAATTTAACCTTTTAATGGGGCGTGAATTACAAAAAACTCATGGACAGACGCCACAGGTGATTGTCACCATGCCTATCCTAGAAGGACTGGATGGTGTTCAAAAAATGTCCAAGTCTCTTAATAACTATATCGGTGTATCAGATGCTCCAGATGATATGTTTGGCAAAATAATGTCTGTCTCAGATGAATTAATGTGGCGCTATTTTGAACTGCTCAGTTTTCGACCTATGGTAGAAATAGAACAATTCAAAACAGATGTAGAAAATGGGACTAATCCCAGAGATATTAAGTTTATCCTGGCAAAAGAAATTATTGCCCGTTTCCATGATCAGAACAGTGCAGATAAAGCACAGCAAAACTTTATCGATCGTTTTAAGAAAGGCAAAATCCCTGATGACATTGAAGAATTTGAACTTCAGTCTTCTGATGGCTGCCTGGGTATTGCCTATATATTAAAAGACTCCGGCATGACCAGCGGCACAGGTGAAGCCATTCGTATGATAAAACAGGGAGCTGTTAAAATTGATGGTAAGAAAATATCTGATACCAAACTCACCATGGACAGTGGTACAACAAAAGTCTATCAGGTGGGTAAAAGAAAATTTGCCAAAGTTACTATTGTCTAAATTGCCTTTTTCTACATGAATTTTTCAAAACTGTGCGCATGGGCAATTTGCCCATTTTTAAATTATTACAATTATTTTACAAAAAGTGTTGACGACAGATAATTACTGCGTATAATACGCTTCTCAGTCAGCAGCACTGCTCTTAAAAAAAGAGAAGAAAAGCACTGGTTGAACAACAATTTAGCATGTTGTTAAAGTCAAATTTAATGAAATACTAATTTGTTACCTGCTCTTTAAAAAGAAATCGAACAATTTGTGTGGGTTCTTAACAATCGACTCATGCGACAGGCGGTGCTAATAAGTTTACTTATTAATGCTGAG
>JADGEM010000027.1 GCA_016744375.1 Gammaproteobacteria bacterium
AATCAAATTGGAGCGGGAAACGAGATTCGAACTCGCGACCCCGACCTTGGCAAGGTCGTGCTCTACCAGCTGAGCTATTCCCGCTTTGATTTGATGGCGTGTATTTTAACGTTTGTGCGGTGTATGTCAATGATTTTTTATATAAATAGTGACCAAAAAACAAGCCGAGTCAATTTGTAATATTGATTGTCATTTTCTAAGTGATGGTAACGCTGATGAAATGTAGTCTACCATTGACCAAAGTGTTAAAAAAACAGCGATATAGAGCAGAATAAAACCAACTTCCAGTAAAGGAATACCTAACATTGGTTCGGCATAAAGTAACCAGGCCAGAGCAACCATTTGTGCCGTTGTTTTAATTTTACCTATAATAGAGACAGCAACACTGGTTCTTGAACCAACTTCAGCCATCCATTCACGCAAGGCTGAAATTGTAATTTCCCGTCCAATAATAATCACAGCAGCCATTGTCATAAAAATACTGGGATAGTCTGTAGGATTCTGGTCAACCAGAAGAATCAGAGCGACAGCAACCATCACCTTATCAGCAACCGGGTCCAGAAAAGCACCAAAAGCAGATGTCTGATTAAGCCGTCTGGCCAGATAGCCATCAAACCAGTCAGTAATGGCTGCTGTCATAAAAATATATGCAGCGGCTTGATGTGCCCAGTCAAATGGCAGATAGAAAAAAATAACGAAAACCGGGACCAAAAGAATTCTAAAGGATGTCAGTACGTTTGGTATTGTATATTGCATAAATTATTATCAGTTAATAGTGTTAATTCTGTTTAATTAGTACATTAGGAAATTTATTTCCGTTAAGTACTTATTCTAGCGATTATGAAAATGATCATATATTTTTTGTGCCAGTAATTTGCTAATACCACTTATTTTAGCTAAATCCTCAACACCTGCACGAGTTACTTCCTGTAAACCACCGAATTGTTTGAGCAGTAGCTGTCTGCGCTTTGGTCCCAATCCAGAGATCTTTTCCAATTGTGACGTTTTTCTGGCTTTAGCACGACGATTTTTATGCCCTGTAATGGCAAATCGATGTGCTTCATCCCTGATATGCTGGATCAGGTGCATCGCTTTTGAGTTGGATGGGAGTATAACTTTCTCATTTGTTTCAGACAAGAGTAAAGTATCAAGTTCTGCTTTACGCCCCTCTCCCTTGGTTATGCCAATTATTTGCACTGAGGTGATTTGTAGTGCTTGCATGACTTCTGTCGCCTGTTTGACCTGGCCTTTACCACCATCAATAACCAGCAAATCCGGGAGTTTGGCTTCACTTTTAGCAAGTTTGGTATAGCGACGTGTTAATGCCTGATGCATTGCCGCATAGTCATCTCCGGGAGTGATATTATCAATATTAAATCGCCGGTAATCACTTTTCAATGGACCTGAGGGATCAAAAACAACACAGGAAGCCACTGTTGCTTCACCTGAGCTATGACTGATATCAAAGCATTCCAGGCGCTCTGGCATGGCATCCATTTTTAGCGCATCCTGCAAATCTTCAAAACGTTTTATAACACTGGCACGATTGGACAACCGGCTCATTAAGGCAGTTTGTGCATTAGTTTGTGCCATTTGCAGCCATCTTGCACGCTCACCTCTAACCTTATCTTTAATTTCAACCTTATGGCCGGACTGCTCAAATAGAACGGTCTCTATTATTTGCCGGTCATCAAATGGATGACTGACCAGTATTGTCGCCGGGATAAATCGGTCTGTATTTAGTGAACTGATATAAAACTGAGCAATAAATGCGGATAATAATTCTGATATGTTCTGATGCTGAGCATTTTTTGGAAAAAAACTTTTATTACCCAGATTAAGACCGTCACGTATAAAAAAAACCTGTATGCAGGCAACACCCTGATGATACTCAATGGCTATAACATCCAGATCACCTTTTTCATTACTGACATATTGTTTTTCCTGAAGACGCCTTAAATTTGCAATCTGATCTCGATAAATGGCAGCTTTTTCATATTCCAGTTTTTGTGCCGCTTGATCCATACCTGAAATGAGTTCATCAATTATTTGATTGCTTTTTCCTTCAAGAAATAAAACTGTGTGTCGAACATCTTCAGCGTATTCTTCCTTTGAGACCAACGTTACGCAGGGAGCCTTACAGCGCTTAATCTGGTATTGTAAACAGGCTCTTGATCGATTTTTGTAAAAGCTGTCTTCACATTGTCGTACAGGAAATAATTTTTGCAGCAGGTTTAAACTGTTTTTTACTGAGTGTCCATTGGGGTACGGGCCAAAGTATCGCCCTTTTTTATTTCGACCACCACGATGAAAGGCCAGACGAGGAAACTTATCTTTATCTGATAAAAAGATATAGGGATATGATTTGTCATCGCGAAGAAGGATATTGTATCGAGGTTTATAAGTTTTTATCAGATTGTTTTCAAGCAGCAGAGCTTCACTTTCTGTGTGAGTAATAACAATTTCAATAGTTGCAATCTGGCTCACCATTACAACTGTTTTAGGTGATTGACCTGACTTTCTAAAATAGCTGCCGACTCGTTTTTTAAGGTTTTTTGCTTTACCAACATAGATGACTATTTCATTGGCATCTATCATCCGATAGACCCCGGGTCTTGTGGTGAGATTTTTTAAAAAAATCTCAAGCTCAAATAATAGTGCAGGAAATTGTTTTTTTTTAGAGGGAGCTTTCTCTAAAGAAAGCTTTTCTGAGATTTTTTCATTTGGAGATTCAGTCGATTTATCGTGCATTAAGAACTGAACTAAAAAATTTACAGATTATTTCGATAAATTCTTTAAACAGTATCATCTATCAGGCCATATTGCATAGCCAGACGGGTTAACTCAACATCATTGGATACTCTGAGTTTATCAAAAAGACGATAGCGATAAGTACTAATAGTTTTGGGACTCAAATTCAACTGTTCTGAAATCTTTTGCCCTTTCATACCCTGCATACTCATCATCATGACCTGCATTTCACGCTGGGAAAGTTTATCAAAAGGATTTTCATCATCCGGCTGAATGCTCATGGCCATTTTTTGTGCAATATCAACACTGACATAACGTCGACCATAAAAAACTTCTTTAATCGCATGGACGATTTCTTCAATATTACAGCCCTTAGTCAGGTAGCCCATTGCCCCGGCTTTGAATAGCTGTTGTGGGAAGGGTTCACTATCATGCACCGTCACAACAATAATTTTCAGATGTTTGTCTTTAGCGATGAGTCGACGAGTCGCTTCCATACCACCAATACCAGGCATATTAAGATCCATAAGCACAACATCCACGTGCTCATTTTGCGTAAAGTCAATAGCGGCTTCACCGGTTTCAACTTCACCCACGACCTCAAGACCATTGATGTCATCAATCAATCGCCTTATCCCTGTTCTGACCAATTCATGATCATCAACTAACAAAACTTTTATCACTGAAGCCCTCCAGGCTTTATTAATGAATGTTGCCTGCTACTTACTATCTCAAGATTATTAGTGCATCGAATTCTTAATACTGGGTAGTGTAACTGGTTTAAAAAGAAGATGCTACAGTAAAAACCCCAATATCAGTACATATTAATATAATAGGTAACAATATGATTGACTATTTAGAGGAAATCAATGTTATTGGTTAGGTTATTGTTGAATTTTCTTTGGAAAACTCTAAATAAAAAAAGAAATAAATTAAAAAAGGAAAGACGTTCAGGTAAGAATAAAAGATGTGTTTATTAAAAATAATTAGATTTAGATAATGGCGATGGGCGAGGGATTTGAACCCCCGAAGGTTTTAACACCTTGCTGGTTTTCAAGACCAGTGCTTTCAGCCGCTCAGCCAGCCCACCGTCGAAAGTGAGGCGATTATAAACAACCTTTTCGATGATTGCCAGCCCAAAAGCAAAAAAAATGAATTTTCCTTGATTTATGCTGTCATAGACAGCATATTGCAATTATAATTATATTAATGATATAAAGGCATTATATAAACTATACTTTTTGCATGACCTAAACTATTGCATAACCTAAACTAAAAGAAGAGCCAGGAGGCTAACCAACAATGAATCGACCAGTAGAGCTTGCACAATCGCAATCAGCTGTTCTAGAAGTTAATAAAGTTCTTAAAAATACTTATGCTTTACTTTCTGTTACGCTGCTTTTTAGTGCATTCACTGCATTTATTTCTATGCAGATGGAGATGCCGGGCTTTATGCCTTTAGTAGCTACCTTTGGTGCCCTGGGACTTATCTGGCTAGTTCTGCCACGAACAGCTAATAGCGCAGCAGGTATTGGTGTTGTTTTTGCAATCACTGGCCTGCTTGGACTTGGACTGGGCCCAATTCTGAACAATTATTTGCAAATGTCTAATGGCAGTCAGCTGATTATGACTTCTTTAGGCGGTACCGGTGTTATCTTCCTGGCACTTTCAGGTTATGCACTGACCTCAAAACGTGACTTCAGCTTTATGGGAGGAATGCTTGTTGTGGGTATGGTATTGGTACTCATTGCATCTTTAGCCAATATATTCATGGAAATTCCAGCATTATCACTGGCAATTTCAGCAATAGTCATTGTTATCATGAGTGGTTTTATTCTGCATGATACCAGCCGAATCATTAACGGTGGTGAGAGAAACTACATAATGGCAACAGTAGGCCTGTACCTGAGCATATATAACATCTTTGTTAATTTACTGATGTTACTCGGTTTCATGTCTGACGACTAACGACGTCACTTTTTATGTAATAAGTCCATCTCCGGTGGGCTTATTCATTAAAATCAGCTACCAGGAACGACCCCCGTCTCTTCCCTTGCATTAATTCATACTCCACTTATCGACTGGTCTTCAGACTGCTTAAAAAAACACAGGTTAATTTATTATGGACTGGATAAAAATTTCCTCCGCATTACTGATTGTTTTAATGTTAGTGTATTTATTGCCGCGAGCAAAAGATATGCTCAAAAATAGTCCCAAAGCATCGAGCAATGATATGATTGCCGCTTTAATCCCTCTCTTACTGGTCATCGGTTTTGTTTTCTTATTGATTAAGTCTGTATAGCCAAGCCATATTTATAATTGTTTAATGACAAAAAAAATGCCAATAGTCACTAAACCGGAATCAGAACATGAACTTGAATCCCGAGTACTAGCACTTGCCGGACAAACGTTGTCACAACTTGCCGATAAAATACATTGGCCCATACCTGAAAATCTGAAACATGATAAGGGTTGGGTAGGTCAGTTACTTGAAGTTCATCTGGGCGCCTCTGCGGGTAATCTGTCAGAACCTGATTTTCAAAATATTGGTATTGAACTAAAAACAATACCCTTAACCGCAAAACATAAAGCGAAAGAAACCACTTATGTCTGTGCCGTTCCTCTGCTCAACAATATAGGCCTGTCCTGGGAAGACTGCTGTGTTTATCACAAGCTATCCCGTGTTCTCTGGTTACCTGTAGAAGCAGAAGCAACAATTCCACTGGGCAAACGACGTATAGGTCGGGGATTTATCTGGTCCCCTTCTACTGAAGAAATGGACCTCCTGAAAACTGATTGGGAAGAATTCATGGAGCTGATCAGCCTGGGGCAGGTTGAAACAATTACTGCCCATCTGGGTGAATATCTTCAAATTCGCCCCAAAGCAGCCAATGCATCGGTGGTTACTACAGGTATAGGCTTGAATGGCATGAGAAAACAGACACTGCCACGTGGTTTTTATCTACGAACGTCATTTACCAATCATATACTAGAGTCCTTTTTTAAAAACTGAAGCATATGAACTCATAGAAAACATCTCAGAATATTTTGATGGCCTGGAAGTCGGTATGACTCACATGGTGACAATTGGTGATTTACATGAGATGGTGCTTGATCATGAGTTTAAAGATGTGGCAAGCCATTATTTTAATTAGTGAGGCATGCCCCACTAAAAATTGAGCAGACTGTCTTCAAAGCCAAAATCTGTGAGACTATCCAGTCTTTGCGGATACAGGATCCCATTCAGGTGATCAATTTCATGCTGTATTATCCGCGCATGAAAACCGCTGACTGACTTTTTACTCAATTTCCCTTCGGCATCAAAGGCCTGATAAGTAATATGAGTGGAACGTGCAATTCGGCCTCTTAGATTAGGTAAGCTCAGACAACCTTCCCAGGCAAACTCTTCTTGTTCTGAAGAATTAATTATTCGAGGATTAATCAAAACATCCAGCTTAATATTAGCGGCCTGTGGATACCTTTTATTTTGACTCACTTCAAGAACAATAATCTGTTGTAATAAGCCAACCTGCGGTGCAGCCAGACCAACGCCCTGATAGTATCTCATTGTCTCAATCATGTCAGAAATCGTCTGATGCAGGGCACCACTGTAAAAGTCATTGACGGGTCTGGCTTTAAGCATCAATTGCGGAGCCCCCATTTTTAGTATTTCAAGAACAGCCATAGATTAATCCAAATATTTTGCAAAATGATCGCTCATAGTATAGCTTTCCCCTGCCCTATTTTGCATAATATATCGCTTATCAAATGAGATTAATTAAAAATGAACGTGATCATCAAAATACTTTTTTGTTTTTTCCTGCTCTTAACGGCAAGCTCCTCACTAGCTGAAGACTCTTCAGCAGCGCAGACTGAGGAACAAACCCCAGCACAAGAAAAACAGAGCAAATCCGTCAAGAAGCAATATTATATTGTTGAGGTTGTTCTCTTCAGACAACTGAATGATCAGGGAAAACGTGATGAATTCTGGAGTAGAGAAGATATTATTAATGAGATAAGTGGCGATAATACACAGCAGGATACTTTAACAGATGATAGCCCGGCATTAGCTGAGTATGATCTGCAAAGCAGACATTTTTCTCCCTTAAGAAACGGAATTGCTGAAACATCATCTGGAAAGTATAAACTAACGGATTCTGCTGCTCATCTTCGATACTCTCCCAACTATAAGGTCTTAGCTCATTTTGGCTGGACTCAGCGTTCCTTGTCTAAAAAACGGGCCCTTCCAATTCGAATTACAGGCAATCAGTTTTCTGATAATTTGATGCCGCAGGGTGAGATTAAGCTTTATGTTTCGCGATTTCTACATATGCAGGTTGATCTGAAAGCGTCACAATGTGACTATACCCAAAAAAATACTCTTAACAGTGGTGACAGCCAGAATGAAATGATAAGTGACAAGGAACTCGATCAACAATTAGAAGAAGGTATTTCAAAACTGGAAACAGACACTCTTAAAGTAAAAAATGAAGTACTCAATGAACAATGTGTCAATAATGTTTATACATTCAAACAAAATCGAAAAATGCGTAGTCGTGAATTGCACTACATCGACAATCCGGTCTTTGGGATGCTGGTGTATGTCACTCCCTTTGCTGTGAGCACTGACACTGTCAGTGCCAGTCAGTAAAATCTATCAGTCACTTTTTTTAATGACAGTTCTCTATAACGGCGGCTATCAACTGGCGCACTTGCGCCAAACCATTTTCAACATTTTTTTCTATTGCTTCCATAGTAATCGGTTCATCACTAAGGCCTGCAGCCCAGTTTGCATTGACACAGATTGACGCATAATCAATTGCTAGCTCTCTTGCTAAAGCAGCTTCAGGCATGCCTGTCATACCCACAATATCACAGCCATCTCTTTTCAGGCGCTGAATTTCGGCAGCCGTTTCGAGTCGTGGTCCCTCAGTTGCCGCATAAGTCCCACCTCTAATCAATTTAATTTTTTCTTCTTCAGCAGAGTCAATTATCTGTTGACTTAGCTCTGCACTATAGGGGTATGAAAAATCAATATGAGTCACATGATTGAGGTTTTTTTCATAAAAGGTATTGATTCGTCGAGTCGTATAATCAATGATCTGATCGGGAATAACAAGACTGCCAGGAAGCATATCATTACGAATCCCACCTACGGCATTCACAGCAATAATATCCGTCACTCCAGCCTCTTTTAAAGCACGAATGTTGGCACGATAATTAACCATATGAGGAGGCATTGTATGCGCATGCCCATGTCGAGCAAGAAAAACAACCTCAGTTGATTGAGAAGCACCATTATTTAAGCAGCCATATGCCAGTGGCGATGAAGCTTCACCATAAGGCGTCATAGCAATTTCACGACGAGTGATTTCCAGATTCTTTAATGAGGTCAATCCGGTACCGCCAATTATGGCAATTTTTTTATTATCTTCAGACATTTACAAACCTTTAACTGCATAGATTCCAGGAATATTTCTCAGCATACCTTTATAATCCATACCAAAACCAAAGACATATCGGTCAGGAACCTCCATACCTATAAAATCAGCATTGGTACTATTTTTTCGATCATGAACTTTGTTGACAAGCACTGCAGTATGAATTTTATCCGCCCCTTCTTCCAGGCAATATTTTTTTATTGCCTCCAGGGTAATTCCTTCATCATGAATATCATCAACTAACAATACAGTCCTGCCCTTCATCTCAATTTTTGGTGATGCCAGCCATTTCAATTCTCCGCCGGAAGTTTTGTCGCGATAACGAGTGGCATGCAGATAATCAACCTGTAATGAAAAATCCAGTTCGGGTAATAACAAGCCCATGGGAATCATGGCGCCATTCATTATACCCATAACAATAGGGTTGCTTCCTGATAGTTCTCTAGTGATTGATGCAGCCAGGCTCACTATTGCAGCATTCACTTCAGCCTTATTAAATAAACAATCTGCCTCATTTTTAACGTGTTCACACTCAGTAAATAATTGCTTTAATTCAGACATAAAATACTTTATAAAATTTATAAATTAATAGGTAAAGGTAACGGTATTATCATCCATCGCTTCTGAAATTACATAAGCGCCACCAATTGTTTCCGAAATTTCCGGAATAAGATCATCTCCCCACAGATCCAGTGTCGGAGTACAGACCTTAAAAACAACACCAGCCTCATAGGCTTCTTTTATATAGTCATACACTGTTTGCTGACTATCCGGCTTAATATATAATTTTTCTGCGACACCTCGCACTGCTAATTCACCTGAGCGCCCGGTTAAGATCACCTCAACCTCATACTCCATTGCCGCTGCAACCGTTGCCTGAAAGAATGGTGCTCCCAGCTCTGCACCATTGTTTGGATCAGTATTGACCATGATTATCAATAATTTATCAGCCATTATTTCCCCTTCGCTCCAATTTAAGCCTGTTCGGGCTGACTCAATTCACCCGTTAAATGTAAAGTAGATGTTGGAAAAGCCACTTCAGCATTATGATTTTCTATGATTTTCAGAATTTTAAAAAGAACATCCTGTTTAACCTGATGAAACTTCACCCAATTGGTTGTTTTAGTAAAAGTATAGATGAAAAAATCCAGTGATGACGGTGCAAACTCATCAAAATTAACCATCAGTGTTTGCCGGCAATCAATTTCCTTATGATTTCTCAGCATTTCGCGCACATCATAAAGAATACTTTCCAGTTTGTCTGCATCATCATACCGTACACCAATGGTTTCCTTGATTCGACGATGGGACATGCGAGATGGATTTTCAACAGAAATGCTGGCAAATGTTGAATTCGGTACGTAGAGAGGCCGTTTATTAAATGTTCTGATAAGGGTCAGACGCCAGCCTATATTCTCCACAGTCCCTTCAATATTACGATCAGGAGAGCGAATCCAGTCGCCAACGGCAAAGGGACGGTCAAGATAGAGCATAAGTCCACCAAAAAAGTTTGATAAGAGATCTTTGGCGGCAAAACCAATTGCCATACCACCAATACCACCAAAAGCCAACACCCCGGAAACACTGACACCCAGTTCTTGCATCATAATTAATGCACCGGCAATGAAAACTGAAGCTCGAATCAGTTTAGTAATAGCCTGAACCGTGGTGACATCATAATTTTCTTCATTTTCACGGCCAATTTTGATGATATTACGCTCAATTCGAACAATAATTCTCAATGCCGCCCAGGTCATAATAATGATAAAACCCACTTCACGGGCAGGCTGTACGAGCGAATCAAACACACTGACATCATTTGCGTCAGCAATAACATTGGCAGCCAGAGTAATTCCCCATAACCAGATGAAGGCAGAAATAGGTTTAGCTAATGACTCAACCAGAGCTTCATCCCAGGGATTTTTAGTTCTTTCTAACTTATCATGAAGTTTATTTAACACCCTCTTTTGAACAAAGTTTAAGATAACTGCAATCAAAATAATGAGAAAAGCTTCTGTCATCCATAGCCCATCACCACGAAGAAAATGAAGCTGAAGTAACCATTGTTTTAATTCAAACTCAGCAGAGTCCATACAATCCCCTATCTATTTATTTATTTAAGTGGAAAATTTAATGCGTGTAATTGGTTGGGTCCAACAAATTGAGGGATGGTTCCTCTACATACTTGTCCAGTAGATTTTTAACTTCTTTCCAACGAGGTTTGTTCACCAGATCATCACGAGTTATAGCCTGTTTATGATGCAAGTGGGCAATGCGCAAGCTGGATGCCGGATTATCATAGCCTTCAAGGCTTTTAACCACATCCCAGGCTGCCTCTCGATTATTACAAACCAGAATCATATCACAACCTGTCTCCAGGGAGATTTTAGCACGTTGTTGATAATCACCGGCAATCACTGCTCCTTCCATCGACAAATCATCACTAAAAATTGCCCCCTGGAAATGCATTTTATCCCGTAAAATGGTTTTCATCCAGAAACTGGAAAAGCCCGCCGGCTGCGGATCAACCCTTGAATAAATCACATGTGCCATCATCAGAGCATTAATACCGGCATCAATCAAAAACTGAAAGGGTTTCAGATCATCCATCTCAATGTCACACATAGGACGTTCATCAATTGGCATCGCAATATGAGAATCTGCCGCAATCGAGCCATGTCCGGGGAAATGCTTCCCTGTTGCCAGCATACCTGCTTCATTCATACCTACAATAAAAGCCTGAGCAATTTTACTCACAACATAGGGATCACTATGAAAAGCTCTGTCACCAATGACACTGCTAACACCTTTATCAATATCCAGAACCGGTGCAAAGCTGATATCAATACCTGTAGAGCACACCTCACTGGCCATAAGCCAGCCACATTGCTGTGCTAAATCCAGAGACATTTTCTGGTCAGTATCATAAATTTCACCAAAGCGACGCATCGCAGGTAAAATCGAAAAGCCATCTTTAAAGCGTTGAACGCGCCCGCCTTCCTGATCAACCGCAATCAAGAGCCTTGGCTTTTTGATTGCCTGAATCGCTTTAACCAGTTTCTCCAGCTGTTCTAAAGAATGGTAATTTCGACTAAACAGGATGACTCCACCCACCAGAGGTTCGGCCAGCAAAACCCTGTCATCTGTCGTTAATTCCTGACCGGCAATATCCACCATAACGGGACCAAGCGTCATATTATTTCCTCAAAATCGTTCATCACATTCATTGTTAATTTCTACGCTAATGGCTTTTAACGTCCAGTTTATCACGCACGGCATCACCAAGCATATTGACAGCAAGCACCACCAGCATAAGAGCAATACCGGGAACAAGGACCATATGAGGAGCCATAAGAAGGTATTGTGTACCATCACGAATCATACTGCCCCAGGATGCCTGCGGCGCCTGCACACCCAGCCCCAAAAATGAAAGCCCTGCTTCGGCAATCACCACACTGGCGATTCCAAAGGTAAATTCAATTAATAAAGGTGCCACGATTAACGGTAATATATGCAAGACTATAATACGAGTATGAGAAGCCCCTAGTGCTTTTGCAGACTGGACATGCTCTCTTTGCTTGATTGCCATTACCTGAGCCCGTGAAAGTCGCGCGTAACCGACCCATCCAACAATACTCAAAGCAATAATAACATTGGTAATACCCGGCCCCATTAGGCCTGAGAGAGCAATTGCAAGCAATATACCCGGGAATGCCATAAATATATCGATAATCCGGGTCATAAAATGATCCCAATGTCCTCCGACATAACCACTGATCACTCCAATACCGGTACCCACCAGCATGGAAACAATAATCACCCCGAAAGTGACCATAAAGGAAGTATAGGCACCAACCATCAGTCGATCAAATAGCGGACGTCCCAAATCATCATACCCCAGAAATCCCAAACCCGGGGAGCCAGACTCAGACAGGTTCTGCTGTTCCCCGAACAGCAGAATATTTTCAAGCACAACTTCATCCGGATGTAAGTCTAAAAAAGGCACTGATATGACCATCAGGAACCAGAGACCAAGGATCAGCAAAGAAATAGAAACCTTCATTGAAACTTTTATCAAAGACTGGGAGGTCATTATTTTCTGCTCAGCGTACCTGAATTTCATATCTATGACTCAAGCCTTATTCTGGGATCAAGAAGTCCATAAACAATATCAGTTAACGTATTCACCACTACATAGGTTGTACTGATCAATAAGATACAGGCCTGAACAACGGGATAATCCCGCTTTTGAATTGACTCAATGGTTAGCTGCCCAAGACCTGGCCAGGAAAAGACGATTTCAGTGATCACCGCACCCGCTAAAAGTGCACCAATTTGTAATCCAATCAGTGTAATCACTGGGAGCATGGCATTACGCAGGGCATGTAAACCGATGATGCGGGTACGGCTTAAACCTTTTGCTTTAGCGGTGCGAATATAATCTTCATTTAAAATTTCCAGTAAAGAGGCTCGAATCATTCGTGATAAAACAGCAGCTAACGCGGTGCCCAGTGTAAGTGCCGGTAATACAAGTGAATTTAATCCGCTTTTACCACTGACAGGAAACCAGCCCAATAAGACCGAAAATAATAAAATGAGCAAAGGTCCCATTAAAAAATTGGGAATAGAAACACCAAGTAATGAAAAACTCATTGCAGCAGCATCTGCCAGCTTATCCTTTTTTAACGCCGCCAGAATCCCTAAAGGAAATGCAATGATTGAGGCAACAAATAGAGAAGCCAGGGTAAGCTCCAGAGTTGGACCAATACGAGCTGAAATAATCTCCGAAATAGCCTGTCTGGAATGTAGAGAATAACCTAAATCAAAGTGAAGCAATCCACTGATGAATTGATAAAACTGTTGCCATAACGGTAAATCCAGTCCAAGAGAATGCCGCAAAGCTTCCCGATCAACGGCTGTCGCCGACTCACCCAGCATGACTTCAACGGGATCACCCGGCACCATATGGATAAGCATAAAGACAATAAACACCACACCAAAGATAACAATCAGCGCACTGGCAAGTCGAGAGATAATATAATTAAGCATGCTTCAACGCTTCTTTATTCATTGATAACCACTGAAATACCTGTCTCAATTTGATCAAATAGTTGAATAACCTTTGAGTTACGCATTTTAATACAGCCATGGGAGCTGGGAATGCCCATCAGATGTTCATCCGGACAGCCATGAATATAAATAAAGCGGCGCATAGAATCCTGCTGACCTGAACGATTAAAGCCCACTTCGAGGCCACTTAACCACATAATACGTGTTAGAATCCAGTCCCTGCCCGGGTGTTCCTGCTTAAGTTTTTCTGAATAGATTTCTCCGGTGGGTCGACGACCAATAAATACCGTGTTTTCAGCACATCCAGCCCCAATTTTTGCCCGGATAGTATGCCAGCCTCTGGGAGTACACTCACTACCAAAATTTTCACCTGCTCCATTTTTTGCTGTCGCTATCATGGCATTAAAAACGATCTGATCATTATCCATAAGCTGTATGCTTTGATTACTAATGGATATCCGGATATAACGCTCAGGTAATTGTTTCATTTGGGTATTCTCCTCCTCTGTAAGGATGAGCATTCCGCTCATGCTCCCATAAATAGGCGCTAATTAATATCATCGCTAATCTTCAAAGCGCTCATAAGACCATCATAGTTGCCATCATTTGACACTTGATAGCCCTGAATATTATCTCTGAAAAAAGCAATATTGTCTTCATACCATAAAGACACATATGGCAATATCTGATGAATTTCCTGTTGTAGTAATTGATATAAACCTGCTTGTCTGGTTAAATCCAGTTCTTGTTCTGCCTGCTCAATCAGATGGTCAATATTTTTATTATTTAGACGCCCTCGGTTTGCCCCTTCAGGAGGAAGTGATCCACTGTGAAACACATTGCGAAAAACATCTGGCGTTTTAATTCCAACCCAGGTCAGACTATACAGCTGAAACTTTCCTGCCTTGATATCACCATAGAAAGTTCCCCAGTCATAGCTACGAATATCGATATCAATAAAAATATCCTTTAACTGGCTTTGGATAATAGTGGCAATACGAATGCGAAAAGGATCACTTGAAGTTTTATAAGTCAGCTGAAGACGTTTATCTTTTGAGTAACCCAGCTTATCCATCAACGCCACAGCTCTTATCAAATCCGTATCATAATCCACTAATTCTGCCGCAGCCCAATGATTTTTTGGGAAAAAACCATTGGCTTTTTCTGCCGCATTTCCAAGTGCGTGTTGAATTATTTTATCTCGATCTAAAGCATAAGCAATTGCTTTTCTTAATTCAATCTGTCCAGTATCATTATCTTGTAAATTAAAACCCAGATAGCTGTAATTCGAGCCTTTTTCTGTTAAGAAACGAATATCAGAATTTTTTTTCAAAAAAGAGATGTGTTCAGGAGGTAAATTATTCTGAATTATATCCAGTTCACCACGCAGTAATTTTAAAACCCGCACAGTTGGATTTTTTATCTTCAAAAATTCAAATAATTGCTTATCTTCAAGGCGGCGCAAAAATAATTGTCCATCAAAAGGCCAATGAGAGAATTCAAAGGGGCCGCTGCCGATCGGATTTTGACTAAAAGAATGACCTGAGCCAAGGAGATCGGCCGGCATAATACCAATGGCCAGAAATGAGGGAAATAATGGATCAGGACGGGTTAAATAAAAATCAATCATTTGTTCATTAACAACTTTAATACGCTTGATATGTTTTAGAATATTTTGATGCGGCGATGCAGTCGTTTTGTTTAAAACTGCCTCATAAGTGGCTTTGATATCATGCGCCGTTAATATTTTTCCATGATGAAAACGAAAGGAGTTATCTGTGAGAGTGAAGCGGTAATGATTTTTATCCAATTGCTGCCAGGTGGTGATTCCCGGAAGCGGCTTATTGTCCGGCCCGAACTCAACCAGTCGTTGGTAAATCAGACGATTAATACGACTGGATGTGGCATCAGTGGCATGCAAAGGATCAAGAGTAACTGGAGCACTGCTGATCCCAAAACGGAGCGTCAACTGCTCGGCATCAACACCCGTATTATCTGAACAGGAAATCAGACAATAACAAAGAAATAGAAAGCCGGTGCCAGGGAAAATCCATTTAATCACACAGTTCACTCCTTAGAGATAGCAGTTGCTTTGTGAATTTCTTATTTATAAGAGTGGTTTACAAATAGAGCAATTGATTCCACATGGGCGGTGTGTGGAAACATGTCCATCACTCCAGCTTTTACCAGGGTATAGCCATTGTTATGCACCATTATCTCAGTATCTCTGGCCAGAGTCGATGGATTACAAGACACATAAACAACTGTATGGGCACCAAATTTCGGCAGGTACTCGATAATTTCTTTGGCCCCGCTGCGGGCCGGGTCCAGAAGAATGCAATCATACTTCTGCTGCGCCCATTTCATACCTGAAAAATCTTTAAACAAATCAGCCGCATGGTAGTCTGTATTCGTTATACCATTTTTCAGTGCATTTTCTTTAGCCCGAACCACCAGTTCAGAACTCCCCTCAACCCCGGTTACATGAGTAACCTGACGAGCAAGCGGTAAGGTAAAGTTACCCAGGCCACAAAATAAATCCAGTACCTTATCTTCTGCTTTAGGTGACAGAAGGCTCAACGCCAGATCAATCATTTTTCGATTAATTTCCATATTAACCTGAGTAAAATCAGTTGGTCTGAATTCATTAACAATATCATAAGCCGGTAAAGAATAACTGAGTGGTTTAAATGTGTCTTCCGCGTCATCTTCTGGAGGATACAGACGGGTAATACTATCTGGACCTTTGGGCTGCAGATAGATATGCAATGCCATTTTTTCAGCATAGGCTGATATTTTTATTAGGTCTTCATCATTGAATGCTTCCAGATGGCGAATAATAAAAGCCCCCTGATCATCACCATATGCCACTTCTATCTGTGGTATTTGATTATAGATAGAAAGGGATAGAATTAAATCAGATAAGTCGCGCAAATGGAGACCAACATCCGGATGAAGCACTTTACAGGTTTCCAGCTCAGCCAGAAAATTGCTGTGTTTTTCTCTAAACCCCACTAACATCTTGTCTTTTTTGACCACAAAACGGACACCAAGGCGGGCTTTTCTCCGATATCCCCAGTGAGGGCCGGAAAGCGGTTCAAGAATTGATTGTGGTTCAGCCTTGCCAATACGCTTCAGATTTTCCAGCATCACTCTCTGTTTCAGTATGATTTGCTGATCTGCGGCCAGATGCTGCAAACTGCAACCACCACAAATTGAAAAATGAGGGCATTCCGGTTCGACCCGTAATGGTGAGGGCTTAAGGATCTCATGAACTTTACCTTCAGCCACATTTTTACGTTTATTAGTATAAATAAAGGTCAGCTCTTCCCCTTCCAGAGCCCCGTCAATAAAAACGGTTGTATCATCAATATGACACACTCCCTTGCCATCATGACTGACCGATTCAATCGTGACTAATACGGGATCTTGTGGTAATTTTGCTCTGCGTCTTCTTCTGGCCATAGTTGCTTATTCAATAATAGGGAAAAATAATGAGGGGATTTTAGCAGAAAGGCAATTAATTAGAAATTCATATCGTCACAATTCTAAGCTCCCATTCATCCTTAATTCAACTTGATAAAAAGAAAAAAGTACTCTGAGCACCCAAGACGTTTCACAATGATGATTTTTGTGTCATCATTAAGTCTTATTTAATAATAATTACTAAAGACTTACGTAACTGATTTACGTACTGACTTATGTAATCATAACAATCGTTACGATTTTACTCTCAATTTTTCAAAGGTATCCAAATGAAGCCTCTTTTCTCATTATTAACCTCAATTCTACTCATTACTCCCCTTTTGGCAGCTGCCAGCGATCAGGCCGAGTGGTCCTATCAGGGGGTAAAAGGTCCTTCTCACTGGGGTGATTTATCACCTGAATACAGTACTTGTAATAAGGGTAAGAACCAGTCCCCTGTTGATATCAGTAATGCTGTGGACGCAAAACTCAAAGGCATTAAATTTGACTATGCGATGTTAGTACCTGAAAACATTGTTAATACCGGACATTCGATTCAGGTTAATATTCGTTCCGGCGGAGCAATTACCATTGATGATGAAAAGTTCACTCTGAAACAATTTCATTTTCACAGTCCCAGTGAAAACAAAATTGACCATGTTTCCTATCCTCTGGAAGCACATTTTGTCCATACTAATGATAAAAATGAACTCGCTGTAGTTTCTATATTGTATCAACCAGGCGGAATGGATAATCTGGCGCTAGTACCTCTGGTAAACAATATGCCTATGAAAGTCGGTGATGCAAACCGTCTGGGAGCAAAAGATACTGAACTGTTTGAGCGAAACAAGACCGTAAAAAAATACTTCCGTTTCAATGGTTCTCTTACCACACCTCCTTGCACAGAGGGTGTTCGCTGGGTTGTAATGCAGTCAAGACCAGGGCTATCGAAGCGCCAATTGCTGGCTTTTCAAAAAGCATTAAAGCATTCTAATAATCGCCCAATTCAACCTATGAATGCTCGTATGGTAACAAAATAAAGCACTCTGCTTAATATTGTCTCCGGGAACATGGACAGATCACCATGTTTCCGGCAACTATTATTACCCAACAATCGATTCCTCAACCAAAACAACCGTAATATTATCCTTCCCGCCAGCAGTATTTGCTGCCTTCACAAGAGCTTCACAAGCCATCTCTGGAGATGAATTTTCCCTTAAACATTGACTGATTGCCTGCTGAGAAAGCATATCGGTTAAACCATCTGAACATAACAGGACTTTAGCATCTGATGTTCTTGGAATACAGATGACATCCGGTTTCGGTATCATTGTCATACCAATATATTGCACCAGCTGATTTCTTCCAGGATGGTGCACTGCATCTTCCTGACTAATTGCTTTTGCCATTAATAAATTGCGAACCAAGGTATGATCATTAGTCAGCGGCTGCAGCATGTCACCTTTGAATAAATATGCCCGACTATCACCCAGATGGGCAATATACAAATCATTATTGGTGTATTGGGCCAGGACTATAGTCGTTGCCATGCCCGCATATTCAGGACGACTATGGCTTTGTGAAAAAATGCGATTACTTAAATCAATAATGGCCTGTTTCAGACAAAGCTTCATTTCATTCTGAGTCAGTAATTCTGACTTTGACTTCAGTCTCTGCATGAGCAGTGCCGGCAAAACTTCAACTACCAGCATTGAAGCGACTTCACCCGCCGGCATGCCACCCACACCATCTGCAACAAAGAATAAGCCCTGTTCGGGAAATAACCCCAGATTGTCTTCATTTTTTTTCCTGATAAGTCCCTTGTCCGTCAGACCATAATATTGGTTAACATCATGTTGTTCTATGAAATTGTCAGAAGTATTAGTCATAAATTAAACCACTTTAGAGAGTGCTGTTTTAAAATCAGCTGCACTTTTATAAAAAAGTTCAGGTTGTTCTGAAAGCGCCTGATCAATCACCCTGGCCAGTGCTTCTGGAATAGAGGCATCATACTTTCTAATCGGAGTAACCGGAGTCTTTAATGTGGTCAACCAAGGATCAGATGCTCTTGTGTATTGACGTGGGTATCGACCTGTGGCCATTTTAAAAAACGTTGCTGCTGCTGCCCACACATCCACTTCTGGTTTTGAAAATTTAAAATTAATCACCTGCTGCCTGGGCATAAAAAAAGGCGTTCCTGCCGAAATACCCGTCGCAGTTCGGCCACTCAGCCCTGCCACATCAAACGCTTTTGCCAGCCCAAAATCAGCAATTTTTACTTGCAGTACTCCACTTACTTTAGTCAATAAAATATTGCCGGGTTTTAGATCTCTATGCACCAGACCGGTTGCTGATGAAGTTTTACCATCAGCCAATACAATATCAGGAATTTTTACAGTATGGGCAAACTCAAGTCCATCCAGTATCTGCATCAGAATTTTAAGTGCCAGATGTAAAGACAGCTTACCACCCTGTTGGGTAATAAGTTGAGAGACGGTTCCTGACTCACAGTAATCAGTTGTAAAGAAAAAGGCATCATCATAATAACCAATATCATGAACCTTAACGATATTTTTATGATCCAGTAATTTTGTATTTTTTGTTTCACGAACGAACTGACGATGCGATTTTGGATCTGTCTCTACTTTTGGCAACATGACCTTCATTGCAATTTGTGTCTGTGCCCCTATTCGTTCACTAATATTTGTTTTTTTTGCAAGGTAAACAGCCCCCATGCTGCCTTTACCCAGTTCTTTAATAATATGATAGCCCTTGATAGACACCAGGTCGCTCTCATTATCATCAGCCTTCTCCAGAAGAGAATTAATCTTGTCCAGCGGATCATCTGATACTGACTTTTGAAGAGAAGCCGTTTTTTTATCCAAAGCACTCATCAAAGATTTTTCTGATGTCTCCTTAGAACCTGTATCTTCATTTGAGGCAAGAATGTTTACCTGAAAAATACTGTCGCCTAATTGAAAACAATCATTATCTTTTAAATCAAACTCCGGATAAATCATATGCTTTGCTTTGCCTGGGTCAGTTGAGATGTCACGCTGACCTATTTTTTTTCCATTAACTGTGGTCCCGTTAAGACTACCAAAATCTCTGATGCAGATTTCCGGCGGATTAATATCCAACAGACAATGATAACGTGAGATTGTACTATGTGCCTGATCATCAGGTAGTGTTATATTGCAATCCAGAGCTCGGCCTATCACACAAGTACTTCTCTCACTGAAAGAGAATTCTTCAGGTGATAACCCACCCTGGACAATTTTGAGTGTGATTTTATTCAATGATATTATTCCTGTTCACCAATATAAATTTCAGTGGTTATTTCTGGCTCAAGCGTCACTTCAACGGCATTAATATCCACTTCAGTTGATTTCTCATTTCTTTCACTATTCACAGCATTTATCTCTGCTTCGGGCAACTCATTAGAGGAAAAGTCTTCACCGGACAAGCTTTCCTGCTCATAAAATTCTTTTTTTATAGAGGATAACTTTACAACCGTCTTATTATTTTTTCTAATTTGTAGCGATCCCCAATGAGGAAAACCATTTAACAGGAGGTCATCCTCAGTTTTATATTGCTGATCAATCCCTGATGAGCGCAGTGAAATGCGTCCTTTTAGCATCCCTGATTTCATTCCCTGATAGATAAAGTCATGCCCCCATGAGTCCACAAGGTCAGTTTTTTGTAGATGCAACATTTTCTCTAAATCAGAGTTATCAATGGGAACTCTAAGTGAGTTGAGATCCAGTCGACCATTATATGTAATAGCCTGTTCATTCATTTTTGCCAAAAATACAGCAATATCAATCATTTTATCAATGGTTATTTGTTCATCTTCATCCGTAATATTCACCTGATTAATGACTTTCGGTTCATTAGGTTTTATGCTATCAGAAGATTCATTATTTATTCCAGAAATAAATATTATGACAGTAATAAAGACAAGCAAAAAGCCATAAACTCGTTTATTGGTTTTATTTGACTCTTTTTGCTCAGTACCTTTTATATAACTTAATTTGCTACCGGGCAATATGGTCTTATGATGAGATTGGCCATAACTAACCAGTTTTAAACCGACATCATTTTTATCAATCCCACCAAAACCAGCATACTTTAAAATTCTGAGTATATTTTTTAATTCTTTAACAGGCTCCGTATTTTTAGATGAAGGTTTAAGAAAGTTTTTATGAGAGTTTTCATTAGCGTTGTGCAGCATTTTGTGGGTTGAGAAAAAGTTATCAATATAAATATCAGCACTTGTATCCCAGTCATTATAGGTTTTCTTTTCTAGGAACCAATCAAGACACCAAACAGCAATTGAGCCTTTTAAATCACCAGTAAAAGCATATTGTGCATTCATACTCAGTATGGCTGTCGTATATTTAATATTATTTTTTTCAAAGCTATAAAGACATTGACCTCTAACAAGATCCCAGACACGAACAGACTTATCATCACTGACCGAAAGTGCAATTTTTCCCTGATAGTCAACGACAACCTGATTAATTCGTTTTGTATGCCCCTTCATAACGCGAACGGCTTTCTTTCGACTGGATTCAACCTGCCAGACACGCAACGTTGCATCAGCACTGGCAGAAACAAAATACCGCCCATCTGAAGTAACAGCAATACTGGTGACAATATTTTCATGTCCCTGCAATTCTGAAACAATTTTTCCAGTGGTCATATCCCATAGGATAATACTGGAATTATTAAGTTGGCCCGTTAGAGCAAAGCGGCCATTCGGTGTGGTGGAAATACATATCACTGAATTTTTCTTATCCGTAAAATCAGCCATAACTTCACCAGTTAATAAGCGCCACAAATAAAAATAGCCTTTATCATCACTGGAGAGTACAAAGCGGCCATCTGCAGTGAGCGTCATTGCAACGATAGCCCCCTTGTGATTGCTGAACCATGAAAGCTGCTTTCCCGTCTGTATATCCATAACAAGAATGGTGTCACCACAAGCTACAAGAATCCCGGCACCATCACTGGTGACTTTGATAACAGAAATCTCCTGATTAAATTGAGATAAAATTTTATTGGGCTTTTGAGTATTCACATCCCATTGATAGACATATTGATCTTTGCTAGCTGAATAAAACTTGTCATTGATTGGTGAAACATCCAGAGAGGTAATACGCTGTTCATGCATCTTCTTTACATGATGTTTCCAGACATCTTTCAAATTTAATTTTGGGAAAATTAAATACAAATCAGACCAGAGTTTAAAAGTCGAATGATCACGTTCATAACCTTTTATGCTTCGTGCAGATTGCATTTCTTCCAAAGCAAAAAGCACATCATCTTTAAGAGCTGATTTCGCCTGAACAATTTTTTTCTGATGCTCACGAGATAATTGATCAACTTGAATGGCTGATTCCGGTAAGGAAAAGAGATAGGCTGCATGATATCTAAATGAATTTCTGGTTTCTATCATACTGATTCCCGACGGGGTAACAATCAGTGCAAACCGTTTTGATTTATCTAATTCAATGGCTCGAATTGTCTCAGTAAATTTTGTGATCGTATAGGACGAACCTGTTTTAATATCCCAGTAACGTACCATACCGTCACTGCTTCCAGATAGAATATAACTCTGGTTCACATCCGCATGCAGAGCATTAATCATTCCCTGATGTCCTTCAAACACATGGACACATTCACCTGATTTCACATTCCATAAGCGAATTGTTTTATCCAGACTGCCTGATAAAACATGAAGCTCATCAAGCCACTGCACACAGGTGACCCCAAGGCTATGTCCAGATAAAATTTGACTGCTACGACCCAAAGTTGGATCCCATACTCTGACAATGTTATCAGCACCGGCAGAAACCAGCTGACCGCTTATAGGTGAACTGTCAAGTGCAGTGATTCCACCACTATGACCTTCGCCATAAAAAGAATGTATTCTGGATTTTTTATTATAATCCCAGAGACACAGCTGATTTCCACCTGAAGCAACAAATAAAAGCTGGCCGCAGGAAGAAAGCTGCATCGCATGAATGCTCGTTTGATGGGTGCTCCAGACACTTATTAACTGGCCTGTTACCAAATCCCATACGCGAATATCGCCCTGCTCAGAAGCAGAGAAAAGTGTTGTCTCATCAAAACTGATTGCTATTGCAGTCACTCTAGCCAGATGGCCCTTCATTTCCAGAATGACTTCTTTAGCGGTTAAACTCCAGAGAATTAAAAGACTGCCCTGATTGAAAAGAATATTTTCATCATGATTGATAAATCGAACCACTTGAACATGCTTTTTTTCAATCTGTTCCAATACCTCATATCCCGGTAAGAATAAGGCCGCTGCCTGCTTTAATTTTTTTGGTATCACGCCTTTTTTTATACTGGCTTTAAAAAAATCCCGGGCAGATTTTTTTTCTCCACTTCGCTGTAAGGCACGAATATAGGCGGTTACCAGATAAGGGTTACCTGATTTATCATCCAGCACTCCTTTTAAGCACTTTACGATGACATCCCAATGAGTTATTTCTTTTATTAATCTGTCGTTAGCACATAATGCCAAGCCTAAGACGATACAACTATTTTTATCCAGATGATCGGGGAACTGAGTTAATTCTTCACTATCATTGTTTAATAGTTTAATGGCATGGGTATAATGTCCTGATTGCACATACAATTCAGCCAGTGCATAGCGTATTCTTCGCTCTTGCTGATAGTCTTTACAATTTTTTGCTTTATTCAGAAGGGATTCAATTTTATCAAGAAATTCAAATTCATCCAGCCCCTCGTGCTGCCATTGATAAAAAGAGAGGTTGTAAATTGTTTCAAAATGTTCTGGTTCAATATTTAAAGCATTACTCCATAGTTGTACAGCTTCATCTGAACGCCCGAGATCCAGCAATGAAATAGCCTGATTATTAAGGCTGGATGCTGTGCCACTCCCCCCCCGTGGCGATAGTCTGGGGTAATCAATATCTGCTTCCTTGCTATAGATTTTCTGTAATGTTTCAGCAACATCTTCCAGATTTGCCGGCCTGTCGGTTTCAGTTTCCTGAAAACATTGATTCAGCAAGCTTGTTAATTCTATAGGAATGGAATTCAGTGCCGGTTCTTCATCCAGCATATTCGTGTTATAAGCTTCCAGTATCCCTGGCGCGACCGATCCAGCCTCCCAGGAACAGTAACCCAGAATCATTTCCAGAACACAAACAGCCCAGCTCCATAAATCTGTACGACGGGTCAACGGTTTTCCAGCCAGTTGTTCTGGAGAGGCATATGCCGGTGTCATCCCCATACCGGCAATGATCATGGTCTGCTTCATACTCGGATTGGAATCTTCAGTGGTGGAAAGGTCTGCCATTGCACTGGCCTTAGCCAGGCCAAAATCAGTTACCTTTACAATGCCGTCAGAGGTAAGCATGACATTCGCCGGTTTAATGTCCTGGTGAATTAAGCCCTGTTCATGAGCATAATGCAGTCCCCAGGCAAACTGAATAGCAATATCCAGAATTTTGAGTAACACTGTTTGATTGCTTTTAAGCTTATTTTCTTTATACAGCTTTTTACTATTGATCAATTCTTTCAGATCACCACCATCAACATATTCACTGAAAATTTGCGGTACACTATCAATGCGACGAACATAGTAACAATTAACAATATTAGGATGTAGATCCAGATTAACCCAGGTCTCTGCTTCTTTTTCAATATTTTCAAAGCCTGCCATAAGCGCTTTTTGTTTGGGTGTTTTCAAGGCCAGATTAAGATTCCAGTCTCGGTGCCAGACCTGAAACACCTTACCAAATTGTCCTTCACCTAATACAGCCGTAATTTCATAGCGCTCAAGCAATACTTCACCAATGTGCCAGTCATGAATTGATTGCCCAATCTGAGCCTGCTCTTTTAAAAGGTGTTCAGAACCTAATCCAATAATTTTAGAAAGCTTTGATTTGTCCGCTAAGGACTTGTGAGCCCGTAATTCAGACGTATCTGATTTATTAATAAAGGGTTCAGCACTATTGTTTGAAATCAGATTGTTTTGTGCTGCTGAAGCAATTTGTGTTTCCTGGGTAACAGAGGCAGTAGTTTTACTGGATTCAGACGGTGCCAGCATGGTCTCCTTCGGCTCATTCATCAATGAGGCTGTTTCTAACTGAGTTTCCTGTGGTTCATCAGCAATAAACGACGATGAGGCTAGCTGTGTCTCCTGCGGTTCAGAGATCTCTGCCTGAACAACCTTAAAATGATGGTCACATTTTTTACAACGTACAGAACGATTTGCATACTTTTCAGGTAAGTTCTGGTAAAAAGTCTGACATTTTGGGCAAGTAGTATCCATTAATATTTTCTAATTTCATTCACGAGGTTAAATTTAGCAGTACATCACTTTAATAGTAAATAACCATCAATTATTCAACCTAATATCAAAAAAAAACAGTGGAGCAAAGAAATAACGATTTTCTGATAGACTCTATAGAGATGAAATTATCATAAAGACTGGAATTATTGGGTAAAATCAAAAATATTTTATTCAAATCGCTAAATATTGATACACTATGCATAAAACCAAACATAGCAGTTTGTCATAACAGTAATTATGAAGACATCCAATACTAGATTATTTATTAAACTCAGAGATTTAAACTGATGTATCAACCATACAAGAATTTTTTTCATTTAATTGGCCTAATCGCTTGTTGCTTATTATTTCCTTTGTCTGTTCTTGCTCAGACTCTCCCCTCTGAACCTGCAGAGGTTGAACTAACACAATCTTCAGAAATGAATACGGTAAACTCAGATGATGAGGCACTCGATAAAACACTTAAAACGCTTAATTCATTTATCATTCTCAGAAAAAAGCTCCAGAAAGACATCGAAATAGTACGCAAACAGTTAAAATCAGAGCAGACAGAAATAGAAAAAGAAGCCTTAAAGCAGCATTTACTCGAACTGCAGAGTGAATTGCGTTCAACGAAAAAAAACTTCCGGGACATTGCTGCTGGAGTGGATATTTCTATTTTGAAAAATACAGAAGAACCAGTATTTGATTTTGAGGAAGAATTATCTTCTTTACTGAAACCTGCCTTTGATGAAATGAAAGAGATGACATCTCAGGTCAGAAAGAAATCTGAACTAAAAGAAAAAATTATTTTTTATGAAGAACGTCTTCCTGTATTGGAAAAAGCACTTTCTCATATTAAAAAGCTTAATACAAATAACAAGAATGAATCTCTCCGCAAAGTATTTGATGCCGCAATATTGACCTGGGAACAAAAACAATCATTTATGCTCAGTGAATTGCAGGCAAGCAATCTACAACTGAATAAACTCCTGGCAGCAGAAACTTCAGTCATGGAATCATCACAGAGTTACCTTAAATCATTTTTTCAAAAACGTGGGCTTTATCTTTCTGAAGCAATACTTGTAGTATTTTCAATATTTTTATTGTCAAAGTTTTTTTATAATATTATGTATCGCTTGATGCCTGGATTTAAGGCAGAACATCGCAGTTTTCGATTTCGCCTGCTGGAATTATTACACCGTTTATTCACTATTTTATTCATGATAATGGGCCCTATGGTCGTCTTTTATATGGTTGAAGACTGGGTATTATTCAGTCTTGGAATTCTATTGCTGCTTGGTCTTTCCTGGACTCTGAAACAAGCTTTACCACATTATTGGAAACAAGTTTATCTTTTTCTAAATATCGGTTCAGTGCGTGAAAATGAACGGATTTTTATGCAAGGCCTGCCATGGAAAGTGCAACGGATTAATTTCTTCACAAAATTGATTAATCCCGTTGCTGATCTTAGTTTACGCATTCCTCTTAATGAATTGGTTGATCTGACATCCCGTCCTTTTGAACATTCAGAACCCTGGTTTCCCTGTCAAAAAGGTGATTGGGTCATTCTTAATAACGGTGTACGTGGCAAGGTGACTGGAATTTCTTTAGAGTTAATAGAGCTCATTGAACGTGGTGGTGCTAAGCATACCTATCAGACCAGTGACTTTTTAGCTAATGCACCACGTAATCTGGCCACTAACTTCCGTATTAAAGAAACTCTGGGTATTAGCTATTCACTGCAACAGGAATGCACAACATCTATCCCTGATCTTCTACACCAATTTATTAAACAGAAATTTGAACAATCTGAATATGGCAATAAATTGTTGAATCTCAGAGTTGAGTTTGAACTGGCTAATAATTCATCACTGGATATTGTCATTATTGCAGATTTTAAAGGTGAGTTAGGTGATCTTTATAACCGCCTGCGAAGAGCCATACAAAGGTGGTCTGTTGAAGCTTGTACAGAATATGATTGGGAGATACCTTTCCCCCAAATGACACTGCATGGCGAAGTGCACCATTCTGAATGAGAACCCCATTGGCTCATAAAATCATAGACTAAATACCTGTTACCTGCCCCTACAGTCGTACATACTGAGGAGCAGGTATTAGGTTAAAATAAATTTTTTTTGTATTAGGCTAGCCCAGATACAGTTTTCCGGAGTTATATAAATTAATTAAAAAGTCCTGTTCATTTTCAGAAGCCTTGTCAATTATTTTTTCGATGTCTAAAATTCGGCTATCACATAATAAGTATGCAAATTCATTTGAAACCTCAAATTGCTGGCCATCAACAAATAATAAGCAGCTTCCTGCAGACTTGTCTTTATTTTTTATGAAAGCAAATCGGCTGGATGGATAACGCATCAATAAAGTATTTTGCTCCGAAATAAGTTGTTTTAGTTGTGCTACATCATCAACAGACTCTTCACACTGATGCAGATAATCCACTTTTGAATCACTCACATAACTTCCAAACCAATGTGTTAGTTCAGGATTTTGCGGATCAAGGTACTCACTGAAAATACGACGAATTTCATCAATTGCCTCTTGGGATATTTCATTGGGATGAGCCTGTAATTGATGGTATGGTATTTTAAAAGTTTTATTAATCGAAAGATCATTAGTAATATGTGCAATAAAGTCATTAACGAGATCGGTATGACTTGTTGCGCGAAAACCAATGGAATAACTCATGCTTTCACCCAATGAAATGCCATGATGAGAAACCCCTGCAGGCAGATACATCATATCACCCGGCTCAAGTACCCATTCAAAATCAGGGGTAAAATCTTTTTGTAAGCGAATAGCAATATCTGGAATGACATTATCCTCAGCAACCGGCTGAGTACTGATTTGCCAGCGTCTTTTCCCTTCACCTTGCAGAATAAATACATCATAGAGATCGACATGTGGCCCTACAGATCCTCCAGGCGCTGCATAACTGCTCATCAGATCATCCAGATGCCACTCAGGAATAAAACGAAATTGATCGGTGATCCAGCTCAGCTCAGGGACATATTTTTCCAGATCATTCACCACTAGAGTCCAGTGTGTCTCTGGCATCTTTTCAAAGATAGCCTCATCCATCGGCCCAAGTATTGCCTGCCAGGGATGCTCCCCTCCTTGTTCAATAACAATTCTGGAATTAACTTCCTCTTCACAGGCAAGTCCTGCTAATTCATCTGGTGAAATGGGTGCTTCAAATTCCGGAAATGCCTGCTTAATTAAAAGCGGTTTTTTTTGCCAGTAGTCCTGCAGGAAGGTTTCTGCAGATATTCCTCCCAGTGGTAAGGCCTGTACTGCATTCAATGAGAGTTTTGTCATATTTCGCTCTATTATTGTCTAATTTAAAGTGCCTAATAAACACCAACTTCAAGATAGGAACGGGAAATTTTTTCAATTGAGGTGACATAAACAGCAGTTCGTAAATCAGTGATTTGTTCTCTGTTGTCAAGGGTTGAACGAATTTCCTGATAAGCCAGACGCATGGTGTCATCAAGACCGGAACGAACCAAATCCAGTTCATCAGCCCCCCTGCTGATACTATTACGAATTTTATCAGACACAGCGCGGCCCGTCGCCTCTTCTAAAACTCTTGTCATTTCAACGCCACGCATCTCATCGTGACGACGCTGCATTCGACCAAATCGAATGTGAGAAATATTTCGTATCCACTCAAAATAAGAGACGGTCACACCACCCGCATTAGCATAGGCATCCGGTATAATAATAATGCCTTTTTTTGCTAAGATTTCATCCGCACCAAAAGTAATTGGGCCATTTGCAGCTTCCACAATTAATTTTGCCTGGATTCGGTCTGCATTTTCCATAGTGATCTGACTTTCCAGCGCAGCGGGAATTAAAATATCACATTCTTTTTCAAGAACCGCCTGGCCATTTTCAATAAATTCGGCACAAGGGAAGGTTTCAATTCCTCCATGCTCATCAATATGCTGGTACAAATCTTCGATATTGATGCCTTCATCATTTATCAGAGCACCATTGTGCTCAATCACAGCGGTAATTATGGTTCCGTCTTCTTCAGACAGAAACTTCGCTGCATGGTAACCGACATTGCCCAATCCCTGGACAATACAGGTTTTGCCATCCAATGAACCACTCATTTTAGCTGTTTTAATATCTTCAGGATGACGAAAAAATTCCCTGATTGCATATTGGACACCCCGCCCCGTTGCTTCAACACGTCCCTGAATACCACCGTGATGAACCGGTTTGCCTGTCACACAGGCCACATAGTTAATATCATCCGGATTTAAGTGCTTATAAGTATCGGCCATCCAGGCCATTTCTCTCTGCCCTGTACCAATATCCGGCGCAGGAACATTGGTTGAAGGACTAAAGAATCCTTTGCGGATCAATTCCATCGTGAAACGACGAGTTATCAACTCCATTTCATCACGGGAATATTGGCTGGGATCAATCAGTAATGCGCCTTTTGAACCACCAAAGGGGACATCAACAATGGCACATTTATACGTCATCAGTGCTGCTAGAGCTTCCACCTCATTTTGATCAGCATATGGGGCATAGCGAATACCTCCTTTTGAAGGTAAACGATGAGTGCTGTGAGTCGCTCGCCAACCGGTAAAAACTTCAATTTTATCTCTGATTTTTACCGGAAACTGAACTTGCAGAACCGCGTTGCAGGACTTAATTGCCTGAGCCACACCATCATCCAGCTCCATAACAGCAATTGCTCTATCAACCATTAAATTGACACCATCTCTAAAACTGGGTTCATTAAATACTTTAGCCATTCGTCATCCTACCCTATTAATAAATTAGTAAAAGTTATAATGATATAGATCAGCGTTATTCATTATGTATAGTGATACATTAATAAAATTATGCGCTAAATGTTTATCCATAGTCAACTAAGAGCCAACTAAGAGCCAAATATTAGAATCCAATAACAGAAGTATTTCCGCATCTTCCTGTTAATGATATGATTGCAAAATAGGTTTTTTAACAAAGCAAACAAACTACAATGTACAAACTAAAAAAGGGAACTCAATGAATATATTAATCTTTGGACCAAACGGTAGTGGTAAAGGTACTCAGGGTGCCATTGTTCAGGAAAAATACAATATTGCCCACATCGAATCTGGTGCAATTTTCCGCAAAAATATTGGCGGCGGCACAGAGTTGGGGATGAAAGCAAAAGAATATATCGATCGTGGTGATTTAGTGCCTGATGACATCACCATTCCAATGATTCTTGACCGTTTAAAAGAAGATGACTGTAAAAACGGGTGGTTGCTGGATGGGTTCCCACGTAATAAGGTCCAGGCTGAAACATTAGCCAAAGCTTTATCTGATGAGAATATTAAACTGGACTATGTGATTGAAATTGTTCTGGATCGTGCTGTAGCAAAAATTCGAATCACAGGCCGTCGTCTGTGTGCCAATGACAATAATCACCCTAATCATATTGCATTTGATGCCATTAAGCCTGCTGAAAAAGACGGAAAAATAGTTTGTCGTGTCTGTGGCGGTGAATTATCTGCTCGTGCTGACGATCAGGATGATGAAGCCATTGATAAACGTCATGATATTTATTATGACGAAAATACAGGCACAATGGCCGCTGTTAATTTCTTCAAAGGGATTGGAGGCGGCACTAAAGTCATTTCAATCGATGGCGGGCCATCAATTGGTGAAGTGACAGAAGCAATTATGGCTGCTCTATAAGTTCTCAATCAAATCATAATATCATACGGTATCAAAAACCCCCTCTCCATCAGGCTCGGGAGGGGGGTTATTTATTAAAAAGTAAACTGATTGGCCTGCAGCATAATAAGAGTACAATCATGTACATAATCAATCCCTTCCTCTGCAAGTTTACTCTCCAATGCATCTGATTCTGTCCCGGGGTTAAAAATAACCCGCCCGGGTTTAAGTGCAACAATATCATCAATGAGATCATGACTCCATTTTGCACTGATATACAAAGTGAGTGTATCAACAGTGGTATTAATATCGGATAAACAACTGACAACGGCCAAATCTTCAATCTGCGTAAGCTTTGGATGGACAGGAATCACCTTGTGGTGATATTGTAAAAGCAGTTTAATGGCTTTATTCGAATAACGTTGAGTTTTTGCGCTGGCACCAAGGACAACAACAGTTTGGCTATCTGACATTTTATTTCCCGGTTGGAACTTATCTAGCAAGTATCCATTAAGAGTGGATACTTGCTGTGTTAAAGCCTGATCATAACATACAACCTATTCTCAATAAATCAGCCAATTGGAGCTGCATTTTAGCAATGATTTATATTATTCTCATCCTTATTTTTGTCCTGATATTTTTTGTTCCACAATGGTGGGTAAAATATGTCATGCGGCGTCATAGCAAAACCATTGAAGCATTACCTGGAACCGGTGGCGATCTTGCAAAACATTTGATTGAGCGTTATCAGCTCCCTGTTACCCTGGAAACAACCGAAAGCGGTGATCACTATGACCCCGAGAGTAAAACAGTTCGCTTGAGTGAGCAGTATTATAATGGAAAATCCCTGACTGCCATTGCTATCGCAGCTCATGAAGTGGGTCATGCAGTACAGGATTTTCGTAATGATGAATTACTGATATTACGTGGAAAAATGGTCGCCACCTCACAACAGTTTCAAAAATTTGGTGCAGGTATTATTTTTATTGCTCCCATCCTGAGTGCTTTTGTTCATTCTCCTGCAGCAGGGATCCTGATTGCATTGATTGGTTTTTTCAGCATTGCCTCATCAGTAGTTGTCCACTTAATCAGCCTACCGGTTGAATTCGATGCCAGTTTTAATAAAGCTCTACCATTACTTAAGGAAGGTAATTATGTAACAAAACGGGATCTCATTGCCGTTCACCAGGTCTTATTAGCGGCAGCTCTAACCTATGTTGCTGCCGCGTTAGCCGGTTTGCTTAATGTCTGGCGATGGATTGCATTGCTAAGGCGCTAAAGTATCATATTTCGCGGCATATTATCATCAATTTACAGCCTCGGGCGACTGAATATAATTGTTCAAAAGGTTATAATCACACGATTAAAGAGATTAGCTGGCACTATTCTCTACGAACACTAATTTTACGGATTGTTATTGGATGCGCCTGGCTCTAAGAATCACCCTGTTATTCTTTTTGATTATACTAAATAGTACGCTTAGTTTTGCGCAAAAATCACCCTCACAAGATGAAAATTCAATATCTACTTCCAATGCTAAAACAGACAAAATTAAAGTTAAAATAATTATTAAAGGTCTTAAGGATAAACAAAAAAAGAATGCTTTAGCCTATCTTGAATTAAAAAAAACTCTCGATAACCCTCACTTTTCTGAACTATGGTTAAAAAAACTGCACAATAAAGCTGAACAGAATATAAAAGATGCTTTAGAACCATTTGGTTATTATCGGGTGAATATAAAAAAAACATTAACAAGTCAAAGCGCTCATCAATGGACCGCTCAATATGATGTTGTTCCGGGTGAACCGGTTAAAGTCTCTCAACTCAAGATCATTATCTCTGAACCCGCTCTAAGCGATGTAAAGGTAAAAAAGTTAATTGAAAATTTTCCTTTACAGGAAAATTCTATCCTTAACCATAGCCGGTATGATGCAGCTCGTGACAAGCTGCTCACTGACATCGGGCGCCTGGGCTACTCTAAAATTAAAACACTTAAACAAAAAGTGATCATCAATCCAAAAAAGAATACAGCTGAAATTCATATTACTCTGGAAAGTGGAGAAAAATATACTCTGGGGGATTTCAATTTTATTCATGATAATATTTTAAATGAAGATTATATCTTAAAATATCTTCAGGATATTCAGCCGGGAATGCCACAGTCTCAGGAAGTATTACTGGCTTTACAGGACAATTTATTGAGAACCGGTTATTTTTCAAAAGTGGATGTCAAACCCGATTTCACACAGGTGAATGAGAACAATGAAGTCCCGGTTAATATTAGTCTGGCCCCATCAAACCGACATAAATTTTCCATTGGCGCTGGATATGACACTGAAATTGAGACCTTTCTCACTATGCGCTGGCAACATCGCCGCATTAACCAGAACGGTCATTATAGTGATGTCTCAACAAAACTGTCTTCTAAAAAGAGTTTTATTCGGGGTGCTTACTGGATTCCGGTTGGCGATCCCACCAGTGATAAAATCGGACTTATTTCCATACTGGAAACAGAGGACACCAACACCACTGATCGGACCACTTTTGACATTGAAGTGGGTTACTGGTTTGAATGGCGGGAATGGGATTCAACTCTGTTTACCGAATACAGACAGGAAAAATTTAAAAGTGGTAGTGAGCCCCGGGTCACCACTGAACTATTAAGTCTCGGTGCTCGTGTTGAGCGCACCAACTTTGAAAAAGCGCCTTTCCCTCGCAGTGGCTGGGGGCTATTTGGGGAAGTCAGAGGTGCTGGAGAAGCTTTTTTATCTGATGTTGATTATTACCGCCTGCAATTAAAAGCACGTCTTTATATCCCTGTTGATGAAAACGGCCGATTGTTTCTACGCGGAGAACTCGGTTTGGCAGAGACCAGTGACTTTGACCAATACCCTTCATCCCTGCGTTTTTATGCGGGTGGTGATCACAGTGTCCGGGGGTATAAGTGGAAGGCTCTTGGACCAACAGATGATGAAGGCAATGTCATTGGTGGTTTAAATGTGGTCACTGGCAGCATAGAGTATGATCATAAGGTCGCCCCTGAATGGGTAATTGCCGGTTTTGTTGATGCTGGTAATGCTTATACTAATAAACTCGATACTATATTCTATGGTGCCGGTTTTGGCCTGCGCTATATCTCTCCCGTTGGCCTGGTTCGAGCTGATTTAGGTTTTCCTTTAAAAGATCATGACGATATCAGTGATGATGACTTTGTTTTCTACTTTGGTTTTGAGATGAGTTTATGAAACCTTTGCTGAAAAAAATGATTAAATATGTTTCATTGACTCTACTGAGTTTAATGATTATTTCTCTGACTCTGGTTTACACCCTGCTTGGCACAAACAAAGGAGTCCGCTATTTATTAGATACTGCCTCTGATGCCACTGAGGGAGCATTTAAGTATAAAAAAATCACCGGCCATCTTCTTTCCGGGCTTAAGCTCTCTCATATCACCTATAATGATGCAACAATGGAAGTTTCTATTAAAGAAATAGACTTTGACTGGCAGCCGGGAGAACTCTTCAACACCACGTTCATGATTAACCATCTGATAGCAGACGGTATCAACTTTAAACAACTACAGGCTCAGGTTGAACCAGAGTCCGAGCCGCAAATTGAAGATAAAGAAAAATCAGACACATTGCCTGAAATACGATTACCCATTGATATTTATCTCAAACAATTGCAAATAACCAATATTATTATCCAGGATGATTCTCAGGAAACAGCCGCTTCCAGTTCTCAACCTATTCACATCAATAAAGTAACATTACAAAGTGATTTGATCAGGGAGATGATAAATATTCATACTTTGACTTTGGATATGTCCGAAGTTAATGCCGTACTAAAAGGGAATATGGCATTAAAAAAAGATTATCCTCTGTCATTAGAAAATAATGTCACTCTAATAATTCCTGTTCAAGCTCAACCAAACAATTCTGAAGTAACGATAACGGGTACAGTTGAGGGTGATCTTAAAACTCTGAAACTCAAGCAGAAAACCTCCGGGCTCCTGGAGTTATCCCTTGAAGCTGAAGCAACTCAACTGCTGGCCGATCTTCAATGGAAAGCAGATATTATTATTAACCACCTGGCTCTCAACACATTGATACCTGAGATAAATGAGCTCATCACTGCCAATCTAAGTGCTCATGGCAACTTAAATCATGCTAACACTAAAATCGCTGCAAAAATATTTTCCAGTAAGCAGCAGAGTTCGGAGGACAATAAATTCTCACAAATTGATGTTAAGAGTAAAGTCTCATGGCAGGATGTTATTGAGTGGCAAGCTGAACTCAAAACAAACAATATTGACCCCGGGCAGTTTATTAAAGAATGGCCTGGTTCTCTCAATGTTGATCTAAAAACATCAGGACAAATCATTGATGAAACATTGCTCGTAAATCTGAAACTAGAGCAATTCAGCGGCCACTTACGAGATCACCCTCTTGCTGGCCGGGGTGAATTTAACTATTTTCAGGAAACAATTCAAGCCAAAACTAAAACAAAGATCAGCATTAAAAAATTCAATATATCCAGTGGTCAGGCTCAACTTAAAGCCAATGGAACAATAAACGAAAAATTGTTACTTGACTGGTCCTTAGCGGTGACACAACTCTCAGATATCCTGCCTGATGCCGTAGGCAGTATCCATGGACAGGGACACCTTAGAGGAACCATAGAAGCCCCTAAAATATCAGCGGGGCTCAAATTTAACAATTTCCATTATCAGGATACGCAATTTAATAAGGCCGAATTACAATGTGATCTTAATCTAAATCCAGATATTGCATCAAAGATACTTATTAATGCTGATAAAATCATACTTTCTTCTGATGCCGATAATCACCAGGTTATAAAGCAGATGAAAGTGGTGATGGATGGCCCACTAAACCAACACAAGATCACTGCCCTTGTCGATCATGAACTGGCTAAACTTAAGCTTGCAAGTGCCGGAAAATTTGATATAAAGCAACTCAGCTGGGATGGCACCATCAACAAGCTAAGTATCAATAGCCTGGATATTGGTCACTGGCAGCAGAGCAAAGCAGCCAGATTTTTTACCAGTGCCACAAAAACAAGTTTGTCAAAGCTGTGCTTAAAAGAACAGAGTGCCAGCCTCTGTGCTGATTTAAACTGGACTTCTGAAAAAAACAAGGGTAAAGCCAATATCCACCTGAACAAGCTATCTTTTGAACGTGCCAAACCCTTTTTTCCCGATGAAATGAAAGAATTTTCTGGTTCAGTGGATGTTCAGGCTAATGTCAATCTAGGTCCGATGTTGATAGCCCAGATTAAAACTGAGATAACGCCTGGTACTATTATCTATCAAGCCATTAATAAGCCAGCCATTGAGCTAAACCACAAAAATGGTTTTATTAAAGCCGATTACTCAACTAAACAATTTCTGGCCTCCTGGAATATTGATCTGGGACCACACAAAATTGATGGCAACCTCAGTATTCCCCGCTCTGCCATTGAGAAAGACCCAATGACTGCACCGATTAAAGGCAATGTCGATATTGATATTAAAGATCTGAATGTTGTGACAATATTAGTCCCGCAGATTAATGAAATTAAGGGTCATTTACAAACCCGACTGAGACTCAGTGGTAATGCCACTATACCTAGAATCAATGGTAAGACCGAACTTATTGCCAGTTTGATTGACATTCAAGATCTGGGCACACAATTTACCGATCTAAACATTACTATTCAAGGCAAAGACAATGGAAAAACTTTACTTTTAGACGGCGGCATGAAATCAATAAAAGGAGAAATCACACTGGACGGCCAGATTATACTGGATGCATCTCAGGGATTTCCTGTTGAAGCAAACATTAAAGGTGAAAATTTTCTGGCCATTAATATTCCTGATGTTTATCTCATATTAACACCCGACATTCATTTCAGGCAGAAAAAAGGACTGATGGATATTAAGGGGAAATTACTGATTCCTGAAGCTTCCATTTCCCCATCAAGTCTTCCTGAGGGCAGTGTCAGCACCTCTTCAGATGTCATTGTATTAGGTGAAGAAGTTAATACACCACCTAATATGGAAGTTGCCCTGACTGTTGAACTCGGTAAAAAAGTTCACCTTCGCGCCTTTGGTTTAAAAACTGATCTGGAGGGTAAAATAACCGTTAACCAACAGCCCAAACAAATAATGGTTGCTCATGGCGAATTGCGCTTAGAAAACGGTACTTTTCGAGCCTATGGACAAGACCTGACGATTGATGAGGGCAGTGTTTTTTATGCCGGTGGTTATTTAGATAATCCGGGGCTCCAATTCTCTGCTTCACGTCGGGTAAAAGAAACACAAGTGGGCTTTAAGGTATCGGGTACAGCCAGAAAACCGGAGCTAAAGACCTTTTCTGATGATAGCAGTCTGACCGATAAAGACATCATTTCTTTGATGTTGACCGGACAAAAAACCGATAACCTTGAAAATGCCCGTATTTATGCCGGGGCAGATATTAACGATAAACTCAGCGTCGGAGTCAATGCCGGCATGGGAGATGAAGGCAGCGAATTTGTTACCCGCTATCGGCTCACCGAAAAAGTACAACTTGAAGGTACCAGCAGTTCTGCTAAAAGTGGTGGCAGTATCCTATATACCTTTGAGCTTAAGTAATCCACGACCAGAGGACTCTAAGTCATTATATAACAGGGTGGCAATTATGTGACGAAACACACTCTCATTGCCATGCATCCATTCACTTTGTTTCTGTTGTTGGTTGGGCGATTAGAAAAAATCACCCGAGATGCAGATACCTCAAGAACCATTATTTTCTCCAGTCTTTATCCTTCATAGCAGTCTGCATTGCATCTTTAAATGGTGTCATTAAAGCTGCTGTAGAGACCCCAATCATTAACACGCCATTAATTGCTTCTAATGCCCCCAGTAATCGATGTTTCTCAGACATCACAATATCACCATAGCCCAGAGAAGAAAAATTAACGGCCGAATGATAAAAAGCATTGGAAAAATGGTTAAATTCATCCAGCAGCATAAAAAGGAATGCCCAAACTCCAATTTGTCCCAGATTGCCAATAAGCAAAAGCAGCATGACGCCAACAATAACCCCTAAATCGGGAAGAAGAGATGTTGGATGAGCCTGAAAGCGATGTTTAAAGTAATAGCCTATGGCATAAATCAGCAGCACAAGCTGTAAAATCAAGCATACCACCATAACGGAAAAACCTAAGAAGAGATTAAAGAGCATGAGTACGAGAATTCCTATAATTGGTTTTATTTTTAATTGATTTTATGTATTCAAGGGAATGAATAGCCAATAAAGCATAGAGGGTAATTAAAATTAATAATACTGAGCGACTAAAAAAAGCAGCATAAACATCTTTGCCATTTGCACTGTCTTCAACTGCAGGGCCTATCATAATCAGCATAGTAACCGCAGTATTAATCCAGAATGAAGCCGGAAATCGAGTGGCTATTAATTGATAAATTTTACAGGAAAAAAACAGACTGAACAGTAACATCCATAAAAAAAACATCCATAAGTTTGTCCACAATCCTAGAGCAAACCAGAATAAGACAGAAAAAATCCCCCCCAGAAGAGTTGAGCCAATTAATTCTTTTCCTGCACTTTTTGCATCAATGGCTGAAGCTTGCTGGCTGAGTATCACTGACTTCATTGCAATCGGCATATAGGCCAGAGGATTACTTAAAAGTAATAAATAAGCAGGAAATACAATCAAGGTGCTTCGAATTGCAATCCAGTTTGATTGTGCTGCCCCCTTAGAAAGGGAGGATGATTCACCTTGAATTGTATCAGGCTGGGGATCTTTTGTAGAAACGGGCTGAGGTGGATCTTCAGGAAAGAATAAATACACAAAAGTATGGCTCGCCGTTGCAATAACAATTCCCAGGACAAGCGCTTGAATGATCATAGTTGAAAGACTGTAACTGACTGTTCCTGCAGCAGAAATCATGGTCACTCCCATGGCAAGAAAAGTACCCGGCAGATTTTTATTAAGATTAACCGTCAGATAGGAGCTTAAATATAAACCAACAAGCACAAACAATAAAGCAGTCACTTGAAAATGCATAATCATGGGAATAAGCATCACTCCCATGCCTAACGTTATTAGCACCAGGATAATTAAGCCGAATAATTTTTTTGCACCCAGAGGAGGCCCTGGCATGGCAGTCAGAAAAAAAGCAAATAAAGGGGCAATAAAAGGGAGTGGTGTCGGGATGGCATAAGCAATCGTTAAAGCCAAAGCAGGGGTGAAGCTTAAACGAAAAATACGCCTTGCCTGTAAATGCATTTAAGCCAACACTTCTATAAAACTAATATTAGTATGCATAAGAAAAATAACTCATTATACGGATATAGATTTTTGCAAGACTGTTCAAAAAGCCATAACCTTCAGTATAGGCAATAACTTCTGCCTGTCCGCCAATACGAATAAACTGCCTGAGGGAGTCTCTTTGCTCAACATCAAATGAAATAATAACGGGAAATCGTTGTGACTGACGCAGCCAGTCCCGATTGTTATCAATAGTAGGCAAAGTACCTGCCGGAGGCGTTTGTCCAAAAGCAACACCTAAGCCAATACTGCGAACTTCACCTGAAAAAACCTCTCCAGGAACCGAGTCAATAACTAATTCAACCCGGCTGCCGGCTTTCATATGCCCCAGATTGTTCTCTGTAAATTGTGCTTCAACCCAGATATCATGCATTGATATAAAAGTCATCAATGGGCTTCCAGCATTAGCAAATTGTCCCACATCAGTGCGCAGATCAGTGATAATACCCGCCGATGAAGCATAAGTCGTTGTATGTGATAGATCAAGTTCTGCTTTATTTACTGCACTGGTGGCACTTTTTAACTTAGCATTATTCTCCCCTTCCCCGCCTTTTTGTTCAATGGCGCGCACGACTTCTGCCTCGGCACCCGAAACCTTTGCCAGAGCCTGAGCATAAGATGAACGTGATGATTCAAGACGACGAATAGAAATCGCTCCGGGGTCTTTTTTATACAAGCCCTCAAGACGATTAACATCCTGCTGGGCTTTCTTTTTATTGGCCTTCGCAGCTGCCAGATTAGATTCAGCAGATTCAACCCCTGCTGAACCCGCAGCGATTTGACGCTTCACATCTTCGAGATCAGAACGGGCTTTATTCAATGAAATCTCATATTGAGAACGTTTAATTTCAAAAAGTTTCTGACCGGCTTCAATGAACTGGTTATTCTTAACCCATACCTCTCTGACCACACCTGACACCTCAGAACTCACACCAACGACATAACCGTCAATACGAGCTTGCTGGGTATAGGGTGTGTATCGGTCTGAAACCAGATACCAGAGCAGACTAAAAATGATGAGCATTAAGATAATAATGGTGCCTTTTTTAACTGATTTTTTTGCACTATTTTCTTCTACAGAGGTTTCAGCTGAATCCATTTTTGCTTCATCTGGCTGTGGTTCCTTATTGCTCATTTTGGGAAGCCTCTGACTCTGTTTTTGGTGATGGACTGCTTGTCGATATAATAGGAGTTGTAAGTAAATCCCCCCAGTCTGTACGCTCCTGCATTGTTTTTCTGACTTCCCTTGAAATTAGCTCATCTATGGACATTTCAGACCAGCCACCGCCCATGTTTTTATATAAGTTGACAATAGTTGCAATGTAACTGCCCTGAGTAAGTAACTGGCGATCAGCCTGAGAAAACATCGCACGTTGAGCATCCAGCACACGTTGAAAATCAGAGTAACCTTCACGATAACGAATATTTGCCAGAGTCAGAGCACGTCGTGAGGCGATGAGGCTTTTATCAACCAGTAATTTTTGCTCATAGGTTTTGACTAAACTATAGGAGGCATCATCTACTTCTTTTGCTGCTTGCAAAACCAGATTCTGATATTGTGCTATTAATTGCTGTAAACGCGAATCCTGTATGCGCACATTATTTTCAATGCGATCATAATCCAGAATATTCCAGGTAAAACTGGGGCCAATAATCAGACTGCTGGTATCTGAAGCCCCGCTCAGATTGCTGCCTGACCAGCCTATCGTGCCCAACAAAGAAATAGCGGGATAAAAATCTGCTTCGGCCACACCAATTTGTGCAGATTGAGCAGCAACCTGCCAGGCTGCAGTACGAATATCAGGGCGACGCGTAAGCATATTTGCCGGTATATACTGAAAATAATTTGGTGAAATAACAGGCCACTTATATTCGACCGTTGTTATGTCTAATTCAGGTAGTACACCAGGTTGTTTGCCTAGAAGAACAGCAATGGCATTACGTGTCTGAGAAAGTGCAATTTCTAATTCAGGAATTGTTGATAAGGTTGCTAAATATTGTGTTTTGGCCTGTTGCAAGTCCAGCTCTGAACCTTCTCCGCTATTAAACACATTGGTCGTAATTTCATAACTGCGTTTCTGAATTTTTGCATTTTCATGAGCAATTTTTATTCGAGCCTGCGTGGTGCGATAGGAAAAATAGGCGCTGGCAATTTGAGCACTTAATATAACCTGAACATCTTGCTGATTGGTAACTGAAGCAAAGAAAGCCGCATCTGCTGATTCAATACCTCGTTGAAAACGCCCCCAGAAATCCAGCTCCCATCCCAGATTAAAACCGGCCTGATAACCAGTATAACTCTGGCTCTTAGGTGCATTGCCGCCATGAGATTGACTATTGACGTAACTGCTGCTGCCATTGACCTGCTGTAATTGCGGATAGAGGCTACTGTTAGCAATCCCAAGAAGCGCACGGCTTTCAAATATTCTTAAGCCGGCAATACGCAGTGAATGATTGCCTTGTCTGGCCTCTTCAACCAACTGACTCAGAACAGGATCATTAAATAAATGCCACCAAAATTCATACTCAGTGTTATGTTTTCTCTCATCTAAGAAAGTATTTTTCGAAGAAATTTTCTGTTCGGATAAGTCTCCATAAACTGTCGGCTGCCATTCCTGCAACCAGCCAACTACAGGCTCTTTATAATCAGGCCCAACTGTTGTACAGGCTGATAAGACTAATAGAGCGAAAAAGGGAAAAATATGGCAGAAATTCTTATGAAGCAAAATAGTCTCTAACCTTTCTCTTCAACTAAAGCGTTTGAACCTTCATCATCTTCATCATCTTCATCAACCCATGCCATAAAAATAACATAAGCAAGTGAAAGAAAGGTTGCTCCGACAAACAGCCCAATAAGTCCTGCTGACATCATTCCGCCCAGGGCACCAATTAAAACAATCGGCATAGGTGCATCAACGCCCCGGCCAAGAAATATCGGTTTAAGTACATTATCAGCAAAGCCGGCAATAACAAAATAAATCGTAAAGACAATATTCATAACCGATGAATCACCACTCCACCAGATAAAGGCAATGGTCGGTATTGTGAAGATAATGGCAGGTAACTGAGCAATGCCAAAAACCAGAACAATCAGTGCAACTATGGCCGCACCGGGTAAATCAATAAAGATAAAACCAACACCGAAAATCAGTGCTTGTATAGTTGATACACCGACAACCCCCATAGCGACAGAACGAATTGTTGCCGTTGAAAGTTTATGTAAGGAAGCCCCCTTTTTATGACCTGTCAGACGATTAATAATTTTTAATATCGCTTCACTACCAGAGTTGCCATAAGCCAGCATAATCCCTGCAAATATCATTGATAATAAGAATTGAAACAGACCGCCAGCCATGCCCGCAACAAATTCTAATGCACTCTTAACAAAACCTTCAAGTTGAGGGTGAAGTTTATTTAATAATGCAGGTAAATCTTTTGCTGCCTGCCCCCAGACATCATATAGCTTTTGACCAATCAGCGGCCACTGCGCAACACTGGGTGCAGGTGATTTTATAGTAATTGAGCCACTTGAATAGTTGGTATGGGCTTGCTGGACAAAATCAACCAGCGATCCACTTAACATCACTGTGGGAACACCCAGAAAAAGGATCCCGCAAAGAACAAAAATAGTGGCGGCCCGCCCCTGTTTGCCACCCAGTTTATTAGCCAGCTTCTGATGCATAGGGAATAAAATCACTGCTAGAATCAATGCCCATAGCATAATTCCCATAAAGGGATTAAATATTTTCAGACTCATATAAACTAAAAACCCGACCAGCGCAACACGAATTAAAATATCAGTGAGATCTTTTTTGATCATTTCTCTGATCTGGCTTTTTTCTATTTCCACGTAATTTTCCTTTATTGTGTATTTTTTATTGCTCGAAATTTCATAGAAAATTGAAATAATAATTTCTGGATGATTATACCCTATGACTAAAAAATAATATTCAGTTTGTTTCTTCAACTTCAATAAATTCAGGCAAAGGTTTGTGCTTTGTTGCCAGAAAAGTATAAATAACCGGTAAAACGAACAGTGTAAATAAGGTACCGATTGAAAGCCCTGCAACAATGACCACACCGATACTGAATCGACTGGCAGCACCCGCGCCTGAAGCGAACATTAATGGGATTAAACCAGCAACCATTGCTGCAGTTGTCATTAAAATAGGACGCAGACGAATTTCAGCCGCATGCTTAACCGCAGAGATACGATCCATTTGTTCATTTAATTGATTTTCCCGCGCCACTTCACAAATCAAAATCCCATGTTTGCTGATCAATCCCATCAGGGTGATCAAGCCCACTTGAGAATAGATATTCATTGAAGAAGCCCCCCATGCCAGAACCACTAAAGCACCACTCAGAGCCAGAGGCACAGAAACCAGGATCACCAGAGGATCACGCAAGCTTTCAAACTGAGCGGCAAGCACCAGATAAACCACTAAAAAAGCCAGCACAAAGGTGCCATACAAGGCATTACCCTCTTCAACATATTGTCGTGATTCACCTAAAAAGTCATAGTTATATCCTGTGGGTAGTCCGGAGGCTATTTCATTTTGAAAAAAGTTCACCGCATCACCAATACTGTTGCCAGGCGCTGCAACCGCACTGACAGTCGCCGAATTCATCTGATTAAAGTGACTCAGTGTTCGGGGTTTACTAACCACTTCAATATCAACCAGGCTTGATAGCGGGATCATTTTGTCGTCATTAGAACGTAAATAATAGGCGCTCAAAGATTCAGGGGTAAGACGGTTTTCACGTATTACCTGAGGAATTACTTCATAACTGCGACCCAGTAAATTAATACGATTGATATAAGCATCACTCATCATTCCTGATAAAGTGATGGCGATATCAGACATATCAATCCCATACACCCCGGCTTTATCACGGTTAATACGAATTTTCATGGTTCCGGAATCATAGGTTAAATCCAGATCACTAAAAGCAAACAGAGCATTCTCATTAACTTTTTTCAAAACATCTCCGGCAACCTGAAACAGGCTTGAAAAAGAATTGGATGTATTAATAACAAATTGAATGGGCAATCCGCTTGAGGCCCCTGGAAGCTCTGGAAAACCGAACGCAGAGATTGACATTTCCGGTACCATTTTTAAGTATTCTGAAAAGCGATTCTGTAAATCATGCTGGCTGATACTACGCTCACTCCAGGGAGTCATAATACCAACACTCATTGACTGATTTCCAGAGGGTGTTCCTGCAAAAGCAATAACGGCCTGAATCGCCTGTTCAGATTGCAGCTCTTTTGTTACTGCTGACATCACTGGTTCGATGTAGTCAAGATTGGCATTACTAGGTGCCTTACCAATCATTAGAAAAGCCCCCTTATCTTCTTTAGGAGCCAGTTCTGCAGGGATAAAACCAAACAACACTGGTAATACTGCAAAAACGATAAAGGCAAAGGCTAACACCACAAAACGGTGATTTAAAACCTTATCCAGTTGACGACGATATGCATGAGTTAATTGTTCCAGGAAACGATTTATCATTGTCTCAAAACGATTTGGAGAAGCATGCTCCTTAAGAATTTTGGAACTGAGCATAGGCGATAAGGTGAGTGCAATGATACCAGAAATAAACACAGCACCGGCCAGGGTTAAAGCAAATTCTTTAAATAATGAACCGGTGATCCCTCCCATCAACGCAATGGGTGAATACACAGCAGCCAGTGTAATGGTCATAGAAATAACAGGAAGTGCAATTTCACGCGTGCCTATAATTGCCGCCCTGAAAGGTGTTTCTCCCGCTTTAATATGTCGATCAACATTTTCTAACACCACAATAGCATCATCAACCACCAGACCAATAGCAAGCACCATTGCCAGTAAAGTCATTAGATTAATGGAAAAGCCAACCATTGACATGAGCATAATCACCCCTATCAGTGACAAGGGTATGGTAATAATTGGGATGGCGGCCGCTCGAAGTGAGCCTAGAAAAAGAATAATGACAATTAAAACAATGATAGTGGCTTCCACCAGAGTTTTAACAACTTCATCAATGGATTCCTGAATGGCCAGAGTCGAATCATAAACCACCTGCATTTTGATACTATTGGGTTTATTTTTTTCAATATCCGGCAACATTTTGCGCACAGCAGCAGTAATATCCAGGGGATTAGCTGTAGGCGTTGGATCAACAGCCAAAATCACGGCATTATTGCCATTCGCCTGTGCTCGCAGAGTATCATGACTTTTTTCCATTGAGACTTCAGCAATATCTCTCAGTTTTACCAGAGAGCCCTTATAATCAGCAACCACCAGTTTTTCCAGACTGGCAACATCCTGTATTTGTGTCTCAGCCTCAATATCCAACTGCACAAAATAACCAACCACCTGACCCGGTGCTGATTGGTAATTGTTATCCCGAAGTACTTGCAAGACTTCTGTGACAGTCAAACCATAGGCCGCCATTTTTCGAGGGTCAAGCCAGATCCGCATGGCAAAATCACTGCCACCATTAAGATTAACTTTAGCCACCCCATTAATAGTAAATATTTGCGGCTGGACTACACGTTCAAGATAATCTGTAATTTGACTGCCATTAATCGTATCACTGGAAAAAGCAATATAAATTAATGATGAGGATGAACCTGTAGAAGAATCAATGGTGGGATCTTCTGCCTCCTGAGGCAACTTGGAACGTACACTATTGACCTTAGCCAGAATGTTGGCCACCGCACCATCTGGATTGGTATTGAGTTTCATAAAAATAGTAATAATGGAAGACCCTAAAAAACTCTGGGAGGTCATAAAGTCAATATTGTCAGCCTGAGCAATGGCCTGTTCGAGGGGCTGGGTAATAAAGCCTTCAATTAAATCACTACTGGCACCATAATAACTTGTGGTGACGGTGATCACCGTATTGGTCATCATCGGATACTCACGGATCTGCATATCTTTTAAAGCCTGCAAACCCAGCAGTACAAGTAATAAGCTAATGGTCGCAGCCAAAACTGGACGGCGGATAAATGTATCAGTAAATTTCATCAGTCAGACCTCCAGACCACTCATTAAATAACGCATTAAAGTTTAGGTAATTGTTCAGGCGTGTTGAGAGTATTACTCTGCACAACTTTCACCCGACTACCATTACTTAAACGCACCTGCCCTGAGGTCACTATAAGATCGCCTGATTTGATACCTGAATCGATCTTTGCGTTATTTCCTGCCCGACTGGAAACCTTAACGACTCTTTGATTTACTTCTTTGAACAATTTTCCTGTTTTATCTTTTTTCTCTTCAATGACATAAATGGACTCACCATAAAGTGCAAAAGTAACCGCGGATTGCGGAACAACGACCTGATTGTTCAAAGAAGGTAATATGACCGTTACTTTAGCAAACATACCTGAACGCAACTGGCCTTGATTATTCGGTATGGATGCCTGTAATTCAACCACACCACTAAGAGGATTAATAATAGAATCAATTGCTGTAATCTGACCGCTAAAGCGTAAACCAGGAAAAGCGTCAACAATTACCTTGACTGACTGCCCAACAGAGACTTTTGACATTTCAGTTTGTGGAACAGTAAAACGAATACGCATTAAATCGGTATCTTCAAGACGTGTTATCTCATCACCTGGTTGCAGATATTGTCCCAGATAAACATTACGAATACCTGCAAGGCCATTAAATGGCGCAATAATATTATGGCGTTCAATCGTTGCTTTAAGACTTTCTATCTCAGCTTGTAATTGAAGATAGTCTGAATTGGCTTTATCAAAATTTTCTCTGGAGATGTTACCCTTTGCGACCAGCTTTTGCATTCTCTCATAAGTGGCTCTTACAAATGGCAGCTGACCTTCCGCACTCTTGAGATTTGCCTGTTCCACGGCCTGATCCAACTCAACAAGCAACTTACCCTCGGTGACAGCATCTCCTGATTCAAAATTAATAGCGACAACCTTACCTGGCTCTTCTGCCTCCAGATCAATTCCCTGATTGGGTTCAATAAAACCAATGGAACTGATCCCGGGAGTCCATGAGACAGCCTCAACTTTAATGGCTGTCACTGGAAACTCTGGTGCAGGTCTATTGGCCATAAATTCAGCTATTTTATCCTGCTTATAAAGATTAAAGCCAATCACACTACCAAAGAGTAAAACCACGAGTAAAAGCATCACTGCAGTCCATTTATTCATGTTTCACCTCTTCTTACTTTTTATTAATTGAGTGCATTAATCAGGTTTTAATCGTGACATTTGTAAAACTGGCAATTGCGCCAAAAACACCTTCCAATAACATTTGAATTCCGATAACCGCTAGAATCAGACCCATTAAGCGAGTCACAATACTGATACCACTGGCACCAAAGAATTGAACCAATCTTTGACCAAAAACAAAACAGACATAAGTGAATAAACAAAGAATAGAAAAGGCAGCAATGGTGATCAGAATTTCAGCCCAATCACCTGTTGCTGAATAATTCATGGCCGTTGCAATAGTTCCCGGCCCCGCAAGAATTGGAACCGCCAGAGGTGATACCGAAATATCGCTATCATCATTTTCTTCAGGCTGATGCATTTTTGAACTTTCACCATGAAGCATTTGATAACCAATAAGAAAAACCAGAATACCTCCGGTAATTCTTAATGCTGGTAAGGTAATACCAAATAAATGAAAAATGGTATTCCCCAGAACAGCAAAGATCAATATGATAAAAAAAGTTATGATTAAGGCTTTAAGTGCTATTTTTTGCTGGGCTGCTCGCTCCAACCCACCAGTTAAGCCAACAAATACCGCCGTATTAGCAACAGGATTCATAATCGCAAAAAAAGCCAGAAAGACACTCACTGTATGCTGAAATAAATCACTCATGAGCTATTTAAAATCCTTTTATTTTAATAGGCTTTTGCACCTAAGATATGTTTATCTTCAGGTGAAATTTTACCGTATTGACCATTATGTTGATGAAACTGTTTCTGAGTTTGATCCAGCTTTCCCTTAAACCTTGGGTCCTGTGGTCTTTCATGACTATTGATAAAATAAGCAACATCCCATGCTTGCTGATCAGTTAATGAATTGCCCAGTCCCAGCGGCATATTGGCTTTAATAAATGAAGCTGCGGTATTGACTCGGTGCATACCAGCCCCCCAGTTAAAGCTGTCCTTTCCCCATAGGGGCGGAAACACATAACGTTCAGATATTTGTCGTCCGGAGCCATCATCATTATGGCAAAGTGCACATTGTTTTTTATAGACTATTTGTCCCCGCAGATAATCCGGGGATTGTTCTGCCTTTTCTAATTTAACAAAGCCTCTTCCAGGTATTGATTTGTTTTTAGGAACATTACCGGTCAGCCATTGTGAATAAGCTTCCAGGGCCAGAATTTCCTTGCTTTTGAGCTCGGGCGGCTTACCATCCTTTGCATTCATAGAATAGAGAAAACATCCCTGAATACGATCTTCGAAGGAATTGATCTTATTATTTTTTTTACGAAAAGCAGGATAGGCTACCCACATGGGTGCAGCATGCGCCAGTTGGCCGCCACTTAAATGACAATTGGTACAGGACATACCATTATTAACCACACCGATTGACTTTAATTGACTGCCATTCATAAACAGTGAATAGCCTTTTTTAACCACATCACCTGCTTCACCATTTTTTAAATTAGTCCACTGTGGCAGCTTGTGTTCGCCATTGCCCTGAATCATCGCACCCGGTTCAATTTCATAGAGATCATGAAAGGTTTCTGCGTGCAAAGAAGAGGTCAAAAAAGTTAAAACAAATAAGAAGTAATATTTCATTATTTTTTCTCCCCCTGAGCAGCAAAATAAGCAGTGACAGCCTCGACTTCTTCATCAGTCAGTGAAATCGCAATCCCAACCATCACGCCCATTGTTCCAGGTGGTCGTTTGCCCGTTTTCCAGGCATGCAGTTGATTGGACAGATAATTTTTATCCTGCCCCCCTAAGCGTGGAAAAAAAGGAGCAACACCAACACCACTGGGTCCATGACAGGTCACACAGGCAGGCATTTTCACTGCTAACTTCCCGGTATAAGCTATTTTTTCACCTAAAGACATATCTCCCGGCCATTTATCACCACGCCATACCAGTGAACCGGATAAATCAGATGGCCCCGTTTGTTTTGAATAGTATTGAGCCGCATAAATAATATCTTTATCCGGTAACTCATGAGAAACAGCATCCATAGCAAGGTTGATACGAGTTGAATCTCGAAAAGCTTCAATTTGATGCTTAAGATAAGTCTCAGGCTGTCCCCATAGGCTGGGAATCCCAGCTTCTTTGCCGACGCCATCAAAACCATGGCAGGCGGAACAGGCATTAATGATATCATCAGGATTTTCTTGTGCAAATAACGATTGTGAAATGGGCAATAAAAATATTAGCAATATTATTTTAGAAAAAGATTGTTGAAATAATTGTTGAAACATATGTTATCCTTAAATTTCAAAACTCAATTATCATTAATAGACCGGCTGAACAACCTGCCTACAGTATAATACTATACACAATAAAATAATAAATGGAATTATTACTGAGAGGCTTATTGTCAAACAAAAATTAAACAGTTAATAATGTTAGAATATTACAACAATCTATTCATAGAAAAACACACTGACAATGAAAAATTATTTTATTAGACTAAAACAACAAAACTGAATATACTTCACATATTATTATTTATCACATAAACAATTATTTGAGATTAATATCATGAAAAAATTACTGATAAGCTTATTCTTTTTTACCATCACATCAGCCCACGCTGTAGATTATAATCAGCTTTATGACTCTGTTGATAAAGGAAAAGCGGCTGATTCAGTGGATACCACTAAGGCAATGGAAGCGGTCAGTACGGATGGCGTTGATTACCAAAAAGCGTATGACTCTGTAGATAAAGAAAAAGCCTCTGATTCAGTTGATATGAAAAAAGCAGCTGAAGCAATGATAAAATAATATCAACATGAACATGCGCCTCCGGGAGGCGCATGTTCATAGAGTACCTATATCTCCTTCCTGACTATCACAATCAATATTTATTTTTCGAGCTAATTTTCTACTTTCTCATTGATTGTTTCAATTCCCTGGTCCACGGTTTCTTTGACTTTAACGACTGCCCTTTTACCTTGATTGACCATAGCCAAATTTACCAGATTTGCTAATTTTTTCTTATCTACGAATTGGCCATTTAATATCATCTTGATGGGATACGTAGAAAAAGCCGAAGTGGGTGCATTAAATTCTTCTGCACCCACCGCATCCTGATTTTGAATGTACGTATAAAAACAAGAAGCTTGATTAGCAGCCGGGGCATCAGAGTTAACTAATGAATAAGAGACTTGCATTTCAAGATCATTATATCCTCTTATAATTGCTTTATGATCTTTCCATTCAAGGTTATCTGCTGAATTCAATAGTAGTTCAGTCATATCCTGGCACAAGGTCAGGCGAACATCAGGTGTTTTTGAGCATGATATTGTTAACAGGATAAGCATTGCTGCAATTGTAAAAGAAAGAAATTGAAAGGGATTAATTTTATTTAGGTGCAGCATTTTTTTCCTCATCAAATAAATGTTATGCCTATATTATTGCATTTTTCTGCGGAGCAAAGGCGACTCCTTCTTGATCAATTTTCAATATTTAACATGAGCTAACCAGCCATGCTCTCCAGAATTAATATACTAATCCTTACGGGCACCTAATTTATGTAATAATTTTTGGTATTCAGGATTATCACGCAGCATATTTTTTGACAGTTCAATCAGTCGGTCAGCCTGCTCTTTTTCAATCGAGAAGCTGGTTGGGACTTGATTAAAAAATACACGATCCGACTTATTTTGTATATCGGTTACATCCAGATCAATAAAATAAGGAGTGACTGGATTTTCTTTAGTTGAAATAATACTTGCCCACTGAATTAACTGTTTCTTAAGCAGATCATTCGTTTCCATATTATAAAGATGTAATTGAATATCAGTCACTACAGATAAAGTATCACCAATTGAAGGCATAGTAGTGTTTTTTCCAATTTCCGTTTCACTGGATGTTGAAGCATTAACAACGATAATAACCAGACGTTTCGGCAGATTTTTTGTTTTATATGCCCGCTCGCTGATCTTTTTTACACCACCAGAAAGACTGACCGTTTTTAAAATAGTGCGCAAGCCAAGATTATCAGTTATTCCACCATCCAGCAAGGTCACATAGGGAGGATTATTTTTATCCAGATAAAAGCTCAATGCACCCGCTGATTTCTTTAGTCGTTGATCCTCTTTCAGCTCTGCTGCTGTCTCGGCATTACTCAACCATTGAGGTTTTTCATAATTGCATTCACCATGCCGTTCTAATAGTATGGGAGGAAAAACAATCGGTACCGCTGAAGATGCTGCCACAGCTCTTGCAACTTTAAATTGAGAGAGATCAGAGCATAGAAAATCAAACTGCGCCTGAAGAAAAATAAACTGGCTTTGTGAATTCAAATCAGTGGAGTTAATTAGTATTAAGGGTCCGCCAGAGCTCTGTAGATCGGCAAAGGTTTTGCCCTTAAAAATATGTTTATCATAGTAATCAATGGCAACTTCAGTACGACTTGTTGTGGAAAACATTCGGCCAACCAGATCAAAAACACCGAGGATCAAGCTACTTAAATCGCCCTGGACATCCCGGTATAAGAAATCGTCTTTAAAATCATCAAATATTTTGTCACCAAATAAACCATAATAGGCAGAAGTAAAACTCCCCCCGGAAACGGAACTGATCCGATCAACATCATCCAAAAGGCGAACTTCTTTACCATTTAATTGGTAATGAGTATCCCTGAGTTCTTCTAATACACCATAGGATAAAGCCGCCGCCCGGGTACCACCACCGGAAAAAGCCAGTAAAAAAAGAGTATCTCCGGCAGGATGCTGATCTGAATAATTTTTAATTGTGTATCGTTGCTCACCTTCTGGCAACTGTGCTACTGTATCATTTTCAATTTTTCCAATTGAAGAACAACCATTTAGTAATACACTCAATACAAGTGTCAGGGAAAAAATCTGAATATTTTTAAGCATCATATTAAACATCAACCCACTCTAAGGCCTCATTAAAACTTTCAAAGTATTTTACTTCACCTGAAACAAACCATGAACCTAATTTTGCAGCAATTTCCTGCCAGTTCTTATTGCCATAAATAGCAATTTTTTTAAATTCCCTACCATGTTTGATACCTAACTTGAAATCATCCCAGGCAGCTCTTGCTTCCCAGCCTTCCATCTCAGTTCCGTCAATTAACATGTGGACATCAGCATCTTTAACTCCAGCAAGTGCCGAATTAATCATTGGCGTTATTATTTCGTAGTCTTCATGAGTTAACTTACCGACTGCTTTCATAGTCATAAAAAATTTTGAATTGGATTTTTCAATGCCAATTGAAAGGCCATGTCTTTTAATGCTCATTTCACACTCCCTGCTTAATTTATCTTATGGATTTTCTTCTGAACGCACCCAACCTTCATCTGGGTTAAAAAGTGTCATTTTTGGTGCCAGTTTATCCGTATCTGAACCAAGATCCATTTCATAAAGAATACCGTCCTGGTTGATACTAAAACTCATAACACCTGAATCACCATACTCTGCTGGCCAGGCAAGCAGAGCAAATCCATAGTTCATGCGCTTACCGCTAAGATAGTTGTATGCACCTCCCTTAGCATTTTTTCCCTGTCCCTTGAGTATCTTATAGTAATAGCCATGATATGCACCTTCAGGTGTCTCTGCAGCAAATAAAGAGCCTAGAGGACTAGGGCTTTCGCCTGATTTTACCGCCCAGTATAAACCATCTTTTTTACCTGGAGTGCTTAAAAATTTTTGTGCATATTCTAGTGAACCATCACCATTTCTATCCTGTTCTGCATACTCTTTCTGGGCATCATAATATGCCATAGCAGCTTGTATAGAAGAAAGCTCATTACGACCAATACGTCTTGTCTTTATAATTTCAATTCCAGCAGCGGTATCAAAATACCAGCCATTTTTTCCTTTAACCAGAGGAATTGGAAAAGTCCAGCCGAGCTTGCCAACCCCGATAAAGAATTGATCTTTTTTTCCAGCAATTAATTGATAGGATTTTTTCCAGGCATTAAGAAAAAGATTTCTATCCAGCTCATCAATTTCTTCAAGCGGCAATAAATTTATATTTTCCGAACCAAGCATTGTTTTGACCGCAGCAGGATCCTTTGCAAGAACCACTTCATGCAGTTTATCCGCCGCTTTTTCAGCCGTTGAAAAAAAAGCCTGCTGAGCAAAAACACCAGGACTTAGAACTAATAACAGCAAGTTTATACTAAAAAAAGAGACAATCTTTGACCGACGCTGCTTTTTGTTTTGTATGTTCTGAATATTTACAGGGGCATTATCAAATTTCATTCTGGTTTCCATTTGTTTCATCACTCTCAATAAGTTAGCTAAAGCTAAGTTCTCTGTCATCTACGTCCGCCGCCGCCACGATGACCGCCGCCGCCCGATCGACTTCGGGAACGACTGCCTCGATTAAAGTTATGGGATGACTGTTTTTGATTACGTATGCCAGAAAGTGAATTCGAACGTTT